>JBDRRP010000027.1:0-185425 GCA_043825735.1 Pseudomonadota bacterium | reverse complement strand
GGCGGGCGCCTGCCTTGACATCCCCTCGGCGAGCACTAATCTCTATCCGTTCGGCGCCGGGCCATGCCCGCGTCAATAAACGAAGGAGAATCGCTATGGCAACAACTGCGTCAGTCCCATCGAAAAACATTTACGCCAGTGTGCCCGAAGCGGCGCGCTACCTCGGCGTCAGCCGCAATACCGTTCATCAACTCATCGAATGGGGTGAGTTGAACGCCCTGAGACTCAACGGTGCCGTTCAGATCGAGCGGATCAGTTTGCAGGCTTTTCGCAACAGCGGCCGGCTCACCTGAAATGCACCCGCACGGCACTTGACCTCCGGCGACCTGTCAGTATACATAACTGTCAAGTCGACCGGACTCGCAGCGCCGAGCATGCACCTCGAAGTTCACGAAGAAAACCTTAAAGACATATGGGTATGAGACCTTCGCGCCCTTCGTGGTGATCAATATTCTCACGAGTCAAAGAAACACCGGCAATGTTACTTGAATATTCCGAATAACCAGGTCAGCCGAAATACCCACCCCTATCCGCGAGGTCGCCATGCACCGAGTACTCATCGCAGAGGACGATGCCATTTTACTTCGGCGCCTGGAGAAAGCCTTCGAGGCCTATCCAAAACAAGTCGCGGTCATTGGCGCGGCCAACGGGCAAGAGGCGATCGATGCCCTGGAAAAACAGGCCATCGCGCTGCTGATTACCGATATTCAAATGCCGGAAGTGGACGGTCTGGAGCTTCTGGCCCATGTCAACAGCCATTACCCCGTGGTCCGCTGCTTCGTGATGACGGCCTACGATTCGGAAGACCTGCAAAAGGAGCTTCCCAGGGACCTGCTCCGCTTTTTTAGAAAGCCCCTTGATCCGGCAGATGTTGCGAAGGCGGCCATGGCGGTGCTCAATCGCGATGTTCCCCGGGGCGTCGTGAAGGGCATTTCCGTTGCGAGCTTTCTGTTCATGATCTCCCTTGAGAAGAAAACCTGCCTGCTCGAAGTGCGGGGGGCGGGAGACAAAAAAGGCTTGCTTTATATTGAAGACGGAGAGCCGTTCGACGCATCCTTTCACGGGCTCAAAGGCGAAGCGGCGGCTATCGAGATCATCAACCTAACCGACGCCGCCTTTCACTTCAAAAATTTTCCGGATCGCCCGGTTGCCCGCCGAATCAGCACCAGCATCCAAGACATGATCACCGCGGCGCGAGCCCGGCAGGAAGAGCTTGCGGGCATCGACTGGGACGATATCATTTCATAGTCACCGGCGGGGCTAGTCCTTACATCGGTAGGGATAAAAGTGGTGGTAGCAATATCCCCCGGGATCACCGTACATGGCCTCTGTGTCGATCATGCACTGGCCGATCATTTCCTTCGAGACATCGGCATAATCCGGGCGGCTTTCCTCCACCGCTTTGCACGCCGTGCAGATGGCCAGGTGGTCATAAACGGAGAGGATCCGGGGCGCTTCAGCGGTCATCGTTGTCTTGCACCGCGCACATGCAACAGCGCAGCTCAATACGTCCTGCCATGTGTCTTTCATGCAGCACCTCGTGTGATGGTCCATAGTGAGCGCGGGGCACCGACACTTGCCCGCAAAACTCCTTCCAGACTAAGGGTTTTCATGGGAAAGTCAACGCGGGCGGCGGGCGGACGGTGACTGGGGGGCCATGACTTCAGGCACCGGGCACGGCTCGCCGGCGCTTTCAGGGCTTTGGAAAACCAGGGCGCTGTGGTATGCAGGGACAGCGTTCGATCACCTGCCAATTTAAGGAGTCCCGATGATCACCCACGTTGTCATGATGAAATTTAAGGCCTCCGTCACGGACGGAGAGATTGCTGAACTGGAAGAAATGCTGGATCAACTGCCCGAGAAAATCACTGAAATCCAGACCTACGATTTCGGGCGCGACATCGTCCGATCGCCGCGATCCTATGATTTTTCACTGGTGTCGGTCTTTGCCAGCCTTGAGACCCTGGACTATTACCAGAAGCACCCGGCGCATCTTCGGGTGGTCAAGAAGCTCGGGGGTATGTGCGAGCATATCGCTGTGGTGGACTACGAAAACAAACCCTATCCGCATATCTCCAGCGCGGAGGGTATCTCTGAGGACCCCTGGCAGAGCAAAGACCTTTTCAAACCGATCTGACACGCGTGCGCCCGCATCCGGCTTGACAGCGTCCATGCGCCGCAGGTGGCCGAGACCGTGGCTCACATCGCATTGATACGGTCGATGCACTGCCGCAGCCGTGAGAACTGGCGCCGGTCGAAGTCGATGACCAGGCGCGGCAGGTCCAGCAGGGCCGGGGTGTCACGTTCCTCATGAAACGCGGTGCCGGCCGCCAGGTCCCCTCCGGGCAGCAGCATGTCGGCGAATTCGGCCTTGAGCGCAGCGATCTGCCGGGGTTCGAGCGCTGAAGACAGCCTCACCACCAGCGTGTCGTCCACGTAGCGCAGGCTGTGGTAGCGGGCATAAAAGGCGCGGATGTGGGCCACCACCTGCTTCGGGTCGCTTTCGAATTTCACGAACGCCAGATCGTGCGCATCTGTATATCCAGCGGCGGCCAGTTGCGTGGTGATAAATTCCTTCCAGCGGCGCCAATAACTGCCGCCGGGCAGATCCAGCATGACTACGGGCAGAGGATCGCGTTTGCCGGTTTGAATTAGCGTGAGGGTCTCCATGCCCTCGTCGAGGGTGCCAAAGCCGCCGGGCAAAAGAACGACCGCATCCGCTTCTTTGAGAAAGGCCACCTTGCGGTTGAAAAAATACTTGTAGTTCACGCTTCGGGGGTTTCCCGCCACAATGGGGTTCGGGTGCTGCTCGAACGGCAGCTGGATGTTGATGCCGAAGGAGGCATCCGGGCCGGCCCCTTCGTTGACGGCGTGCATGATCCCCGGGCCGCCGCCGGTGATGACCATGAACCCTGCCTGCGCCAGCAGGGCTCCCAGCTCACGGGCCAGCCGGTACCTGGGCGCATCGGGTTTAACGCGGGCGGAGCCGAAGACGGACACCTTGCGAACCTGGCGGTAGGGGGCGAACACCTTTGCGGTGAAGCGCATTTCCTTCAGGGTGTGATTCATCATCTTCAGATCGACGCGGTCGTCATTATCTTCCTGGCCGGCTTTGAGGGCGGCCAGTATCATCTCCCGCACGATCCGGGGGCGGCGAATGCCTCCAGCCTGGGCGATCAAATCTCCGATGGCTTTATCCACCGGTCCGTTGGTCGGGGTAAAGTGCAGCTCCCGGGGAGCGGACAGTTTTTTTTCGGACATTTTCCCCATTCCATTCTGGTTTTTTCGCGGTTTCGTCTTCAACTCGATGATGGGCACACCGGCCGCGGGTGTCAACCGCCATCGCCGCCGGGGGGGCATTGATTTGACAAACACCGCGCAGGCGCCCATGATTTTGGGTATTATGGACACGCAATTCACAGGGCGATGTGGTGGGAAACCGATTCCTCCAAGGACCAGCGGCATGGCATCCATCGCCGGCACTGCGGGGGCCAGCTGATGCCCTCGCCGTTTCTGATCCCAGCCGTGCGCTATTTCATCGCCTTCCGGGTCTTTTTCAACGCGCGGTTTTACTACCCGGTCTTTACCATCCTTTTTCTCGATTTCGGGCTCACGCTATCGCAGTTTGCGCTTCTCAACGCGGCTTGGGCCGCCACAATCGTGATTTGTGAGGTGCCATCCGGGGCCTTGGCCGATATGATCGGCCGACAGCGGCTGCTCGTCTTCGCCGGGGTGGCCATGGTGGTTGAAATCGGGTTGCTGTGCATCGTGCCGCTGGGCGGCGGGCCGCTGCTGTTCACCGTCTTTTTGATCAACCGGGTGCTCAGCGGCATGGCAGAGGCGGCGGCCAGCGGTGCCGATGAAGCGCTTGCTTATGATGCACTGAAGCATGCCGGCCAGGAGGGCGACTGGGGCCGGGTACTCGAAACCCTGATGCGGGTGCAGTCCATGGCCTTTATCGCCGCCATGACCATCGGTGCTGCGGTCTATGACCCTGCGCTGGTTCAGTCCGTACTTGCATTCTTCGGGTGTTCGGGCAGCGTGCTCCAGGCCGATACCCTGCGCCTGCCGCTGTATCTCACCCTGGCGATGGCCGTGGCGGCCACGGGCGTTTCGCTAAAGATGAAAGATGCACCGTCGGCAGCGTGCCCACCGGATGCCGGCGGTGCGGCGCACTGCTCTCAATCCATGACAGTCGCCTTTCGCAGGACCCTTTCAGCGGGGCGATGGATTCTGAAAACCCCTTTTGCGTTGGTGCTGATTGCTGCAGGGATGCTGTTCGACCATGTGATCCGGATGGTGCTCACCATGAACAGCCAGTATTACCGCCTGATCCATCTGCCGGAAGCGACCTTTGGCCTCATCGGCAGCCTGATGGCCGTGGCCGGACTTTTCATCCCACGCCTGGCCCGGCACCTGGTGGAACGCCGGACGCCGGAGGGCAACCTGTGGCTGCTGGGCGCCGCGACCGCCGTCGGTCTGGGCGCAATGGCCCTTTTCATTCCTTACGCCGGTTTGATCCCCGCCGTGCTCCTGGTATCGGTCATGTACACGACCAATTTTATGATGAGCAGCTACCTCAACCAGATCACCGATTCTTCCCAAAGGGCTACCGTGCTCAGTTTTAAGGGGCTTTGCTTCAACCTGGCCTACGGCAGTATCGGGGTGCTCTATGCTTTGCTTCTGGCGGTGCTTGCCCGGCCTGGGGGCGCCGGCGGCAGCAGCAATGCGCTCGCCGATGCGCGTTTCGTGTCGGCCATGCCCTGGTTCATGCCATATTTTATGGTGTTGTTTGTCCTGCTGGTGGTGATCATCCATCACAGAAAGCGGGCCGGAGCCGTCCCCTGATCTGTCGGTGCCGGCAGTTCTTACTTCGGGATTCGAAATCGCTATCGGGATCGAAATCGATTTCTGCAAATCTGCATGTTCTTTGTGTTTCACGCTTGCGTCGTTTCGATTTCGATAGCGATCCCGATTTGGATGGGATGCCCTATCAATCCCATTCATCCAGCAGCAAAACGGGTGAGCGATCCGTTGGCCCTTGAGGTTGAACTTGAGTTCCGCAGATAACCAGGATAGGTTCTATCGACAGCATATTGGAACCCGGTAAGGAGCGAGCATGTTTACGATGAGTGAAGTGGTGGATTTGGCGGTGCGCATCGAGGTCAACGGGGAGCGTGTCTATCGACGAGCGGCCTCGGCCGTGTCGGATCCTGACCTTCGCAATGCACTTGTATGGCTTGCCGATCAGGAGGCCGAGCATGCGCAGTGGTTTCGCTCGCTGGCAGTGGCGCCCACCGTCGTGGCCGAGGATTCGCCCTTGGCCGAGTTGGGCAAAACCCTTCTCGGAGAGATCATGGACGGGCGCTCGTTTTCGCTGGAAGGCATCGATTTTACACGGCTCATAGATGCCCGTCAGGTGTTGACCACCAGTCTCAATTTCGAAGAAGACACCAAGACGTTCTACGAGCTGATAGGGGCGTTCATGGATGACAAGGCCGCCCTTTCGCACCTCGATACCATCATCGCCGAAGAAGCCGGCCATATCAAAGAGCTGACCATGCTCATCGCCCGGCTGGATGCGGCCACCCGGGCGCCGGCGCTCATGGCAGACTAGTGCCCATCCAGAAGCGGCATCTTTGCCTTAGAAACCCTGCGCTGCGCGCTGGGTTCCAGGCGAAAAGCATGGTCCCCGGCGGCGTTCTTGCCGTTTTGTCTGAAGCCTACGCCGGACAAGTCGCCGCTCAAGCGCTTCTTTTGCATCCCGCCCGGAGATGGCGCTTGACAAAGGCTGCCTGTTTTCATAGAGGGAAGCTAACGGTAGTGGACCCCAGAAAGGACAGAACATGACCGCACCCAATCGAAATCGCTGCTGCTGGTGGCGCTGGTGGTGCTGACCGGGCACACGGCCGTCAGGGTGTTTCGATTGACATAACTGATGATACGGACCGTGAGCCCCCCGGCTTACGGTCTTCTTAATTGCAGGGGGCTGTGAGGCAAAATCACAGCCCCTTTTTTTTAGATGGCGGTTCCGCCCTATTGTCATAAAACCGTTCCATTCAACAAGGAGAAAGCAATGCTCATTGTCATGCAGCAGACCGCAACAGAAGCCGAAATCGCACAGGTGGTGGCCACCATTGAGAAAAGAGGGTGCATTGCCCGCCCCATCCCCGGCGGAGACCGCGTGTCCGTGGGCGTGCTTCATAACAAGGGCCCCCTGGACACCGCCATGTTTTTAGGACTTGCCGGCGTCAAGGATGTCATTCCGGTCACGCGGCCCTACAAGCTGGTCAGTCGGGAGACGCAGCACACCGACACCGTTGTCACCGTGGGTGATGTATCCATCGGCGGCGGCCATTTTGTCCTCATTGCGGGCCCCTGCGCCATCGAGAGCGAAGCCCAGGCCCTGGCCATTGCAGAGGCGGTGAAGGGGGCCGGCGCACATATGTTTCGCGGCGGGGCTTTTAAGCCCAGGACTTCCCCGTATTCATTTCAGGGGCTGGGGGAAGAGGGGCTGCGCATCCTCGCCACCGTGCGGGAGAAGACCGGCATGCCGGTGGTGACCGAGGTCATGGACGAGTCGGGGTTTTCCCTGGTGGAATCCTATGCGGACATGATCCAGATCGGCACCCGGAACATGCAGAATTTTTCGCTCCTGCGGCGGGCCGGCCGGTCGGCAAAGCCCATCATGCTCAAGCGGGGAATGGCTGCCACCATCGAGGAATGGCTCATGGCCGCCGAATATATTCTGGAAGGCGGCAACACCAATGTCGTGCTCTGCGAGCGCGGCGTGCGCACCTTTGTACATCACAGCCGCAATACGCTGGATCTTTCGGCGGTGCCGTATGTGAGAAGCGAGAGCCACCTGCCCATTATCGTGGATCCCAGTCATGCTGCCGGGCGGCGGGACCAGGTGATTCCCCTCAGCCGTGCCGCCGCCGCCGGCGATGCTCACGGGCTGATGGTGGAAGTGCACCATCAACCCGAGATGGCCATGAGCGACGGGGCTCAGTCTCTTTATCCCGAGCAGTTCGCACTCTTATGCCGGCAAGTGGCGGGGATTCGCCGGGTCATGCAAGAAACGACTTGAGACCACGCGGTGTCGGATGGCTGTTTGGGGTCGACGCTCGGCGCAGGATGGCCCGTGCGGACTATTCCCCGGACGATCGCTTTTGATCCGGCGGCTCGTCCGCGGCATTCCTTTCGATTTCTTGTTCCAGTTTGGCCAGCAGCTCGGCCACCGGGTAGGAGAATTGTTCAACGATGGCCTCAGTGCGTTTGCGCGAGGCCTCGAATCCCAGGCGGTAGGCCGCCGAGAATACCAGGGCCACAAAGCCCAGCTGTAAAACCGAAACCACTACCGTATCCATGTGTCACTCCCCTTCAGTGCATTGCATCGGACGGCGCCCCTGCGGGATTTTCGACCGTGGGGGAAAGAAATCGTTCCGAGCCTGCGGTATGCGGCTGGTGTCGGCCGTATCCGCTGTCACCTGAGACGATTCCGGATGGCCGCATTTCTTTCACCGTTCACAGCCTATATCGGCTGGTAGGGGCGGAACCTTTAGTCGGAAGGTTGAGCGGTGGCGAAGCGCGTCTAGTGCATAGCGGGCCAGTGTGTAGGGCTCCAGCAGATTGATCGCCACCGCAGCGCCAATGGCGCGGGACGCGCCGGTAACGATGGCCACGGGGATCGAGGAGGCAACTGCAAAACCAGAAATCTGAAATAACCACAGAGGACGCAGAGAGCGCAGAGATAACCCATAAATCTTTCACATTATTCTCTGCGGTTCTCTGCGATCTCTGTGGTTCAAAATCACTTTTTACATGACTATCAAAAGTGATCATTGAACAGTGTGGCGTCATCGTCTTTTTTAGACGTCCGATAAACCATTCCCTGGCGGACAATAGCGGCGCTTACATCAGTCCCTCTTTTTTAAGCACTTCCAGCGCGGCCCGGGCTACGTTGGTGACATGGCTCAGAGCGCGCGTGAGGTGGTAGGTGGCTTCCATGACCACACCGGAGCGCGCCATGACAATGGCCAGGTCCAGTTCCTTTTCGGCCGTATCCCAAGCCGGGTCGGGCACCCGGCGCTTGCTCACATGCAGGTCGCCGCCGATCAATTCCATCAACTGGATCAGTGTTTTTTCAGCGCCGGCCTTTTCCCCAGGCGGCAGCCCCAGGCGCTGTTCAACCAGCGCCGATGTCCAGATCAGACCGGATTTGATTTTGTCAGCGAGGGCGAAGGCGAGGGTGGCGGAGGGTGCGTCCACGGGGCCTTATCCTGGCAGCTGCTGAGCAGGGTCCAGCAGCTGTCGAGCGGTCTCCATCAACGGCCCCAGGTTGTCGGCGCTGTAGTGGGTCGTGTCGATGGGCGGGTGGATGCGCATGTGTGCACGGCCTGGAAAGAGGTTCACCGTGTGCGGGGGAAGAATATCGCGGGTGCCTGTGATGGTCACCGGCAGGATCGGAATCCCCAGATCGATGGCCATCTTGAAAGCCCCTTTTTTGAATCGCAGCAGCTCGCCGGTCCGGCTGCGGGTGCCTTCAGGGAAAAATACCACCGATGTGCCGCCGGTGATCTTTCTACGGGCCTCCCGGATAGTGCCGATGGCGGCTTCGGTATTGGAGCGGTCGATGTAAATATGGCCCAGTCGGTCGCAGGCGATGCCGATCACCGGGACCTTTCTGAGTTCCATCTTCATCACCCATTTGAAATCGATGCCCATCCATCCGTACAGGACGAGAATATCGAAGTGGCTTTGATGGTTGGCCACGATGACATAGGACTGGTTCTTATCGATGTTTCCCCGTCCTTCCACCGTAAGGAGCATGGGCGTCAGGTAGCTGTTGAGGCGCGCCCACACAACGGCCAGGGAGCCGGCTACGCGGGCGCCCACCACCGGGATCAGCAGCATGATGACAGCACTGATGAGGGTGGTGGAGGCCACCAGAACGGGCATGAAAACAAAAAATTTATAGGGCTGGTAGAGCAGCCACAAGAGTTTTTTCATGATGCCGCCGTTCAGGGGGCGTCCAGGCTGCCCGTTTTAGAGTCGTAGATCGAAACCAGAAAAATGGTGGCCAGCGGTTGGGTGAACAGCCACCCGATAACCACTGATCCGCCGATGCCCCACAGGCCGACGACCACCAGCGCAACCAGGATGTTGTCCATGACGGGGGGCGCCATGGCTATCCGGGCGCTCGCCTTGACCGCGTCAACGATGCCCAAATTCCGGTCGATCATCAACGGAATGACATAGAGACTGGCATAGGTAATGCCAAGGCTGACGGCAATTCCGGGAACCACCAGGACAGCGTATCCCAGTACGATCAGCAGCAGCGCTGCCAGAGAAAACCCCAGCAGAGGGATGGCCAGACGGATCTGGGAAAACACATCACGCAAATCCGGTTCCCGTCCGGTCCTGACCATCTGTAATACGGCGGATACGTATCCGGCCATGGCGGCCGGCGCGAAAAGTCCCAGAGACAGGACCCCGACGGTGGCTGTCACCAGGGTGAGCAGGACCAGCGGGAACAGGTGGCGCAGGGTCAGCTGCCAGGCGATGTCGGCATGGTGCTTGAAATCGATGTTTTGGTTCATGATGCTCCGATTGGGGCGGTTCGGTGATCAACGCCCGCCGCTTTCATACCACATCGCGATGAAAATTCAACTTTTACAAACTTGTTACAAAACAATTTCCACGCATCAGGCTTCGCTGTGCGCGCTATGCACTGACACGAAGGGACCCCATACGCAGAAAAAAACTATTAATATCAGTGCGCTACCTTTGCGGTTTTTCCGTCTGGGCGATAGATTTCGATTTTTTCAGGACTGCCAACTTTCATGCCTTCAGTCTGGAACGCTGATCAGGCGCTGGTCCGGTGATGCTGGTGACCCGGATGCCTTCTCCGGCCGGCTCCCAGCGTACATTCAGATCATAGATCCGCATGGCGTATGTTTTTTTACGGTGCCGGCCGGCATGGTAGGCGGGGCGGGGATCCAGGGCAAGCACGGTCGACAGCAGGCTACCCAGGCCGGGGTAGCCCGTCGTTTCCAGGGCCGCCAGCGCGGCTGCAGCCGGCGGCGAAAAAGTGACGGGGATCTCCCCGGGCGGTGCCGGCGCCTGGGGTGCCGCCGCTTCGGCGATGCAATCACTGTAGGGCAGGTAGGGTTTGATGTCGAGGACGGGAGTGCCGTCGATGATATCGATACCGGTGACGGCGATGAAGACGCCTTCCGCGTTGCAGCGGATGCCGGCCAGCCGCACTGCCGACATTCCGATGGCGTTGGGGCGAAAGGTGGACCGCGTGGCCAGGACGCCCATCCGCCGGTTTCCCCCAAGGCGCGGCGGTCGAACCGTGGGCCGCCACGGCCGGTCCGCACAGCCATGGAACTGGAAGATGACCCAGATGTGGGAGTACGCCTCCAGACCGCGAACCATTTCCGGTACGTTATAGGGCGGCACCAGTGCAATGGTGCCGCTGGCCGCCGTCACGAGTCCGGGCTGGCGCGGCGTGCCGAATTTTTCCGGAAAGCATGAATGCATGTAACCGATGGGCGTCAGCCCACTCTTTATGTCTGCCGTCATAACGCGTTGTCTGCGACGGTTGGTTGCATATAGATAAAAACCATACTATCCCCATTTCATAGACGCACCGGTTTTTCAACCGTGCCGTGCTGTGTATCCGGGCGGATCAAGCGGCTCTTAGCGAGGCGACATAATGGAATCCTTTGACGTGGTGATCATCGGCGGTGGCCCCGGCGGGGTGGCGGCGGCAGTGTTGGCGCGTGACGCGGGGCGCTCTTACGTGGTTCTTGAGAAGGGCCGACGGGTGTTCCAGGGCATCATCGACTCCTATCCCAAGGGCAAGAAGGTCTATCCCACCATTCCCAAGGGCCACCTCGGCCCCTTTGAAGTGGATGGTCTCACGCCCCCTTCTGAAAAGATATCCGTCGAGGACTACATTGAGCAGGTGGAAGGGTTTATTCGGGGCGAGGCACTGAACATACGATTTGGCACCCTCTACGACGGACTTCAGGGCAGTGACGGGGATTTTCAAGTGAGCACCCGGGCCGGCGTCTTCCATGGCCGAAACGTCATTTTTGCCTTCGGCAGTAATATTCCCAACGATCTGGGTATTTACGGCGAGGCCAAGACGGTGGCCCGCAATCTGGAGAACCCCGAGGATTATATCGGCCGCACGACGCTGGTGATCGGTGGCGGTAACGCCGCTGCCGATGTAGTGGCCGCACTTTCCCGGGCCAAGCGGGAAGACGGTGACGACTCACCGGTGTACTGGGGGCACATCAAGCGTCAGTTCGAAATCAACGAAGACACCGCACGGGATCTGGGGGTGGAAATTCTGCTGGGGGGCAATATCCGCATCCTTCAGGGCGCCGTTCCCAAAATCGGGGAGGTGGATGCCGAAGGCATCGATCGGCTTTACATTCACCAGAGCCCCGGCAACCATGCGCAGAACGATGTTTTCATCTATCAGGGGATGAGTTTTCCCATGAAGAACGTCATCGCCTGCATCGGTACCCACGGCCCATCGGCCATTTTTAACGATCTGCATCTCCAGCAGATCACCTGTACCGGCAATATCTGCAAGATCGCCAGGGAGGGGGAGCAGCTGCTGCTGCTCTCGGAGACCCTGGAGGCCAGCCGTACCGGCATCTATGCTATCGGCGGCTCTATCAGCCCCTCCTACATGGAAATCCAGGCCGACGGCACCATCCGTGAAAAAAAGCATTCCAACCTGATCTATACGGCGATTGCCGACGCGGCCGTTGCGGTCGCCGGCATCTGCCGGCGTGAGAGCGCCGGGAAAAAATGATTAAACCACGAAGTTCGCGAAGAACACGAAGTGAGTGAAAAACAGAAGATCAAAAAAACCAATTGCTCTCGCCAAGGCGCTAAGAGCGCCAAGAAAATCAGGGGGCAGACGCCGGCAGGCGAAAACGGGTTCTGGTTCCGGCAGTTCGAATTGGGTTAATAGAACCTTCGTGTCCTTCGTGAACTTCGTGGTAATGTTTCCTTGCTTGCTTTTTGCCCCAGATCTCAATGGTGAGGGCTGCCTGGCCTTAAGAGCGCCGGCGCAGGCGGTCGGCCTTGAGCAGGGCCGCGACGGTTTTCCCGTCATAAATTTCGCCGGTATCGATCAAGTGAAGGGCTTCCTCGAAGTCCAGTGCGTGGACGGTAATCTGCTCATCGCGGTCCAGGCACTGTCGGGACGCGGTGAGTCCGGAGGCCAGAAACAGGTGGATGCGTTCATCGGCATAGCCTGGCACGGGCAGCAGTTCGCCCATCGGCTCCCACCGGCTGGCGGCAAATCCGGTCTCTTCTTCCAGCTCCCGCCGGGCGCAGGACAGCGGGGCCTCGCCGGCGTCACGGGTTCCCGCCGGAATTTCCCACAGAACGGTTTCCACGCTGTGGCGGTATTGGCGCAGCAACAGCACTTGGCCGATTTCGCTCAGTGCCACGATGGCCGCTGCGCCTGGATGCCGGATTACCTCCATTTCGAAGGTAACGCCAGTGGCCAGCTCGACGGAGGCCACATGCAGGTCAAAGACGCGGCCGGCATGAACGCGCCGGCTGTTCAGGGTGGTGCCGCCGAGGGCACTCATGATGCCGGCTTTGTTTTTGGTGCGGCACCGGCGCCGCTCATGGCGCGAAACTGTGTGACCAGTTCGTCCACCGACTGTCCGTTGGGGGCCATGGCCACCGGGTTGATTTTCAGCAGTGCTTCCCAGGCAGCGATACCGCCCGGAATATCCTTGAGATCGTGAATCAGCACAATCCCCTTGTTAAAACGCGATACCTGGTGCGCGGGATCCACCGCCATGGCTTTGTCGAAGTTCTCGACGGCCTTTTCAGGTTTGCCGTTGCGCCGGTACATGACACCCAGATCGGTGAGCACATCAGCATTGTCGGGTTTTAAGGCCACCGATTTTTCATAGGCGTCGATGGCCTTGTCGGGGTTGCCGCTGTCGAAATAGACATGCCCGATCTGGGCCCAGGTTTCCGGATCATTCGGTTGCGCCGCGGCCTGCCGTTCCAGTTCAAACAGATGCGCGGCCTGCTCGTCGGTCAGTTCTCCGGGAGCGGCTTTGGGTTGTTGCATGGTGCTGGTTGGGGGCACTCCCGTCGGGGGGCTGCTTTTGAATATGGTGAACACCACGCCGATGAAAAATCCGGCGGCCACTGACAGCATGATGGCCGTCCACAGTGTTTCCTTTCGGACAAACCCTTCCGGGCGCGGCGATGGTTGGTTGGTCATGAGATTTCCTATTTTATAGTATTTGTCAGAATAATATTCCGTTTCATCCCGGGATCCTCTCGGGGTCGGGATCGAAATCGGGATCCTAATCGATGCTTTGTGCGGTCGATACCGATAACGATTTCGATCACCAACAGGAGGCCTCGCGCAAATGGAACGTTTATATGACACAATGGCGCTATTGGTGGACAGACACGGTCATCGAACACAGTCCCATAACAGAAGTTTTGCGGGGATGAAACCCTATCTTGTCACTCGGTAAGGCGTGTGTCCCGATGTGGACACGACCGTTTCCACTGCAGCAGCAGTGGTGGTGCAACGGCTTGATTAATCAAGGCAAAGCCGCTATGGTCGGTCACCTGCAATTGTACCAGGAAATTTTCAATGAAAATCGCACTGCAAAAAGGCCCATATACCACCACTGCCGCCACGTTTTTGGTGATACTGGCCGTTGGCCGCGTGTTCTGGGGCTGGGGCGCGGTTGCCACGGCCTTTTGCCTGCTGCTCTACTGTATCGTCGCTGTTGCCATAAAACTGGACGACATCGCCCAGCGTCTGGACAGTCTTTCAGAGCAGGTGCGAAGGCTGACCACGGCCACTGACGGCACGCTCAGCGTTGCGCAGCAGTCGGCCTCTCACATCACCGCGGCCGATGCCGGATCCCCCGATGCCAAAAGAAACCCCTGACCCGAATCCGCCGGGCTGGGTATCTGTCCACGGCGGGCACAGTGGCGAATTCTGTCAGCACGCCAGCGATACCCTGTCGTCGGTCGTGGAAGCCTATATTGAAAAGGGGTTTCTCTGGGTGGGACTCACCGAGCACGCCCCACCGCCGGACGACCGCTGGAGATACCCCGATGAAGTGTCGGCGGGCCTTACGGCGGCATTTTTGCAGGCGCGCTTTGCCCGATACATGGCTGCAGCAAGAGCCGTCCAGGCGGCTGTTGCCCATCGCCTGCGGGTATTTGTGGGCTTCGAGACCGAATCCTATCCCGGAGGCATCGCCTGGGCGCGCCACCTGATCGACCGCTACCGCCCTGACTATGTGGTTGGCTCGGTCCATCATGTGGGGGCGCTTGCCATCGATTTCAGCCGTGAAGGCTATGATGCTGCCGCTGCGGCCTGCGGCGGTATCGATGGGCTTTACTGCCGCTATTTTGATCGGCAATTTGAGATGCTCCAGCGGCTTTGTCCCGCGGTGGTGGGGCATCTGGATCTCGTGCGGCTATTCGACCCCGATTACCCCGAGCGCTTGAATCGAGCGGAGATCGCCCGGCGGATCACGCGCAACCTGACGTTCATCGCCGAGCAAGGGCTCATCCTTGATTTCAACCTGGCCGCCTTGTCCAAGGGGGCCAGCGAACCCTATGTGGCGCCGGTCATTTTGCGCCAGGCTTTCGAGCTGGGGATCGCCGCCGTTCCCGGGGATGATTCCCATGGCGTGGCCACGGTGGGGCGCCATATGGTCGAGGGAATCCACCGTCTTGCCGCAATGGGCTTCAGCACCGATTGGAAGACACCGGTCCGGGAATGACTCAGGGCATTTTCTCGCCCGATTTTTCCAGCAACTTCAGGTTTACCGCGAGTTTTCCCAAAGCCAGATCGATGGCGTCCACCGGTGCCGCCGGCCGACTGCGGTAATCCAGGAAAAACGCCCGGACCGCATCCGGCTGCGTCAGCCCTGCGCCCAAGATGACGGCGATCACCATCCGCTCATACAGCAGCGGGTGCCCTTTTTCCAGTTTTCCCAGATTGTTCAGATACCAGCGCCAGAGCGTGGCGTCCCCCTGCGGGTTGGCGGCCACCGCCGCGACCAGCAGGAACCGATTGCGCTCGGGTACATCCGCCAGTCCAAATGCAAGGGCGCTATCCAAAAGATCGGTATCGGCAAATGCGCCCATGGCCGTGAGCAGATCCATCCGCTGGTGTTCGTTGCCGGTGTCAGAAAACCGCTTGACGAACCAGGCCAGTGTGGCGCGATCGCCCCCGGCGGCGCCGGTCTGCAGGGTGCTTTTCATAAGATCAGGGTGGATGGGGCGGCCTTGCTTAAGGCTTTCAAACCGGCGCGCGATGCGCTCCCGGATGTTTTCGATGCCGTAGCAGACGGCCTGCCAGAGCAACTGGTCGCGCAGGGTGGTCAACGGCTGCGGCTCATGGGGTGCCGGCGTCAGCCCAATGGCGTCAAGCGCGGCCTGGACCAGCCCCCGTGCCGTGTCCCGGACGCGGTCACGGGCCGGCGGGGCCACCACGCGAAATGCTTCAAAGAGATTTTCAGTCATCCCCAGCACCGGAAGAAAGCGCGTCTCTGCGCTGCACGCCGCCACGAAGGCCAGATAACGCTCCAGGGGTCGGGCGCCGCTTTTCACCAGCTCGTAGAGATCACCCTGGAGGCCCCACTGGTCTTCGGGTGTCAGTTGGCCGGAGGCCGCCATGCGCTCAAGGGCCGCGGCGTTGAGATCATCCTTGTAATGGGTTCGGTAAAATCCGGTCTGACCGGCGTTGAGCTTATAGGCGGCAACAGCCTCCGGCAGGGGCAGCAATGTCTCCGCGTCTGTCAGCAGGAGCGTTTGCTGCCACGAGTGACCGTCTGTGTGCCAGAAAGCCAGGGTGACCGGGATCTGCCATCGGGGGCTGCCCGCCTCCGGAAGATAACTGAACCGGCGCTGGCAGATGCGCAGACCGTCGTTTTCCCTGCTGACTTCCAGTAGGGGAAACCCGGGCTGCGCGATCCAGCTTTTCATGATCGCGGCCACGGGGTGGTCCGACACCGATTCGAAGGCCTGCCAGAAATCGTCGCTGGCGGCGTTTGCGTAGGCGTGCCGGTTTAAATAGGTGCTCAAGCCCTTCTGGAAATGCGCGTCGCCGATGTACCCCCGGATATGACGCAAAATGCTGGCCCCCTTGTTGTAGATAATGGGGGCTGTGGAAGAATTAATCACCACGTGCTCACCGCCGGGGATTTCGATTGCTACGGTGCCGGGGAGGGCGTCGCGTTTCATGGCGGTCCCGGTCTGTCCGTTGAGAAACTGATGCCAGGTTTTCCACTCGGGGTAGTAATGGTCCACGATGCCGAAGCCAAAATAGGTGGCGAAACTTTCATTGAGCCACAGGTATCGCCAGTCCGAAGGCGTTACCAGATTGCCGAACCACTGGTGAACGACTTCATGGGCGGTCACTTCACAGATGCGTTCTTTGCCGGCGCTCGACGTCTTTTCAGGATCGTAGAGCAGCAAGTTCTCCCTGAAGGTGATGGCGCCCCAATTTTCCATGGCGCCGAAGGCGAAATCGGGGATGGCAATCAGGTCCATTTTTTCCAGCGGATAAGGGATGCCGGTATAGCGCTCGCAGTAGTCGAGGGCTTTGCCCCCGAAATCGCGGCCATAGTCTCCATAGGATTCCCGGCCCGGCAGGACGACCGAGCGCACCCGCGGGTCAGCGGCTTCCGTCGTAATCCGGTAGTCACCCACGGAAAAAAACACAAGGTAGGTGGACATTTTAGGCGTGCGGGCAAAGACGACCCGCTTTTTTCCGCTTTCCGCGGCCGTTTCACCGGTGGCAGGCATGTTGCTGATGGCGCACAGCCGGGTGTCAACGATCAGCGCGATGTCGAACTCGGCCTTGGCCGCGGGGTGATCGATACAGGGAAAGGCCCTGCGGGCGTCGCTTTCCTGGAACTGGGTGACGGCGATCACCGCCGGGCCGTTTTCCGTGACATAACCGCTGCGGTAAAAGCCCGCCATCTGGTCGTTGAGGATGCCGTGGTAGTCGATGTGCAGGGTCACCGGTCCGGACACGGTGCGCGCCAGCGTCAGGGTCAGCCGCTCGGCGGTATCGTCCACCGCCGCCACCGCTGCCACGGCCACGTCACCGGCGGTAAGCCGGCAGACATCAATTTTTAGTCCCAGTGCATGAAGCCATAGGCTGTCGGTGGGGGCCGCCACCGTGCCCTCTATGGTGACGCTGCCGGTGAATGTGTACTGATCGAGATCCGGAGCGATATCTATTTGGTAGCGGTGGGGCGTGATGGGGGCCATGGCAGTCTCCTTTGACAGATAAATCTTTTTTTACGCTACCGATCAGTGATATGGTAACCACTTCTTTGCCCGGGGAAAGCGTCGGGCTCCCTGGGCGATGCGTCAACCGTCGGTAATAGGGCGAATCCTTTGGTAAAGCAGATCAATAACTATCTGACTGAGAAGAAAAGCCTCTTCCAGACATCCATCCGCAAGACCTACGAACGGTTTTTGAAAATCCGCGGCACCCCGCGCGAGATCGCCCTGGGCTTCGCCCTCGGACTGTTTGTCGGCATGTCGCCCACCATGGGGTTTCAGATGGCTATCGCCGTTTTCCTGGCGGCGCTGTTTAAACTGAACAAGATTTCAGCGGCGGCGGCGGTGTGGATTACCAATCCGGTGACGGCGCCCATTATCTATGGGATGACCTATTTCGTGGGCGCTCACATGATCGGCATGCCGGAGATCACACTGACGCCGGAAGCCTTCAGCGTGACCTCTTTTATCACGTTTTTCAAACAGACGCCTCGAATTTTCTGGGCCATGACGCTGGGCGGGGTGGTGATCGGGGTCCCGGTGGCCATTGCCGGGTACGTGATGGTCCATTCAGCCGTGGATAAGTACCAGCGTGACATTCGCCAGAAACTGACGGAGAAAAAGCAGCAGATGGCCGCTCGGAGACAAGACCGGAAATCTCGGAAAAAGAACAAGAAAAAAGGGCGCCGCGGCGGGATCGCCGACAACCCCTGAACGACTCATCGGCAGGGACCCCCTACACGAGTGTACCGCCACCGGCCCCGTCTCCCTCGGTGGGCACCATCAACCCATTCAGCCGGTAGACAAAAACAAGCACTTCCGCCACTGCCCGGTACAACGCCGGCGGGATATCCATGTCCACGTCGAGGGCTTCCAAAAGGTTCGCCAGGTTGTCATCTTCCCGGATGGGGATACCGTTTTCTACGGCAAGCGCAATGATCCGCTCGGCGATCTCTCCACTGCCGCTGGCAACGATCCGGGGGGGGATATCCATCCCGGGAGTGTAGGCGAGCGCCGCTGCTTTGGAAATTTTTTTGCGTTCAGACATCGACATTTACCCTTCCACTGCCTTCCGGGCGGATCGACGGTTGTGGTCCGCCGGAGGGGTCCGGCCCGGTGATGAGCTGATGCGTGTCGATTCGCAGCGACGGGGCCAACGGTGCCAGTGCCGCTTCAAGGATACCCTGGTGCTGCCTCACCACGTGCATCGCGCGCGCTTCGGACAGCCGCAGGGTGACCCGCAGTCCTTCCGGTGTCAGGCTGACCTCTGCACGGACATCTCCCATGGGGGTCAGGGACAAAAGCAAGGCCACCTGATGGGTCCCCGGCGCGTCGGTCTGTTTGCGCGGAGGGTAGTAGACGTGCAGGCGCACCGGTTGATCGGGCGGGGCCATTGGGATGGTGAATCCGAGGACTTGACCACTCTCCCCGGGGGCCCCGCCGGCGCGGCGCTGGGAGCCCGGCGCCATGTCTTCCCCCAGTTGCCCACGGACCATGCGTCCGAGCAGGTGAAGATCGGAATCGAAGCGTTCGATCTCATGGCGGATCAGGCGAACCAGCGTTTCCGACAAGCGCTGCGCTTGGAGCGGATGTTTCGTGATCGCGGCGCTGTGCTGCGTATTGCTGAGCGCCGCTGCCAGGCGTTCAAGACGGCGCCATCCCGTCGGGATGTGGATGCCGGTATCGGACGCGGGGCGCCGGGTGTAGGTCCGGATCACCCGAACCAGATGGCCTTCATCGCGGGAGATTTGCGACGGCGAAAGGGGGCGTTCTGAACGCGCCAGCGCCAGCGCCACCGTTTCGGCGGTTTTGAGCAGTCCTCGACGGAGGTGGGGCGCTTTCAGGCGTGGCGCAGCCGCGCGCAGTTTCGACACCGGCGGCGCCTCGCCCGTAACCCGCCACCAGGCTTCAGGACCCCTGGCGGAAGTTGCGTCCGGTTCAGTGCTCCGTGCGGCTGCGCCATGGCGAGGTCCATATACCAGCGGGGTGCGTTCAGTGTTTTCCGAAAACCGTTGTTTCATCGCGTTGCGCTGATGTCCCTGGATGTCGGAGAGCAGGCCGGCAGCGTTTTTTTCCAAAAGCGCCAGTGCCGGGGGCAGCGGCGTGGGCGCTTTTTTAAGATCTGACAGTATCTGGAGGGCAACCGCTTTCGCGTCCCGGCGGACAACTGCCGAAAGGGGCGCGTTTTCCCGGTCGGAGGGCATGGCGCGGGTGCGCTCGTCCGGGCGCCCGTCGGCTTCCAGACGCCGGGCGAGCCGGCTTTCAAAAAACAGGCCGGAATCCTCGATGCTTTCCTGTATCCGCGCGGCGATGTCCTTTACAGAAGCTGTCATGGGGTTGAGCGGGGTGAGCAGGCGAAGCAGATGGGGCAGCCCTTCGCGGGCCGATGGCAACGATGCCCACCGGGTGAGCCCCCGCAATTGCTGGAGGGATCGAAACAGCTGCCGCCGCGCGGCGTCCGTGTCCGCGCCGGAGGCATCGGCCGCCGGTCGCGGCGCGGCGGGCGGGTCTTGCCGGCGTTTTCGCTCTCTGATCTTCAGAATCAATTGGCCGGCGCTTTCCACGACTTCCAGGGACAGGTGCATCCCCGTACTTACCGGCGTGCGCAGTGCGGCCATCGCCGTGAACCGGCCCAGATCCAGTCTCGCCATGCCGTCCTTTCCGATGTCCAGCACCTTTGCCAGCAATCGGTCGCCGGGCTGCAGCCGCCCCCCTCCGCGTATTGGCGCGCGGCCTCCGGGTTCGATCATCGCTTTGATCAGTGAAACGGCGTTCATCGCTCAGCACCTGTGCGGGTCAATCGTTTCGGTAGCCGGCTGGCCGCCGTGTGTACATAGGGTATATCGGCCGCAGCGCAAAATGCATGAGCGGTTTGAACACGAGGGCGTTTTGGAGTATCCGTTTCCACAACAATTCCTGGTGCGCATCGAAATCGAAATCGCTATCGCTATCGGTATCGCTATCGGCCTTGAAACACATCGATTTCGATCCCGATATCGGTCCCGACCCCGAGAGGATCTCAGGGATCAAACGGGACATTATTCAGGCAATTACGCTAACGTCAAAGATGGATGTCACCGATGACCGGCTGATATCCCCCGGCCAGATGTGATATAGGGATCGGCATGGTCGATGTGCTGCTCATCCAGCCCCCAATCCGGGACTTTTATCTGACGGTGAAACGGACAGTCCCTTATGGGCTGGGCTGTATTGCCGAGGCCCTTGCCGAGGCAGGGTTTACCGTGGCAATCCACGACGCCATGGCCAGCGGCAAGGCCCGGCCGCTGCCCCTGCCGGCGTCACTGCAATACCTGCACCCCTTTTACGGCGAATCGGATCTGTCGCCGTTTGCCCTGTTTCACCAGTTCCGGCATTTCGGCCACAGCACCGCCCACATCGCACGGGCGGCGGGCGAATCCGGCGCCTTTCTCATCGGCATCAGCGCGCTTTTTACCGCCTATTGCCAGGAAGCCCTCGACACCGCTGCCGCCGTAAGAAAGGTCTGTCCCAAGGCCTTTATCGTCATGGGTGGGCACCACGCCACCGAAATGGCCAATGCCGTCCTTGCACACCCGGCACCCGATGCCGTGTTGCGGGGAGAAGGCGAGGTGGGGATGCCCCTGTTGGCCCGGATGCTTAAAGACGGAATGGATATTGACGCCATCCCGGGCATCGTCCTGCGCGCGGCGGAACCAGATGCGCGAATACCTCCGCCGGCTGTCATGTCGACGCCGGACCGCTACCCCCCGCCGTCGCTGTCGCGGTTCCACGCCCGCCATTACCGCCGGGCAGGCCGGATCAGCGTGACCCTGGTCACCAGCCGCGGGTGCCCCATGGCCTGCAGCTATTGCGCCACCGGGCGTCATTCCTACCTGCCCTATCGTCGTCGCTCGGTCGATGCGGTGCTGGCGGAAATCCGCTCGGCAGCGGATGTGGGGCCGGTGGGGTTCATCGATTTTGAAGATGAAAATCTTACCCTGGCGCGCGCGCCGTTTCTTCGTCTCCTGGAGGGGATCCGCCACATTTTTGGCGATGACCTGCCGGAGCTGCGGGCCATGAACGGACTTTATCCGCCCAGTCTTGACGATGCCCTGGTTTCTGCCATGTCCGCCGCAGGATTTCGTACGCTGAACCTGTCATTGGGGACGGCCTGTGCCGAGCAGTCCCGACGGTTCAATCGGGCGCCGGTCCGCAGCGCCTTTGACGCAGCACTGGACACCGCCGAGCGCTGCGGCCTCGGGGCCGTTGGCTATATTATCATCGGGGCGCCAGGGCAAACGGCCCAGAGCAGCATTGACGATCTGCTTTTTTTATGCCGCCGCCGCGTCTTGGCGGGGGTGTCCGTGTTCTATCCGGCACCGGGCAGTCTGGACTTCGACAGGTGTCTGCAGGAGAAAATTTTGCCGGTTGAATTTGCCGCCTACCGGGCCAGTGCCATTCCGCTTTCCCATACCACTACGCGGCTGGAAACCGTGACCCTGCTTCGGTTGGGGCGGCTGGTGAATTTCATGAAACAGCTCTGCGATGAGGGACTCCGCCTCGATGCGCACGCCGGCGAACCGGCGGCAGGCGGGGGCGTTGCAGACCGGCGCGTGATCGGCATGTCCCTGCTACGCCGATTTCTCGACGGGGAGGGCATTTTCGGGATGTCCGCCGGTGGTGCGCGCTACCGCCACCATGTTGACGAGGCCGTCGTCAGACGCTTTCTCGATCTCTTCGACGCCCGGCAAGTTCGCGGAACCCGGTAAAAAGGGTGCCTGCGGTGCTCAAGCGGGCTCAGCTGTCGATTGCGTTTGCGCCACAGAGGGCAAAGGAGGTGTTTTAGCCCAAAACGAAAATTTCTCGCGCAGCGGCGCGGAGACCCAGAGAACTGCGGAAAATGAAATTGCGCGGGTGTTTTTCCCTGCGCTTCAGCGCCGCTGCGCGAGACATGAATAATAATACCCGGATCTCTATGAAGCGCCAGTGCCGCAGTGATCACCGTTTTTCAATGATCAACTGACCTGCGCGCCGTATTGCCAAGAATGAATCGGCTTGATAGGGCAAGCCATCCATATCGAAATGGGGATCGCTATCGAAATCGAAATGTCATTGTGCGGAGCACGAACACGGCAAGATCGCCCCCGCCACTGGCGCCATTAATCGGCCGATCTCAGAATGTATAAATCGATTTCGATCCCGAGAGCGATTTCGATCCCGAGCAGATTAACCGCCAGTAAAAGACTGGAGCATTCTGGATAACCGGCAAAACCAATTGTTTTCTCCGTGCCCTCCGTGGTGAATTCAGGTTTTTTCCAACAATATCCATGTATAACGAGAAATGCTCATGATGCCAACCGCTGAACAGATCGCGCGCGTCAAATCCCGGGTCCAGGTCAACGTACCGCTGGCCATGCTGATGGACGGCTACCTGGCGCCGTTTCTTGCCCTCGGTATCAATCCAGAGATCGGTCTTGACGCCGCGGTGCTGGATCGCTGCGCCGTGGACGATCTGCGTTCCATCGCCGACGCATTTCAGCACCGCGGACGCACGGTGACGCTTCACGGGCCCTTTATCGATCTGTCTGCGGGATCCCGCGACGCCCGCATCCGGGACGTGACCGTTCGGCGCTTTGAGCAACTGGTGGATGCCGCAGCGGTGTTTCGGCCGGTGAGCGTCGTATGCCACGGCGGATACGACTGGCGCCGATACGCCTTTTTTAGGGACGAGTGGCTGGCGGGCAGTCTCGAGGCCTGGCGCTGGCTTGCCGGTGCGCTGGCCGGCGCCGGCAGCCGCCTCATGCTGGAAAACGTTTATGAACGCGGGCCGGATGAGGCGCTGCCGCTGATGGATGCGCTGAGCGCTGACGGCGTGGGCTGGTGTCTGGACATTGGGCACGCGAATGCGTTCGGCGAACGCCCCGTCGCCGAATGGCTGGAGACGCTGGGCCCGCACATCGGGCAGATGCACCTGCACGACAACGCTGGAGATACCGATGAGCATCTGCCGCTGGGTGACGGGCGCATCGATCTGAAAGCGGTATTGCGGTTTCTGGAAACGCGGGCAGCGACGCCACCCATATTGACGCTTGAGCCTCACCGTGAGGCGGACCTGGCGCCGTCTCTGGCTTATCTGGCGCGCTACTGGATAGCGTAATTGCCAGAATAATGTTCCGTTTGATCCCTGAGATCCTCTCGGAGTCGGGATCGATATCGGGATCGAAATCGATGTTTTCCAAGGTCGATCCCGATAGCGGTTTCGATGTTCACACGGCGCTGTTGTCCAAACGGAACGTATTTATGACAATGGCTCTAATTAATCTTCGTGTCCTTCGTGAACTTCGTGGTGATCAAAACCTTAGGGTGGCAAGGGTCTGCGGAAAGGGTTGATTATCCAGCCACGCGCGGGCGCACGTGCATCAGCTCGGACAGATCGATGCAGGGGGGCTTGCCAAGCAGCTGGCGGATATATTCCACAACGAGGGTGGCCCGCATCTGGTCTTTCGTCACGCGCTCGAGATAGGTGCTGCTTTGAAACCATTCGTCAAACCATCCGCGGGGAAAGGACGCATCGCGGCCGAAGCTGCGTTCCACCATCTGTAAATACACGCGAAATTTTTCCCGAAGTTCTTCGGTGCTGTATCGGCTGATGGTCGCGAATACCGCGCTCATCTGTTGCGCGTTCGGCAGCCGGGGGTCGTTGATGACACTGCTGAAACTGTTCCCGTAGCGCACCAGCCCGGAATAGATGTGCTCGGGCTTGACCATGTTGATGGAAGACCAGCCCGCCCGGATCCATTTGAACACACCGCATTTCACCCAGCCCGGTGAATCCTCCGATTGAACATAAACGCTGACGCTGTAACTGTCGTACATGTAGGATTTTACCCATCCCAGCCCGGGCTTGCTGATGCCGTTCTGGTCTGAGTACAGGTAGGCCCAATTGTCGTCATCTCCCAGCACGACGCCTTTTTTGCCGGTCTCGGAGACGTCGGTCTGTTTGGACAGGGAAATGAGCACCGGTCGTCCGCGATGGCGCATCATGATCATGGTGCGATAGAGGTCGTAGGTGTAGTAGGCGCCGCTGAAGGTGTCCGGCGTGTTTTCCATGCTTTCGACCCCCCGGATGATGCGCGGCGCGTTCAGGGTGTCGAGGTCGGTCCACAGGATGGGAAACGGCGCTTCTTTGCCGTCTGCAGCCCGCCACTGGCAGAATCGCACCGATGAGGGCATCAGTGCATAGGACGGGATGTCGGGACTGAAGGCCAGCTTGAGAAATTCCGTCATGTCCTGCTTGACGTCAAACCGGTGGTAGGCGGAAGCCTCCGGGAAGGCGTCGCCGGCGCTGAATAAAACGCTTTTTGAGGGGGTCTTTTCCACAAAGTCGATGACGGCAGCCGCATCGGTTTGCAAAAATTCATTTGTCGGCGCGCTGCCCACGGCGTCCAATAGGCCTTTGAGCCCGGTGATCACTGCGGACGGAATGACCTGGCGGGTGGCGGGAGCACCCTCCGAGGATGCCCAGGCCCAGGTGCTCGAGAAAAGAACTGCGGCCGCCAAGGAGATCGCCGCTGCCTGCCGCAGTCTGACGATGGCGGCGTTCAAGTGGTGTTGAGAAAAATTTTTCATAAGTCGTATACCGTAACACAGTGACGGGCATAATCAAGATGCGGGCGGCTGTAATGCCGCCTGCGCTGCTGTCAGATGACGCGATAGACACGGGTACTGGTATCCTGGCGGGCAACACTCAGATGGACTCTGCTGTCTCCCAGTGCCTCGGCGACGGTCGACAGCGCCAGCTCCGGCGTGTTGTTTTGCTCGCTCAGGTGCGCGAGGATGACGCGCGCCAGACCCGGGTAAATCAAGGATTTCAAAAGGCTGCGGGAGTCTTCGTTGGAAAGATGGCCGCTGCGGCCGCGAATGCGCTGTTTGAGTGGCCATGGGTAGGGACCTTCCTCAAGCATTTTCGGATCGTGGTTGGCTTCCAGCACCAGGGCGTTGCAGTGGGCCAGGTGGTTTTTCACAAGTTCGGTCACGACACCGAGATCCGTGGCGATACCGATCTTGCAGCCGTTGCGGCTTACGGTGAAGCCTGCCGGATCCGAGGCGTCATGAGAGGTGGAAAACGGGTGAATACGGAAACCGCCCACCTGAAACGGGCTGCCGCATGAAAAATGGGTGAGCCGCTCGATTTTCCCCAATGTCTTTTCAGCAGCGCTGTGGGTCGGACGGGAAACAAACACCGCCGCGTTGAATCGTCGCGCCAGCACGCCGACGCCCTGGATGTGGTCGGTGTGCTCGTGGGAGACCACAATGGCATCGATGGCTTCCGGCCTCAGTTGCCGGCTTTCCATGCGCCGTTCAAGTTCCCTGCCGGACAATCCGGCATCAAAAAGAACACTCGTTGTTCCATCACTGATATGGACCGCATTGCCACGGCTGCCGCTGGCCAGTACGCACAGATGCACCTGCGCGGCCTCGGTTCGGGGCGGGTCGCCGTCAGGGTGCGCGCCGCTACCGGCAGTGGGAATATGGGTCATGATGGCGTCTTTTCGCATGCCGGTGGTTACGAATCGGTGGACGACCCGGTGCCGGTATGGCCGAAACCGCCGTCGCCACGCAGGGTTGCTGTGAGATCGTCCACAAGGCGCGGCTGAAGGCGGTGGACTTTTTGAATGACCATCTGGGCGATGCGATCGCCACGATGAACGGTGAAGGGGGCTTTCCCCAAATTGACCAGGGCGATGCGGATTTCACCGCGATAATCGGCATCGATGGTGCCGGGCGCGTTGATGATGCTGATGCCGTGATTGATCGCAAGGCCGCTTCGCGGGCGGATCTGGGCTTCGCAGTCGTCGGGCAGCGCAATGGCCAGGCCGGTGGGAATCAGCGTAATGTCGCCGGGCGCAAGAATTTGGGGGGCCTGCACCGCCGCGCACAGATCCATGCCCGCTGCGCAGGCGGTCATATAGCGCGGCAGCGGGATATCGCTGTCGGTTTCGGGCCGAAGGCGTTTAACCAGAAAGTTTCGCCGTGTGGGTTCAACGCCGTCCATGGTGGGATGTCACAGCTCCGATGGGATGTCGTACCAATCGTTCAACGCCAGGTCAGGGGCCGTCGGCCCCAGCAGTGTCAGTGCCATGCGGCTAGGTATCAGCAGCTCCGCCGCCAGTGACTGGACGTCTGCCGGTGTTACTGCCATGATGTTTTCCATGACGTCGGCCAGAGGGATCTGGCGGCCGTAGTGGAACTCGTTTTGCGCCAGTCGCACCATTTGGTTGTCGTTGCTTTCAGAGGCCAGCAAAAGGCTGCCACGGATAAATTCCTTGGCGTCGCGCAGGTCGTCGGCGGTGACAGGTATCTCGCCGAACTGACGCAGGATGCGGCCGATCAGGGCGATGGTGGGCAGGGAGTGGTCGGGGTCCACGCCGGCATACACGCCGAACATGCCCGTGTCCGCATAGGAGGCCCCATAGGAATAAACCGAGTACGCCAGGCCCCGTTTTTCACGGATTTCCTGAAACAGGCGTGAACTCATGTTGCCGCCGACCATCGTGTTGAGCAGGGAAAAGGCATAGCGCCGGGGATCATTGATGGCGATACCCGGACCGATGAGGCAAATGTGCTGCTGTTCAAGTTCCCGGAAATGTGTGCTGACGCCGGCATGGGCGGCGGGCGTTTTTCTTTCGGGGAACCGGCAACCCGTTGGGACGGTTTCGAATGCCGATCCGATGAGCTCAAGAATCTGCTGGTGGGTCAGATTGCCGGCGGCAGCGACCACGATACGCTCCGGCTGATAAAGCCGGCAGAAGAATTTTTTTGCCGTCGGCGCGTCGAATTGAAGGATGTTTTCACGGGTGCCCAGAATTGAGCGACCTAGGGGGTTGTCCCCCCAGAAATTGCGTCCGGAGAGGTTGTGCAGATGCTCTTCCGGGCTGTCTTCCACCATGCCGATTTCCTGTAAGATGACCGGCCGCTCCCGTTCGAACTCGGTGGGGTCGAAAATGGAGTTGAGGAAGATGTCGGTGAGGATATCGGTCATGGCGCCCACATGGGCGTCCATGACCTTGGCATGGTAACAGGTGTTTTCCAGGGAGGTGAACGCGTTGGTGTTTCCGCCGATGGCATCGAATTCTTTGGCGATGTCATAGGCGGACCGTCGCTCGGTGCCCTTGAAGATCATGTGCTCGATCAGGTGCGAGAGGCCGTTTTCGGAAAGATTCTCATCCCGGGCCCCAACATTCACCCAGACCCCCATGGACACCGAGTGCACATAGGGCATCCGCTTGGTCAGGATGCGGACGCCGTTGGATAGTGTGGTTTTACGAATCGCCTCTGCCATGATCCTCTTCGAGAACAGCTTTCCGGCTGAGACGGATTTTTCCGTTACGGTCGACTTCGATCACTTTGACCTTGATGATTTCGCCTTCCTTGACAACGTCGGTGACCTTCTGCACGCGGTGCGGTGCCAGTTGGGAAATGTGCACCAGACCGTCGGTCCCCGGAAGAATCTGGACAAACGCACCGAAATCGGTAATCCGCACGACCTTGCCTTCATAGATGGTGCCGATTTCCGGTTCCTGGGTGATGTCTTTGACCATTTTGCGCGCGGCTTCGCCGCCTTCGCTGCTGTCACACGTAATTTTGACGGTGCCGTCATCGGTGATTTCGATGCGCGTGCCGGTCTCGGCCTGGAGGCTGCGGATGACTTTGCCGCCCGGGCCGATGACATCACGGATTTTGTCCGGATTGATTTTCATCACGATCATGACCGGCGCGTGAGGTGAAATCTCTTTCCGCGGCTTGTCGAGGGCTTCAAGCATTTTGCCCAGGATGTGCAGTCGTCCCGTGCGGGCCTGCTCCAGCGCCGTTTGCATGATGTCCTTGGACAGCTCGTGGATCTTGATATCCATCTGCAGCGCCGTGATGCCGCCTGCGGTGCCGGTGACCTTGAAATCCATGTCGCCGGTGTGGTCTTCGTCGCCGAGGATGTCGGAGAGCACCACGATCGTATCGCCTTCCTTCACCAGCCCCATGGCGATACCGGCCACCGGTTCCTTGATGGGGACGCCGCCGTCCATCATCGCCAGCGTGCCGGCACAGACGGTTCCCATGGAGGAGGACCCATTGGATTCAAGCACCTCGGAAACGATGCGAATCGTGTAATCGAAGATTTCCTTGTCGGGAAGGATTTTTTCCAGGGCGCGGGTGGACAGGCCGCCGTGGCCGATGTCACGGCGGCTCGGGCCGCCGATGCGCTTGACTTCACCCACCGAAAACGGCGGGAAATTGTAGTGCAGCATGAACTGACGGAATTCTTCCCCGCTGAGGGTTTCCACCCGCTGTTCATCCTGTCCGGAACCGAGCGTGAGCACGCCGAGAACCTGGGTTTCGCCCCGGGTGAACAGGGCGCTGCCGTGGGGGCGGGGCAAGACGCCGACCTCACAGGTGATCGGACGGATCTCATCGAAGGCACGACCGTCCATGCGGCGCCTTTCGATGGTGATCATTTCGCGGCTGAGCTTTTTCTGAGTCTCTTCCAGAAGGGCGTAGACCTCTTCCTTTCTGGCGGCATAGTCTTCTCCCAGCGCGGCGAACACCTCTGCCTTGACTTCGCGGACACGGCTGTGCCGGGGCATTTTGTCAGGAACAGACAGCGCGGCCTTCATCGGCGCGGAGGCCTTTTCCAGGACCAGCGCTGCCAGGGCGGCGTCTTTTTCCGGCGGTGAAAACGCGCGTTTTTCTTTGCCGCAGGCGGCTTTGAGCTCTTCCTGCATGTCGATGATGGGCTGGATGGCCTGGTGACCGAAGAAGATGGCGTCGAGCATGTCCTTTTCGCTCACCATGTCGCTGCCGCCTTCCACCATCACGACACCGGTACGGGAGCCGGCCACGATGATGTTGATGTCGCACATCACACCGTCGCAGATGGAGGGATTGATGATGAATTCACCATCGATTCGGCCGACACGGACGCTGGCGATGGGGCCGGCGAAGGGGATGTCGGAGAGCTCCAGTGCCGCCGAGGCGCCGATCATGGCCAGGGTGTCGGGATCGTTTTCCTTGTCCATGGACAGTACGGTAGCGATCAACTGGGTTTCAAAGCGGTACCCTTTGGGAAACAGCGGCCGGATAGGGCGGTCGATGAGCCGGGCGGTGAGGGTCTCTTTTTCGCTGGGACGTCCGATTTCACGGCGAAAATAATTGCCGGGAATACGACCGGCCGCATAAATTTTTTCCTGGTATTCGACGGTGAGCGGCAGAAAATCGGTGTCCCGCTCATTGTTCGCCGAGACGACCGTGACCAGTACGACGGTCTCGCCGTATTGCACCACGACGGACCCGGAGGCCTGTTTGGCCACTTTGCCGGTCTGAATACTCAGTTCTTTTCCCTGAATGGTTCTATTGACAGTTTTTTCCATGTATTGTTCTCCTCAAGCGATAACAATGCTTAACCCGCGGCGGATTGCCGACGTGTGTCGACAGTCATATGCAAAGTATGCCGGTTGACGCCACAATGGCGCCTTTTGAAATGGTTCGAATACCGGCAGCCGCGTCAGCACCGGGCAGGACGCTTGATGATCCTGCCCGTTGCGGGCCTTATCTTCTCAGGCCGAGGGTTTCGATAATCGTGCGATATCGGTTGACGTCCTTGCTTTTTACGTAGTTCAGGAGTCTGCGGCGTCGACCCACCAGCATCAACAGCCCGCGGCGGGAGTGATGATCCTTGGTGTGCACTTTCATGTGTTCGGTCAGATACGTGATGCGATGGGTCAACAGGCCCACCTGAACTTCAGGAGACCCGGTATCGCCTTCGTGGAGCTTGTATTTCTCAATCAGTCCTTTTTTGTCGTCAGTTGAAAAAGCCACTTTCTTTAAGCCTCCTTAAAAATGGTTGTCACTATTTGGTTTGGTCATAATCTGTAATTCACCGCTACACAACACAAAAAGCACCGCTGGGCGGGCGCCGGCTCACCCGAGCAGCACGCACCCATACTCGAAATCGGTGGCGCCGGCGGTGTCCAGCAGGATTGCCGCCAGCTGTCTATCGGCAGTCATGACCCGGATGGGACCGCCGCCATCGGTCGCCATCGGGCCGGCTGCCGATTTGGGGATCGGTTTCCCGTGCCGGATATCCTTTGCCAGTTGTGCATCGGCCTGAAAAACAGGGGCATCCGGCATGGCCGCCGACATTGGTAAAATGTACCGATCGCGGGCGCCTTCCCGCACCGCTGTCTCAAATACCGACAGCGTCACCGCATCGCTGAGGGAAAACCCGCTGCTGACGGTGCGCCGCAGTGCCGTCAAATGACCGCCGCAGCCCAGCTCCCGGCCAATGTCCGCACCCAGGGTGCGGATGTATGTGCCTGGCGAGCAGGTTGCACGAAACCTCACCCTCGGCAGCTGCACGTCAAGGACGGTCAGCGCTGAAATAGTGACTTTCCGAGGCGGCTTTTGAACCGGGCGCCCTTCGCGTGCCAGCTCGTAAAGCGGCCGGCCCTCGTGTTTCAATGCCGAATACACCGGCGGCTGCTGCTCAATTTCTCCGAGCCAGAGTTCAGCTGCAGCCCGTATGGCGGCTTCGGTGACCCGGTCGACCGGTCGCTGGCTGATGACGCGGCCGGTGAGATCTTCGGTATCGGTTTCCACCCCCAGCAGCAGCTCCGCCTCGTATGTTTTCACCCCCGCGACCAGAAACCGGGCGAGCCGCGTGGCCCGGCTGAGCAGACAGACGAGGATGCCAGTGGCAAAAGGGTCCAGGGTGCCGGCATGGCCGACTTTTTTCAGACCCAATGCGCGTTTGACGACGGCGACCACACCTGCTGAAGTGATTCCGGGCGGCTTGTCGATGACAATAATACCGTTTTCCACGTTTTGCATCGGTCCGCTTAAGTGTCGTCGGTGCCGCCAGCCGTGATACCGGCCGGCGGCTAAAGTCGCTCCGCGATGCGGATAATTTCAGTCTTAACCGCGGCCGCCGTCGCATTCATATTGAATCCGGCGGCGCTCGCATGGCCGCCACCGCCGAAATGGGCTGCGATGCGCGCCACATCAATGGTTCCGTCGGATCGCAGGCTGACATGGCACCGTGGCGGTGAGGCTTTGGCGGCGGTGCCATTGGTTTCCTGCTCATGAATGAGCGCTGCCAGGCGCACGTTCCGGATCCGTTTTGCGTAATTGATCAACCCATCGGCGTCCTCCGGATGGGTATTGGTTTCCTTGAGCATGTCTTGAGACAGCGTCATGATGGATAGCTGTCCGTCGGCAGCGATTTCGATGGAGTCAAGGGCAAGGTTGAGCAGTTTGATCCGCCCCAGCGAATAAGTGCCGTAGACATTTTGAGCCACCTTATAGGGGTCCACCCCGATACCCACCATCTCGTCGCAAATCGCAAAAGCCATCCGGTTGGTACTGGAAAACCGAAACGAGCCGGTATCGGTGAATATGGCGGTATAAATGGCCGTGGCCATTTCCAGATCCACAGAAACCCCCATGGCCGTGATCAACCGGTAAACGATTTCGGCGGTGGCGCAGGCCTGTGCATCCACCTGGTGGTGATGGCCGAATCGCGTATTTGTGATGTGGTGGTCGATATTGATCACCACCGGAATCTGTCCCAGTCTGTCTGCATGGCTGCCGACGCGCTGCAGGTCACCACAGTCGAGAACGACGGCCGCATCGTAACTGCCCGGCTCGGCGTCCATGGCGTCGGTGATGCGATCCACGGCAGGCAAAAAACGATACACCGCCGGAATCGGGCTCTCATTGTACATCGTGACGTCCTTGCCCCGTTTTTCGAGCGCAAGGCCCATCGCAATCAGGCTGCCGATGGCGTCACCGTCCGGATTGAGGTGGCTGGCCAGAAAAACGCGCCGGCTATTTGTCAATTGTTGAATGATCTGGTCCATCGTCTTGCTTCAGTTCGTGAATGATCCGTTCGATCCGCTCTCCCTGGTCGAATGATGCATCGTAAAAGAAACGAAGGTCCGGCATATACCGCAGCCCCAGCTGCCGGGCCAGTTCACGTTTCACAAATCCCTTGGCACTCTGGAATCCCTTCAGGGCCTTATCTTTAGAAGCCTCGCCGCCAGTGACCGTGAAATGGACGGTCGCCAGTTTGATGTCTGCGGTCACCTCCACATCGGAGATGACTACCGTTTCCAGGCGCGGGTCATGAACGCTTTTGGTCAGCAGCTCAGACAGGTTGCGCCGTATCTGCTCACCTACGCGATTGGCCCGAGTGTATGGTCTCATAGAGTGATGATCTCCAGATCGGCATCGGTGACTTCCGCCAGGCCTATATCTTCGGCAAGGTTTATGATCTTGTCGAGCTTGGCGTTGACGACAGAGCCGCTGTTGCCCACCACGGCAAATCCGATCTCCGCGCGGTGATGGATGTCGTTGGCGCCCGTTTCCGCAACGGAGGCATTGAAGCTGTTTCGGATCCTGCTGATATAGGCCTTCACGATTGAGCGTTTTTCTTTCAAGGACCGGCAGCCATGAAGCCGCAAGGTAAGGGTGCCGATGCCGATGACCATGACGCCACCTGTCCGCTATCCGAGTTGCGGGCGGATTTCTTCCATGTAAAAGCACTCGATGGTATCACCCACCTTGATGTCATTGAAGTGCTCGATACTGATGCCGCATTCATAGCCGGTCTGGACCTCTTTGGCATCGTCCTTGAAACGGCGCAGTGATGCGTTTTTACCTTCGTAGACGATCACCCCGTCACGGAGCAGGCGCATCTGCGCACCGCGCTGGATTTTCCCGTCCGTCACATAGCAGCCGGCGATGGCCCCGACTTTGGGGATCTGAAATACCTGGCGGACTTCGGCCCGGCCCATGACGTGTTCTTTGAATGTTGAAGCCATCAAGCCGACAATGGCATCTTGGACATCTTTGATGACATTGTAGATGATGTTGTAAAAGCGCATGTCTACATGTTCTTCATTGGCCATCGTCTGCACTTTGGCGTTGGGCCGGACATTGAAGCCGATGATGATGGCGTTGGAGACGGCTGCAAGGGACACGTCGCTTTCGGAAATGGTGCCCGTGGCCGCATGAACGATATTGATTTTCACCTCGTCGTTGGCCAGTTTCACCAGCGACTCGGACAACGCTTCGATGGAGCCGTGCACATCGGCCTTGACGATAAGGTTGAGATCATGGACCTCGCCCTCCTTCATTTTCGCGAAAAGGCCGTCGAGGCTCATGCGGCCGGTTTTGGCCAGCTCGACCGAGCGTTGCTTCTGCGAGCGGTGAGCGCTTACCTGTTTGGCGTCTTTTTCATCGGCCAGGGCCACCAGTTCGTCCCCGGCATTGGGCACTCCGGACAGCCCGAGAATTTCCACCGGCATGGCCGGTCCCGCCGAGTCCACGGGCATGCCGAGGTCGTCCAGCAGTGCGCGCACCTTGCCGTAGTGGACCCCGCACACCACCACATCACCCGTTTTGAGGGTGCCCTCCTGGATCAGGACCGTGGCCACCGGGCCGCGGCCCGATTCGAGTTTGGCCTCGATGACGGTGCCCATGGCTGGCTTGTCAGGGTTCGCTTTGATTTCGAGCATCTCCGATTGGAGTAAAATCATTTCCAGAAGTTCGTCGATGCCGGTTTCTTCCTTGGCGGACACTTTTACAAAGATCGTGTCGCCGCCCCACTCTTCGGGGGACAGCCCCGCTTCGGCCAGTTCTCGCTGGACCCGATCGGGTTCGGCCCCGGGCTTGTCGATCTTGTTGATGGCGACGATAATGGGGACGCCGGCTGCCCGGGAGTGGTTGATGGCTTCCTGGGTCTGGGGCATGACGCCGTCGTCGGCGGCCACCACCAGGATGACAATGTCGGTGACCTGGGCTCCGCGCGATCGCATGGCGGTGAAGGCCTCGTGACCGGGTGTGTCCAGAAAGACGATCTGCCCTTTTTCGGTGGCCACAGAATAGGCGCCGATGTGCTGGGTGATGCCCCCGGCTTCTCCGTCGGTAATCCGGGATTTCCGGATGACATCCAGAAGAGATGTCTTGCCGTGGTCGACGTGCCCCATGATGGTCACCACCGGAGGGCGGCTTTTCATGGTTTCCGGCGCGTCGACGGTGGCGATGTTCAGGAAGGTTTCCTCTTCAAAGGCGGCGCGCTCGATTTCATACCCGAACTCGGTGGCCACAACAACAGCGGTGTCGTAATCGATGGTCTGATTGACGGTTGCCATAACCCCCATTCCCATGAGCTTGCCGATCATTTCATTGGCCTTGATGCCCATGCGCTTGGCCAGTTCGGCAAGAACGATGGTTTCATCCATTTTGACGCGGCGCTTGATGGCCTTTGCGGTGGTGATTTGTGTCTTCTGGGCGGGAGAAACGGCTTTGGCGCCTTTGCGCCCCTTGCGTCCTCGTATGGCGCGCGCCGAATACAAATCGGCCCCTTCCACCACTTCCTTGCGCCGGAAGGAGATGCGTTTTTTTACAAATTTCTTGTCTTCGCGCTCATCGGGGACTTTGGGTTTGATCCCCTTCTTTTTCTTGTCCTTTGGCGAACGGTCCTCAGTGTCGGTCTGCGGCGCAGGAGACTGCGCTGGCTGCTTGACCACAACCTCTTCTGGTGGTGCCGGTACCGGTGTTTTCGGTGTTGGCTTCGGCGGCGGCGCGCTCCCCATTTTGATGATTTTGGCGGGTTTTTCGTTTTTGAGCATCGACTTGGCGGTGACGAGCCGTCTAGCTTTTCCCTTGGCAGGGCTTTCTACTGCCGGTTCGGCTTCTGCCGCTGCGGACGGTGCGGCGGCAGCGGGTTCGGCTTCACCGAGCGGTTCTGCAACAGGCTCAACCACGGCAGAAGGCGCGGCTTCCGGTGCCGCAGCCGTCTCTTCGGATTCAGCCGGCGTGGGTAGTGTTTCCGCTTCAAGCGCAGGCGTTGGTTCCGGGGCGACCTCCACCGTGACGGTGGGCGGTTCGGCTTCAACCGGAGGGGCCTCGGGGGCGACTGTCACCGACGCGTCCGGGATGACCTCCTCCGGAGGTGACGCGTCAACCCAAACCTCATCTTCTGAAGCCTCATCAGCCGATTCATCTTCTAACGGCTCATCATCGACCGCTTTTCGGCGGACCACGGTTTTGCGGCGCCTGATAATGGTCGGTTTGACGCGGGTCTCCTCAATAACGCCGGTTGCCGTTTTTCCCGAGATGCTGGCCTTGATCTCCAGGACTTCGTCGTCTTCCAGCGAACTCATGTGGGTGGCGACGGTAATGTTGAGCTCCCTTAACTTGTCCAGTAGAGCCTTGTTTTTCATGTTAAGGGTTCTGGCAAGTTCGTATACTCTGATCTTCGCCATTCATCTTCTCCACGTAAGATTTGAGCTGAGCCGTCGCGAATTGCCTCACTGTCGATAAAACCATCGGCGCGGAAAAGGATCTGCCTTCCGCGCCGAACGACTATTGGGGCTCTTCTGATGGTGATTTTGTTTGAGCCGCAGCATTGTCTTCAACAGTGCCGGGCGTTTCGTCCGTTTTCGGTGCCTCGCCGTCATCGGCCGCCGGAGCAGCATCGGCGGCTGCCGCGGCTTCAGCAGCTGCCGCAGCTTGAACTTCTGCAGCGGCATCGGCCACGGCTTTGTCTTCAAGATAAGTCGCTGCGGCGGTAATCAGCAGGCCGGCCTTTTCGTCTCCAATGCCGCGGATTTGAACCAGGTCCTCTACCGCCGCCTGGCTTAACTCCTCAGCCGAGTAAAATCCGGTTTCGTAAAGGGCATCGGCGAGGCTGTCGCCCACACCGGGAAGCGACATCAAGGAATTGTAGCCTTCCTGCATCTCCTGATTGTAGCGTTCTTCGCTGATAACGTCCAAATGCCATTTGGTCAGCTTGGACGCGAGGCGGACATTTTGCCCGCGTTTGCCGATGGCGATGGAAAGATGCTCGTCAGGTACGATAACTTCCATGGCGCGATTGTCTTCGTCGATGATCACCCGTGATATTTCCGCGGGTGCCAGTGCGTTGCAGACGTATTTTGCCGGATCGAGATGCCATGGGATGATATCGATTTTCTCGCCGCGCAGCTCTTGAACGACGTTTTGTACCCGGCTGCCCTTCATGCCGACGCAAGCGCCCACCGGATCGATGTCGCTGTCGTTGGAGGCGACGGCGAACTTTGCGCGGACACCCGGCTCGCGGGCGGCACCCATGATCGTGACGATCCCTTCATTGATTTCAGGGACCTCGGTCTTAAACAGGTGAATGAGAAATTCGGGATGGGTCCGCGATAAGATGATTTGCGGCCCCCGGGTTTCGTGGAGGACATCCATGATATAGGCGCGAATACGGTCCCCGCGGCGATAGTTCTCCCTGGGTATCTGCTCTCTCAGCGGGAGGACGCCTTCCGTGGTTCCCAGATTGACAACGATGTCTCCTCTGTCGATCCGTTGCACGATACCGTTGATGATTTCGCCTTTGCGATCGATGAATGACTTGTAAACCGCGTCACGCTCGGCATCCTTCATCTTCTGGATAATCACCTGCTTGGCCGATTGGGCCGCGATGCGGCCGAAAGTGGTGGTGTCCATCTTGGTGCCGAGGCTGTCGCCAAGATCGCAATCGGGGTCCATGGCCCGACCTTCTTTGAGCCCGATTTCGACTTGAGGATCTTCAACCGTCTCAACGACTTCCTTGAATTGGAAGACCTCCACTTCACCGGTTTCATCGTTGTAATGTACTTCGATATCGATCTTGCTGCCGTATTTCTTTCTAGCAGCAGACTTTAGGGCTTCCTCGATGGCCTGGATAAGGATATCTCGGCTGATTCCCTTGTCCCGACTGATTTGATCAACGACCCGTTTGATATCTGTGATCAGCATCGACGGTCTCCGTTCAAAGGGGTTTATTTGGATTCCCGGGCGCGTTTTTGGTGTCCCGCCCGGGAAAGAACCCGATTTTTGCAATACTGCGATCAGGGTTTCGTTTGGGGGAAGAGTCTGGCCATGGAAATCTGCGAGTAGCGGATGCACAGTGTTTCCGCATCCGTTTCCACGCTGATCCCATCGGCGTCCGATCCCGTCAGTTGCCCCTTGATATTTTTTCTGCCTTGCACCGGCGTTTTAAGGCGGATCTGTACGCGCTCACGCTCAAAACGCTTGAAATCCTCAGGTTTCACCAGAGGGCGATCCGTCCCCGGTGAAGAGACTTCCAGCCGGTATGGGCCAATGTCGCCAAGGCTGACATCCAGCAGGTCCCCGATATACCGGTTGACCGATACACAGTCATCGAGCATGACGCCCCCCGGCTTATCAATGTAAAGGCGCATGATCCGGCCGCCGCTTTCCCGGCGGTATTCCACCAGTACGAGCTCAATGCCGTCTGCGGCCAAAAAGGGGGCGACCAGCGCGTCGACCTGTCTGACGATGTCGTCATCCTTTAATTTAGTAACCGGCCGGGACGGTGTGTTTTTGTCGTCGCCGGTGCGGTGCGCTTTTCCCCTGGCCACTGGGCCCCCTCATCGAAAAAAAAAACGGGCTCCCGCCCGTTTGTTAGGTAGATGTTTTGCTCAGAGTCGGAAGTGGTTACCTATTCATAAGCCGTCCGTAGAATTAAAGTCCAAATTCACACGTGGGCAAACAGTCTACCCTTCGTCATCCACAACAATTCGGCGGACGAAAGTTTGGAGCGGGCAACGAGATTCGAACTCGCGACACCAAGCTTGGGAAGCTTGTACTCTACCAACTGAGCTATGCCCGCCACCAGAGGCATTACTTAAGGCATCGCCAGGCTATTGTCAATCATTTTTGGCGGTGTTTGCAGGCCAATGTCGCTTTTACTCGAGCAGTCGGCGGATGGCCAGTAGCGCTTCGCGGATTTCCGACAGACTCATGGTTGGTGCAATGAGCGTTCGATTTTTAAGATGCTGACGCGCGCCGGGGATGGTGTATTTTTGTCGGTACAGCAGGTCCTTGATATCGAGAATAGTTTCCACATCCTTTTTACGGTACAGGCGCTGGCCGCTTGACGTGCGTTTGGGGCGGATCTGCGAAAATTCCGACTCCCAGAACCGAAGGACATGCGCTTCGACGCCGGCGATGCGGCTGACTTCACCGACGCGGAAATAAAGCTTGTCGGGGATGGCTGCTGCTGTGTTTTCCGAAGTGTTTTGCATGGCGCGGCCTTAGACAGGCTGTTGAAAAACAAGCATCGCGGCCTCAGGCACGTGTCCGGCGTAGCCTTTAGGCGAAGACGGAAGGCCGCAGCCGATCGGGCAACCGCAGGCGTAGCGGCGCACCGTCGAGGATTGACCAGAGTCACGCCATGGCGTGACGGATCAGGTCGTGAGGCGCCGTTTTTCAACAGCCTGACAAGTTTCGGCCGACATGCACTCACGCGGGCAGGCTCGCCTCGAATGCCTCGATGATTCTTTCCGAGATCCGTTGGTGCAGTCGATTGACGCTGTCGTCTTCCAGGGTGCCTTCTGTCGAACGATATGTCAACCGGATGGAAATACTCTTTTTGCCTTCGGCAATCGGGCTGCCGGTGTAGACGTCAAAGAGGGCGACCCGTTCGACCCATGCCTCACCCATGGACGAGAGGGCACGCACCACTTGCTGGGATTCGGTTCGGGCATCGATGATCAGTGTCATGTCGCGATCGGTCGACGGGTAGCGCGGCGCCGGGCGATAAGTTGTTCCGGTTGCCGACGCCCGTAGCGACGCTATCGGGATTTCAAATAGAAAGACCGGTTGCTTCAGACCATAGCCGTCTTGGACCTGGGGGTGGATCTCTCCGATGGTTCCCAGGGGCAGTCCGTCTGCGATGATGTGGGCGGCAACGCCGGGATGCAGGTAGCGGTCGGCGGCATTGACCATGCGGGTGAAAACCGCATCCCTGATGCCGAGATGGCAGAGCAGCGCTTCGAGGGCGCCTTTCAAGTCAAAAAAATCACACGGGACCGGTGCGGCCTGCCAGGATGGGGCGCGGCGGAAGCCGGTCCACACGGCGGCCAGCACTTCCTGCTCCTCGGGTTGGGTGTCTTCATTGCCGGTGGCGAAGAACACGTTGCCGATTTCAAAGAGCATCAGATTGGCGTTCTGATTGGCCTGATTGCGTCCTACCGATGCTAAAAGTCCCGGCACCAGCGAGGTCCGCATGACGGCCAGATCCTCCGAGATGGGGTTACGGATGGCAACGTGGCGGCGGCGGCCATCTTCCGGAGCCAGTCGCATGCGATCAGCGGACTGGGCCGCGATGAAACTGTAGGTGATGCATTCGGTGAAACCGAAGCCGACCATCCATTCCCTGATGCGATGGCGAAAATCCCTCACTGTTCCGCGGCTGGCAGCCGAAGATGGCATCATCGGGTAGGTGGTGGCGATGTGGTTGTAACCGTATCGCCGGGCAACTTCTTCCGTGAGGTCTTCAAACCGCTCGATGTCCACGCGAAAAGACGGCGGCGTGACTTCCAGGCGCGTGCCATCCGGGCCGGGGCGCACGCTGAACGCGATGCCTTCCAGAAGCGCGGTCATCTCCTCGCCGGTCAACTGCGTACCGATGCGGCGGTTGGCCGCTGCCACGGAAAATGGGATGACGGGAACGCGAAATGGCTTTGGGTGCACATCGAGGACGCCGCCGATCACGGTGCCGCCGGCTGTTTCCACCATCAACCGGGCCGCGCGATCGATGGCCGCCACGGTGCCGAGCGGGTCGACGCCCCGCTCGAACCGGTGGGACGCGTCGGTGCTCAGGCCGAGCGTTTTTGCGGTCTTTCTGACCGAGGCGGGATTGAAACAGGCGCTTTCAATCAACACATCCACAGTGTCAGGTTCGATTTCGGAGTTCAGCCCGCCCATGACGCCGGCCAGGGCCACTGGTTTTTCGCCATCGCAGATCAGCAGCATGCCGGCATCCAGCGTGCGCGCCTTGCCGTCCAGCGTGGTGAATGGCTCACCGGCGCGGGCCGGGCGAACCACGATCCGCTGCCCGGCAAGACGGTTGAAATCGAAGGCATGCAGCGGCTGGCCGACTTCCATCATGACGAAGTTGGTGACATCGACGATATTGTTGATGGGTTTCAGGCCGATGGAGGCCAGCCGGTCCTGCAGCCACTGGGGAGAAGGGCCGATGGTGACGCCCTTGATCAGCCGGGCGGCGTACCGCGGGCAGCGCTCTGCGGATTCGATGGTGACGGATGTGTGCCGGGTGATGTCGCCTGTGCCGGTGGGGGGGGCGCATTCCGGGTATTGGACGGCATTTCCCTGGATGGCGGCCACTTCGCGGGCAATGCCCAGGATGCTCAGGCAGTCTGGGCGATTGGGGGTCAGATCGATTTCCAGCACCGGGTCGGTCAGTCCCAGCGCGCGGTTCAGCGGCGTGCCTGTCGCCGGTTGGGAGCCGAGGGTCATGATGCCGGAACCATCCGGTCCCAGGCCCAATTCAGCCTCGCTGCAGAGCATCCCCTCCGAGGTTTCGCCCCGGATGAGTCCAGCGCTGATTCGGGTGCCGCTGGGCAAAACAGTCCCCGGAAGCGCGCAGGCGGTCAGCATGCCGACGCGTGCATTGGGGGCGCCGCAGACGATCCGCAGGCGCTGCGTGCCGATGTCTACGGTGCAAAGGTGCAGCCGGTCCGCATTGGGATGGGCCTCCACAGCGACAATGGCGCCGACGAAAACCGTTTCCAGGTAGCTGTATCGATCGGCGATGGCGCCCACTTCCAGCCCGACCATGGTCAACGCATCGGCCAACTCGGCCGTCGGCACGGTCACCGCAACATATTCACTGAGCCAACTGGTGCTGACTTTCATCTTAGAACTGCCTCAAAAAGCGCATATCGTTTTCGAAAAATTTTCGGATATCGTCGATGCCGTATTTGAGCATCGCGATGCGTTCAACCCCCATGCCGAAGGCAAATCCGGTATACTCGGTGGTGTCGTAGCCGACGTTTTCAAAAACGGCCGGGTGAACCATGCCGGATCCGAGTACCTCGAGCCAGCCGGTCTGGGAGCAGATCCGGCAGCCCTTGCCGCGGCACATCACGCACAGGATGTCCACCTCCGCGCTGGGTTCGGTGAACGGGAAAAAACTGGGGCGAAATCTCAAGCTGGTGTGCTCATCGAACATCCGGTGAACAAACGCGGTCAGGACCCCTTTGAGGTCTCCAAACGATACATTGCGATCTACGAGGAGCCCTTCCACCTGGTGAAACATGGGCGTGTGGGTCAGATCGGAATCGCAGCGGTACACTTTGCCCGGGGCGATGATGCGCACCGGTGGCTTGGCTTTTTCCATCACGCGCGGCTGCGTGGGTGATGTGTGGGTGCGCAAAACGATATTCTCGGATACGTAAAAGGTATCCTGCATATCCCGCGCCGGATGGTCTTTGGGGATGTTCAGTGCTTCGAAGTTATAGTGGTCGGTTTCCACCTCAGGGCCTTCGGCAATGCTGAATCCCATGCGTGTGAAGATGTCGCAGATTTCGTTGGTGATGGTGGTGATGGGGTGACGAAATCCGGCCGGGGCCGGGCGACCGGGCAGTGAGACATCGATGCTGCGGTGGATTTCGGAGTCGGCGGTGAGCGCGGCCGATCTTTCTGCGATGGCCGATTCAATGGCCTGCTTGGCTTGATTGGTTCGTTTGCCGGCACGGGGGCGCTCTTCGGGGGCAAGGGCCGATACATTGCGCAGCAGTTGCGTCACCAAGCCCTTGCGGCCGATAAATTTTACCGCCAGCTCATCCACAGCCTTCTGGTCGGCGGCCTGCGCGATCTCATCAAGCGCGGCCTGCTCCAATTTTTCGATGTTGGCATCCACTGTTTTTCTCTGAGAACAACGGCGTGATGGATTTCAGACGGGCACGGCGAACCGGCAGCGACTGGCGCCGGTCCGCCATGGCAGATCACTGGTCAGCTTTGGAGTGAGGCCAATTCGGTAATTTTCTGAAACCCGGAAGGCTCAAAAATCGCCAGATCGGCAAGCACCTTTCGGTCCAGATCGACATTGGCCAACTTGAGACCGTGAATAAGGCGGCTGTAGCTCATGTTGTTCATTCTGGCGGCGGCATTGATGCGCGCGATCCACAACCTTCTGAAATCACGCTTGCGGGCTTTTCGGTCCCGGTAGGCGTACATCAAGGCCTTGTCTACGGAGTCTGCAGCTGTTCGATACAGTTTGCTGCGGCCACCGCGGAACCCTTTGGCCAGTTTCAACAATTTGTTGCGGCGTCTTCGCGCCTTGAAACCTCTTTTGACTCTCATGGTCGATCTCCTTGAATCAGTCGCATGCTGCAGCGCCAGGGGCGTTTATGGCGGCGACCGAGGTGGTTTTTAGCTGTTGGGCAGCAGCAATCTGACCTCTTTGATATCGGATCGGGCGACGAGGTGCTCCCGTCGCAGCTGACGCTTTCGCTTGGTCGTCTTTTTCGTCAAAATATGGCTGCGATGCGATTTGCCAAATTTGAATTTTCCGCTGCCGGTGAGCTTGAATCGCTTGGCTGCGGCGCGGTTGGTTTTGATTTTAGGCATTTCAATCTACTCCTTCTTGGTTTGCGTGGCCCGATCAGGCAGGCACGGCCGAATGATCGGACGTTTAAGCCTGCAAGATTCGGTCAGGGTGTGTTTTACACACGAAATACAGATGGCGCGGGGGCGTCTCTCCCGCGCCACGTCGGTGGTCTCAGCGCTACCGGAATCCCGAAAAAATCCCAGGCTCCAGTGTCTAAACAGCCTTCGGAGCGAGTATCATCATCATGGTGCGCCCCTCGAATTTCGGGGCCTGTTCCACGACGGCGACTTCCTCAACAGCGATGGCGATTTTCTGCAACAGTTCCCTGCCCATCGCAGACAGGGTGATCTCTCTGCCCCGGAACATGACCGTGACTTTTACTTTGTCCTTCTTTTCGATGAACTTACGGATGTGCCCGAGCTTGGTCTCCAGATCATGTTCGCCGGTCTTGGGGCGGACCTTGATTTCTTTTACCTGGAATGTCGTCTGCTTTTTCTTGGCTTCCTGCTTCTTTTTGGTCAGCTCGTATTTGTAGCGGCCGTAGTCCATGATCTTGCATACGGGCGGGTTCGCATTGGGAGAGACCTCCACGAGGTCCAACCCGTGATCCCCGGCCAATGCCAGAGCTTTGTATGTGGGCACAACGCCGACCTGCTCGCCCTCAGGATCGATGACGCGGACTTCTTTTGCCCTGATATCCCGATTGATCCGTGTGCGGTCGGCCGCCTTTTCCGGTTTGTTGAATTTTCTGGGTACGGCTATCCTACACCTCCTGTTGTCAAAATTGCCTCAGAGCGGCACTCGAAATACAGCTTCCGCCGTTTTTCTCTGATTATCAGTAAGTTAACGTTGCGTGCCTCTCAAAAGTGTTCTGTCAAATATAAAATCACCAGGATAAATGCAAGAAAAAAATAAAAGATTCCGCGCCGTGAGAAGGTCGCCCGGTATTTCAGCCGGTGTCGCGTCGTATCGAATCACAGGGCGCTCTGAGTCGCCCAGACGTCACCGGGCCAGGTGCGATGGGGGCTGCATCATGGCTGTCCCAGGGTGTAATCAGCCAAATAGCTTGCCCGCCAATAATCGTTGTCCGGATTGCCGAAAAATGCCTGAAACAGGACCAGGCTCTCTTTGCGCCGCACACCGGCTGCAATGATTATCTGCCGCTGCGCGTAGAGCGGCGGCAGTGCGCCCAGGTGGCATCCCGTGCCGCCGCCCATGACGTCTTCATAGGCATAGACGATTTCTGAAATACCGCTGAGCAAGATGGCGCCGTAGCACATCAGGCAGGGCTCCAAGGTACAAAACAGCGCCAGACCGGAAGGATCCACCGCTTCACTGAGCGCGCCGAGACGGCGCAGTGCCATGATTTCCGCGTGGTCGATTTCGTTGGGGCGCTGGCCGGTGGACCCCTCCCGAGAGCCGCTGGCGACAATATCCTTTCCGTCGGTAATCACGCAACCCACCGGAAAATCCCCGCGGCGCAATGCCGATTCGGCTTCGAACAACGCCTTGTCCATAAAATAGTGGTACTCTTGCTGGGTAAATCGGTGAGGCATGTGCGCGCTCCATGGTTGATGGTCCGGTGAAAGCCCCAAGCTCTCGCAAAGCCGCAATGATCGCAAAGCGAACATGAGCGTATTAATGATGTTTTTCTTGGCCTGCTTGGCGTTTTTGCGAAAAAATGGCTTTTTATGAGTTTGTCACGGTTGTGGGGGGTTACAGTTTGCAAACGGTATCGTCGCAGGGGCAGGCCCCGTCCACTTCATAAGCATAGAGAATGCGGCTGTTTTTTTCGATGGCGCCGACTGACAGCAGCGGAAAGTTTTCATCGCCGGCCATGGACTCAAGCCGCCGGCGGTCGGGGATGCCGGTCATGCCGCCGGCCAGAACAGTACCCCGGTGGGTGGACAGCACGTCTGCGTCACGGCCGTTGGTGGCAACGGCCACGGGTATCGGTCTTTCGGTGACGATGCGTGCGGCGGCCAGAACCGGCTGGTGACGGGTGACCAGAGAGCCGGGGCCGTATTTTACGAGCATGGCGGCGCGCCCGTTCTGGTAAATGATAAAATCGATGGGAATCACGGCACGATTCGGGCCGCAGTGCACCGTGTAGGCGGTGCGGGAGACGATGTCGGCCGGGGAAAACCCCTTGACCTCGACCAGCAGCCGGGCCAGTTTCTGGCGGATCCGCTCATCTAAGGTGTCGTCCACGATGCGGCCGGTCAGATAGTCTTTGAGCCTGCCCAGTATGAGGTGGTGTCCGCCCATATCACTGTCCCTTGTCCCAGTATTTTTCGCCTGTAATTGGCCGTTCGGTCTCTGCATGCAGTCGTTTGAATCCGGATTTTCGGTTATCCAGAATGCTCCAGCCTTTTCACTGGCGGTTGATTTGCCCGGGATCGAAATCGCTATCGGGATCGAAATCGATTTATACATTCTGAGATCGGCCGATTAATGGCGTCAGTGGCGGGGGCGATCTCGTCGTGTTCGTGCTGCGACCAATGACATTTCGATTTCGATAGCGATCCCGATTTCGATGGCCTTGTGCTAACAAGCCGATTCATCCTTGGCAATACGGTGCGCAGGTCAGTTGACCATTGAAAACCGGTGATCACTGCGGCACTGGCGCTTCATAGAGATCCAGGTTCAGATTTTCGCTCGCCAAGCCGCCAAGATCGCAAAGAAAAGCGAACGTCGACCATATCGAAAAGCGGTGACGCATCATTGAGAGAATGTTGTCATGGGATACATTAGTCATTTCCAGCAATAATGCTATGGGCAACCCGCACGCCTGTAAACCCAAAAAACGCTTTACTTGGCCGCCAGGTGCCGATAGGCTACGCCGTTGACCGGAGCGCCAGAAGGCGCATTCGCCGGCCCGCGATTATGACAAACGGATGGCTGCATGACCGCTGACGAACGTAATATGATGAATATTCGGGAGGAATTCGAAAAACGCGAAAAGGGGTTCCTCTCCCCGTTCGGCTGCGCCAGTGCAGAGACGCGGGGACGTATCAAAGCCGAAGGGCCGTCACTGATCCGCACCGAGTTTCAGCGCGACAGAGACCGGATCATGTACTGCAACGCATTTCGCCGGATGAAATATAAGACCCAGGTATTTCTCTCGCCGCTGGGCGATCAGTATCGCACCCGATTGACGCATACGCTGGAAGTGGCACAGATTGCGCGCACCATCGCCCGGGCCATGCGTCTGAACGAGGATCTGGCCGAAGCCATCGCCCTGGGCCACGACCTGGGCCACACCCCGTTCGGGCACAGCGGCGAAACGGCCCTCAAAGAGATTTATTCCCCAACGTTTTCCCATAACGAACAGAGTCTGCGGATTGTCGAAAAGCTAGCGAAATGCGGTGAGGGGCTCAATCTGACCATAGAGGTCAGAGACGGCATCCTGAAACACTCGAAGGGGTTCGGATCGATATTGCCGGAGCTTCCGGAAGAAAAGGCCATCACCGTCGAAGGGCAGGTCGTTCGGGTCGCCGACATCATGGCCTATCTCAATCATGATCTGGACGATGCCATCCGCAGCGGCGTCATCACCGCCGGCCAGGTGCCGGACGCCTGTGAGAAGGTCCTGGGACACACCCACAGTCAGCGGGCCACCACCATGGTGCGCGATCTGGTGTTCAACAGCCGGCAGGCCAACGGGGACCTCAAACTTCAGTTCAGCGGCGTTGTGTTGGATGCCATGATGCATCTTCGCGAATTTATGTACGACAACGTGTACCGGTCCAGCCGGGTCCACAATGAATTTGTAAAGGCAAAGAAAATCCTTTCGGAGCTCTACGAGTTTTTTACAAAAAACGAGGAGCACCTGAAACGGGAACTGGCGGCGATGGACCTGCCTGCCATCGATCAAAACGGCGATTCCCGCGAGCGTGTTGTCTGCGATCTGATTGCCAGCATGACGGATCGATACGCCCTGGATCGTTACATCAAACTGTTTTTTCCCAGTCCGCTCGTATGAGATCGCCCGTGGCACCCGCTTCCCTGTCTCCCCTTTTTGCCGATACCGTGTGGTTTGCGCCGTATAAGGCCGCCGTTGACGAGGCCTATGCGTCGATGGACGCCGCTTACGATGATGTGGCCCGTCACTACGGGTTTCGCTGCAGTGGCTGCGAAGACAACTGCTGCCGTACGCGCTTTTATCACCATACCCTTTCCGAGATGTGTACGCTCTTTGACGGGTATTCGCTGCTTGATAGCGATGTTGCAGCCGAGGTGGCGCTGCGGGCACGCTCGGTGGTGGAGGCCATGGCCCGGGCCGATGACGGCGGTGCGGTCTTCGACACGGTGTGCCCGGTCAACGACGCAGGTCTGTGTCTGCTCTATGCCCACCGGCCCATGATCTGCCGGCTTCATGGCTTGCCCAGCGCCATGACCCGGCCGGACGGCGCATCGATGCCCGGCACCGGGTGTGATGCGTTCCACCAGCGTCACGGCACGGGTGACGCCCCCAGGCTGGATCGCACGCCGCATTACACCCGAATGGCGCAGCTGGAACAGCGACTGCGCCGGGTCGTGGGATGGGAAGGCAGACTCAAACTGACCGTGGCTGATATGATCTGCCTATTTGACGATGTGTTCAGCGCCGAAAAGGGGCGGGCAGGGGCATGAAATCCATAGATATCGATCAAATGGACAATCTGCCCGGGCGGCGCATCGCCGACGGGGAAACATTCCGTTTTGCCTGCCACGGCGAGCTGGCCTGTTTCAACCGGTGCTGCCGCAATCTGAACCTTTTTATATACCCTTACGACGTCATGCGGCTCAAAAACGCCCTCGGCATGAGGTCAGAGGCCTTTCTGGACCGGCACGTGGATGTCGTGATGCGCGAGGGCAACCATTTCCCGGACGTGCTCCTGACCATGGCTGACAACGCTGAGAAAACCTGCCCCTTTCTCACCGGTGCCGGCTGCCGCGTGTATGCGGACCGGCCCGACGCCTGTCGCACCTTTCCGGTCGAGCAGGGGCGATATTTCGATGCCAGGACCGGCAAATCAACCGTGGTCCATTTTTTCAGGCCGCCCGATTTCTGTCTCGGCCAGCATGAATCCCAGGTCCTGACCCCGGCGCAGTGGGCCGATGATCAGGACGCACATCGACACCATCTGATGACGCACCGCTGGGCCGACATCAAAAGCCGCTTTCAGGAAAACCCGTGGGGCGCTTCCGGCCCCAACGGCCAGCAGGCGAAAATGGCCTTCATGGCGGTCTACAACATCGATCGGTTCAGGGAATTTCTCTTCGACAGCAGCTTTTTCAAGCGCTATGCGGTGAAATCGGATCTGAAGCGAAAGCTCTCGGTGGACGACGACGCCCTGCTGGCCTTCGGCTTTGACTGGGTGGAAGTGTTTGTGTGGGGGGTGGCGTCCAAGCGGATGCGACCCCGATAGGGGCCGTCCAGAAAGGGCATCTTTTGGCGAGGCGCGGTGGCGGTTTTGAAGAGCATCTAAGCGTCAAGTTCAGCCCTCACTGCCGCAACGATTTTTTCCAATGAATACGGCTTTTTGATATAGGCGCCAACACCCATTCGCTGCGCTTCTTTGACGCGATTGCTTTCAGAGAACCCGCTGGCAATGATGGCTTTCTGGTGAGGATGATATTCAAGGATTCTTTTATATGTCTCAAGACCGTCGATGCCTGGTTCCATGATCATATCTAAAATCAACAGATCTGCGGAGTTGTTCTTCATGTATTCAACGGCTTCTTCACCGGTAGATACCGTTTCAACAGAATAGCCCAATTTTTCTAAGATTAAAGATGCAATCTCCCGTTGTTGTTCGACATCATCAACAATCAGTATTTTTTCGCTTCCCTTTTTATCATCGAAAAGAACACCCGCCTCACGGACAGTAAGCTTTTCCCTGGTCGCAGGAAAATACAGATCAAACCGGGAGCCTTGGCCTTTGATGCTTTGCACATCGATATACCCGTTATGATCTTTGACGGCACCCCAAACGACGGCCATACCCAAACCCGTCCCACTTCTACCCATTATCTTTTTTGTATAGAATGGTTCGAATATTCTGCTGACTTCCTCGGAGGACATGCCGACGCCAAAATCAGTTATACTCAGAACGATATATTCGCCTCTTCGGATTTCGTCATACCCCTGTATCGGCTTGTCAATGTATTGGTGTTTGGTGGATATAACGATCTTGCCACCATCGGTCATGGCCTCTGCTGCATTCGAGATTAAGTTCATGACACATTTGGAGAGATGAACCGGCGATCCTGACATATTGGGAAGCGTTTGCTCTATTTTCATTTCAAGCTGAATACCCGGGTGATATTGTAGTATTTTGTCATATACCGGGCTTCTCAAAAAGTCGGACACAATATCGTTCATATTTACTACTTCCGATACCGCAACGCCTCTCCGAGCCAGGGTTAGCAGGTCTTGAACAATTGTAGCGGCCTTAATGCCGGAATCCTGAATGGTCAGTACGCATTTCCGTAACGGGTGGTCTTCGGAAAGATTCATTAAAAGCAGTTCAGGATAAGTTACGAGCCCGGATAAGATATTGTTCAAGTCATGCGCCACACCTCCGGCCAAGATTCCGATAACTTCCATCTTCTGCGAGCGCTGGAGTTTGGCTTGAAGCTGTATTTTCTCCGCCTCGGAGCGTTTGTTCAAGGTCATGTCCTCAAAAAGTCCCACGCCCGCAATAAATGTTCCGGCTTCATCGGTAATCCCATGGTAAATGACTTTCAGGAACAAATTTTCTCCACTGAACGCAGAAACATAGTCGCCCTCAAAATAGCCAAGCTCACCATCGATTGAATACTGCATGGCTATCGAGAGCTTCTCGTTACCTGGCAACTGAAGCATATCGAATCCGAAAAGTTTATCTGGCGGGGTGCCCATGATTTCGGCAAACCTGTTGTTCAGGTCAAGAATGATACCATTTTCATTAAAGTGGATTACGCCGGCCGGAAGATGGTTGAACAGCATTTGGTACTGTTCCTTACTCTCTCTAAGGGCTTTCTCGATCTTTCGGCGTTGGACAATATCTTGCTCCAGCTGCGCGTTGCTCTTCTTCAGTTCGAAAGTACGTTCCACTACTTTTATCTCTAACTCTTGAGCGTATCTCTTTAGCTTGTCATCGGATTCACTTAAACGATCAATCATCTGGTTAAAAGCAAAAGCTAACTCGCCGATTTCATATTTGTTCTGAACGATTACATGCTGAGACAGGCTGCCATGGCCGATATTCTTCACCCCTTCCAGCAATTGACGGATTGGCATGCTGAATGAGCGGGAAAAGAAGAAACAGATGATCAATCCAATGGCGATGAAGATAACAACCAGCAGCGATGAATTGAGTATGCGCTTATTGACTTCTTCGCGGATTCTCTCAAGAGAGATGCCCAATCGAATGTGCCCAACGCGTTCTTTATCATAATTGACGGGTGCGTTTATTTCCAGAATGGCATGCTGTCTCGTGCCGCCAACCTGTATTTCTTCTATTTCAATGTAGTCTAATTTGGACTTCGAAGGCAATTTGCTTTCTAAGCCTTCAACGATGACTTTTTCTGACAGCATCAGACCCGTTTCACTATAAATATACACATACAAAACATCTTTATACCCACACAATTGTGAGATAAACTTGTCCAACGTACTCTTGTCCTCGATCACGATTCCTTCCGCAATTTTCTGGGAGAATTCTCTTGAAAGGAGAATGCCCCGTTCTCTAAATTCTTCGGACATATTATCTTTCAGATTTTTCAAGAGGAAAGCCGACAGGGCAGACATAGAAAAAATCATCAAGACGGATACGAGTATAAATAGTCTCGCCCGAAAGCTAAGTCGAATACCCGACAAAGTATCCCCTTTCAACCCAGTGTTCATTAAACGGAGGCTGCGGATTGAGCATTCCAATTTTTGCAATGAAGGGTTTTATTCTCCGAATATTGCCATTGAACTGGTCAAATTCCCCATGAAGATACCATAGCCGGATATATTGCCCTGCTCTCCGGCGGTAAATGTACCGACATAAGGCTTGCCCTTCATCTTATCGTTGGTCTCCCTTACCAAAGCCTGAAGATTCTCTTTGTTTTTGCCGAACTGGGAGAAAGCCGCTCCCCTGCAATAAAAGTGAACGCCCCCGACAAGTTCCGAATACTTGATTTTCCCTTCGACCAGGGCCTGCTGTACAATTGTTCCTGCCCTTTTGATGTATGCCTTCTTGGTGGCGGTGGCAAAATAGAGATGTTCACCTTCGCTGACATCTGCTCCCGTAACCATCGAAAGGTCGGGATTTATCGATATCGGAACCACGACCTTTGTTCCTTCTTCACTGCCGGGTAGGTCATAAACACGGACCAATGCAAAGGATCGGGACCAGATGGCTGTCGATTCAGCAGGATTCACATCGTCAAGAGCTCCGCCGGCCCATTCGCGATAAACTTCAAAAGCAGGTCTTTTATTGATTTCTTTTATGATTCTGCGCGTTTTCCCCATTGCAGTGACCACACCGGATTTGTTTCGGTCAACGGCTATCCCGGCATGAAAGCCGGTACCTATTTTGGTGCCCGCATAGATGAGCGCCAAGGCAAATCCGTTCCGAACCACGGCATTATCGGCCGTGACGTTGGGGCCGCCTGGGCTACCCCCGGCAATTCTCACATTTTTGCTGAAAATGTATTCAATTGCATCCAGAATCGGTTCCTCTTTCAGTTTGGTCGGCGCTACCAACACCAAACTGGGCTCGTCCTCTTTTGATTTGCCCGCGTCCCGGATCGCCGATTCTATTGCGTCAATGGTCTTTTCCTTGATTTGCAGGGGCGTATTTGCATCTGTCATATCTGCTGCGCCAATCCCCACGCTCCAGGAGGGCGCCTCGATACCAAGAATTGCCAAAGAACCTTTTTCCCCGACATGTACACCGTCTCCGGTAAAAACGGCATAAGAGCCTTCTAAGCCATAAATCTTCGCTCCGTGCGTTGATTCATATAGATTTCTGGCAATTATTTCATCATGCTCATAAGAGGATTCGGTCAATAAAATCAAAAGATTGGGCCTGGATATCGTCTTTTGCATCATTGCCATGGCTTCCGATACTGCTGTCGCCTCATCCGGATGAATACTCCAGCCGTATCCGATTTTAACACCAGCAGCTTCGCAATTGGCAATTGTGAATGTCACCCATAAAAGCCCAACCAGAATTGACTTTATTTTAAAAATTGTCGGCATTATCCATGCTCCTTTGTCAGGCGGGAGGAAATCTTTTTGTTAATGAATCCGTTTGTTTTTCAGTAACCATCGGGCTCAATGCGCTTTAGTTTACGATTGGGATGCCAACTGTTATGCTTCCACTTCGCATATAAATATCGGCAATGCTTAATGAAACTTAAGTTTTTCCAAAACTATTTGCAGATGATCCAGTGGTAGATGGGCAGGATGGGACATTCATGAATAAAGATTCGTGAGAAGTAACCCGGTGTTTTTATGTTTCTGCCTGTTTCAAGGCGAACACGAGGTTCGCCCTACAATAATTTCGGCGACTTAATTCCAGAAGCGTTTTCAAATCGCCTTCGTTTGCATCATGGAGGGCGTCGATGTAGGTTTGTCAGGCAGGCCAGCCGGGGGGCTTGCTGCTGTAGGAGTCTTCACGCAGGATTTTCCACCCGTCTTTTTCACGTTTCAGCGTCAGCTTTTTGTAGCCTTCCGATTTGAAGGCATCGGAGCGGTAGCGCTGGCGGAAGGTGGCGGTTGCGCTGTCTCCGTCCACGGAAACGCGCAGGCTGCCCACGCCCACCGAGATACGCTTGTATTTCTGGTTCAACCGATCCTTGTAGGCCTTCCACTCCCCGCGGTTTTTCCCGTTGCTCTCGAAGTCCGGGTGATAGTGGCCGATGTAGGTGCCGATGGCCTTGCTTTCCCAGGCTTTCCGCCAGGATTCCACGCTGCTTTTGACCTGCTCTACCGGCCCCGATGGCGGCGGGATGGCCGCGGCTGTTGTTGTCTCCGACACAGTGGCCGGGGCTTCAGCCATCCATTCGCGCCGGATGAGCACGGTCATTTCCGGGGAGGGCCGGTTCATATACAGCCGTGAAAGACCCGCGAGGCGCGCCGGCGCTTTGCTGTGAATGCGCCCCACGGCCAGCCGGGTGTCCCGGTACGCGAGCACCGTGAGGTCTTCGATCGATACGTCCGCGGGCGCCAGTTCGGCAGGGCGCATGGCTTGCTGGAGGGTGGGCAGCAGCGCGGCCATCTCGGTGCCGGGGGGATTGAAGCGGTAGGGCAGGGTGTCGCCGATGATTACCGGGGTTTTTTTCACATCGATGCGGCTGTCCAGATCGGCCAGGTTCTTGTTGTCCAGCGCCACGCAGCCATTGGTGGAGTTGGGGCTGACGCTTCGGTTGGATCCGTGGATGTAAATGCCGTGGCCGCCATTGCCCTCCAGGGTGTCGTAGGGGCTCGGGTAGTTGAGCTCAAAGGCCCGGTCGCCGAATACGGTGATTTTCCGGTCCCGGTAGGTCTTGGTGTTGAAATAGATGCCTTCGGGCGTTTTTTCGTCGTTTTCTTCTCTTTTTTTCCCCTGCTTTTCACCGGTGGCGCACGGATAGGTCTTGATCAGCGTATAGGCGCCGTCAAACCGGTACAGCCGCAGGCTCTGGGTTTTTTTTTCGACGAGGATGAGGTTCAGCGGCCCGCTGCCCGGGTGGCGGTAGACGATGGGGCCGTCCCATAAATCAGGGGTTGTCCCCGTCGGGGTATCTCTGGGCGCCGGTGATGGCGCCAGGGCGGCTGTCGCCACAGGTTGATGCCTGAGCGATCCGGTGGCGCCCCAGAACACACTGGCCGCGATCGCTCCCAGAAAAACGCCGACCGCGATGAGTGCCGCAGGCGGCAGTCGGTGCCGGCCGCGGGGCGGTTTATTGACATTCTGGTTGCTTAAAATGATAGATTTGAGCGGTCTCAATGATCAATACACCCGCCGTCGAACCGGATATCCGTTGTCATCTGTGGATAGGCATTTATCTGAAACGTCTATAATGCCTTTATATATGGTATGTCAACCGACGTTGAAGCACTACATGTCGTGGATAATTGATGAAACTGGCACGTGCCGTTTCAAGTTGACTTTGCCCGCTGCGCCGAATGTGAACCAGAACCAGATTCCTGTATTTCTCTTTTGAAGTTCTCTGCGCGCGCTGCGTCTTTGCGCGAGTACTGTTTTTTGGTTGCTGCGAGGCACCGGCAATGGCGCTTCGGCGCCCGGCGCTACATGGGACCGATCTGTTGGCGGAAATACCGCTCATAGGCCAGTACCCGTTGCACATATTGATGGGTTTCCGCCCACGGCGGAATGCCGGCGTGGGCAGTCACGCTCTCGGGGCCGGCATTGTATGCGGCCAGCGCCAGTACCGTGCTGCCGAATCGCGTGAGGCAATAGGACAGATAGCGCGTACCGCCGGAGATATTTTCCAACGGGTCAAAGGCGTTGCGCACACCCAGGGCGTCGGCCGTGCCGGGCATCAGTTGCATCAAGCCGACGGCCCCCCGGCGAGAGACGGCGGTGGCGATGAATGCGCTCTCCGCCTGAATGACAGCCAGAATCAGGGCGGCGGTGACACCGTGGCGGCGGGAGGCTGTTCTCACTGCGACCAGATAGGGTTTGGCGGCGATCATGCCCCCAGTGAGACCCTTGGGGTGACGCCTGGGCGCGGCCGGTGCCGGCCCGAGGCCCAGGAGCTTTCGGCGGATGTTGGTCTTGATTTCGCCCAAGGATTTTCGACCGCTGATCACGTCCTGGATTTCGCTGCTGCGGTAGCCGGCCATCTTCAGTTTCCGGGTCAGGTCGGCGCTCGTCGACGCGGCGGCCGATAGGGCCGGATATAAGAGAACGATCACGACCGCGACGGCTATCAAGGGGTGAGGGCGCATGCTGTTATTTCCAGTTCGTGCTGTAATCCCGGGGGCACGCGACGTGTGCTCCGGGGGTGCGCTGCGTCTTGAATGAAACTTCAAAGGGTAAAACGGCGATTATTTACTAAGGATGCACTGGATATTCAGGGCAAAAATCAGAACGGCTTGCTGTTTTTTGAAACATCCTGTCCATTCCTGTTAATTTGGCCTTGACGCTGTTGCTTTCACCGGTGTTTCAGGTTTTCTGTCGTCTGTCGTCTGTCGTCTGTCGTCTGTGTTTGATTACCCTATCGGCAGGTTACCCAATGACTTGAACCGGCGCCTGCCTTCGCGATTCAAAGAACGTTTTGTCCGGATTCATCCCATGACAGCGGCCGTTGCCGGTATTATCCTTTGCCACTTTCAAGGCAGCGCCCGTCCTCAGGTGGACGGTCTATCCTCCCGGAACTTGTCCGCCTCTGGAGAATTGGGGGCAAAAAGACTTTTTTGAGATGGCTTCTATGGCAGAGACGACGGTCCAATGACGCTGCCCCCCCCTGACGCTTATGCCCTTCAATGGCACCCGGGTATGCAGCGGATTGACAAAGCGGCCTGGAACCGTTTGGCCGTGCCACTGGAAACTCCGTTTCTGGAATGGGAGTGGCTCTCTCTGATGGAGACCTCCGGCAGCATTTCACCGGAGACCGGCTGGCATCCCTGCCACCTGACCGTGCACCGGGCCGGCCGGCTGGTTGCCGCAGCGCCGCTTTACGTCAAAACCCACAGCAGCGGCGAGTTTGTTTTCGACTATGTGTGGGCCCAGGCCGCGGCCAGGATGGGGTTGCGCTATTACCCGAAGCTGGTGGGTATGGTGCCGGTGACGCCGCTGGCAGGGTATCGGTTCCTAATGGATTCCGGCGAGAACGCCTCTGCGCTCAGCCGGTTGATGCTCTCAGCCATCGATCGCTTCTGTGAGGCCAACGCGCTGTCCGGAAGTCATTTTCTCTTTATCGCGCCGGCGGTGCGGAAATTGTTTCACGATGGCGGGTATCTGGAGTGGCGCCACCAGAGTTACCGCTGGGCAAATGCGGGCTACCGCGGGTTCGAGGATTACCTTTCCCGGTTCAACACCAACCAGCGACGCAACATCCGGCGGGAGCGGCGCGCGCTGAGCGCAGCCGGGATCAGTTTGTCGGTGCATGGCGGTAGAGATCTGCCGCCGGGTGCCTACGCCCGGATGCACGCCTACTACGCGCGCACCAACGACAAATTCGGGCTCTGGGGCTGTAAATACCTGACGCCTGACTTCTTTGCGGGATTGTCCGATGCCTTCGGCCGCCGCCTGGTATTTGTATCGGCCACCGAAGCCGGCCGGATGCCTGTCGATCCGGTGGCCATGGCCATGTTCGTTCGGAAAGGGCTGTGGCTGTATGGCCGTTACTGGGGCGGTGCGCGCGATATCCCCGCCCTGCATTTCAACGCCTGCTACTACACCCCCATCGCGTGGGCCATCGACAACGGGGTGCGGTTTTACGATCCGGGCATGGGCGGCGAGCACAAACTGCGCCGCGGGTTTGTGTCAGTGCTCAACTTCAGCGTGCACCGATTCCGGGACGGGCGGCTGCGGCGCCTGATGGCCGCGCATATCGATGAGATCAATCGTCTGGAAACGGCGGAGATAAAGGCCCAGAACGCGCGGCTGCCGCTGGTGCGTGGGGGGCGTTAGGATCGTTAGGATCGTTAGGATCGTTAGGGGCGTTGGGATCGTTGGGATCGTTGGGATCGTTTGGATCGTTTGGATCGTTTGGATCGTTTGGATCGTTTGGATCGTTTGGATCGTTTGGATCGTTTGGATCGTTTGGATCGTTAAGATCGGTTAGATTCCGGCCAAAAGATGCCGCTTCCGGGCGGGCACTACTCGACGCCTTCCGGCATGGGCCCCACCGCCTCGCCGCCGAGCACATACCCGCCGTCCAGCCGAATCGTGGCACCGGTCATGAACCGGGCGCCGGTGATCAGAAACATCACCGCATCCACCACATCCGACACAAGGCCGGTGCGCCCCAGCAGGGTGTGGGCGCGCAGGGCCTCCTGTTGCGGCGCCGTTAGCAGCCCCCAGCCGCGGGTGCCGGGTCCGTGTCGGGTCTCCACCAGCCCCAGCATGATTTCGTTGACCCGGACTTCTGGAGCCCCGAGCCGCGCCCAGGTTTCGGTCAGCATTGAAATCCCCCGATTGGCGGCGGCATACCCGTCATTGAAGACGTAGCTGGCCGGACCGGTGCGGCCGACGATGCCGGCGATGGAGGAGATATTGATTACCACACCGTCTCCAGAGGCTTTCAGGTGGGGCAGGGCACCTTCGAACAGCCACTGTTTGGCCCTGAGAGTGGTCGCCTGCTCCAGGTCCCACTGACTTCGCCGGTAGGTGCCGTGCACCACCGGCCATCCGCCCCGTTCGATATTGTTTACCAGAATATCGATGGCGCCGAAATGCGCCGCAGTGTCCTGGACCAGGCGGGATGCGGCCTCAGTATCCGTGAGGTCTGTCCGCCGGATCAGGCAGCGGCCGCCGGCGGCTTCAAGATCGGCTACCAGTGACGGCAGGCTTTCTTCCCAGTCGAACCAGTTGGCGACGACATTGGCCCCGGCGCGTGCCAGTGCGAGGGCGATGGCCTTTCCGATGCCTTTGACGGCGCCGGGGACCAGGGCTGTTTTGCCTTTAAGATCCATGAGGGAATTGCCTCCGTTGGATGTTGCCGATGAACCCCTGTGCCGGGGTCAGCGTTTTCGGAAAAATCGCTCGCCGCTGACGCAGCAAGCCCAGCCGCGGCCGTTGATCGTTATTAAAAGTCACCGGTGTTGCCGGCAAACGACCCAAACGACCCCAACGCTCCAAACGCTCCTAACGCTCCCAACGCTCCATCAGTCCGGCGCCTGTCCGAAAAGGTAATGGCGCACCCATGCCATCGCCAGCGTGAGCAGGGCCAGGTCATCCGATTGCGCGGTTTTCCATTGCCCGGCTTCGATGGGGCGCCCGGCGATGACGGGCTCGGTGTTGATAAACTCCCTGAATCGGTCCATGTCGTAAAGCGCCATGCGGCACCGGGTCATCTCTTCGGGCGCCAGAGGGCCCGGGCGTAGGCGGTTTTTGAGCTGAATGATATCCATGAGCCCATCGGTCACGGCAAAGTCGGCCGATGCCGCCTGTGCCTCCAGCCACTGACCGATGGTTTGCGCGCCGGGTTGGTCAAACCCTTTGCAGTGCGGCTCCCGGATCAGGGCAAAGTGCTCGGAAAGACGGCCGGTTTGCCGGCAGCGGCTAATGGCCCGGGCAACCGGATAGGTGCGGCATGATGTGGGCCGGGCAGGATAGACCCGGCAGCCCGCGTCCTGAACGAAGGGACAGACCCCGCCGGAGCCCGGAGCCGGTGCCAGGCTCACAACGGGTAGTCCGGTCTCCGGGCCGGGATAGGAGACGGTGTAGCGTTCTAAAAAGGTCGTGGCCGTCATGGCCAGGTGCTGCTTGAGTCGAATGACGTCCAACGGGGAGAGCAGTTGCACCAGGTCGCGACAACACGCGTTGAAACAGGGGACCTGCGGGCCGCAGCGGAAGCGAAACGGCGCTGCCGGGTCCAGCGGTAAAATCTCAGATTCCACTAATACCTCCAATGTGATAAAAGGCTCTTTTACAAGTCGGCTCTGTGGTATCATTTTTTTCCGCGAAGTCAACCACGATAAGCCGTTGCCGCGCGTCAGGGACATCACCAGCGGGCAATGGGTGCACCATATGTTGGGGCTGTCTTACGATGGCCCGCCACATATGGAAAACCCACCTGGATGCCGCGAAAATCAACGGTTTGCGGGGGTGTGGGGGGGCGCCAAAAAGCCTTGACAACGATAGGGGGCGGTGATATTTAAGTACCCTTGCATTCTATATCCTGCTGAAATTATAGGGAAAAAATTAATAGTCGGCATAAAGGGCACACTCCGAACGGGTGTTGCCGACGGCATAGGGACGATTACCGAGAGGTATGGAAAAAATCCACCGAGTTCGGCGGGTCAGGTTCCCCGCTCAGCGTATTGAAGGGAGGTGTTAAAGAGACCACGGACCACGAAACGAGAGAAGAGCAGAGCAGGCGTTTGGTGTTAATGAATCAAAACCAGGAGGTATATTAAATGCCAAGTTTCGTAATCGCAGAAAAATGTGACGGCTGCAAGGGTGGCGATAAGACCGCTTGCATGTACATTTGCCCCAACGACCTGATGGTCCTGGAGCCCAATGAGATGAAGGCTTACAACCAGGAACCCGATCAGTGCTGGGAATGTTTTTCATGTGTAAAGATTTGCCCGTCCCAGGCCATCGAAGTGCGCGGCTATGCCGACTTCGTACCACTGGGAAGCAGCATCATGCCGATGATGGGCACCGAAGACGTCATGTGGACCTGCAAGTTCCGTAACGGCCTTGTGAAACGCTTTAAGTTCCCCATCCGTACCACTCCTGAAGGCGCCGCGAATGATTATGCCGGCCTCAAGGGCAAGGATCTGGAAAGCCCGCTGCTTTCCACCCAGGAAGCAGACGGCGTTGTTCTTCCGAAGCCCCAGGCCTTGGTCTAAACCGGCTCGTCGTGTAAGCGACACCAACGAATTTCATTTCTCAGTGTAAGGAGGACGACATATGGCATTACCGAATAAACCCAAGGGCGAACTTAAGGCCGTTAGAGACCCGGAAGTGGTTGAGAAGGAAGTCGACATTCTCATCGTCGGCGGTGGTATGGCTGCCTGCGGTACGGCATTCGAAATCAAGAAATGGATGAAAGAGGGCCAGACGGTCCTGCTTTGCGACAAGGCCGCCATGGAGCGCAGTGGCGCCGTTGCACAGGGTCTTTCCGCCATCAATACCTTCATCGGCGACAACACCCCCGATGACTATGTCCGCATGGTCCGTAACGACCTCATGGGCCTGGTTCGCGAAGATTTGATCTTCGACCTGGGCTGCTACGTGGACGACAGCGTTTATCTTTTCGAAGAGTGGGGCCTGCCGATCTGGAAGAAATCCGCCGAGGGCAAGAACCTTGACGGTAAAAAAGGCCAGACCATGGGTACCCTGAAGTCCGGTGCTCAGCCGGTCCGCACCGGCAAATGGCAGATCATGATCAACGGCGAGTCCTACAAGCGCGTGGTTGCCGAAGCCGCCAAGAAAGCCCTGGGCGACGACAACATCATCGAGCGCTGCTTCATCGTCGAGCTGGTTCTGGACAAGAACGTCCCCAACCAGATCGCCGGCGCGGTGGGTTTCTCCGTTCGCGAGAACAGAATCTACGTCATCAAGTGCAAAACCATGATGGTGGCTTGCGGCGGCGCGGTGAACATCTACCAGCCCCGTTCGGTCGGTGAAGGCAAAGGCCGTGCATGGTATCCGGTATGGAACGCGGGTTCCACCTACACCATGTGCATGAAGGTCGGTGCCGAGCTCTCCATGATGGAAAACCGTTTCACGCCGGCCCGCTTCAAAGACGGTTACGGCCCGGTGGGTGCGTGGTTCCTGCTGTTCAAGGCCAAAACCCTCAACGGTCTGGGCGAGAACTTCGCCGGTAGCGACGCCGCCAAGAAAGAGCTGCAGAACTATGCTCCCTACGGCACCGCCGCCATCACCCCGACCTGCCTGCGCAACCACCTGATGCTGTTCGAGATGAAGGCGGGCCGCGGCCCCATCATCATGGACACCGTCACCGCGCTGGCCACCTTGGGCGCGACCATGGACAAAAAGGAGCTCAAGCACCTGGAGTCCGAAGCCTGGGAAGACTTCCTCGACATGACCTGCGGTCAGGCGAACCTGTGGTGCGCCCAGAACTGCGAGCCCGAGAAGAAGAATTCCGAGGTTATGCCGACCGAACCTTACCTGCTCGGTTCCCACTCCGGCTGCTGCGGTCTGTGGACTTCCGGCCCCGATCTCGACTGGGTCCCGGACGCCTACAAGATCAAGGCCCGCAACGGCAAGGTCTACAACCGCATGACCACTGTGGAAGGCCTCTTCACCTCCGGTGACGGCGTCGGCTGCTCCGGTCACAAGTTCTCCTCCGGCTCCCATGCCGAGGGGCGCATCGCGGCCAAGCAGATGGTGCGGTTTGCAACTGATTTTGCCAGCTTCAAGCCCGAGCTCAACAAGAGCGTCAAGGATCTGGTCGACCTGGTCTACAAGCCCGTGCGCCTGTACCTGGATCACTGCAAGTACACCACCGCCGACAACATCAACCCGAACTACGTCAAGCCCGAAGGCATGATGTACCGGCTGATGAAGGCCACCCATGAGTACGGTGCCGGAACGGCGACTTTCTACATGACCAGCAGCAAGTCCCTGGAAATCGTAATGGATCTTCTGCAGACCATGCGCGAGGACTGCGAGAAAATGGCTGCCGGCGACCTGCACGAACTGATGCGCGCCTGGGAGATCCAGCACCGCATCTGGACGGTGGAATCTCACCTTCGCCACATCCAGTTCCGCAAGGAAACCCGCTACCCAGGTTTCTACTATCAGTGCGATTTCCCGGGTCAGGATGACGAAAACTGGTTCTGCTTCGTCAACTCCAAGTTCGATCCGGCCGCAAACAAGTGGGATGTGTTCAAGAAGGAATACATCAAGCTCATCCCGTAATCATGCGCGAATGGCGAATGCGTAGAAACAACGCATAAAAAGTAAACACCTCCAGGTGCCGCAAGGCGCCTGGAGGTTTTTATTAACTTCGGCAGCGGGGCCGCTTTGGGTGGTATCCTTTCGTTACCTGAGTATCGACGGCCTCATCCCAAGACGTCAGTCATCCATCGGCACTGCCGGATGGTTGACGTGTTGGGATTAGGTAAAACGGGTATCACCCGAAGCCGATGAAAAACCCGGTCCGAAACCATCGGTTTCAAAAACTTTATTTCATTACGGAGGGATAGCATGACAGAAGCAACAGCCCCCGCTAGCGGAAGCATCCTGGTTGTCGGAGGCGGGATCAGCGGCCTGACGGCGGCCATAGAAGCGGCCGAAGTCGGGTACGACGTGTTCCTCGTGGAAAAAAATGCCTACCTCGGTGGCAGGGTCTCTCAGCTCAATCAGTATTTCCCGAAGCTCTGCCCGCCCACCTGTGGTCTGGAAATCAACTTCCGCCGCATCAAGGACAACCCCCGGATCAAGGTGTTCACACTGGCCGAAGTGACGAAGGTCGACGGCAGCGCCGGCAACTACGACGTGGCCATTCGCCTCAATCCGCGCTATGTGAACGAAAAGTGCACCTGCTGCGGCGATTGCGCAGCGGTTTGCGAGGCCGAAGTTTCCAATGAATACAACTTTGGCCTGAACAAAACCAAGGGCGCGTATCTTCCCCTGGAAATGGCTTTCCCGGCGCGGTTCGTCATCGCGCCACAGATCAAGGGGACCGACGACGCCGATCGCATCAAAGCCGCCTGCAAGTACGATGCCGTCGATTTCGATATGGAAGCCAAGACCCTGGACCTGACCGTGGGCGCCATCGTCTGGGCCACCGGTTGGGAGCCCTATGATGCCAACAAGATCGACAACCTCGGTTTTGGGCGCTATCCCAACATCATCACCAACATGATGCTCGAGCGACTGGCTTCTGCCAACGGTCCCACGGGTGGCAAGATTCTTCGCCCGTCGGATGAAAAAGCCCCTGAAACGGTGGCCTTCGTGCAGTGCGCCGGCTCCCGGGATGAAAACCATCTGCCCTACTGCTCCTACATCTGCTGCATGGCCTCCCTCAAACAGGCCACTTACGTGCGTAAGCAGTATCCTGATGCCAAGGTCTATATTTTCTACATCGACATCCGCAGCCCCGGTGGGCGCTACGAAAAATTCTACAACATGGTCAAGCAGGATGAAAATGTCATTTTCATCAAAGGCAAGGTGGCCGAAGTCAGCGAAGACCCGGCAACCAAGGCCGTGACCGTTGTGGCCGAAAACGCCGTCACCGGCGAGAAGATCCGGCAGACGGTCGATATGGTGGTCCTTGCCACCGGCATGCAGCCGACGGCTGCTAACGCCAAGCTGCCCGCCGATCTCACCTTCACCGAGGATGGGTTCATCGTCAATGATTTCGCCAAGGGCGGCATGTTCGCGGCGGGCTGTGCCAACAAACCGGCGGACGTGTATTCATCCAACCAGAATGCAACCGGCATGGCGCTGAAGGCAATTCAAACCCTGGCAAGGAAGTAGGAGGATATCCATGGACAAGAAATATGGTGTTTATATCTGCACGGGCTGCGGGATTGGAGAATCCCTGGACGCCAAGGCGCTGTGCGAGGTGCCCGCTGATGAAGGGTTTCCGGTAAAGGAGCATGCGTTTCTTTGCAGCGCGGAAGGGGTCGAACTGATCAAAAAGGATGTCGAGGCCGGCACCAACGCGATCGTCATCGGGGCCTGTTCCCGGCGGGTCAATTTCGACGTTTTCCGTTTTAACGGCTGCATCGTCGATCGCGCCAACCTGCGCGAAGGGGTCGTCTGGTCCCACCCGCGCGCTCAGTATCCGGCATTGACGGCCGAAGAAAAAGAAGACTCGGATAAGTTCGACGTGGTCCAGATGATGGCCGAAGACTACATTCGGATGGGGATGGCCCGGGTGAAGAAAAGCGTTCTGCCCGAACCGTTTCTGCTGGAAAATCTCTCCCGCAAGATTCTGGTGCTCGGCGGCGGTATGACCGGCATGTATGCAGCGCTTGACGCGGCCAAGGCCGGTTTTGAGGTGACGATCGTTGAAAAAGAGGCGCAGCTCGGCGGCCAGGCATTGAACTGGCGCAAGCAGCTGCCCATGTCGTCGCCTTACGAGAATCTGATCGCGCCCAATGTCAGCGATCTGATTGCCCAGGTCACCGGGGAGTCTAAGATCACCGTGAAAACGGGCACGGTGGTCGCCCGTATCGCCGGTCAGCCCGGCGAGTTCACCGTCACCTTCAAAAAACCCGGAGAGAAGATCGAGTTCGACGTACCCTTCCCGCTGCCCGATGACATGAAGGTCGACGAAAACGGTAAGGAACTCGACAACGAAAAACAGCTCGAGCGTTACAAGGAATACAACAAGGGCAGGGTAGACATTCTCAAACTCGACCCCACCGGCGAGCTCTTCGGCGCGGTGATCCTCGCTGCCGGCTGGCGGCCGTATCAACCCGCAAAAGATGAGTTCGCCCATCTCGGTTTCGGCGAACTGCCGGACGTGGTGACCAATGCCCAGTTTGAAAAGATCGCCAAGGCCGGTAAAATCGTTCGTCCCTCCGACGGCAAAGCGGCCAAGAACGTGGTCTTTGTCCAGAGCCCCGGTAACGGCAGCGACAGCGACTTTCCCTACGCCGGTGCGGTCACCAGCATGGTCGCCTTGAAGCAGGCCAAATACGTGCGTGAAGACTACGCCGACGACGGCAAGGCGTATGTGATCTACCAGCACATGCGCACCCCCGGTCTACAGGAAAATTTTTACAAGAGCATGCAGCAGGACCCCGGTGTTTTCCTGAGCAAGGGTGAGGTCGTGAAGGTGTCTCAGAACGGCAACGGCCTGGTCGTGGATATGGCCGACACCCTGCTGGGGAAAAGCATTCAGGTCAAGGCCGACATGGTCGTTTTGGCCACCGGCATGGTGCCGGTCACCGCTGATGATCCGGTCGTGAACCTGGCCTATCGGCAGGGTCCGGCGTTCCGGGACATCGATCTGTTTGGCGGTTATGTCGATTCCAACTTCATCTGCTTTCCCTATGAGACCCAGCGCACCGGTATCTATGCCGCCGGCGCGATCCGCAAGAGCCAGAGCGTGGAGGAGTCGATGGAAGACGCCGCCGGCGCTGCCCTGAAGGCGATCCAGTGTATGGAATCGGTCAATCGGGGTGTCGCGGTGCATCCGCGATACGGGGATATGACATTTCCTGATTTTTTCTTCCAGCGTTGCACCCAGTGCAAGCGGTGCACGGTTGAGTGCCCCTTCGGCGCGCTCGACGATGACGAGAAAGGAACACCGAAGCCCAATCCCACCCGTTGCCGGCGCTGCGGCACCTGCATGGGTGCCTGTCCTGAGCGGATCATCGGCTTTGCCGACTACAATGTCGACAGCATCGGGTCCATGGTCAAATCGATCAAGGTGCCTTCCGAGGATGACTACAGCGAACCGCCGCTGCGAATCCTGGGACTGGTCTGTGAAAACGACGCCCTGCCGGCCCTCGACATGGCCGGCCTCAAGCGGTTGGGCTACAACGCCAACGTGCGACTCATTCCGGTGCGCTGCCTGGGTTCGGTGAATGTCATCTGGATCAAGGATGCCCTGAGCCAGGGAATGGACGGCGTCTTTTTGCTGGGCTGCAAGCACGGCGACGACTACCAGTGTCATTTCGTCAAGGGGAGCGAGCTTGCCGACATCCGCATGAAGAAAATCGGCGATGCCCTCACCAGCCTGGCGCTGGAAGAGGAGCGCGTGGCCCAGTTCGAAATCGCCATCGACGAGTATGACAAGGTGCCGCAGATCATCAACGATTTCGCTGAAATCATCGAAGGCCTCGGCCCGAACCCGTTCAAGGGGTTCTAACCCAATCTGACCCATGTGCGGCAACGCCCCCGGCGTTGCCGCACTGCCGAATTTGGAGGAACGTATGGCGGAAACATATCAAGTCGAACCGGATGTCGGGTTTATCAAGGAAGTGATGGCGCTCGGCGGTGGGGATGTGAAGAAGTGCTTTCAGTGTGCCACCTGCTCGGTGGCCTGCCCCATCTCGCCGGATACAAAGCCGTTCCCGAGAAAAGAGATGATCGCCACCCAGTGGGGGCTCAAGGACAAACTGGTCGGCAATGCCGATATCTGGCTGTGCCACAACTGCGGCGACTGCTCCACGCTGTGCCCCCGGGGTGCCAAGCCCGGTGATGTGCTGGGGGCCGTGCGGGCCTATACGGTGGCCGAATACGCGACCCCAAAGGCCATAGCCAAAATGGTGCCGAATCCCAAGCGGCTTCCCATCCTGCTGGGTATTCCCGCCGTCATTTTTTTGGTAGCGGCGTTTCTGACCAAGGCGATCTTCGGCCACGGCAGCGACCAGATCTGGCAGGGTCACTTCATCAACAACTATCTGGTGGACATCATCATGATTCCCACCTTTTTCAGCGCGGTGGCCGTATTTGCGTTAGGCCTCAAGCGGTTTCTGACCGATATTCACAAAAATGCGCTTGCCGAAGGCAAGACCACAAAGGAAAAGATCGATCCGGGCGAGTTCGTGGCGGCGCTGATCCGCATCGTTCCGACGATCTTCAAGCACGACAAGTTCAATGAGTGCGGAGAAAACAAGGAGCGGACAACGGCCCACATGATGGTTCTTTTCAGTTTCATCGGCCTTTTCATCGTCACCAACTGCTTTTTTGCCGCCGAGTGGATTTTCCACATCGAAGGGCCTTACCGCCAGATCAATCCGGTGAAATGGCTGGGCAACATCAGCGGAGTGGCCTTGGTGATCGGCGCCCTGCTGCTCTTGAAAAACCGCATGGGCAAAAAGGACCAGATCTCCAGCTACTGGGACTGGCAGCTCGTCGGTCTGGTGCTTGCACTGGGCGCCACCGGGATGCTCACCCAGATGTTCCGTCTGGGCGGGATGGCCGGCGCGACTTATTTCACCTATTATCTGCACCTGATTTTCATCTGGAGCCTGTTTGCCTATACACCGTTTTCGAAACTGGCCCACATCGCTTACCGCACGGTTGCCATGACCTACAATGAGTGGTCGGGACGCAAGTAGGGGCGATCGGCAAATCGTTTCAACAAGGCTGGCAACGGCCTTCTAAAAGAAAGGGAGCCGCTCTTGAGCGCCTCCCTTTTTTTATCCGGCATTAGCGAAACTCAATTTTCAGCAGCCGTCGGCGTCGCGAGGGTCCTCTTTTTCGGCCCCGTTAACAAATAACGTCTTTAGTACGTCCGCCGGCGCTGGGATAAAGGATTCGACCGTCGGTATTCGACGCTCACCGGGGTTTTTGCTGGCGTCACCTTGCGCCGAGTCCGATCTCGCTGCAGCGGCCGGGTGCTGCAAACGACCATTGGAAGAAAACGGGACCGAAAAAGAGGACCCTCGCGACGCCTTTTTCAGGTGGGTGAGATTGTGATGAACAAACTGAAACAGGCGTTCGTCATCGATCCAAACGGCCCACTCTTTTGCGGAGACCATTGGTTCCACGGCGTCTCCTGGAACGAAACGGGTAACCGTATAACAAAAAAGGAGACGCGGTGAGCGTCTCCTTTTTTTGAAAGGCAGTGCTATATAAAAACAGGGGGCTGCCGACAGGCAACCCCCTGTTTTTATTTTTAGTTGCCGGTGGCAGCCTTGTGGGTCTTGATCTCCACCTTGTTTTCGAGTCCTTTGTAGTACTCGCGAAGGATGACGACGACTTCGTCGCGGCCGAAGTGATCCGGAAGCTCCATGTCTTCGGAGAGCATTTTACGCAGCATGGTGCCGGAGAGCAGCACGCGGTCTTCTTTGCCGTGCGGGCAGGTGCGCAGTGAGGCCATGCCGTCGCATTTGTGGCAGTAGAAGGTCCAGTCGATCTTCAGCGGCTTGCACAGCAGCGCCTTGCCCTTCTCTTTCGGGTAGGGGATCTTGTCGAAGATGGTCTGGGCTTCGAACATGCCGTAAAAGTCGCCGACGCCGGCATGGTCGCGGCCGATGATCATCTTGGAGCAGCCGTAGTTCTGGCGGAAAGTGGCGTGCAGCAGGCCTTCGCGGGGACCGGCATAGCGCATATCAAGCGGGTAGCCGCCGTTGACCACGTTCTTTTCCACAAAGGAGTTTTTGATCAGGGCGTCGATGCATTTGACCCGCACCTCTGCCGGAATGTCGCCGGGCTTCAGATTGCCCACCAGGCTGTGGATATAGACGCCGTCGCAGACTTCAACGGCGATCTTGCACAGGTACTCATGGGAGCGATGCATGGGGTTTCTGAGCTGCAGAGCGGCGACTTCGGACCACCCGCGATCTTCGAAGATCTTGCGGGATTCCGCCGGGCGGTGATAGACGCCCTTGTATTTTACCGGATAGTTGCCTTCGCTCAATACTTTTACCGGACCGGCCAGGTTGACTTCCTTCTGGCCCATCACCATCTGAACCCCCGGGTGATCGTTTTTTGCGATCTTCCAGAATTCCGCAGCGGTCGGGGTCCCCTCGCCCATGAAGACCTTTTCGCATTCCCAGGTCTTGTCCGCTTCGGACATCTCGTATTTCTCGGTAACTTTCATGGTGGCCATGATTTCGTCCTTGGCCACGAGCGCGATTTCTTCGCCGATTTTAATGGCGGCGGCCTCTTCCTTGCTGACATCCAGGGTCACGGGCACGGGCCAGAAGGTGCCGTCGGCAAGAAGGTATTTCTCGCACACGCCTTTCCAGTCGGCTTTGTTCATGAAGCCGGTCAGCGGGCTGAAACCGCCGATACCGATCATGATCAGGTCGCCCTTGGCACGGGGAGAGATTGCAATTTTTTTCAGGCCTGCAGCCTTCTTCAATTCCGCTTCACGCGCTGCGCCTTCAAGTAGGCAGACCGTCAAGCCTTTTCCGCCATGGGGCTCTACCAATTTTCCCATCGTTGTTTTCTCCTTTCAACAGTGTGATATGTCTGAATAGTCGTCTGACGCGACTTGTCCCCTAATGCCCATAGTACGAAGGGTCCATACCTAATAGGGAACAGGGTTTTTGTCAAGCGCATTCGCTATGGCGATCGGATGAGAAATCAGTGGATTGACCCGGCATCCGGAAAGCTTTTGACTCCCCCGGGCAGATGGCTTAAGGTGCCAGATTTCAGCGACCCTCAACGACCGGATATGCCAATGCAGCTTTCCCCCCAGCAAGCCGCCGCCGTCAGCCATTCGGGATCCCCGGCGCTCGTCGTCGCCGGCGCCGGTTCCGGAAAGACGCGTACGCTGACGGCAAAGATCGTTCACCTCGTGAGAGAGGGCTACGATCCGACGCGGCTGCTCGCCATTACCTTTACCAACAAGGCGGCCGACGAGATGAAGCGCCGGTTGATGGAAGCCACCGGCTACGGTATCGAGCGGTTCCCATGGGTGCGGACCTATCACAGCGCCTGCCTGCAGATCCTCAAACGCCATTGCCAACTGCTGGGTTTCACACCGCCCTTGCAGGTGTTTGCCGTATACCAGCAGCAGAAATTGCTGCGGGACGTACTGGTGGATCGGCTGAATGTCGATAAAAAGCACGTACGGGGGGTGCTTTCCGAAATCTCCAGCGCCAAGAATTCGGCCGATCCGGCCGGCTATTTTGACCAGCGACCTCGGGTGGCCACAATCCGTCTGGCCGACGCCTACCGTCTCTACGAACAGGCGCTTAAGGAAAACAACGCCGTCGATTTCGACAACATCTTGCTGCTGACCCGCGATATCCTCGATGCTCACGGCGACATCCGCGAGCGCTATCGAAAGCAGTTCCAGTACCTGCTGGTGGATGAATATCAGGACACGAACAACCTGCAGGAGGAGTTGACACGGCTGCTGACGCGAGACGGCCGCCTTTTTTGTGTGGGCGATGACTGGCAGGCTATTTACAGCTTCCGGGGCAGCAACGTGGATCATTTCCTCAAATTTGCCCAGACCTATCCCGACGCCAAATTATTCCGTCTGGAGCAAAATTACCGATCGGCCGATGAAATCGTGCGTCTGGCCAACACGATCATCGGGCACAATACCACCCGTATGGACAAGACCTGCTTTTCGGACATGCGGGGCGGCACCGTCGAGCTTCACGATTTTTTCAATGATGATGAGGAGGCTCAGTGGGTGGCCCGGAAGGCAAGGACGCTCCAGGGAATGGGTGTCCCGCTTGGCCAGATGGTGGTGCTTTACCGCACCAAGTTCAGTTCCCTGTCCTTTGAAAGAGCCTTTCGCGCCGCCGGGATACCCTACCGCATGCTGGGCGGCAAGGGGTTTTTCGAGCGCATGGAGGTCATGGATCTCAACTGTTACCTCAGCGCAGCGGCCTTTCCGCGCGACGACGCCAGCTTCGAGCGGATCATCAATACCCCGCGGCGCGGCATCGGTCCGGGCACCGTGCGAAAACTGCTCGACATGCGCACCGAAGGCATGAGCCTTCAGGAGGCCGCCCGGGAAGCCCTTCGCAGGAAGCTGCTGACCCAAAAGCTTTACAGCGCTCTTGAAACGATGATGCAACTGCTCGATGACATCCGGGCCATGTCACCGGGCGATGCCCTGCGGGCCGTGATTCAGCGGGTCGATTACATGGCGCATCTCACCGGTCACGCCCGCGGCAACAGCATGGAGGTGACGTCCCGGGAAGAAAACATCGAGCAGCTCATCTATGCCGCTTCCCAGAAGCAATCCCTCTATGACTACCTCGAAGAGGCGGCCCTCATCCGTGAAGACCGCGAGGGCGATGACGCGGACGACGGCGCCGGTATCAATCTGGCCACCATTCATGCCGCAAAGGGGCTGGAGTTTGCCGCTGTTTTCGTCATCGGTTGCGAGGAGAACCTTTTTCCACACTGGCGCTCACTGGAAACCCCCCACGGCCTGGAAGAGGAGCGTCGGCTTATGTACGTTTCCGTGACCCGCGCCGAGCGCTACCTTTACCTGTCCAGCGCCAGTTTCAGGAAAGGTCAGTACGCCACGCGCAGCCGCTTCCTGGACGAGATCGCCGCAGAGCTATAGTGTTGACCTATCATCAGCACCACCTTGCTGGGGCGTCTTCAATTAGGGGGATGTTTTCCAAACCATTGGTCGATGGATAGGGTTCAAGGGGCCGAGGGTCCAAGGGGCCAAGTGAAAAACGACCAAGAAAACGGCAAGATACATATGCGGACCGTTGGCCTATGGGCCGCCTGCAGTGAGTATGCGTTTTTACCGAATCCCTGAAATGCTGCCTAAATCGGTTAGCAATCGCTATGAGCCTTCATGATGCCCATCGCCGTCGCTTGACCCCTTGGACCCTTGGCCCCTCGAACCCTTTTCTCCAGCTAATTGGGACAAACCACTTAATTTAAATGGCCCATATCTGCGTGTCCAGTTTTCCTTGCGAGCGGTTTCCCTTTGACATGGCCCGCTGTCGGTTTATAGAGTGATATTCAGACAAAACGCCTCCGTCTGCGGGGCGCCCTAGCCCCGCCGTCCAAGAGATCAACCACCGCCAAACCGGAAGGGGGATCCGCATGGGCAATATCACAATTTACCGGTACGTCGTTCTTCTGGCGCTCTTTTGCGCCGCCATCCTGTCGGCGGCCCCGGCACACGCCGGTCATATCAGTGGCACCATCCGCCTCGACACCCCCGACGGACAGACAATCAACGGCGACTGGATCCGGGTGCTGCTGACAACAGCGGCCGTGGCGCCCCCGAATGTGCCCGCTCTGGACGGGCTGGCCGCACTGGCGCGCTATGATCGCATCGTTTCAGCCCACATGGACTTTTACGTCCGCTATCAGCAGCACCTGTCACAGGCCGGCTATCTGGTGGCCAGCGTGCTCACCGATGAAAGCGGCGCATTTAAGTTTGTCGACGTTGTGCCGGGACGGTATTTCATTGTCGTGACATTTCCCTCTACCGTTGGCGGATACAAGGTGGCCTGGCAGGTGCCGGTCAGCGTTCCGGCCACGGGAGACCCTGCCTCGGTATCTCTCGATTGGCACAACATGTTGCTGCCGACCCAAAAGCACTGACGCCCCTGCTTGACACGGGATCAGTGTTGGTATAGGCATTTGCGAGCATATGCTCAATATCGGCAGCCCCGTAAAAAGTGATTTTGAACCGCAGAGAGCGCAGAGAATATGTCTAATAATTAATGGTTTACCTCTGTGATCGCTGCGTCCTCTGTGGTGATCTCAGACTTTTTACATAGCCATCAAGCTTCGCGGCCTTACAGACCCGAGTCGATTGCGACGACGCGCCGGCTCGCTGCAAACCCCTCAAGGGAGGGCGCATGCCGTCAGGAACCATGGGAAAGGTGCTGCTGGTGGATCTGGGCACCCGGGCGTTTCGGGAGATGCCCGTGCCCGAAACGGTCTACGAACGGGTCATGTCGGGGATGGGGCTGGCCGCCCATCTGCTCTACATGCGCATCCCGCAGGGTGCCGATCCCCTTGGCCCCGATAATATTCTGGGATTTGTCACCGGCATGCTCACCGGCACCGGCAGCCTTTTTGCCGGCCGCTGGATGGTGGTGGGCAAATCTCCCCTGACCGGCGGATGGGGGGACGCCAACTGCGGCGGCAATCTGGCGCCGGCCATCAAGCGGTGCGGCTATGACGGTATTTTTATTTCAGGCATCAGTGATGCGCCCGTTTATCTTGCCATCACCAAGGGGCTTGCAGAAATCCGGGATGCCCACGATATCTGGGGACGCGACACCGTTGAGACCCAGCGGTATCTGATGACCCATTCGGGCATCAATAAACCCCGGGTCGCCTGTATCGGACCGGCAGGCGAACGGCTCAGCCTGATCTCCGGTGTGGTCAACGACGAGGGCCGTATCGCCGCCCGCTCGGGACTGGGCGCGGTCATGGGCAGCAAACGGCTCAAGGCCCTGGTGCTCGGTGGCGGCCAGCGCATTCCCGTTCATGATCGCAGTGCCATCGGCGTCCTTTCTCGCCAGTGCAATGAGGCGGTTCAGTTTCAGCCGCCATTCGTCCCCGGCGAAATGACCCCTCACCTGGGGGCCCTCATGCGGGTGCTGCCGGCCCAGTTCGCCACTGACGGGATGCTCTACAAGATCATGCTTCGAAAATGGGGCACCGTGAGCATGAATCAGATGAGTATCGAGATGGGGGATGCGCCCATCAAGAACTGGAAAGGCTCCAACGAGGATTTCGGTCCGGAGCTTTCGGCGGACATCAGCCCCGATGTGTTTGCCGGCGCCACCATCGCCAAGTACCATTGTTATTCATGCCCGCTGGGGTGCGGCGGCCGCATCCTTGTCGATGGCCGCGGTGAAGGGCATCGTCCGGAATACGAAACGGTGCTGTCTTTGGGCGGCCTGTGCATGAACCATGACGCCGCGAGCGTTTTCACCATGAATGACATGCTCAACCGCGCCGGCATGGACACCATCTCCGCCGGCGGGACGATGGCTTTTGCCATGGAGTGCGTGGAAAAGGGCATTCTCGGGCCGGCGGATATGGACGGTCTCGAGCTTTCCTGGGGAAATGCACCCGCCATGGTGGCTCTGGTGGAGAAAATGATCCGCCGGGAGGGGATCGGCGACATCCTGGCCGACGGTGTGAGGAAGGCTGCTCAGCGGATCGGCGGTAACGCTTCCGATTTGGCCATGCACGCCGGTGGTCAGGAACTGGGGATGCATGATGGCCGGTTCGATCCCGGTTTTGCCCTGCACAACTGCGTGGAGCCGACCCCCGGACGCCATACCGTGGGCTCCCAGCTCTATTACGAGATGTTTCAGCTTTGGCGGCGCCTGCCGGATCTGCCCGATCGCAACCTGTTCTATTTGAAAAACAGCAAATTCGATCACAGCCCGGAAAAGACCCAGGCCGCCGCCGCCTGCAGCCAGTTCATGAACGTTCTCAACGGGGCCGGACTCTGTCTTTTCGGTGCGTTTTTAGGGGTACACCGATTTCCGGTATTCGAGTGGCTCAACGCCGCCACCGGGTGGACGCGAAGCCCTGCGGATTATATGGCCATGGGCAAACGGGTGCAGGACCTTCGCCAGGGATTCAATGTCCGGCACGGCGTCGACCCCCGGACCTTCAAGATGAGCGACCGCGCCCTGGGCCGTCCGCCCATGACCCGCGGGGCCAACGCGGGGCGCACCATTGCCATCGAGGAGATGATGCGTGATTACTGGAAGGCCTTCGGTTGGGACCCTGAAACCGGCGTGCCGGACGGCGGCGCGCTCACCGATGCGTTGAAAACGGAGTAAGGCCGTGGCATTTTTCATCACGGACAAGTGTGTGGGATGTGCGCTGTGCCGCAAGATCTGTCCGGTGGACTGCATTGCCGGAAAGCCCAGCAAACAGCACCGCATCGATCCGGACCGATGCATCGACTGCGGTGCCTGCGGGCGGGTCTGCCCTCACAAGGCCATCCTTGACCCGGAGCGGCGCGTGGCGCAAAGAATACGGTTCCGGCGCACCTGGGAGCAGCCGGTTATCCATCGGGATCGCTGCATGGCCTGCAACATCTGCGTCGATGCCTGCCCGGTGCAGTGCCTGTCGCTGGAGTACACCGCCGATACCGCCGACACCAGCGTTTTTCCGGTGTTAGCGGACGCCGGCGCTTGCATCGCCTGTGGTTTTTGTGCCACTGACTGCCCGGTGGAGGCCATTACCATGGTAAAACCCGTGTTATGACGCCTCGCTGAGCATTTCCTGATAAAATACCGGCCCGTTTTGTCGACGCGTCCCCCACCGATCTGCGCGATACTATTCCCATACGAAGTGATGGCAAAAGGCGGGGCTTTCCGGAAGGTGCGGGTACGCTGCCAAAAGAAAAGGCCCGGACGCACCGGGCCTTGGCATTCATGTGGCGGAGAGACAGGGATTCGAACCCTGGGTGGAAGTTTCCCCCCACACTCGCTTAGCAGGCGAGCGCCTTCAGCCGACTCGGCCATCTCTCCGTAAAAAATTCTTCGAATTTTTTATTTCGCATCATGAATAAATCCGCAAAGCGAATTTATTGGCGGAGGGAGTAGGATTCGAACCCACGGAGCTTTCACTCAACGGTTTTCAAGACCGCCGCCTTAAACCACTCGGCCATCCCTCCATGCTTTGAATCTGGCCTACTACCACTAACCGCATGCCGGGTCAACGATTTATCCTCCCCCTGCGTGCCTGCACGGCAGCGCCGACACTGAATGCCGGCGGTGGTTTCCCACCGCAGGCTGTCGACTGGGCGCCCCCCTTGCGTGGCCGTTCCCAGTTGATCTGATGGGTGTCCCGCCGGATTGTTAAAAAAAGGCGATTTTGCCGGTTGACAGCCCATCCAAATTATGATTTCGGGAAGGCCTCACAAAGGCACTTGGCATGGAGACCACTACGGTTACAGGAGCACTCGATGAAGCAGCGATACACGGTTCTGAAAGCCCAGGAGGATGATCGTATCCTTATTCGGGAAGAGGGCGAATTGGACAAAGACCTATTTTTCACCCAATGTACCGTCAGTTTCGCGCAGGGCGCACTCCAGGATGTCTTAGGACAGGGTGTCTTTCCCGCCATTCAGTTGATACGCAGCAAGGATTTCTATCCAGCGCTTCCGGTTGCCGAGAAGATTGTCGAAGGGATCCGGCGGTTTTTCGACGACGGCTCCCAGCCCGTCGAGGTTGAAATCAATGATGTCGATTTCATCACCAAGCGCTCCAAGCCGGTTCCGGTTCCCCATGTGCAGCCCGATGCGGAGACCGATGAGGAACCCGGAGATCTCGACGACCTGCTCGAGGATGATGCCGAAGAGTTTGATGACGACTTCGCCCTGGACGATATCAACCCGTCGCTCAAGATTGCCGACGAAGAAGTTGTCGATATCGATGATGAACAATAGTCGCCGCACTCGGCATGACGCCCATCCCTCATTTCCGGCCGACAGCGACCGTTGCGGCCGGGTGTAATTTTTCCCTTCCGTCCAATCAGCACCGCGGGGGCTTATCCGGCGCCGGTCTACGCGTTCGTCCAACGCATCCGAATCAACGCCTCCCGGCCGCAAGGGGGGGCGGGGTCCGGCTAACTGTATGATCGCGCTGATTGGGAAACATCCGGATATCAGCATTTTGCAATTATTCTACCCCGGCGGATTTCAAAAAATTCAAGATTTCTATTGACTTAGAACGCCGTGTTGCCCTAATAAAATAAACCTAATTCATTCGCTTCAGTCTCGTCGTATGGCCTTCGCCACACAGTTGAGGATTATCCGGGCGGTATAGAGAACTTCATCATCATCCGTGGGGATCGATGGTGTTTTATTGAGGAATCTATTGATTCATCCGATCATCAGGTTCTTTTAATCGCATCAAGGAGGTGCCGATGGAAAGGGAAAAAGCGTTTTACGAAAGGCTGGAGAGCAAGGGCGTCTCGCGGCGGGACTTCATGAAGTTCTGTACTGCCCTGACCGCGACCATGGGGCTCTCCGCCGCCTACGTGCCCAAGGTGGCGGAAGTATTTGCTGCTCCGAAACAGCGTCCACCGGTGGTGTGGCTGCATTTTGGTGAGTGCACCGGTTGTTCCGAAGCGTTGCTGCGGTCCATGTATCCGTGGATCGACGATCTGGTCTTGGAGATCATTTCCGTCGAATACCATGAGACCATCATGGCCGCTTCCGGCTATCAGGCCGAAGAAAACCTGCACAATGCCGTTGAAAAATACGCCGGCAAGTTCATCTGCGTGGTGGAAGGCTCCATTGCCACCAAGTACAACGGCGGTTACGGCAAGGTCGCCGGCAAGAGCTTTTTGGACATAGCAAAGGAAGTGGTGCCCAAGGCGGCAGCGACCATCTGTATGGGAACCTGCGCGGCATACGGCGGCGTTCCCGCGGCCAAGCCCAACCCGGGCGGCTACAAGGGCGTTTCCGATGCCCTTGGCATCAAAACCCTGAACATCCCCGGTTGCCCGCCGAACCCGATCAATTTCGTCGGCACGGTGGTGAACTACCTGTTGCTGGGCAAACTGCCGGCCCTCGACGATCTCGGCCGCCCGCTCTTTGCCTTCGGCAAGACCATTCACGATCAGTGCCCGCGCCGCGCCCATTTCGAAAACGACGAGTTCGTTACGGAATTCGGCTCCAAAGAAGCCGCCATGGGCTATTGCCTATACAAGTTGGGCTGCCGTGGTCCCGAAACTTACAACAACTGCCCTGTGGCCAAGTTCAACGACGGCACCAGCTGGCCGGTTCAGGCCGGTCACCCCTGCATCGGGTGCAGTGAACCGAATTTCTGGGACAAAATGTCGCCCTTTTACGTGGAGATGTAAGTCACGGTAACGAACCATTTCTTTTCAGAAGAAGAGAGGAGTAAATATGGGCCAGAGAATTGTGATTGATCCAATTACCCGGATTGAAGGCCACCTCCGGGTAGAGGTCGAGGTGGCTGGCGGTAAGGTTGTCAACGCCTGGAGCTCCGGCCAGATGTTCCGGGGCATTGAGATGATCCTCGAGGGCAGGGACCCGCGCGATGCACAGCATTTTGTCGCCCGGTCCTGCGGTGTCTGAACGTACATTCATTCTCTGTCCTCGGTGAGGGCAGTCGAAGATGCAGTTGGCGTGAAGATTCCCGACAATGCACGGCTCATCAGAAACCTGATGCACGGTGCGCAGTATCAGCATGACCACATCGTTCATTTCTATCACCTGCATGCGCTCGACTGGGTGGACATCGTCAGCGCGCTCAGCGCCGATCCCAAAAAGACCGCCACCCTGTCAGAAAATGTCAGCGAAGCCCCGTGGGGAGGCACCAGCTATTTCAAGCAGGTTCAGCAGCGGATCAAGACTTTCGTGGAAAGCGGCCAGCTCGGTCCTTTCGAGAACGCCTACTGGGGCCATTCGGCCTACAAGCTGCCGCCGGAAGCCAACCTGATGGCGGCCGCGCACTACATTGAGGCCCTGCGTCTCCAGGCAAAAGCCGCGCGGATGCATGCCATTTTCGGTGGCAAGAACCCGCACCCGCAGTTTCTCGTGGTGGGCGGTGTGTCCTGTGTGCGGGATCTCACCCCCGACCGTCTGGCCGAGTTCCTCTATATCACCAAGGAAACCCAGGAATTCGTCAAGAAGGTCTACATCCCCGATCTGCTGGCCGTGGCCTCTTTTTACAAGGATTGGGGCGGCATCGGCGGCACCACCAACTTCCATGCCTGGGGCGATTTCCCCGAGACGGCCAACGAGCCTGACAGCCTCTACATGCCGCGCGGCGTGGTTTACAACCGCGACATCGGCAATCCGCAGATGGCCAAGCAGGAAGACGTTACCGAAAGCGTGGCCCGCGGCTGGTACGACAAGAGCTCGCCGCTGCATCCCTACAAGGGAAAAACCGAGCCTTTGAAGGAAGACCCGAAATACAACCCGAGCTCCGGCGACTACACCTGGATGAAGGCCCCGCGCGCCAACGGCAAGGCCTGTGAAGTCGGCCCGCTGGCCCGCGTGCTGGTGGCTTATGCCAAGGGACACAAGGAGATCGCGCCGATCGTCAACTCCGTGCTCCAGACCCTCAACGTACCGGCGACGGCGCTGTTTTCCACCTTGGGCCGCACCGCCGCCCGCGGCATCGAGACCGTCGCTGTTGGCGACCGCATCGGTGCGTGGATGGGCGAGCTCATCGGCAACCTCAAGAGCGGCAACACCGCTACGGTCGCCCCGTGGGAGTTCCCGAAACACGGCGAAGGCGTCGGCCTCAACGACGTTCCCCGCGGCTCCCTGGGCCACTGGTGCGTCATCGAAGGCGACAAGATCAAGAACTACCAGTACGTGGTGCCCTCGACCTGGAACCTGGGTCCCAGAGACGAAAAGGGTCAGCTGGGTCCGCTGGAAGAGGCGCTTATCGGCACACCCATCGCCGATCCCAAACGGCCGCTGGAAGTCCTGCGTACGGTCCACAGCTTCGATCCCTGTATCGCCTGTGCGGTCCACGTGATCGATCCGGACTCCAACCAGGTATACAAGATCAAAGCGCTGTAACATGATCGACCGCTTCCCGCCGCCTTCGGGCGGCGGGAAGTTTCCTTTTAGCATCCTGCCGTTATCGTTCCAGTAAAGCAGCGGGCATTCCCCTCCTTCTTTGCCGATCCCTTACAAGCGATTGTGATTGCTTGAAAGCCGGTGGATTCGGTGTTACAACCGTCGGGCCTGCGTGTCATGGATGGCCGGGCCGGTGGATCGGGATAGTCACTGGTGGTAACGGCATACGCTTATTCAGAGAGCACAGGTTGACGTTGCCCGCAGCACTGATATGAACCACGAAGGCCACGAAGTGCACGAAGAAAAGCCAAAAACAAGTGGGTAAAAAATCTTCGTGTCCTTCGTGAACTTCGTGGTGATAAATACTTTGGGGTTACGAGGCACCGGCACCGATATCGGGGCCGGTGCATAACCAGATAACGGAAATGGTGGCATGACAGATACCGACACTCCGCAGATCATGATCATGGGCATCGGCAATGTGCTTTTTAAAGATGAGGGCTTCGGCATTCACGTCATCAAAAAGATCGAAGACATGGTCACGTTTTCCGAAAACGTGCGTGTGGTGGACGGCGGCGTGCTCGGTGTCCACCTTCTGGGGGTCATGTCCGAGGCCGATCATCTCATCGTCATCGACATTATCCGCAATCACGGGGCGCCCGGCAGCCTGTATCGCATCGACAGAGACGGCATCCCCGACCGGATCAGAGCGAAAAACTCCGTTCACCAGATTGATTTTCTCGAAGCGCTGACCCTGATGCAGGCTCTTGATAAAGTGCCTGAAACGGTGATCCTGGGGGTCGAACCCAAAGACATGGAGACGCTGGATGTCGATATGACGCCGGAGATTGCCGCCCAGGTGGACCCCATTATCGACGCCGTGCTCAAGGAAGTCGCACGTCTCGGTGCGACTTATACGAAAGGAACGCACGACTATGTGCCTAGCCATCCCTTCCAAAATTGTTGATATCAACGAGCACAATATCGCCACCATCGATGTGGATGGGGTGCGGCGCACGACCAGCCTGTTGCTGCTGGAGGATGCCGCCGTTGGTGATTACGTCATCGTCCATGCCGGCTTTGCCATTTCCAGGGTGGACGAGGCCGCGGCCATGGAGTCGCTGCGCTACCTCAAGGAGGCGGCAGCAGCGGTGGACGCGCTGGGCGCCCCGCCCGATGTCGGCGAATAGCCCTGCCTTCCGGAGTTTTTGGCATGCCCCCTGAAGCCACCATTGCCCGCTGTCTCAGTGTCCGCGGCATCGTGCAGGGGGTGGGATTTCGGCCCTTTATCTTTCAACTCGCCCACCGGCATGGCCTTGCCGGGGAAGTGGCCAACACCAGTTCCGGCGTGATGATCCGCGTGGAAGGTCTTCCCGACGCGGTGGACCGATTTATAGCAGCCATTGCCGCTGACGCGCCCCCCCTGGCGCGGATTACCGATATCGCCGAGGCGCCCGACCTGCCTACCGGCCGGACCGATTTCGTCATTGTTGCCAGCCAGCGGGAAACCTCCCGAAACACACTTATTTCCCCGGATGTGGCGGTTTGTGAAGACTGCGTACGGGAACTCTTCGATCCCGGCGACCGTCGCTACCGGTACCCGTTCATCAACTGCACCAACTGCGGGCCGCGCTATACCATTATCGACGACGTGCCTTATGACCGGCGCCACACCAGCATGAGACATTTCATCCTGTGCGGTGACTGCCAGAGGGAATACGACGACCCCATGAACCGGCGGTTTCATGCTCAGCCCAACGCGTGCGCGGTCTGCGGCCCCCGGGTCGCTCTGTTCGATGACTGGGGGCAGCCGGTGGCTGGCGGTGATCCCATCCGCACAGCGGCGCAAAAACTGCGTCACGGAGACATTCTGGCCATCAAGGGGCTCGGCGGGTTTCATCTGGCGGTGGACGCCACCAGTGAGGCGGCGGTGACCCGGCTTCGCGAACGCAAACACCGTGAGGAAAAACCCTTTGCCCTCATGGTGGCCGACACCGCCGGCGCTATGGCCATTGCCAATCTGCGTGCAGAGGATATTGCGCTTTTGACCGCTCCGCAGCGTCCTATCGTTCTGGTGGAAAAGAAAGCCGGACAGGGCATCGCGGAGTCGGCGGCGCCGCGAAACCGCTTCTTTGGTATCATGCTGCCCTACACCCCGCTGCACCACCTGCTGCTGGCTGAAGGGTTCAAAGCCCTCGTGATGACCAGCGCCAACCTCAGTGAGGAGCCCATCTGCATCGACAATGCGGAGGCCTTTTCCCGTCTGGATAATATTGCCGACTGGCATCTGAACCACAACCGTGACATTTATCTGCGCACGGATGATACCATCGTGCGCCACAGCGCAGATCGGGTGCGGCTCATCCGGCGCTCCAGGGGTTATGTGCCGATTCCGGTGTTCTTGAAGCGCCGGCAGCCCCCGGTGCTGGCCTGCGGGGCCCTTTTGAAAAACACCGTCTGCCTGACCCGGGGAGACCAGGCGTTTTTGAGCCAGCACATCGGGGATCTGGAAAACGCGGAAACCCTTTCGTTTTTGGAGCTCACGGTGCGGCACCTGCAGCGGATCCTGGATATTACGCCCGAGCTGGTGGCCCACGACCTGCATCCGGACTATCTGAGCACTCAGTTTGCCCTGGCCTTTGAGTGGGCGCGGCCGGTGGGTGTCCAGCACCACCATGCCCACATCGTCAGCGCCATGGCCGAGCACCATTTGGACGGTCCTGTTCTGGGTTTGAGTTTTGACGGTACCGGATACGGCACCGACGGCAACAGCTGGGGCGGCGAGGTGCTGGCGGCGACCCCGGCGCGGTTCACGCGACTGGCCCACCTGGACACCGTTGCCATGCCGGGCAGCAACGCGGCGATCCGGGAGCCCTGGCGGATGGCGGTGAGCTACCTTTTGCGGACCTATGGCGAGGGGTTTGTCGATCGGCCGCTGCCCATGTTGGAGACGCTGGACCCTGTGGCCCTGCAAACGGTGACGGCCATGGTCCAAAAGGGTTTCAACGCACCGCAGACCTCTAGCATGGGGCGCCTTTTCGACGCGGTTGCGGCGATAGCAGGCATCCGCAACCGGGTGCGCCACGAAGGCCAGGCGGCCATGGAACTTGAAATGGCGGCTGATCGCACGGTGACGGCGGCCTACGACCACGACTGGGTCAGCGACGGCGATCTTTACCGCATACTGCCCGAACCGATCATTCGCGGGGTGGTGGCCGATGTCATCGCCGGGATCCCGATTCCCGTGGTGAGCATGGCCTTTCACAACACCCTGGTAGTTCTGTTCACCGCCCTGTGCCGGCAGCTGCGATCGGATACCGGGATCTCCCAGGTCGTGATGAGCGGTGGCGTCTTTCAGAACGCCATCCTTCTGGGCGGGCTCATGCGCAGCCTTGAAAAGGAAGGCTTTGCGGTATATTCACAGGAACGCGTTCCCGCCAATGACGGCGGTCTGTCATTGGGCCAGGCGGTGGCTGCGGCGGCCATGGTGGCAGAGGGGCTAATCGACTGAAAGAAATATTAACCACGAAGTACACGAAGATCACGAAGCGACTGAAAAACAGAAAAACTAATTATTCGCGCAGAGACGCAGAGACGCTGAGAACTGCTGAGACTGAAAACAGAAGAAACACTATTTGCACGGCGGTAAAGGGCGCTGCTTGTCACTATTGAGGGGGTAGCGTTTTTCAAACATGAATTTCTCTGCGGCCCTGCGCCTCTGCGCGAGAACGGGTTTTGGTTGCGGCGATACCGCACTGGGTGATTCGGGAAAAACATGAAATTTGCAGGTAGTCGGGCGAAGGACGGCCATAAATCAATTTAATCTTCGTGGCCTTCGTGTGCTTCGTGGTAAAAACTACCTCTGTTCTGGGAATTGAACCGACAGGAGGCATATGGCTATCAAGCATGCCGACGAATACCGGGACCCGGCGGCGGCCCGGGCGCTGATCGACGAGATACGGAAAACGAGCCGCACCCCCATCCGGATCATGGAGGTCTGCGGCACGCATACCGTGGCGCTGTTCCGCAGCGGCGTACGGGACATGCTGCCGGCAACCATTTCATTGCTTTCCGGCCCGGGCTGCCCCGTGTGCGTGACGGCCCAGGGCGAAATCGACGCCTTTATCGATCTGGCGCGGATACCTGAGGTCACCATCGCCACTTTCGGTGATCTCATCCGGGTGCCGGGTTCAGACAGTTCTCTGCAGCAGGAGCGGGCCTCCGGTCGGGACATCCGCATGGTGTATTCCACCATGGACGCGCTCACCCTGGCCCGGGAGAATCCGGAGCGCCAGGTGGTCTTTCTGGGGGTGGGTTTCGAAACAACGGCGCCCACCATTGCCGCGGCCGTGCTCGCCGCCCAGGCCGAGGGCTTGCGCAATTTCAGCGTATACGGGGCCCACAAACTGGTGCCGCCGGCCCTGGACGCCCTCGTCAAAACCGAGGGCATTGCCGTAGACGGGTTTCTGCTGCCGGGGCACGTGTCGGTGATCATCGGTGTGGATGCCTACCGGCCCCTGGCCGAGGCCAGCCGCATTCCCATGGTGGTGGGCGGATTCGAGCCCACCGATCTGCTCCAGGCCATTCTCATGCTGGTGCATCAGATCGAAAACAGCGCCCCGGCCCTTGAAAACGCCTATCCGAGGGCCGTGTCAAATGAAGGCAACCCCAGGGCCCGCCAGGTGATGGATTCGGTTTTCACCGTTGCCGACACCGTCTGGCGCGGCATCGGCGTGATTGCCGGCAGCGGTCTTGCGTTCCGGGAAGCATTCACATCCTTTGACGCCGCCCGCAAGTTTTCGGTGGCGCTCAGGGATGTGCCGGAGCCGCCGGGATGTGCCTGCGGGGAGATTCTCACCGGGCTGAAGATTCCGCCGCAGTGCGCCCTGTACAAAAAACGCTGCACGCCCACCCGGCCGGTGGGGCCCTGTATGGTGTCCAGCGAAGGCACCTGTGCGGCGTACTACCGCTATCATCAATCGTGATAAGCCAGGGGAACCACGGAGTACACGGAGGTCACGGAGAAAAAACAATTGCTCGCGCCAAGGCGCCACGAACGCCAAGAAAATCAGGATGGAAACGCCTGCGGCGTGAATTCGGTTTCACATTGGCTGACAGCAACCGATGCCGGAAAAGGTGTTCGATTTTCAGGGTTTCAGCGAACTTGCAGTTCTTTGCGCGCTTTGCGTCTTAGCGAGAGTACGGGTTTTCATTCGATGTTCATCTTTTTGCGCAGTTCTTGGCGTCCCTGCGGTTCTGCGCGAGAAAGGGTTTTGACTTCGCGGCCGAAGGCCGCCAAATATTGGTTTCCTCCGTGGTCTCCGTGTCCTCTGTGGTTCAAATCGATTTTGCAGTTTCATTAACCGATTAGATTGAGAAAATACCTTATGAAACCTGATCAGATTCTTCTGGACCACGGCAGCGGCGGAAAGATTTCCCACGCGCTCACCACGGAACTGCTGTTGCCGGCCTTTGCCAATGCGGCACTGGCGCAGCTTCACGACGGCGCCGTGATCGATGTGGGCGGCAGCCGGTTGGCGTTTTCCACCGACAGCTATGTGGTGGACCCCATTTTCTTTCCCGGCGGCAATATCGGCGATCTGGCGATCAACGGCACCGTCAACGATATCAGCATGTGCGGTGGCCGGCCGCTGTTTATCAGTGTCGGGTTGATTCTGGAGGAAGGCTTTCCCATGGATGACCTGCGGCGGATCGTCAATACCATGGCCGAGGCGGCCCGGGCCGCGGGCGTCCAGGTGGTCACCGGCGACACCAAGGTCGTTCCCCGCGGCGCGGCCGACAAGATTTTTATCAATACCTCCGGCGTCGGTCTCGTGCCCGAGGGCGTGTCTGTCATGGCGGGCAACGCGCGGCCGGGCGACCGGGTAATACTCAGCGGGACCATCGCCGATCACGGCATGACCATCATGACCCGGCGCGAAGGGCTGGCCTTCGAGTCGCCCATCACCAGCGACACCGCTGCCCTGAACCACATGGTGGCGCGGATGCTGGCGGTCTGCCCCGACATCCATGTGCTTAGAGACCCCACCCGGGGCGGTGTCGGGACGGCACTCAACGAAATCGCACAGCAGGCCGGGGTGGGCATCCGCATCATCGAGGCCGATATTCCGGTGCGGCCTCAGGTCGCCAGTGTCTGCGAACTGCTGGGATTCGATCCCCTCTACGTGGCCAACGAGGGAAAGCTGCTGGCGCTGGTGCCGTCGGAAGCCAGCGATGCCGTGCTCTCGGCCATGACGGCAGACCCCCTGGGCCGTGATGCGGTGGTCATCGGCGAAGTGGTGGCGACGCCGCCGGGAAAGGTCTTCATGACAACCCGGATCGGCGGCAGCCGTATCGTCGACATGCTCTCCGGCGAGCAGCTTCCGAGAATCTGCTAGTTTGACTTCTTTTATGCGGTTGTCCGGAAAGCTCAAGTTGGCGTTATCCGAACCATTGAATGGTTACCACGAAGTACACGAAGATCACGAAACGGGTGAAAAACAGAAAAACAAAAACCAATTACTCGCGCAGAGACGCAAAGACGCTGAGTAAAATGAACTTTGATGGATCCGTAAAAAAGTGCGAATCTCTCGCAAAGCCGCAACGATCGCAAAGCTAATAAATTGATATTAATGATGTTATTCTCTGCGCCGCCGCGTCTCTGCGCGAGAACGGGTTTTGGTTGCAGCGGTTCCTCCTTCATTGGCGTTGGAAAGTGTTTGCGATGATTGATTACACCGTAACAGTATTGGCCCAACGCAAGGTGACGGGGCGTGCTGGGAGCGCCCGCATCTGGTTGTCGGCACTTGTCGTCCTTTCGCTGGCCCTTTATTTGCCGGCCTGCGGCGGCCGGCAGGAGGTGCAGATCGCAGGGCGCACCATGGGAACGACCTACCATATCAAGGTCGTGGCCCGGAAAGGCGTCGACCTGGAGGGGTTGAAGCGAACCATCGATGAGCGTCTTGAAGAGATCAACCGGAGCATGTCCACCTACCGGCCAGACAGCGAGATCAGCCGGTTCAATGCCCTGGCCGAGGCCGATATGCCGGTGGTGGTCTCCCGGGATTTTCTCACCGTGCTCACCGTGGCCCGCCGTCTCTACGAAATCACCGGCGGGGCCTGGGACGGAACGCTCAAACCGGTCATCAACCTGTGGGGGTTCGGTCACACGAATCACCCCCACGAAGTGCCGCCGCCTGAAGCCATTGCCGCGGCGCTGGCCGATACCGGATTTGATAATATTCGGATTCACGACAGCGGTGCCATTTCAAAGAAGCTGCCCCGGTTAACGCTCGATTTGGCCTCCGTTGCCAAGGGATACGGCGTGGATGTGGTGGCGGGCGCCTTGCAAAGCGCCGGCTATCGGGATTTTCTTGTGGAGATCGGCGGTGAGGTGGTTGCGGCAGGTCGGCGACAAGACGGCCGGCCCTGGCGTGTAGGCATCAACCTGCCTGACCCGGGTGCTCCGGCCAACCGGGTCTACCATGCGATGGATATCACCGACCATGCCCTGGCCACCTCCGGCGACTACCGCAATTTTTTCATCGAAGCCGGCCACCGTTACACCCATATCCTGGATCCGAGAACCGGCAGACCGGTTGAAAACGGGGTGGTCAGTGTGTCGATCTATGCCGACAACTGTACCCTGGCCGACGGGCTGGCCACGGGTGTGACGGTGATGGGTGCCGCTGCCGGTCTGGCCCTGCTGGAGCGAATGCCTGGGGTGGAGGGGTTTATCATCGAAAAAGGTCCTGACGGCGGCCTCCGGTCGTCGGCCACCAGCGGATTTCCCGCCTCAGCGCCGAACCCGTAGACGCCGCTGCCGGCGATCGCCGTGATTCATGCTCCGAGCGGGGCGGGCGCCTTCCCCTGAAAGTGATTTGGCTGTTGACAAGAACTGCCGCGGCTCCCTATTTTATCAATCCGCAAACAACGACGGTTGCAGTTTGTAAACCGAACCGGGAATCCATGAAATCCTCTTCGACCCGACTGTTTCACCTCGCCTCTTTAGGCTGTGCCCGCAACCAGGTAGACAGTGAAATCATGCTCGGGCGGCTGGCCGAAGCTGGCTGGGCCCATATCGACGATCCATCCGAAGCGCATGTCATTGTGGTGAACACCTGTTGCTTCATCACCGACGCCGCCGACGAGTCCATCGATGCCATTCTGGAACTGGCGCGCTACAAGGAGGCAGGGGCGTGTCACACCCTCATCGTCACCGGGTGCCTGCCGGAACGCTACCGTGAGCAGACCGCGGCGTCACTGCCGGAAGTGGATGTGTTTCTGGGAACCGGCGCGTATGATCGGATTATCGACGCGGTCACGGGAAGCCTTCCCAGGGCATCGTGCCTGCTGCCGGATCCCGACCGCATCGCGCTTCAGTCGGCAGGCACGCCCCGGGACGCCGGTGGTGCGCCGTTTGCTTATATCAAGATCGCCGAAGGGTGCAGCCGGCAGTGTACTTACTGCATCATCCCCAAGCTCCGTGGCAGACAAAAGAGCCGGCCGGCGGCGGACATCGTGACCGAGGCGGCTGCGCTGTCCAGGCAGGGGATCAAGGAACTGATCCTCGTTGCCCAGGACACTACCGCCTACGGTCTGGACCGGGACGGCAAACACGGTCTGGCCGATTTGCTGTCGCAACTGGCCGCCGGCTGCCCCGATACCTGGATCCGCCTGCTCTATGGGCATCCGGAAAGTCTTGGCATGGATGTCATCGATGTCATGGGCCGGTTTCCAAATCTTTGCCGGTACGTGGACATCCCGATTCAGCACGCCAGCGACCCGGTACTCCGGCGCATGGGGCGCCGTTACGGGCAAAAGGACCTGTTGCGGCTTTTTGACGACATCCGGCAGCGGCTGCCCGGCGTTGCGCTGCGCACCACCATCATTACCGGGTTCCCCGGTGAAACCGATGCGGATGTCGCCGTCCTGCAGGATCTCGTCGCGCGGGTGCGGTTCGATCACCTGGGGGTTTTCATCTATTCGGATGCCGATGATCTGCCTTCGCACGGACTGCCGGGGCACGTGCCTGCAGCGGTGGCCCGGCGGCGCTCTGATGCGCTCATGCAGCAGCAGCTAGACATCTCGGCAGCCATCAACGAAGCGCGTCGCGGCAGTCTGCTGGATGTGCTGGTGGAGGAAAACCCTGAACCGGGACTGTTCATGGGGCGCACGATGTTTCAGGCCCCGGAGGTGGACGGGTTGACCATCATTCACGGGCAAGGGTTGAAAAAGGGTGGCATTTACCGTATTCGCGTAGTCGATTCCCTGGAGTACGATCTCATCGGAGAGCCTGAATGACCGACCTCAAACAGAAAATCCTCGCCGGCGCCGCGGCGGATCTGGCCGACATCGAGACCGCACTGGCCGCAAATCTCACCCCTCACGTGGATCTGGTCAAAGCCATTGCCGGGCACATCCTTTTCAGCGGCGGAAAACGCCTCAGGCCGCTGCTGATGCTGCTTTCCGCGCGGCTGTGCGGTCGTGACGACGCTTTTTGCAAAACTTTTTCGGTGATCTTCGAATACCTTCACGCGGCAACCCTGCTTCACGATGACGTGGTGGACGGCGCACGGGTGCGCCGCAGTCGGCCGGCGGCCCACACCGTGTGGGACAGCGCCGTGGCTGTGCTGACCGGGGATTTTCTCCTGGCGCGGGCGCTGTCCATTGCCGCCGAGGCCGAAAGCCCGCCCATCATCCGTACCGTTGCCTGGGTGACGGAAAATATGAGCCAGGGCGAAATCCACCAACTTTCCCGGAAAGCCGACGTGAGTCTGGGCGAAGCCGATTACCTTGAAGTCATCCGCTGCAAGACGGCCGTGCTCTTTCAGGGTGCCTGCCGCAGCAGCGCCCAGTTGGCCGAGGCAGCCCCCGAGGCGGAGCACGCCCTCGCCGACTACGGACACCACCTGGGGATGGCTTTCCAGATGGCCGACGATCTTCTCGATTATGAAGCCGACAGCGCCGCACTGGGCAAAACGGTGGGCGCCGATCTGCGGGAAGGAAAACTCACCCTGCCGGTGATCCGCGCGCTCGCTGTGGCCGGTGAGGAAGACCGGCAGTTTATCTCTGCCGTCATACAAAATCCTGATTTCAGTGATACGGAATTTCGTCGACTCCACCGGATGCTGGTGGACACCGGCGGTATCGCATACACTCGGGCCGCTGCCGAGCGGCACGTGGAGACTGCCATCGAGGCTCTGGCGGGGTTTTCCGCGTCGACCACCCTGGACATGCTCCGCGACATTGCCCGCTATGCCCTGGTCCGGGGAGCGTGATGTGGATGGACATTACTGAGGAGGTGTTTTCAATGCTGCGCCACCGTTTGCCACTCCGTCCGATGCTGTTTTTACTCCTGATGGCGTTTTTCGCAATGCCTGCCCTCGGTGAAGCCGCGGGGCTGGCTGCAGGGCCGAGCAAGGAGTATACCGCTATCGGCAGCGGACGGATCACCAAGGGAAATACGGCAAATGCCCGTCAGGAAGCCATCGACAACGGCCTGAATGCCGCCATTGCCATGGCGGTCATCGAACTGGTCCCTGCAGACACGTTTGTGGGCCATTTTGCCGCAGTTTCCCAGGCCATCAGCGGCCGCAGCAACGAGTTTCTCCAGGGATACAAGGTGCTGGCGGAGACCCCGGCGGGCAATGACTACCGGGTCATGGTATCCGCCACCGTGTCACTGGACGCCCTCCGGCGGCAATTTAACGCCGCCGGTATCACCCTCTCGCGCAAGGTCATGCCCAGGACGCTGCTGTTTATCGTCGAAAAGGACGTTCTCCAGCAGTTGCCGTCCTACTGGTGGGGCGGCGATGCGGTGATGACGGAAAACGACAGCCAGAAGGTGCTGGGGGCAAAGCTCAGGGAGGCCGGGTTTTCCGTTCTCAGCCCGACCCGGCCCGAGGGCGGCAGTGCCCAGGTGCTCGATTATCCGCCCAATATCGACATTGAAACCCTGGTGCATCTGGCCTCGGCCTACCGGGCCGAGGTGGTGGTGGTGGGTACGGCGCGCGCCGCCCTGGCCTCCAACACCATGGGCGATCAGCTCCGCAGCTACCGGGCCGTGGTGGGGGTGAAGGCCATCCGGGTCGCCGACCGGAAGATCCTGGCCACTGTCGAGCAGGAATCGGTCGCCACGGCCAGTGAAGCCACCCAGGGTGGTCGAAAGGCCATGGATGCCGCCGCTGTCCAGGCCGGCGAGACCCTGGCCAGGCAGCTTGCGCCGGCCTGGCTGGTATCCGAGGATGTGCTCAGCCGGGTGGAGATCGCCATCGAAGGGACACGGGATCTGGCCAATTTTGTTACGTTCCGGCGGATCATCAAAACCATGCCGGGGGTCAAATCCACCCAGACCACCGAGATGAAGCCCGATCAGGCCGCACTGGTGGTGGAGTACCAGGGCGACGTGGCCGCCCTGGCCGAGAGCCTCATGCGCACCACCTTCGATAATTTCGGTATCGACATCAAAGATGTCTCCGGTGATAAAATGCGGGTGGCCCTGAGACCCAAATGAGACTGCGGCGAGTGGGACTTGTGATCACATTGGCATCGAAATCCCTATCGGTTTCGTAGCTGAAAGGTTCGTAAAAAAGCAATTTTCTCGCAAAGACGCCAAGTAAAACATCTTAAATGTCATTATGTTAACTTTGCGATCTTTGCGCCTTTGCGAGAGATTACAACTTTTTACAGAGCCATCAAGGCTTTTATCGGATTTTCGATCCCGATTTCGAATACTGAAAACCGTGCGTCCCCGGCCCTTTCCCCTTGACAGGGCGGGGGGGCGATGGTAACTCAAACGCCATGTTTTCAGGCACGTAGCTCAGGGGGAGAGCACTTCCCTGACACGGAAGGGGTCGTTGGTTCAAATCCAATCGTGCCTACCAGACACATGAAGGGGGCTACGGTATCTACCGTAGCCCCTTTTTTCTTTTGACATAACCACTGCGTTTCATGTACATTCGGCGCACTGAACTGCGGGCGCCAAGAAGGCGTCCTCGATGCACCATTTGTAACAATCCGTTTTCGCCATATCGATTCCGGGCCACGAAGGCCGGGACATTTACATGTCCCAGCATTCGCGGCCCTTTTTTTATTTTGGAGTGGGCGATGTCTCCAAGACGATCTTTTCTTTTAACCGCCACCGGCGCCCTGCTGGTACTGGCCGCGGGCCTGCACGCACTGCCGGCGGCGGCATCCGGCGGCCGCGTCATCGAGCAGGACAGCGACGGTGACGGCCGGACGGACCGCATCGCCCGGCTGGACGCTGCCGGCGGTATTGTCACCCTTGAGCTCGACACCGACGGCGACGGACGGATGGATACGTTTCAGTATTACCGTCAGGGCGCCGTGGATAGTGTGGCGCGCGATACCGACGCAGACGGCGTCATCGACGAGCGCGATGTCATTGAAAACGGAAAGCCCCTTCGCCGGGAGACGCTGAATGCCGCCGGGCGGATTGTGGGGCAGCTCACCTTCGAAGACCAGGGGCGGCCACTGCGCTGGCAGCGCGATACCACGGGCGACGGCCGACTGGATACCGACCAGCGGTACGTCGACGGGCGCCTTCACACGGTGACCCGTGACACCACGGGTGACGGTCGGATCGATCAGATCGTCACCCTGGACGATAAGGGGCAGCCGGAGGCGAGCCGCCATGACCTCGACGGCGACGGAAGGCTGGAAACCCGGCAGCAGTATGAAAACGGGGAGATCCGCTCCCGCCTGACCGATGCCGACGATGACGGCACCCCGGAAATACAGATCCATTATGAACACGCCGTGCCTGTTCTGGAGCAGCGCGACACCACCGGAGACGGGCGCTATGACAAGCTGGTGCGATTCGATCATGGCACACCGACCCTGCGTGAGGAGGACACCGATGGCGACGGGCGCATGGACCGGTTTACCGAATTTAATGCCAACGGTCATCCGGCACTGGTTCGTGAAATAGACCCGGACTCCGGCGCGGTGAGGCAGATCAGCCGTTTTGCCGAGGGCCGCCTGGCGCAGGTCGAGGCCCGTGACGGCAGCCGCATCACCGTCACCGGTTTCGAAAATGATCTGCCGATTATGCAGACCACTGACGAAGACGGTGACGGCCGGCCGGAACGAACTATCCACTACGACGGACACGGGCGGATTCAAAAGAGTCTGGCCGACACCAACGGGGACGGCCTTGTGGACACCTGGCAGGTTTACGCGGCGGGCCGGATTACCAACATCGGGCAGGACCGAAACGGCGACGGCCGTGTCGACATCCGTCAGACTTATGCCGACGGCGCTTTGGCCTCCGGTCTCATGGACAATGACAATGACGGCCAATTCGAGCTGACGGTGCGCTATGACGTTTCGGCAGGCTCGCGGGTGGAAACCCGGACCGACGCCGACGGCCACCTGATATCGCGCGATACTTACACCGGTGACGTGCTCCGCCAGCGGGAAGTCTTCGACGGGCAGAGCGGCCGTCCGGTGCTTTTGGAGGCATTCGATCCGGCTGGGCGGATCACCCTTTCCCGCGAGGCGCAGGGCGGCGCCGAGCGCTTGAACATCACCTGGCATTACGATGATACCGAAACCGCAACACTGGCCGAAAAGGACACCGATGGTGACGGCACTGTGGACATCTGGTTTTACTATGACCACGGCCGCATTACCCGTGTCGCCGAGGACCGCAACCGGGACGGCAGTCCCGATTTGTGGGAAGTCTACGATGCGGCTCAGGTGGTGGTGTCGCGGAGCGAGGATTTGGATTTCGACGGTACGGCGGACGTCGAAACAAGGCAATGAACCGGAGGGCTATATGGTGGCGTTTCTGGCTAAAGGCGGGGTGCTCGTCACCCCCATTTTGCTGTGTTCGGTGCTGGCGGCGGCCATTTTCGCCGAGCGGATCGTTCATTTCATGGTGCTGCGCCGAAGGGGCCGGGGGGTGGCCCGGCGGGTGGTTGACCACCTGGGCACCGGTGATCGCAGCGGTGCGGCACAGGCGGCCGACGAGAGCCGCTGTCCAATGGGGCGCGTGCTCGGGCAGGCAATTGAAGTGATGGATCAGGACCGCGAGACGCTGGAGACAGTGCTGGTGCATGCCACCGAAAACGAGGTCCGGGGATTGTCGCGCTATCTTCAGACCCTGGCCACCATCGCCAACATCGCCCCCCTGCTGGGCCTGCTGGGGACCGTCATCGGCATGATCAAGGCCTTCATGGTGATTCAGGAAATGGGCGGCAAGGTGAACGCCGCGGTTTTGGCCGGCGGCATCTGGGAAGCCATGCTCACCACGGCCCTGGGTCTGGCCGTGGCGCTGCCCACCATGGTGGCTCACAGCTATCTCGCCGGGCAGGTGGACCGTTACGAGGCGCGCCTTCAGACGGGAACGGTTCATTTTATGAAAAATCTGATGTCTTTGAGAAATCGGTAGCGACGTATGTTGGTACACCGAAAAAAACGGACCCCATACGGTGTTCAGCCTCCGTTGACCTCGCTGATCGACATTGTCTTTTTGCTGTTGGTCTATTTCCTGCTGACCACCAATTTTATCGTCGAAGAAGGCATCGACGTGAAGCTGCCCAACGCCGATGCGGCAAAGCCGCAGACCCGGCAGGAGATTACCGTTTTTGTGGATGCGGCCGGCCGGACCTTTCTCGAAAACCATGAAATCGCACTGGACGCCTTGTTCCGGCGGATCCGGGAGATGGTGGCCGGCGATGTGGACCGGTTGGTGGTGATCAAGGCCGACCGGACCGTGGTGCTCGACAAGGCGGTGCGGGTGATGGATGTGGCCAAGGCCGCCGGGGCCGGGCGCCTGGTCTTGGCCACCGAGAAAGGGCGGTGAGATGCCTCTCCGACAGTATTCTATCGCGGAAAGGCGCCGCCCGAATCGCCTGTTTCAAGGGTTTCTCGTAATTTCTCTGATCGTCCACGCCTGGGCGCTGATGCATATCGCCGGGATCTACGAAGGCCGTGATGTGTCCTATATCGAACTGGAAATGCAGGACGCCGGAAAACCCCGGGGGCGTCAGATCCCGGTGCCGCCGCATCGCCATAAACCATCGCCGCCGTGTGATCGGGCGCCCACGGCACCGGCCGATCCGCCGCCCATGCCGCGCATGATCGCGCCCCCGGCAGCGCCATCGGCGGCGGCCCCCACCGCAGTGGCTGCGATTTCAGCGCCAGCGGCACCGGTCATCAGCAATACCGGTATGGTTTCATGGACGCCGCCGATGGACGGCGGCGGCGGCCAGCGCACAGCCGGTGATTATTTCGACATGGTGCGCTGGCGAGTAGAAAGCCACAAGGCGTATCCGGCTGCCGCCAAACGGCGTCAGATCCAGGGGCGGGTGGTCGTGCGCTTTGTCATTGCGCCCGATGGCAGCATCGGCGCTGTGGCCGTGGTGGCGCCATCCCGTTACCGTTTTCTGGATGAAGCGGCGGTGGCGGCCGTGACATCGGCCGCACCGTTTCCACGGCCGCCGGCGCACTTGTTCAGCGGTCCGCTGCCGCTGGAGATCGGGGTCGTTTTTGAGTTGATGTAATGACAACGCACCGCGCGGTGCCTATGGTCCGGGAGAAGGAATGGTTGTGACAAAGACGATTTGTGTGATCGACGGCCAGGGCGGGGGTATCGGTGCGACCCTGATCAGGTATATCCGGGAGGCCTTCGGTGATCGGCTGGAGTGTATCGCGCTGGGCACCAACACCATCGCCACGGTTCAGATGCTCAAAGCCGGCGCTAACAAGGGCGCTACCGGCGAAAACGCCGTCTGCCGAACGGCGATGAGCGCCCATGTGATCGTGGGCAGCGTGGCCGTCACCTGGGCCAATGCCATGCTTGGTGAGGTGACCCCCCGGATGGCCGAGGCCGTGGCCTCCTGCGGCGCCCTGAAAATCCTGCTGCCCCTTTCCCAGGAGCGATCGGAAATCGTGGGGGTGACCAAAGAACCGCTGCCTCATCTTGTCCAGGCGGCGGTGGAACGAATCAAGGAGGTGATCAACTATGTGTGAGGCAAATGCATACTTGGTAAAGGGCGGTGAGGAGCAACTGCTCATGGAATCGGTGGATATCGTGGAACCCGACGGGGCGGAGGGTTGGCTACTGGTGAATATTTTCGGCGAGCAAAGGACCGTCACCGGCCGGATCCGAGGAATGAATCTTGTGGACCACAAGATTTTTTTCGAATCGCCGGCACGATAACCCTGTAAGGCGGCGATGCGCCATTAACCCTTTAAAGCGAGGAGGACAGATGGACGGTGACCAAAAGCACAAACATGAGCATGCCCACGCGCACACCCATACCCATGAGCACCCGCATGCGCACGACAGTGAGCAGCACAGCCATGCGCATGAACACGCCCACACCCATGAGCATGGGCATGAACACCAGCACGAGCACACCCAGGCCGGTGAGACCCCCGGTCACGACCACGATCACGGCGGTGACCACGGATCCCACAAGCACGATCATTCGGGGCATGAGAAACAGCCCCATGATCACACGCACGATTAGTAGCCGGTCATCCGGATGCACGAAGTAGCAGGTCGGATCGGTGCAGCATCGAATATTGATTCTTCGGGAAGATATGCAAAAGCAGTTGACTTTGATTTGAGAAGTAAGTAGAAAAACGAAACTCTTCTTAGGGTCGCCGAAGCTGCCCGGTTGAGAGAAGTAAATCCTGCAGGCGATAAGTATCGGCTTTAGCTAGTAATCGCGTTGGCGCTGCGCACGGGCGCCCGGTGCTGCGAACGACCAGGCCACGAAGGTCTCACGCCCCTCCATCGGGGGGAATGATACCGTCGTGGCCTTTTTGTTTTCAATGTCTATCAAAAACTAAAATCTACTATTTCTGGATGAGCACTGGTCAACACGGAAAGGGAGGTGTCGAATGATAAGAGCGATGTGTGTGTCCATCGCACTGCTGCTGGCCGTCGTCCCATCGGCCGGAGCGGAAGAAAAGGTCGTACGGCTGGACAACGTTGTCGTCACGGGAAAGAAGCTCGTTCGTCCCACCAAGGAGACCGGAGAGACGGTCTATACCGGCAGTGAAATCACCCGGGAGGGGTTGGACGCCCAGGGGGCCAAAGCCACGGTCAGCGTTTACGAGGCCATCGACAATCTGCCCGGTGTCAATGCCGAAAGCATCGACCCCTACGGGCTCGGTGCAGAGCAGAAGAACATCCGGGTGCGGGGGGTGCGCGGCTATTTCGGCGCCATGACCGTCGCCGGCGTGCCCAACTGGGGGGGCAATCCCATGGGGCCCCGGGAGTACATTTACGACACCGAGAATATCGAGAGCATCGCCGTCTACAAAGGGGCCGTGCCGGCGGATCTGGGCACCGGTGTCGGCGCCCGCGGCGGCGCCCTGGAACTCCGGCCGCGGTGGCCCGGCGATGAGACCGCAGCCGACATCCGCCAGAGCATCGGTGCCAACGGTTACACTCGGACGTTTCTCCGGCTGGACGCCGGCGCGCTGCCGGCCGTCAACACCCGGCTGTCGGTCTCCGGGTCCTACACCGATGCGGAAAAATGGAAGGGCCCCGGCGATCTCGGACCGCGCCACAACGCCAGCGTGATGATCCGCCAGCCATACCGGGGTGAGGACGAGATCCAGTTCTGGTTCAACTACAACGACGTTAAGCAGGACCTCTATCGTCCCCTTGCCTACGCGCAGGTGCAGCGACTCGGCGACAACACCAAGACCGACTACAATGAGACGCTGACCGGCGTGAAGGCGCAGGACATCTACTACTACCAGTACAACCGGGGCGACTATGTGAACCGGGACGCCATCGGGGTGATCCCGGTAACGCTCTCCGGGGGCTGGAAGCTGACCTTCAAGCCCTACTATTCATCGGAAGGCACCGAGATCCTCGGCGGGTCCACTTCCCAGGGGGGGACGATCCAGCGGCGGAGCCGGGATATCCGGCGCTACGGGCTCATCTCCCAGGTCGATTCGGACTGGCAGTGGGGCACGGCCGCCTTCGGCTACGGCTACGAGGCCAACGACATGAAGATCGTGACCCAGGTCTTCGACGCCGGGACCCTCGCCTTCAAGGGGTACGGCATGTACACGGAGAACGATGGCGACGGCATCCTTCACAGTCCCTACCTCAAGCTGGCCGGCAGCGCGGGGCGCATCGACTGGCAGGCCGGCATGAAATACTTCTATTATAAAGACCCGGCCAGCCAGGGCTACACTTCTCCGGCGCCCTCCTACGCCCTAGTGAAGGCCCCCGACCTGTACCGGGAGGAAAAAGTCTACCAACAGTGGCTGCCCACCATCGGTCTCAATTACAGCCTGACCGAGCGGTTCTCGCTGTATACGAGCTACGGGCGCAACATGATCCGCCCCTATTCCTACATGCCCCTGATTACCCTCTACAATCAGCAGCGGGCCGCCTTCCAGGCCGCCGGCGTGACGCTCAACGACCTGTTCGAAGGATACGGCAGCGAGATCACCGACAGCGTGGAGGTGGGGGCGCGCTGGCGCAGTGACCTGATGGAGATCATGCCAACCGTATTTTACGCCAAGCACCAGAACCTGCTCACCAACGTCTACGACCCGCGGGTGGTGGTGGGCGGCAAGGGGGTCAACTACAATCAGAACGTCGGCAAGGCCACCGGCTACGGCATCGAGTTGGAGACGAACTTCTTTCTGGGCGACCACGTCACGTTCTTTGTCAATCCCACATACACCTCGTTGACCTACGACGAGGACGTGGTCTACGGGGGCGCGCTCATGGACATCCAGGGCAACCAGGTGGTGGACACGCCACGGTGGATGATCAAAAGCGGTCTGATCCTCTCGTATGGGGATTTTCGCGTTATCCCCATGCTCCGCTACCTGGACAAGCGGTACGGGGATTCGGAAAACACTGAAGAGGTCGACGCCTACACGGTGGCCGACCTCAAGATCGACTACACGCCCTCAAGGCGCCCAGCTTTTCTCGACACGCTCAAGTTGTCCCTGGAGCTCTCCAATCTTTTCAGTACGGAGTACGTGTCGCTGGTCACCGCGGGGGATTACACGCTCACCGGGGGCGGCAACAACTACTATGTCGGGGCGCCCTTCACGGCCCTGTTGACGGTATCGCTGGGTATCTGAGAAGGGAGGCAAACATGAGCATCGAGACGACCCCTGAGGCGCCGATCACGCTGACGCCGGTCGGCATCGTGAGAAGCGAGATCACAACGCCCATGCTGACAGCGGATGCATCGGGTCTCACCCTGACCGAGCGGATGAACCGCATCCGCTCGTATCACCGCCGCGTGAAGGCGGCGACCAGCCGCATCGAGGTCTTTTCCCGGTGGGCGGACCTTCTGGACGGCATCGAAGACTTCTCCCACATTCTGATCCTTTATTGGCCCCACCTGCTGCCTCCGGAACGGCGGGACCTGCGACGGGTTCACCCTATGGGGCGAAAGGACCTGCCGGAGAAAGGCATCTTCGCCACCTGCAGCCCGGCCCGGCCCAACCCGGTGCTGGTCTCGGCGGTGCCGCTGGTGTCCCGTGACGGAAATATCCTGGCGGTGCGGGGGCTGGAGGCGGTGGACGGCAGTCCGGTCATCGATATCAAGCCCTATTCACCGGCTTACCTGCAGGTGGCCGACCTCCGGGTGGCGGGCTGGATGACCCGGATCCAGCGGGAGCTGGAATCCGATGAGGACTCGTCGGAAACGCCCGGCACATCGCCGGCGGCAAAACAATGACCCCGAATATTGCAAAGGAGAAAACCATGATCAAAAACCGGTTCGTCGGCGCCGCCCTGGCGGTGGTGCTCTTGTTCTGCCTGGCTGCCGCCGCCGGTGCACAGTCCCTGGAAACCGAAGTCGCCAATGCGATGGCGGATTTGAAACTCGCCAGGGGCGACGGCGATCTGCTGGTGCTGACCGACGCCCCTTACCTCAGGCCGGGTGGCCGCTCGGCCCTGCCCGAGCTGGCCGTGGTGGAGGCGCTCACCGGCTGCTCCGTGGGCACGGGCAACCTGCTCTTCTTTCAGCGCCCCCAGACCCACCCGCTGCGGGTGATGCTCTTCTCGAAGACGACCGGAGACGCGGTGATCCTCAGCGTGGACGGCCCGTCGACGGTCAGCGAATCCGTCAACATGAGCCCCCGGGCTATCGCCGATCCCGCTTTCTGGAAGCGCACCGGTGCGCTCGTGGCCGGCAAAGACCTGTTTACCCTGGCGGCCGTCGCCAATGCCTGGGCCAAGGGCGCGCCTTACGATTTTCTCAAGAGCGCGGAGCTGCACAACCACATCTGTCCCGGTCTTACCTCCGGCTACCTCATGGCCCGCTATATCCTGAATACCTATCCCCTGAAGGGGACGGCGCACTACACTATGATCGCATGCCCGGTGTGGTGCAAGGAGGACGCCCTCCAGGTGATGCTGGACTGCACCCCGGGCAAGCGGGGAATGGTGGTCAAGCCGTTGTCGGAAAAGCAGCTGGCGGCGGTGGCCGTCAAGAACCCGGCGGGGATGCTCCTCATCTGGGACAGGGAGAGTAAAAAAGGCACCGGAGTGGCGCTCAGCTTCGACTTCGACGCACTGCGGCGGCTGTCCCCCAAGGGAGCGACCAAGGCCGCCATGGTCCTGGACGCTCTGGCGTACCTCGACAAGCCGGAGACCTTCGTTTTCACGGCCGCGACCTTTCCGCTCACCGAAACACTTTACAACGGCCTCACGGAGGCCGGCGGCAATCCTTACGTTCTGGCTGGCCTTGTGAGGTGAGCACATGTCGCCGACAGGGCTGCCCGGGCTTCACCGATGGCTCGGCCGGGGCGATTTCGATAACCTGTCGCAGATCGACGATCGGATGCCATAGTGCGGCGTCGGCACTGCGGCGGCCAAGGCCGGTCGGGATTGGCTGCGGGATTGACACGCCGTGGTTGCCCGGCCACCGCAACATATCCCAGCCGCGAAACCGCTTGATTCCGGTCAGTGATTGACGTATAGAAAAATGCAGTATATGCAGCGGCCGGAGCCGCTCCTGGTTTCATCCAGGGCAATACCCCCCGGAAATACAATTAGTTACTGAGCACCAGCAGCGATTACGAAAATCGATGAGGCCACGAAGGTCCGTGCTTCCCGAAAAGGAGGCCCCTTCGCGGCCTTTTGTTTTTTTAACAAGCCGGCGATTGTACCCCCCGCAGTGTGCTGCGGAGGGCGCAAGCGGAAAAATTGCAAAATACCGAACCATTCTAAGTTGAAACCAATGATCAGTCACGAACACCGGCAAACCGCGGTTCCTGGCAGGATGACAACCGCCTACCGCGAGCGCATTCACAAGAAACTGCTGCTGCTGTTTCTGCTGCTCGGCGCGACGCTTTTGCTCGCCGTGGTTGCGGTTGCACGGGGAACATACGATATACCCCTCAGCGGTGTGTTCAGCGCTTTGACCGGCAACGCCGACGGCACCGTGGGCGTGGTGATCACCAATATCCGGATGCCGCGGGTGATCGCCGCCGTCATCTGCGGTTGGGGGCTTTCGCTTTCGGGGCTGTGCATTCAATCCCTGCTCAAAAACCCGCTGGGTTCGCCGTCCACCCTGGGGATCAGCCAGGGGGCCGCCTTCGGCGCCGCCGTGGCGATTGTCGTCTTCGGCGCCGGGATGATCTCGGTGACGGCTTTTGCTTTTGGGGGGGCCATGGCGGCCACGCTGGTGGTTCTGGTTTTATCGGGACTCAAACGGCTTTCCGTCGAGGCAGTCATTCTGGCCGGAGTAGCGTTGTCGTCACTGTTTGTATCGGCTACGATTCTGATCCAATACCTGGCCACGGAAACGCAGTTGGCCATGGTCGTTTTCTGGACTTTCGGCGATGTGGCGCGTTCCAACTGGGCGGAAATCGGACCGATGGCCGCCGTGGTCGTCCTCGCCACCGTGTATTTGATGGCGATCCGGTGGGACCTCAATGCCCTTGCCTCGGGAGAAGAAACAGCCAAAGGCCTGGGCGTCAATATCGAGAGAATCCGGGTGACCGGCATGGTGGCGGCAGCGCTGATATCCGCCCTCGTGACCGCCTTTCACGGCGTCATCGCCTTTATCGGTCTGATCGCGCCGCATATGGCCCGACGGCTGGTGGGCGACGACCATCGCCTGCTGATTCCCTTCTCCTCGGTGCTGGGCGCACTGTTGCTGCTGACCGCGGACACCATCGGCCGGATCCTCATCGGATCGGGGGCGCTGCCTGTGGGCGTCATTACGTCGTTTCTGGGGGCCCCGATGTTTCTTTACCTGCTCATCCGGGGGTACCGATGAGGCTGACGGTGGCCAACATCGAATTTTCCTATAACAGCCACCCGGTGCTCTCGGATGTCAATTTTTCCCTGGACCGGGGGCAGGTCATGTGTGTGTTGGGTGTCAACGGTGCGGGAAAGTCCACTTTACTCAAGTGCCTGAACCGGATTCTCAAGCCCCGGCGCGGATCGGTGTCGGTGGACGGAAAAAACCTGCTCCTCATGAGCCAAAACAGCGTGGCCCGGCACATGGGGTATGTGCCGCAGCGCCATCCGGAAACACGCCTGACGGTTTTCGAGGCGGTACTCATGGGCCGCAAACCGCACATCCGGTGGGCGCTTGCCGGCGATGATTACGCGCTGGTGGAAAATATCATCACACAGATCGGTATCGCGCACCTGGCCATGCGACCGGTCAGCGATCTGAGCGGCGGCGAGCTCCAGAAAGTCATCATTGCCCGGGCGTTGGCGCAGTCTCCGGCGATTCTGCTTTTGGATGAACCGACGAGCAATCTAGACCTGAAAAATCAGCTTGAAGTGATGGGGCTGATTCGCCGCATCGTTGAAACTCAGGGATTGTCTGCGGTTGTTGCCATCCATGACCTGAATATCGCCGTACGCTTTGCCGACAGGTTCCTTTTTCTTAAGGAACAGAGGATCCATGCGATATCTACCCGAAAGGGCATTACCTCCGAGATGATCCATCAGGTTTACGGTGTCGAGGTGGTTCTAAAGGAATTCGAAGGCCAAACCATCGTGGTGCCGGTGTAAAGGGGAGAGAAACGGTTGAAAACAAAGTGGTTTTTTAAATTTTGCATTATTGCCATCATCTGGGGGCTGCCTGCCGTCTGCACCGCCGCCAGGACGATGACGGTGACCGATATGGCCGGGCGGCAGGTAAGCGCTCCCGTCGATCCGGATCGGATCGTCTGCCTCGGGCCCGGTGCTTTGCGGTTAATCGTTTATCTCCAGGCGCAATCGAAAGTCGTCGGCGTGGAAGACATGGAAAAAATGAGCGCCGACGGAAGACCTTACCGGATCGCCCATCCCGAGCTTGCCAAATTGCCCCGCTGCGGACCGGGGGGGCCTGCCGGCATCAACAAGAAACCGGATCTTGAAGCCCTGCTTGCCGTCAAGCCGGAGGTCATATTCATCACCTACATGGATGCCTCTCTGGCGGATGAAGTGCAACGTACGGTGGGCATTCCCGTGGTGGTGCTGAGTTATGGCGCGTTTGCGGCCTTCGATGAAGCGGTTTACGACGCCCTGCGCATCGCCGGAAGGATCCTAAACCGAGAGAAGCGCGCCGATGACGTTGTGACCTATATCGAATCCCTGCGAGAGGACATGCGCACGCGAACCAAGGGGATATCGGAAACGTCAAGGCCTGCCGTCTATGTCGGTGGCATCGGTTTTCGCGGCGCCCACGGGATCGAAAGCACCGAGCAGCGCTATATCCCGTTTGAATGGATCGGCGCGGACAATGTGGCCGAGCACGTTAAAGCCAGTATCGGCAGCCATGTTTCCATGGACAAGGAGCCATTGTTGACGCTCAATCCGGACACCATATTCATCGATGGCGGCGGATTGATTCTTGTGATGGCGGATTATCGCAGGAAACCGGAATTTTACAATGCCTTGAAAGCATTCTCCAACCGGCAGGTCTATACGCTGCTGCCGTTCAACTGGTACACGACCAACATCGGCACTGCCCTGGCCGACGCCTATGCGATTGGGAAAATTCTTCACGAAGAACACTTTGCAGATCTCGACCCCCAATTGAAAGCGGATGAGATCTACACCTTTCTGGTCGGCAAACCGGTGTACGAAAGCATGCAGAAAGTGTACGGTCCCATCGGGCACAAGGCGCCGTTTCTAAACTGATCGAGGAGTAAACGACCATTGATAGGAAAACATCATGAATGCACAACAGATTCTGGAAAGCGCGGATTTCAAACGGTGTGAGGCGTTTCACGGCCACGTGTGCGGCGGACTAGCGATCGGTTATGTGGCGGCAAGGGCAGGTCTGGAGTGGTTGCGGGAGCAGCGGGCCGTGGACGAAGAACTGGTGGCCATCGTGGAAACCGATGCCTGCTGCGTGGACGCCGTTCAGGTGCTCACCGGCTGCACTTTGGGTAAGGGAAACCTCATTTACAAAGACTACGGTAAGATGGGGTTTACCTTTTTCGACCGCAAGACCGGACACGGGGTGCGCCTGGCCATGAGGGCGGACACGTTCCGCGTCAACGAGCGCCAGATCGCATTGTTCAAAAAAATGCGGGAGGGCAGCATCACGGATGCGGAGAAGGCGGAACTCAGTGCACTGGGCATGAAGCGGACTGTAGAAGTGCTGGAAACTCCCGCCAAAGCGCTGTTCATCATGACACCGGTGATCGCCGGGGTACCGGAGAAGGCCCGCATCGCGCCGTCCACACCCTGCGCCCGCTGCGGGGAACCCACCATGGCGACCAAACTCGAGCCGCTGGCCGGCGAAATGGTGTGCCGCGGGTGCCTTGCGTCAACCATGCACGATGCGTGATGGCGGTTCAGGGAAGTACCGGCAACCCGGAGCCCCGGCATGATCGCGGCGCTTCCTCTCGATAATTCTTGACAGCGGAGCGCCGAGGTCGTTACACAGTGGCGGCCAGGTGCTCGAAACGAGATCAATAGGGAATCCCGTGAGAATCGGGAACGGGCCCACCGCTGTAACCCTGCCTTCCAATGGGGAGGAACCCCTTCGGCCATTGTGCGCCACTGTCCGCTGCCGGCGGATGGGAAGGCCGCCGGACGGGGCGGGGGAGTCAGAAGACCTGCCTGGCCGTGAGGGGTATGGCAGGGCCGTGCAGTCCCCTTGATCCTGCGGATGAAAACGGGATGTCCCGGGTCGATAAAGATTCGACCCGGGATTTTTTGTTTCAAAGCGGCACCAGACAGCCTGCCCGGTGCGCGGCGCCGCGGGAGGGGATAAACCCCTCGCCCTACTTTTCAGACCGGCGATGGCTGCGGTTTTCGTAGGGCACGGGGTTTACCCCCGTCCGGGGTTTTCGTGGCACCAGGCAGCCTGTCCCGTAACCGGCAGGTCTCCATAGGCGATCCCCTGTCGCAGGTGGCGTTTTTATGTGCCAAGGAGGGCCTTCGCGTGCGTTGTCTCATCATCGCGCTTTCCGTTGTTATTATTACCGCTGCGGGCGGCGTTGCCATCGCCGCCGCGCCGGGGCGGATGGTGACCGATATGCTGGGACTCCGGGTGCGGATTCCTGAAATGCCGCGGCGCATCGTTTCATTGGCCCCCAGCGTCACCGAGGTGGTTTTCGCCCTGGGGCAGGGCCATCGCCTTTGCGGTGTCACCCGATTCAGTGATTATCCCGCTGCGGCGCAGGCCCTTCCGAAAGTCGGCTCGTACGTGCAGCTGGATCTGGAACGGATCGTTTCACTGCGGCCCGACCTGTGCATCGCGGTAAAGGACGGCAACCCCAAGGCGGTGGTGGCCCGTCTGGAATCGCTCGGGATTCCTGTGTTCGCGCTGGATCCAAGGGACCTGAGCGCCGTGCTGGAAACCATCTCGGCCCTGGGCGGCTTGCTGGATGTCCAAGACGCCGCCGATACCATTGTCGCCGATCTGGAAAAACGGATCCAGGCCGTGGTGCATCGACGAGGCCGCCTGGGCCGCCCGCCCGGGGTATTCTTCCAGATCGGTCTGTCACCCATCGTCAGCGTGGGGACGGACACTTTTATTCACGAGCTGATCATGCTGGCCGGCGGGGTCAATCTTTCCGCCGGACCGGTGCCCTATCCGCGCTTCAGCCAGGAGGAAGTCATTGCCATGGCGCCCGATCTGATCATCATCACCTCCATGGCGCGGGAGGGGGCTTTTGAGGAGATTCGCCGCGATTGGCTGCGCTGGAAGAACATGCCGGCGGCCCGCACGGGAGGCATCGTGCTGGTGGATTCCAATTTGCTCGACCGGGCCTCGCCGCGGCTCGTCGACGGACTGGAACGGCTGGCGGACATCATCCACGCGGCGGATCGGGCGGTGAAACCGTGACCCGGGCATCGAACCCGGTGATTCGGCGGATGGCCGTCGTGTCTCTGGCGTTGGCCGGTCTTCTGGCCGTCGTCTGCTGCCTGGCCCTCGCCCTGGGCGCTTCCGGTGCCGGTTTCAAGGCGCTGGCGGCCCCGTGGCTCGGCGCCGGGGCGGTGGACCCCACCCAGGTCACCATCGTGTGGGAAATCCGGCTGCCGAGGGTGCTGCTCGCCGCTTTGGTGGGGGCGGCTCTGTCCCTTGGCGGCCTGGTGTTTCAGGCGCTGCTGAGAAACCCGCTGGCGGAGCCCTACATCCTCGGTGTTTCCGGTGGATCAGCGGTGGGCGCCATCTTGGGGATTCTCATCGGGCTCACCCATCCCTCGGCCATCGGTGCGCTGGCCTTTGCCGGCAGTATGGCCACGCTCGCTGTGGTGCTGTTCATGGTCGGAGGGCGCGCCGTGCAGAAAAATACGCTGCTGCTGGCCGGGGTGATGATCAACGCGTTTTGCTCGGCGCTGATCATGTTCCTGGTGTCACTCACCACGGACTCCCGGCTGCACAACATTATGTTCTGGCTAATGGGCAATCTGTCCAATGTGGACCTCTCCCAGGTCGGCGGATTGGCCCTGATCTTAGGCCCTTGCTTCCTGATTCTTTTTGGCTTTTCCCACACCATGAACCTGCTGCTAATGGGCCGTGAGGCGGCCATGAGCATGGGTGTCAACATTCGCCGGGTCACGCTCACCCTGCTGATCACCACGTCACTGATGGTCAGCGTGACGGTTTCTCGTTGCGGTCTCCTTGGGTTCGTGGGCCTGGTGATCCCGCACCTGCTGCGCATGATGCTGGGCGCCGACCACCGGGTGCTGGTGCCGGCATGCCTTCTTGGCGGGGGCGCTTTCATGGTGGTTTGCGACCTCCTGGCCCGGACCCTGCCCCGGCAGGGGGAAATGCCCGTGGGAGTGGTCACCGCCATGATCGGTGCGCCGGTGTTTATCTATCTGCTCAGGCGTGCCGCCGGAAAGGGGGGCGATGGCACCGGCCGTTGAACTCACGCATCTGAACTATGCCTACGGGCCGGTGACGGTGATCAACGATCTGTCTTTTTCCGTAGCGCAGGGGCGACTGACAATCATCATCGGTCCCAACGGCAGCGGCAAAACGACACTTCTCAAGTTGATGGCCGGACTCGCGCCGGCCGCCCGCGGTGCCGTCACCCTCCTGGGGCGCGATATCACGGCCTACCCCCGCAGAGAGCTGGCGCGCACGCTCGCCATCGTCCCCCAACTGGTTTCAGAGGATTTTCCCTTCAGCGTCAAGGACGTGGTGCTCATGGGGCGGGCGCCGCACACCGGCATCCTCGGTATCGAAGGTGGCGCCGATACCGATATTGCCCGCGAGGCCATGGCCGCGGCCGGTGTGGCGCAACTGGCCGACCGGCGCATCGGGGAGTTGAGCGGCGGTGAGCGCCAGCGGGTGTTTATCGCCCGGGCGCTTTGCCAGCAGCCGAAGATTCTGCTGCTGGACGAACCCACGGCCGCACTCGATCTGGCCCATCAGGTGCGGATCATGGACATCATGGCCGAGCTGGCCGAAACAAACGGTCTCACCGTGGTGATGGTTTCTCACGATATCAATCTGGCGGCCATGTATGCCGACGAGATGGTGCTGCTCAGCCGCGGGAAGGTGATGGCTGCCGGGGATCCGGAGACCGTCCTCAAAAAAGATATTCTTCAGGAAACCTATTCCTGCCGTATTCACATCGACCGCCACCCGCTGACGGCGACCCCGCGAATTTCTCCGGTTCCGGGCAAACGGCTGCCCTGGAGAGAATAATTTTTCCTGCTTATGTACTATTCTCCAGTGAATGGGCCGGCGCAGGTTGGACATATGAAATAAGTCATTGTAACGAAGCGCCCATCACGGCATTTCATATGGGCTCATGAGACCGCTCAGTCGTGTAGGGAGCGGGGTTTATCCCCGCCCGTGATCGGTAAACACGAATGGTTGGGGTCATCTGTGATGATTGCGGGAGGGGATAAACCCCTCCCCTACGAAACAGCCGAAACACCAACTGGAGAATAGTGGATAACCAGATACTTATTTTGCTTCTTTAAAAAACGCCATCCTCATTTCAACGGACTCTGCCCCATCTGCTTGTTGTGATCACCACGAAGTTCACGAAGCACACGAAGATATTAGCAGCCCACGGTTGTATGTTGTCTTCGTGTTATTCGTGCTGAACCGTCCATTCGCCCGGACAATGTCACCTCGAGATTTCTTGATGAGCGTATCAATTTTCCCCGGGAATACTTCCAGTTTGGTATGATTATTTTCTCCTTGACGCGGATCAAGATCGCTGACATATGAATAGGCACATAATTGCTCAGGCGCGAATTACTACCGCTTAATAGGGAATTCCGTGAAAACCGGAAACGGGCCCGCCGCTGTGACCCCGGTCCTTGAAAGAGGACACCCTTTCAGCCTCCGTGAGCCACTGTCCGCCGCCGGCGGATGGGAAGGCCGCTGAAAGGGCGGGGAAGTCAGAAGACCTGCCTGGGCAATGGGGCATTAACGCATCGTGGACAGAAGCGGCCCCCTAGATCCAGCGGATGAAATCGGGAGATCCCCTGATCGAAATTTTTTCGATCCGGGGTTTTTTTTTGCCCCGGCAACACGTTTTGTGACGGAGGGCAAAAAACGATGAAGCGGGGATTCAAATGGGTCATCGCGGCGGTACTGGTGCTTCCGGGTGCGGCACTGGGGGCGGAGCCCCGCGATGCCGGGCACGTTTACACCATGGATGAAGTCGTGGTGTCGGCAACGAAGACGGACGAGAGGCGAAAGGATGTGGCCAGCCAGGTCATTGTCAAAACCAGCGAAGATATTGACGCATCGCCGGCCAAGACCCTTGGGGAATTTTTAGGCAACGAACTGGGACTGGATCTTCGCTCCTACGGCAATTACGGCGGCGCTGCCCAGGAAATCCAAATCCGGGGCGTCAGCAGCGCGGGCACCCAGGTGTTTGTCAACGGCGTCAATGTCAATTCACCCTCCCTGGGGACTGCCGATGTCGCCCGGATTCCGTTGAACGCCATCGCGCGCATCGAAATCGTCGAAGGCGCCGGTTCGCTGCTCTACGGGTCGGGTGCCATGGGCGGTGTGGTCAACATTACCACCAAGCGCCCCACACGCGAGAAGACCGATTTAAAACTTGCAGCCGGCACCGGCAGCCAGGGCACCTACCGGGTTTCCGCGGAAAACGGTATGTTCGCCGTCGGAGACCTGGGCTATTATCTCACGGCCAATCACAACAAATCGGACGGATTCCGGGACAACAGCGATTTCACCCAGAATGATGTTTCTGGAAAACTGGTACTGGAAAAGGGCCCGCTGCTGGATCTCAGCGTCTATGCGGACTACGTCGACCGGGGCTTCGGGCTTCCCGGCGTCAAGCCGCCCGATGGGACCCAGCCCTATGCCTCCGGCGGGGTACCGGTTTACAGCGCCGATTCCGCCAGTTTGCTCAATAACGGCGGCGACAGGGATATGCATGCGGTGGTGACGGCGGACAGTCGGTCCGGTGACTGGCTCAAGGTGCATCTGCGCGGCGATCTAACTGATGCCCGAAACCGAAATGTCAATCGTTACGTGTTCCTGGGCCTTACCGGCACGGCATCGGAAACCCGCAATAAGGTGCTTGCAGCGGAAGGAACTCTCGATATTCAGCTCTTCGAGGGGGCCAGCGTGCTGGTCGGCTCCGATTACAAGGACTTCGACTACGAAAACGAGCAGTCGACGCTGGACGCCGGCGGGACGGCGATGCCCGGCACCCGCGCGACGACCCGGGCCGATGTATACACCACCGGCAGTTATGCCGAGTTGCAGTACCGTTCCTGTGCATTTTTCAAGGCCACCGGCGGGTTTCGGTATGAAAAGCACTCCCGGTTCGGATCCGAAACCGTCTACCGGTTAGGGCTGATCGGAAACATCAGCGAGAGCACCGTGCTCAAATTCAACACCGGCACCCATTTCAGGGCACCGACCATCAATGACCTTTTCTGGCCTGATGACGGATTTACCCGGGGCAATGTTTCCCTGAAACCCGAAACCGGCCGGCATACGGACATTTCCCTGGAGCAGAGTCTTTTCAAGGACATGTTGTTTCTGACGGTGTCTGGTTTCGACTGGAACATTGCCGATAAGATCCGGTGGGCGGAAGACACCACTGCGGCCACGGTTTTTCCGGGCGTTTTTTACTATACGCCGCAGAATTTGGATCAGTATTACGGCAAGGGTGTCGAGGCCGGCGTCCGGATCGGACCCTTTATGAATACCCAGTTGTCTCTGGACTACACCTATCTCGATGCTGAAGAGGAGATCCGCGGCGGTGTGCGCCGGCGCGCGCTTTATTCGCCGGAGCAGCTGTTCAAGGGGACGCTCACACACTGGACCGATTTCGATCTCACCATTAACGCAGCGGCCCGCTTCGTTGACGACCGCTCCGGCCACTACGCCAAAGACACGAGCACGTCGGCGGACTATACCCACCCCGAATACTGGACCCTCGATTTGAAGCTGGATCAGCGGCTGTTCACGAACTGGACCGTGTCGGTGGAAGCACTGAATCTCTTCGATAAGGGATACGACACTTACAACGCCGTATTCTACGATCAGACCACATTTGCTTCCACGCGGTGTCCGTATCCAGGGGCCGGCCAGTCTTTTTTCGCCAGCGTGAGCTACGATTACTGATAACCGTTTATCGAGGAGCATGCCGTGTCATTGGTTCGGGTCTGTTTTTACCGCTGCATGTCGGCCGCCGTCCTTGTGGCCGCTGTCATGGCGGCCGCCACCGTCCACGCCGGCCGCCGTCCGGTTGAATTCGTCGATGATGCCGGCGCAGCCATCGTTCTTGCCGCGCCGCCGCACCGGGTGGTATCTCTGGTTCCAGCGATTACGGAAATCCTGTTTGCCATCGGGGCCGGAGATGCCCTTGTCGGCAGCACCTATCACAGCACGCTGCCGGCCGGCGCCGAGGGTGTCAAACCGGTCGGCGGATTCCTTGCACCGAGTGTCGGCGCCATCGAAGCGTTGACGGCGGATGTCGTCTTTTATTCAACGATCCAGCAGTCTGTCGTGGCCCCGCTCCAGGGCGCCGGCCAGCCGCAGTGGATCAATCTGGAAACCAGGTCCATCGAAGACAGTTTTCGAAATATCCGTCTGCTTGGCGATATCCTCGCGCAATCCGAAAAGGCCCAACAGCTTGTTGCGCAGATCCGCTCGCAACTGCAGCTGATCCGCCAAAAGACGGATCGCATCCCCCAGAGCGAAAGGGTGCGGGTTATCCGTCTGATGGGACGGGACCGGGTCATGTCACCCGGAGACGACGCGTTTCAGGTAGAGATGATCCGGGCGGCGGGCGGCATACCTCCGGTGCTGAAGAAAACCGGAGACGTCGTCGTGGTTTCAAAAGAGGCCTGGATCGCATTCAACCCGCAATTCACTTATGGCTGCGGGGAAGATCGCGAGAGCGCCGAAACGCTTTTGAACCGGCCGGGATGGGAAAACGTGGACGCCGTCAAGAACCACCGGTCCCATTTTTTCCCCTGTGAATTGACCTGCCGCGCGTCGACCCACACCGGCGATTTTGTTTCCTGGCTGTCCGCGCTGCTGTATGCGGATGCCTTTTCCGATCCGGCCAGCCAGATTTATCCGGATGCGGTCGGCGATCGATCGCCGGTGCGCGTTGACATCCCCTGCGTGGCCGATGCCCGGATTGTCACCAGCCGGATTCATGATTTCATCAACAAGAGCATCGTATTGGACTTTGACCGACCCATGCGCGTGGTCTCAACCCTGGAAGGATTTCGCAGCGGGATCCGCACGGTGGGCAACCACTACCTGCCGCCGCCGACTTGGCACCTCGATGGTTCTGCTGATCTGGATACCTTGAGGGATACCGTGTATCGCACCATGGGTCTGAACCGATCTGAAACCGCGTTTTTGTTCACGGGCGCGGATGTGGATAACGTTTCCATCCAGCACCGCAGCTATCGTGCGCTGACGGCGGCGGCGCTGGTGACGGCCGGGGTGCGCGGCAACGCGATGCGGATGAGCAAGGATGCCGGTACCTATTATGAACCCGGCACCATCAACGTGATCTTGCTGACGAACACGGCGCTCAGCGACCGGGCCATGACCCGCGCCCTCATCACGGTGACCGAAGCAAAGACGGCCGCTCTGGCCGATCTGGACATTCGCAGCAGCTATCGGCCGCAGCACTACGGTGCCACCGGCACCGGGACGGACAACATCATCGTCGTGGGCGGTGGCGGTGTCCCCATCGACACCACCGGGGGACACTCCAAAATGGGTGAGCTGATGGCCGATGCCGTATACGCCGGTGTGATTGAGGCGGTGGCGCGCCAGAATCAAATGACCGCCGGCCGCAGTATTTTTCACCGCCTGGCGGAGCGCCGCATCGATCCGATGGGCTTGCCCTATGTGATTCCGAAAGGCGTGAGCCGTTCGCGCACGGAAATGGCCGTGATGCTGGAGCGGGCCTTGCTCGCGCCGGACAATGCGGGGTTCATGGAAGCCTCGCTGGCCATCAGCGACGCTCGGGAAAGTAAACGGGATTTCAACTTGTCCGCCTTCCGGGCATGGTGCCGGCAAATCGCCGAGGCCAATGCCGGCAAAAAAATCGAGCCGTATCACGATTTCCTGGAAGGTGATTTGCCACGGGTTCTCGAAATGGCGATCAATGCCCTGCTCAATGGCGCCAGCGCCGCTGATTGAGGCCGTGCTGTCCTGACGGTTTTCAATGCTTCCGCAGCAAGGCGCCATCCGGCAACACGGCGCAGTGAACAAAGACGCATCATTCATTTACAAAAGTGGTAATGACGATGGACTTTTCCGGCAATGCATGGGTTCAATTGTTTTTGAGTGGCGGTCCGGTCATGATCCCGCTGTTGCTGTGTTCGGTGACGGTATTGACGGTGGTCTTCGAGCGGGCGATATTCTGGCTTCGGCTTGACCGGGGCCAGGATCGGCGGCTCGTCACAGACGTCCTTGCGCTCAGCCAGGTCGGCGACTGGGAGTCGGTCCGCCTTACTGCCCGGGGCTCCGGGGACTACATCGTTCCCATTCTCGTCAGCGGAATTCTCCACCGGGAGTTTTCCATGGCAAAAGCCATGGAATCGGCGGCTGCCGAGAAAGTCAGGGAGATGCGCCGATACATGTCGGTCCTGGACACCATGATTACCGTCGCGCCGTTGCTGGGCATCTTCGGCACCGTCATCGGCATCATCACCTCCTTCGATCTTCTGGGCACCGCCGGTATCGAGCACCCCGAGGCGGTCACCGCCGGCATCGCCCAGGCGCTCATCACGACGGCTGCCGGTCTGGGCATCGCCATCCTCACCGTTTTCCCCTATAACTATTTCAATTCCCGAGTGGCAGCGGCCGCGCAGAACATCGAGAAATATGCCACAAGTCTCGAGATCGTCTACGAGAAGCTGGCGAGCGGCAGCATCTCCGGTACCGGAGGTGACAAATGAAGCTGCGAGACCTGGCTTTGCCCAAAGCGAGAATCGAAATACTCCCGCTCATCGACATCGTATTTCTTCTGCTGGTGTTTTTCATTTACGCCATGCTTTCCATGGCGGTGCACCGGGGACTGCCGGTGCTGCTGCCACAGTCCAGCGCGGTAGTCATCGAGAAACGACCGGACATGGCGGTGACCATCGCCGCCGATGGCAGCATTCATGCCAACAAGTCACCGGCAACAATCGAAACACTGGGCGATACGCTCACGGCATTGAGCGCCGGCCGTCTCGATACGGGAATTGTCTTGTTCGGCGATCGAAACACATCCTACCAGCAGCTGTTTAACGTGCTGGACGCCGTAAGGCATGCCGGATTTGCCCGGGTCTCCCTTCAGGCCGAGATGATTGAAAAATGAGCCTGCGGCTGTTTTGGGCAGGGGTGCTGGCCATCGGCTGCCACGGCCTGCTGCTGATGGTGGACATCCATGGGCGCGGTTCCTGCCCGGCGACTCACCGTGCCCTCCAGCCCATGGCGCTTTCTTTGGCGGTGCGCCCCGCTGAAACGCCTTCAGTGGGTCTGCCGCTCCAGACAGTCCCAGTGCCAAAAAGCGTGGTGCTGCCGGCTCCGCTCCGAAAGAATGCTACATCGCTGCCTGCGCCACCAAAGTCTGCGCGGTCCGTAAGTCGGCCGCCGGCGCAAATGGCGCTCGTGGAAAAACAGAAAGCGGGGGGCATTTCCGATGCGCCGCCGGTTCCGTTGGACCGTGAAGCGATGGCCACTCACGATGAGACCACTGACGCCGGGAGCAGCGAAAGCAGAACCCTGGCGTTGCCGGAAGAGACGGTCGCTGCATATACGACTATTCCGGTACAGCAGAACACGAAACCGCCGCTACGCGAAGCCGCGCCGCTGTATCTTAAAAACGAACCCCCTGCGTATCCACTCCTGGCACGCCGGCGCCGACTCCAAGGGACCGTCGTCCTGAGCGTGCGCGTCGCCCGCAACGGACGTGTCGACGACATCGGCATCGATGAATCCAGCGGGCATGCCGTGTTGGACGCGGCGGCCGTGGCATCTGTTCGGCGCTGGCTATTTGAGCCAGAAAGCATGGGAGGGCGCCCCATAGACACGTGGGTCAGGATCCCGGTTTCCTTTCGATTGAAATAATTTCAAAAGGCTGGATCACCGGATGACATCAACCGCTATCCAGCCGGGATCGTAACCAGCGGAAGATCCTTTTGGCCGCCGGATTCAGTCAGCGAAAAAAGGGTCATCAGAAAGGCAAACGCCCGCTTTGACTTGAAATCGCGGTCATCGCCCCAGAACCAATGTTCTTTATATTTCACAGCCGAATAAGCGTTCTCCGGTTTTTCGGTGCCGCTATTTTTTCATGCCAACGTCTTTCAACGCCTGCTTGCAGCGCTGGCTGACTTTCTTCTCGTTTTGTTCCAGACATTTTGCGAGGCGCCCCTGACCCATGGCCACGCCGCTGCAATACTGGTCCAGGTCTTCGGTGCACTCGTTGGCCACGTAGGCCAGCGCGGCCACTGCCCGCTCCAGCTGCACGGCGGCATCGTGCTTATACTATGGCGGCCGGCGCGTGTCGATCACTTCAGGCAAAATCGCTTGGTAGATAGTCCCGAAGATTTTTTTGAACCCGAAAGCCCGCTTTTTGCTATGTCCACTGCTGGTCGCTAATCTTCAAAGACTCGGCGATGTCGATCGGTCGACCATGTCACCTTTCATCGTAAAGTTCCCCTTATCCTGAGATTCTTTGTTTCAGCTTGAAATGAACGATCAGCAGCAAAAGCCCGATGACGCCGATGACCAGCAGCACTTGAATCAGGCGCCGGAAAATGTGATCGACGCGGGCCTCGGCGCTTTTGTTCAACTGACTCATGAGGCCAATGAACAGCGGGGCGTTGGGCCGGTCAACGGAGGTCACGAGCTGGTGCAGTGCGGTCACGGTGGCCTGGACCTTCTCGATGGCGGTGACATATTCATTGATATCGAAAGGCTTGGACGGCTCCGCTGATTTTCCGGACTGCAGGCGGGCCATGAGCCTGTCCACGGAAGCCACCAGATCATTGGCCACCACGGCCGTCTGCTGGGTTTTCTCAAGTAGGGCTTCGATATCCGACGTTGTTTTGTTCAATCCGGTAAACGTCGTGTTGACGCGGTCCAGCGTGGTCTGAACGTCGGTGTTGATATTGTGAAGCGTGTCGGCCTTGTCATCGATGGCCTTGAGGACCGCCCTGCGTTCACGGGCAATCAGCGTCGAGACATCGGTCAGGGCGGCCGAGCGTTCATCGGCCACGAGTTTGGGCATCTGCTCGACAAACCCGGCCATTCGGTCCGCGGTGGCCCTGAAGCCGGAGATATCCTTGAAAATAGCGCTCATTTCAGGCTGCAATACCAGCGTCTTGTAAACGAGCTCGGCCTGAAAACCCATGATCAGCTGCATTTTGCTCGCCATGAACATGGCCCGCTCGGAAGTCATGCGCACTTCGTCCACGGCAGCGGTGGCTTGGCGGACCGGTTCCAGAAGTCCGCCGGGCTTTTGGATCTCCTTGAGGTTGGGCTTCTTTCCGAGGCCGCCGAAATCGCTGAAACGAATGTAATCGACGGCGATCTGGCGCGGGTTTTTTGCGATCCAGTCGTCGATCAGCTCGCCAAATTCCTGGCGCTGCTCCGGCGTCATCACCTTTGCGGCCACTGCCCATGCGTCGGTTTCCATTTTTTTAAACGCATCCACCATCACTGTCGCCTGCGGGCCGAACACCTGCGGCCGCCAGTAGGTTTCCCAGACGCTGCGATTCAAGGTCGCCATGACCACCATGTCCAGAAGCGCCGCCCCCGAATTGGGGCCGGCCGCAATTTCCGTGACGGCGCTCAGGGAATAGACTTTGCGCGAGGCGGCCACAAGCCTGCCTTGCGGGGTGGGAATTTCCCTTTCCAGTTGAAACGCGGCCTGGCCGATGGTCGAAATGAATCGGTTGGCATAACTGATCACCGCCGATTGCAACTCCTCCGGGGTCATGACAGCGCTGGTTTCCGGTGCCGCTGCCGTTTTCGGCCTCGATCCGGCAGCGGCCGCCAATGGGATGCTTGAATTGTAAAAAGCAAGCATCATCAAGAATAATCCGCCGATTTTGAAGACAGTGCTCGATTTCATGCCGTAGCCTCTTTCAGGTATTCGACCGACGTTAATGGACGGTGCAGTTATGGTGAATTACGGTGGATGCAGTAATTCAATGAAAAGTTGTGGAAAAGCTGTTGACGGTGAGGCGGTATGATATCCGGTTAAAGGCTATTAAATTTCCTAAGAAACCGCAATATTCTTGCCGCGAAAGCTGACATTCATTGCCCGCAAATGATCCTTCCGGATCATTCAGAGAGAACCGCACAATCCAACAAAAAGACGGTATTCTGTCGCTGTCGTTTCAGCCTTAACGACAGCCCTTCCAGCGGTCAGGGCGCTCGCGCCGGCCCGGTCGAGTGTGCGATATGTTCACAGGATGTGGAATCTGTGGTAGTGTTGCCGGGCGTTCACATCGGGCATTTCCAGGAGAGGTGAGGGATTGGCGAATGATACGGTTACTGCGGATTATGGTTATTTTAAGCAGCCTGTTGCTGGCACTGCCGCCGGCGGTGGGCGCCGGTTTCTGGTCGGATCTGAAGGACAGTGGCAAAAAGGCCTGGAACGACATTAAGAACAGCGGCAAACAGGTGCCGGAGAAAGTCGCCGACGACGCCAAGGAGGCCTGGTCGGATGTCAAGGAAACCGGCAGCAAGACCGGCAAGGCGGCCGTTCGTGAAGTCAAGGCGGCGCCGGATAACGTCAAGAAGGGTGTGAAGGAGGTCCAGGACTCCCAATAGTGCCCAACGGCAGACGGCATCTTTGCCTTAGAACCCCTGCGCTGCGCTCAGGGGTCCAGGCGAAACGCTGGCCCCTGGCGGCGTACTCGCACCTATTGCAATCCTCAACGTAGCGGAGCTACGCTTCCGGTTGCAAAAGTGCTCGAGCCTTCCGCCTTCGCTCTGCGAGCTTCGGCGGACAGGTGCCAGGAACCAAAACCTACCGCCTGCCGATGGGCACTGTGCAAAATACGGCATCTTTGCCTTAAAAACCCTGCGCTTCCTGAAGAGCTCTATGCGAAAACACATGGCACCTGGCGGCATACCCGCGCATATTGTGGGTACTCACTAATATCGGACGAATCTATGCTTGCTACCTGCGAAGTGACCCTGACCATTCCCTTTCACGACCTGGATCCGCTCCATGTGGTCTGGCACGGGAATTACTACAAGTACTTCGATATCGCCCGTTTTGAACTGTTCCGCTCCTGCGGCGTGGACCTTTACAGCTACTCCCAGAAGGCGGGCTATCTCTTTCCCCTGACCCGCTCCTCGGCCAAGTACATCGCCCCGCTGCGACACAATGACGTGATCACCTGCCGTGCCACTGTCACGGAGGTGCAGTACAAGATCGCCATGGCCTTCGAGATCCGGCGCGCGGCCGGCGATCTGCTCTGCGCCCGGGGCGCCAGCGACCAGGTGGCGGTCACACTGCCGGATATGGAACTGCAGTTCGAAGTGCCTGCCGTGATCCAGCGGGCACTGGGCGGCGTATGATGGATCCGCGTCTCAGCAGTGCCCATGTCATGGGTTACGAGCGCGTGGCCGCCTGGTCGGATCTTTTGGATCGGATCAACGTTTTTCCGGTAGCCGATGCCGACACGGGCCGCAACCTAAAGGTGTCCCTGGCCCCCATCCGCGCCCTGGACGGCAGCCCGGTGCCGGTGATCAGAAGATTGACGCGCGCGGCCACCGGCAATTCCGGAAACATCGCCGCCGCCTTTTTCTCCCATTTTCTCGCTGCCGATACGCCGGCCGGTCTTCTTGCGGCCGCTCGTGAGGGGCGTGATCACGCCTGGCAGGTGATGCGCGATCCACGGCCGGGGACCATGCTCAGCCTTCTGGACGCACTGGTATCGGCCCTGTCTCAACGGCGCCCACCGTCGCCGGAGCTTTCTTCAGGCAGTCCGCTGATCGATGAACTGGCGCTGGCCGTTCAAAAAACCACTGATCAGCTTCCGGCGCTGGCCCGTGCCGGTGTCGTGGATGCCGGCGCCCTGGGCCTGTTCATCTATCTGGAGGGATTCTGGGGGCAGCTGACCGGCGCAGAAGCTTCCATGACAGACCCCTCAGATCGGTTCAGCGGCCGCCTTCGGATTGCGCCGGCCTTTCAGCCGGCAGCCGAAGAAGGTTTTTGCATCGACGCCCTCATTGCGCCGGCCGGTGACGCAGCCGCCGTCATCGATGTCATTTCCGCCCATGGTGAAAGCATTGTCGCCGACACGTTGGACCGGCAGGTGAAGCTGCACCTGCATAGCCGGGACCGGGCCGAGGCCCGCCGGCTTCTGGAATCGGTGGGCACGGTGCTCCACTGGCAGGACAGTGCGCTGGCGCATGACACCGCCAGGCGACCACCCGCGGCCGGCGGCCGGGTTCACGTGGTCACCGACGCCGCTGGGTCCCTCACCCGGGCGGATGCCGACCGCTTCGGGATCACACTGCTCGACAGCTACCTGCTGGTGGACGACCAGGTGGTTCCGGAAACCCATTTTAAGCCCGAGGTGCTCTACAGCGCGATGCGCGCCGGCCGTCCGGTATCAACGGCCCAGGCATCGGTATTCGAGCGCCACGAGTGCTATCGGAGCGTGCTCAGCCGCCACCGGCACGTCATTTATCTCGCCGTCGGGTCGGCATTCACCGGCAATGCGGATACCGCCGCCGCCTGGCAGGCGCAAAACGATCCGGACGGGCGGCTGACGGTGGTGGATACCGGTGCCGCCTCCGGGCGCCTGGCCCTCATCGCACTGGCCACGGCGCGCGAGGCCTTGCGGGCGGATGATCCCGATGCGGTGTACCGGTATGCTGTGTCGGCAGCGGCGCGCTGCGAGGAGTATGTCTTTTTGGACCAGTTGAAGTATCTTGCCCGGGGCGGACGGATTTCAAAATCAAAGGGGTTTGTGGGCGATCTGCTCAATATGAAACCCATCATCAGCCCGCGGCCCAGCGGGGCCGAAAAAATCGGTGTGGTGCGAAACCGGCAGCAGCAGGTGGCCTTTGCCGTCAGCGGTTTGAAGGACTGTCTGGGGCCCGCCGCCGCGCCGCTCATTTTGCTGCAATACTCCGACAACCGCGATTGGGTGACGAAAACGGCGGCCCCATCCATCGCCGGGTGCTATCCGGATGCGGAGATTCTCCTCCGGCCGTTGTCTCTGACTTCAGGCGCGCATATGGGGCCCGGCACCTGGGCGGTGGCGTTTTTGCCGGACGCGCCGCCGGCATCGGAGGACGCATGAGGTCTCCGGCCCGGGAAGTCCGGGCAGCATCGGAACCCACGCCCCAGCGCTGCGTCGTTGTCATCCCGGTTTATAACCACGGCGCTGCGGTGGGGGCGGTCATCAGAGAAAGTCTTGCCCTTGGATTTCCGGTCATCGCGGTGGACGACGGCTCAACGGATGACACGGCCAGGGTCCTTTCCGCCATGGACAGTATCCGCGTGGTCAGCCACGCCGTCAACCTCGGTAAGGGCGCTGCGCTGCGCTCCGGATTTCGCGAAGGGGCCGCCACCGCCGACTGGGCCATAACCCTGGATGCCGACGGTCAGCATCATCCGCAAGACGCGATCGATCTGTTGCGGGCCATCCCCAAAGGCGAGCGGCCCATCGTCGTCGGTCGCCGCACGGGGATGTCCCCGGGCCGCGCCCCATGGGCGAGCCGATTCGGCCGCAAGTTTTCCAATTTCTGGGTTCAAATGGCCGGTGGACCCGACGTGTCCGACACCCAGAGCGGGTTTCGTATCTACCCGCTGCCCGAAACGCTCGATCTAACGGTGCGAGCCCGACGCTACCAGTACGAGATCGAAGTGCTGGTGGCGGCCCGGATGGCCGGTATCCCCGTCATCGAGCGACCGGTCCGGGTGCAATACACCCCGCCCGGGGGACGCGTTTCCCATTACCGGCCGCTCGTGGATTTTCTTCGCAACACCGAGACCTTTCGTCAGCTCATCACCCGTCGGGTGGCCGCGGCCGTGATGCCCCGGCGGACGCCCTGACCATGGAAGCCCTTTTCTACAAGGCCCTGGTGTTTTTGTCCCGGCGTCTCGGCCCCTGGTTTTTCACGCTGGTCTCCGGGGGCATTGCAGCAGGGTATTTTCTCTGCTGCCCGGGCCGTGTCGCCATTGGCGTGCGGTTTTACCAGACCCTGTATCCCCACCGCGGCCGGTGGTTCGCCGCCGGGTGCACCTGGCGGCAGTTCCGGCAGTTCACCACCGTATTCATGGACCGCATGATGCTGCCCGCCCCCGAGGAGATCACCTACACCTTCGACGGCTGGGAGCACTTGACCCGCCTCCTGGACCAGGGAAAGGGCGCCATCCTGCTCATGAGTCACATGGGCAACTGGGAAGTGGCCGCCCATCTGCTGGGGCGCCAGCGCGCCGATCTGCGGCTGCTGCTTTACATGGGAAGCAAGGAGACCGAGGCCATCGAACGCCTCCAGAAGGTGGATCTCGTGGACAGCGGGGTCCGGGTCATCGCCGTGGATCGCGACGGTCGCTCGCCCTTTGACCTGGTGACGGGGCGCCGGTTCATTCAGGAGGGCGGGGTGGTTTCCATGACCGGCGACAGGCTCTGGCACAGCGATCAGCGCAGCGTGCCGGTGCGCTTTTTGGGCCATGAGGCGTTGCTGCCGGAAGTCCCACACCAGTTCGCCCTGCTGTCCAGGGCGCCACTGATCGCGTTTTTCGCCTGTCGCCGGGGGCGCGGTCGCTATCATTTTTCCTTCAGCCCCCCGATTCACGTCACCGCACCGGATAGGGCGGGGCGCGCGGATGCCGTCGCCCGCTCGGCCCAAGCCTACGCCGATCTTCTGGCCGCAGCCGTTCGCCGAAGCCCTTTCCAGTGGTATCATTTCCAGCCGTTTCTCGGAAAACGAATAGACGGGGCTGGAAAGAACGGGCAATGACGGTAAAACGGACGGAGGTTTCATTTTCCCGGGAACCGTTTTGATCACCACGGCGTTCACGGAGGACACGGAGAAAAACCCATTACTCGCGCAGAGACGCCAAGACGCAGAGAAAAACGAATGTTGAACATCGAACATCCAACGTCGAATGGTGAATGGAAAAACAAGATAGAGATCCTCTCGCCTCAGGCTTCGCGCTGTTACGCCCTGACAAAAAGACGCCAAGAACGCCCAGAAAATCAGGGGGAAAACGCCTGCGGCGCGAATTTGGTTTTACATTAGGCGACAGCAGGCGATGCCGGAAAAGGTGTCCGATTTTCAGGGTCTCAGCAAACTTGAAGTTCTTTGCGCGCTTTGCGTCTTAGCGAGAGCCCTGGTTTTCATTCGATGTTCGGCGTTCAGAGTTCGATGTTGGGTGTTCATTTATTCCCGCAGTTCTCTGCGTCCCTGCGGCTCTGCGCGAGAACGGGTTTTGGTCTCAGCGGTTCAGAATTAGGCCATCCACAGCGCTTTAACAAAATGCGGATGTGTAGTAAGAGCGGTCGATGATCGATTGACCGATAGAAGGACGACAATGACACGTGACGAGATACAGCGGGAAATCCTGAAAATATTCAGCCGGGAGTTCGAGATCGACGCCCCCGGGCTCGACGACGATCTGCGCGACGCCTTCGAGTTCGACAGCATCGACGCCATCGAACTGCTCAGGGAGATTGAGACGCTGCTGGGATTCCAGCTCTCCCGCGCGCAGAAAAAAATGGCCATGGACATCCGGACCATCAACCAGATTCTCGACTACGTCGAGATGCTGGACCGACAGCAGCGTGCTGGAATTTTTCCATAGCGCTGATGCACAAATCGCCAGTGGGTCTTTTCCCACAGAGATGTTGAACCAGTCACGGAGGACACGGAGATTTTATATTCAAAATCAAATGCTTTTGAGTTTCTCCGTGCCCTCCGTGCCTCCGTGGTGATCAATATGTCGTTGGGGACACTGGCTTTTGACGCTAAACTTGCGTTTCATCGATAAGCGCAATCGCCACTTAACGAAAGAGTCTATGGAAAGACGCGTCGTCATCACCGAATGCGCAGCCATTACCCCCATCGGCCGCACCCGGACCGATATCCTGGCGCACCTCACCGGCGGCATTTCCGGCGTGAAGCCGCTCAGGGAAGACGGCCTGCTCACCGACTATATCCACTCGGCGGTGTACGGCACGGTGGACTACCCTATCGACTACGATTTCAAGCGGCGGGACCGAAAGACCATGGGGCCGGTCTCCTACTACGCCTGTCAGGTGGCCAAGGACATCTTCGAGCGGGCCGGCCTGGATGAGCAGTTCGTCACCTCCGGCCGGCTGGGGGTGGCCTTCGGCTCCACCCACGGCAGCCCCTCGGCACAGCGCAGCATCTACAAGACCTTTTTCAGCGGAACGGACTCCCGGCTCAATGCCATCGGCGCGGTGGATTATCTCAAATCCATGGTTCACACTACGGCGGCCAACATCGCTAAGATGTTCGGTATCACCGGCCGGGTGATCGCTTCCTCGACGGCCTGTACCACCAGCAGCCAGTCCATCGGGTTTGGTTACGAGGCCGTGAAATTCGGTCTGCAGGACGCCATGCTCTGCGGCGGCGCCGACGAGTACGACACCACCACCGTGGCGGTCTTCGACAACCTGATGGCCTGCTCTACGGAATACAACGACACCCCGCACCGCACTCCCCGGCCTTTCGACAGGGACCGCGACGGGTTGGTGGTGGGCGAAGGCGCCGGCGCCGTGCTCCTTGAATCCCTGGACGGGGCCAAAAAACGCGGGGCCACCATCCTTGGCGAAGTGATCGGTTTTAGCTGCTACAACAACGGGGGGGACCTCATCCTGCCCAACATCGACGGCATCCGAAGGACCATCCGCTGCGGGCTCGATGCGGCCCGGCTCAATCCGGAAGATGTGGATTTCATCAGCGCCCACGCCACGGCCACCAAGACCGGAGACGTCATGGAGGCGCAGGCCATCGGCAGCATCTACGGCGACCGGCCGCTGGTGACCGGCTTGAAAAGCTATATGGGGCACACCATGGGATCGTGCGGTGCCATCGAGACCATCATCGCTCTGATCATGATGGCCGAAGGGATCGTGGCCCCCACGTTGAACCTGGAAACAGTGGATCCGCGCTGCGCCATGATCCGTCATGCCCGGCAGCTTGTGCAAACGCGCGTCCGCGTGGCAGCCGTCCAGAATTTCGCTTTCGGCGGCGTGAACACCTGCCTGTTCATCAAGGCCTTCGACGAGTAATCGGCAACAGATGGCACCTTCGGAAGCAATCGCAGCACGGGAAAACGACTACCCGGATGACCGGCCGGTGCGAGACCGGCTTATCACGCTGGTGCTGTGGACGTATTTTACACTGGGGTTCGTCGTCTTTTTTTCACCGCTTTATTTGATATCCGGCATCTTTTCCAGGGACCGCGAAGCTGCCTTTCAGCGGCTCAACTGCCGGTTCTACCAAGGGTTCATCAGCCTGATCCGCATGCTCATGCCTGATCACCGGTGGCATATCAGCCCGGCGGTATCAGCCATCCGCTCCTCCGTGATTGTCAGCAATCACATTTCCTACCTTGACCCACTGCTGCTGATCTCCCTGTTCGCGCGGCACAAAACCATCGTCAAGGGGCGGCTGTTTCGCATTCCCATCTTCGGATGGATGCTCACCCGCGCCGGTTATATCCCTTCGGAGGCCGCGGGGCGGGGGGCGGATATCATCATCGGCCAGGTGCAGGCCCTGCCGGATTTTCTGGCCGCCGGCGGCAATCTGTTCATCTTCCCCGAGGGCACCCGCAGCCGTGACGGATCCATGGGTGCCTTTAACCCGGGCGCTTTCAAGATCGCCAGAAACTGCGGAGCGCCCATCGAAGTGGTTCATATCCAGAACACCGATCGCATGTTCCAGCCCGGCCGGTTTGCCTTCCGCTCCCGGGGGCCGAACCGGATTTCGGTGGCGCGGGTAGGGCGCATCGATCCCCCGACAGGGCGTCGCCCCGCCGACACACGGGCACTCATGGCAACGGTGCGGCAGATGCTCATGGATCACCAGTTGTCAGACCAGGGCGTCAGAAAAGAGGACTCATGAAAATCATGCTGGTTTCCATGCCGGACGTGGCGCCGGTGATCATGCACGAATCGGCATTTCATATGCCCAACCTGGGCATTGCCAGCATCGGCGGCAACATCGACGCCGACCACGACGTTTGCATCATCGATCTCATCCGCGAGCGCTGGCGTGTCCGCCGGTATCTGGAGCGCATGCTGCGAAAGATCCGCCCGGACGTGGTGGGGTTTTCCGCCATGACCTGGCAGTACGAAACCTGCAAGAAACTGATCCGCCTCACCCGGCGGGTGCTGCCATCGGCCCGGATCGTGATCGGCGGCTACCACGCGACGCTGATGTTCGAAGAGATCGCCGCCGCCCCCGAAGCCCAGTGGATCGACTTCATGGTGAGAAGCGAAGGCGAGGAGACGTTCCGGCGCCTGGTCAACGCGCTGGACGGCCGTGACCGCATCGAAGACATCCCGTCGCTGTCCTACAAAAATGCCGACGGCTTCGTTCACAGCCCCAACGGGCCGCTGCTGGATCTGGCCACCCTCAAGCTGCCCATCCGAGACAAGCGACGGCTGACCTGGGGATACCACATCATGAACAGCCATGTGGAAGTGATGGAGACCAGCCGGGGCTGCACGCGCAATTGCAATTTTTGCAGCATCCGCCACATGTACGGCCGGGCCTTTCGGACCTTTCCCATCGAGCGGGTGCTGGCCGACATCGACGACATCTATTACACCCGCAAGGTGCGCTGGGTGTTCATTACCGATGACAACCTGGTGCTCGATCCCGAGCGGGTCATCGCTTTGTGCGATGCCATCATTGCCAGGAAGTATCGCAATTTCAACATCGTGGTGCAGGCCGACTGTGTCACCATGGCCCGGGAAGAGCGCATGGTGCAAAAGATGGCCCAAGCCGGTTTCAGGTCGGTGTTTCTCGGCATCGAGAACGTCTCCAAAAAGAACCTGCACACCGCGAAAAAGGGAGACATCGTTTCAGCCTCCCGGCAGGCCGTGGACAACTGCCACAAGTACGGCATCATGGTGGTGGGGGGGTTGATTTTCGGCTTCCCCGATGACACCGAGCAGGAGATCATCGAAAACTACCAATTTCTAAAATCCTCGGGAGCGGATTCGGCTTATTGCCAGATCCTCACCCCCTATCCCAGAACCGGCATCCGCGAGCACCTCTTGGACGCCGGACTGGTCACCAATGCCACCGATTACACGCGTTACAACGGGATGTGGGCCAACGTGCGCACCCGGCACCTGAGCGCGGAAGAACTACAGTATCTGGTCTGGTACCATCGCCAGACGATACTGGGGTGGTGGGAACCCTCCGAGCGCGTCCGGGCGCATGGGAAACTGTGGACCGGCATCTGGCTGCTTTTTTTCCGGCCGCTGTTAAAAGCCATTCTCGGCCGCTCGCTGCGAAAGCATGGATGGCACGGACGCTACGCCCGGGAGATTCAGCGTCTTAATGGCGTCAACCGCTTCAAGGACCTGTGAGGTGAGCATCGTGACCGATGACAGACCATCCATGTCTTTGACTGCGACCACCGAAGCGCTTTTCGAAATGGCCATCGGCATTGAGCGCAAAGCGGCGGCCTTTTATGTCGAGATGGCGGCGGCGTTCCGGCACGTGCCCGATGTCAGTGCTTTCTGGCACCGGCTTTACAGCGAAGAGCTCGAGCACGAAAGCATCCTCAAAGGCGTTTACGATCGATTGCCCCGGCAGGAGCTCTCTCAGCCGCCGGATCCAATGGTGGCCGAGCGGGTATCCGATGCCATCCGGCTGATCGAGGCCTTTGATCTTGAGCAGGTGCACACGCTGGATGACGCCTACGAGCTGGCCCATGATCTGGAGTTTTCGGAAGTCAATGCCGTGTTCAAGCTGCTGGCCATGGCGGGGGTGCCGCCGGAAGCCCACAGCCGGTTTGTCGTCGAGCATATCGAGCGGCACCAGAACCGCCTGCTGGAATTCGGTCGCGAGCACGGCGGCAGGCCGTGGCGCCGGAGCATTCAGGTTCGCCGCGGCTGATCAACGGGAGCCGATACTGATAAGGCGATCCGGATCATGCCGGCGTCATTTTTCAATGTACGCCATAACCTCTTGGTCCTGAAAGATCTTTTCGACCGCTCTGGCAATGACGCCACCGACGGATCGGGTGATGTCCATCGCCGAACCGTCCTGAACGCTGTAGGCTGCCTTATATCCGTCGCCGGTTTCAATAAGGAAGTCCATATACGCGCCGATGGAGAAACCACCTGCCCAGACCTCCCACTGTAATTTTTTGATCGTGAAGGTGATTGTTTTTGATGCTTCTGCGCTTACCGGGACCTTATGACCCGTTAGCTCCTTTTCCATCAATTCCTTGGCGATATCGTACACATCCCGCAGATCGATAAATACCTTGCCGGATGCCTGCTCGGAGGCCTTCTAAATAACGCGCTGCGGCGGTGCCAGAGGTCGTCCAAACGCCTTGTCCGAAAGCGCCCGGTCTCTGGGCCGATGGGTGCCGTCGGCCATTTCTTTTCTGACGACCTGCTGAAACAGTTTGAACATCTTGAATTCCTGGGGCTCGTCGCGGTGGAAGGTGTTCCAGGCATGCTGGAGCAGTTCCTGAAGCCTTTCGGCGCTCATATGCTTGGGATGATAGACGACGGTGTCGGCGCCGTAGTCGTCCCAGTCATACGAAAAGATCCGGCCCTGCCGGTGCAGCTCGTCCCAGGCTTTGGTGTGGGGGTAGGGGGTCAATACGGTGAACTCGGCAAGGTCCAGATCGATTTCAAGGAGAAAATCGATGAGACGCAGGACCGTGTCTTCGGTGTGATTGTCCAGGCCCAGGAGGATCGTCCCTTCAACGGCGATGCCGTGGTCGTGGTAGCGTTTGATCCGCTCACGGATGTAGTCGGAGGTGTCGAACACCGCCTGGTAGACGTACCAGGCACCGGCCCGGGCGGCCAGGTCGAGCACCTCCGGTTTGTCTTCGATGGGGTGGCTGCACCACTTCTTTTTCAGCGGGATCATCTCGCGGAACAGATCCATTTCCCAACGGGTATCCTGGGCCAAAGAATTGTCCACGATAAAGAGGCGGTTGTTGTCGATGGCCGCCATTTCGGCGATGGCTTTGTCGATGGGGCGGGGACGAAACTTTCGCCCCCCGAGATAGGCCACGGCGCAGGGGTAGCAGTGGTAGCGGCAGCCCCGCGAGGCGTGGACCAGGTCCACCATCTGGATTCCCTTGTAGTTGTAAAGATCACGGCGGAGCAGGTCACGCCGGGCGGTACCGACCCATTCGATGGGCGGCGGGGTGTCGAGATAGTCGTAGACCGGCTTTAGGCGCCCCTGGCGAAAGTCTTCCAGTACGGTCTCCATGCGCCCTTCGGCTTCCCCTAAAAAGACCGCATCGGCGTGGGCGCCGGTTTCTTCGGCATGAAGCATGGTGGCGATGCCTCCGAAAATGACCGGAATCCCCCGACGCCGGTAGGTATCGGCAATGGCCCAGCCCCGCTTGACCTGCACGGTGAGCATCATGGAGATGCCCACCAGATCCACCGGTGCTTCAAAATCGATATCGGCCAGGTTTTCGTCGATGAAATCCACGTCCACATCGTCGGGCAGGGCGGCGGCAAAGACGACGGGTCCGTGGGGCGGCAGGTGGAATTCCGTCTGCCGGTCCAGTTTGGGCCATTTGGGGTAGATCAGTTTAAAGCGCATTGGTTCCTTCAGCGGTTACGGGGTATCCCCCGGCACCGGCCGTGCATCGATGAGGTTCATGGAAAGGCGGTAGCCGGGCAGTCCGTTGTCGGTGAGGACCATCCGCCGGGCGATGGCCGGGGTTGGCGCGTCGCCCGCCGTGGCCATGATCTCCTTTTCAAGCCGCCGGAGGTTGTCGTAGCGCCGGATGGTCCAGCCTGCCGTACCCAACCCGATAATGTCCACCACCCCGCCGCCGGGCTGCACGAACCGGCAGGCCGCGTCGCCCTCCGGGGTGCGACCAACAGCCGAGGGGGGGCCTTCGGGCGGCAAAAATGTCAGGCGCACGTCGTCCATCAACCCCTTGGCGTAAGCATCGCCGGTGAACGGCGGCAGCGCCCGGATCACCGTGAGTCCGCCCAGGTCACTGGCCTCGAAGACCACCATCCCCTCCACGGTCATCAGCACGCAGTGGATGGCCGCCGCCGCGGTGTCGACGCGGATGACGCCGATCAGTGCCCCGCGCGTTTTACCCGCGACGGTGATCGCCACGGTGTGCGTGAACTGCCAGCGGCCGCTGACAAAGGGCGCCGCGCAGGAAACCGGCGCCGTGTCGGCGGTGATGGGCGGCAGGGCCGCCGCGCAGCCTGCCAGCAGCAGGGCCGGCAGCAGGACCAGTAGACGAAAGGCACCGTTCATGGCACTTCCGTGAAAAGCGCGTCGTCAACGGGGGCGTTGATGAGCGGGGAATCGAAGAGGATACGGGTATAGGAGGTCGGGCTTTCGTGGATGGTCACGGCCGTGATGATGCCGGGGCGATCCCCCAGCTCGAGCACGATTTGTGAGATGATCCGTGCCATGGAAGGATCCTTGGGCGTGAGGGTGACCCGGCTGCCGGGGGCGAGCGCCGCCGTGAAATAGGGGTTGCCCTCGAACTGCCCGTTGAGCCACCGGGTGATTTCTTCGGCCACCACCGGCATGGCGCTGACCCCGCCGGCGGTATCTTCGATCCAGCGGCCGTCGATTTCCTGGAAGCGGTGCATGGCGCCGCCGTGCATGAGCAGCACGCTGGGGATCGGCGCCAGGTATTCCCAGCGGAGCGATCCGGGCCGCCGGAAGACAAGCCGCCCCTTGCTGATCAGCGGCCCGGCCAGCATGCGCAGGTGTTTTTCCTGGGTAAACGGCGATTGCACCGTGGAGATGCCCCTGGCGGCCGACCGGATGGCCTCCCAGCTATCCGCCCAGCCGATCCCGGCCATGGCTGCCATCAAGGTGATCATCAGCCATGCCGCGCCCCTTAGGCGACTAAGTGCGCATCCGGGGAGCCGGTTCATGCCGGTGTTCGGCAGCCCCGGCCCCATGGTGCGATCGTCTCGTGTCCTAGACATCATGATCATAGATACCGATAAATGGTGAATTGCAGTAGCTACTAATTATGCGTGGTCACTAGACCATGCCGCCATTGACCCCGATCACCTGACCGGTGATGTAGGCGGCATCCTCGGAGCAGAGAAATCTGACCACGGTGGCCACCTCTTCGGGGCGCCCGATCCGTGCCATGGGGATCATCTGCTTGATGTTTTCAACCGGCGCGCCTTGGATCATGTCCGTGTCGATGAGCCCGGGGGCCACCACATTGATGCGGATGCCGAGGCGCCCCACTTCCTTGGCCACGGCGCGGCTGGCGCCGATCAGACCGGCCTTGGCGGCGGAGTAATTGGCCTGGCCGCGGTTGCCCATCACACCCGCCACCGAGGCGATGGAGACCACGGCCCCTTTTCTGGCGCGGACCATTTTTTCAAGTACCGGCCGGGTGACGTTGTAGAACCCGTCCAGGCTGGTCTGAATCACCCGGTGCCAGTTTTCCGGCTCCATCATGATAAACAGACCATCGGCGGTAATGCCGGCATTGTTGACCAGGGCATCCATTCTGCCGAAACGCGCCAGCAGGTCGGCCACAGCGGCCTGGCTCTGTGGGCCGTCGGCCACGTCAAAGGGGGCGGGCGTACCATCGGCACCGGTCTGCCTGACCAGACGCAGGGTCTCCGTCGCCCCGGCGTCGTCGCTGCGGTAGTTGATGATGACGTGGTAGCCGGTTTGGGCCAGCTCCACGCAAATGGCGCGGCCGATGCCTCTGCTGCCGCCGGTGACCAGCGCCACCGGGCGATCTGCGGTTTGGGTCATAGTGTGTGTTCTCCTTGCACCGGTGCCTCGGCCTGGACAACCTGAAGGATGACCTCGGCGACGGTTTCCCCGTCGATCTCGGCACTTCCCCGAATTTCCCGGAAGCCTTCAAAGGAAAAGGCGTTTTTTGCCTGGACAATGATGGGGGTGTCCACCGCGATGCGATGCCGGGTAAACCGTGCCGTCTTGATGCCGGCCAGCCATCCCTTCCTGTCTGCTGCCGCGCCGTGAGTGCGGATCCTTTCCAGCCCGTTGCTGATCCCCGATGTCTGTGCCACCAGCTCGACGATGATCATGGCGTCCACTGCGCCGTCGCGGACAAGGGGCCAGTGCGCCTGAACCACGCAGCGGGTTACCGCACGGGTTTCATCGGCCTCGATGATTTCGTCCACGAGCCGCATGGGGCGACGATGGGGCAGCAACGCATCTATGTCGACAGCGGGTTTTATCATCGATACCTGGGGGCATTGTGCTGAAAAACGTTGAAAAGCCGGGGGGCGGCATATAAGTACAGGCCGTTAACCGGCGCCCGCGGGCAGCAAGAGGCCTACACTAATTCCCGCGGGCTGTAAAGCGCGCCGGCGCTGTGCAAATTGAGTGCCCATCAACAGAGAGACCAATTATGACTGACGCGCTTCTCGACACCCTGAAGATCAAAATTGTGGATTGTCTCAACCTGCAGGACATTTCCCCCGATGACATGGATCCCGACGCACAGCTCGTGGGGGGCCCGCTCGGCATCGATTCCATCGATGTACTCGAAATGGTGATGATGATCGAAAAAGACTACGGCGTGGTCATCGACAACAAGGAACTGGGCGCCAGGGTGTTTGCCTCGCTGCGGGCGCTGGCCGATCATATCCGGGCCTCTGAGGCCAATTAGCCGGTCAATGGTAAAGCACCGCGTTCATATCGCCGGAGCCGGCCTGGTCAGCGCTCTGGGCGCCGGTCTGGCCGAACATCTGGCGGCGCTGACAGCCGGCGCTAACGGTCTGAGGCCGCTCACCTGTTTTGAGCCGGCCGCGGGGTCGCCGCTGCCTGTGGGCGAGGTCGAGGGACTCGCCGGCGGCACCGACGCGCTTTCCCGAACGCATCGACTGGCGCGCGTGGCGGCCGATGAGGCGATGGCAGGCTGCCGGGTGCCCCCGGACGCCGTTGTGGTCGGGACCACCACGGGCGGCATGCCCACCACTGAAGTGCTCCTGAAAGAAGGCAATAAAGACAGCGACCGCTATCGTTGCCACGGTGTGGGTACGGTGGGTGAAGACCTGGCCCGGCGGTTTCACTGCCGGGGGCCGGTCATTACCGTGTCAACGGCATGCGCGTCCGGGGCCGTGGCCATTGCCATTGCGGCGGCCATGCTGCGGGCAGGTCTGGCACGGCGGGTGCTCGCCGGCGGTGCCGACGGTCTTTGCCGGATGACCTATTACGGGTTCAATGCCCTCCAGCTCATCGACCCTCAAGGGGCCCGGCCCATGGACGCCAATCGTCGCGGCATGTCGGTCGCCGAAGGTGCCGCCATGCTGCTGCTCACCAGTGATGCGTCCGAACCGCCGGGGGTGGAAATTCTGGGCGCCGGCCTATCCTGCGATGCCTATCACCCCACCACGCCCCACCCCGGCGGCGACGGCGCCATGGCCGCGATGCAGGCCGCATTGACCGATGCGGGGATATCGATCGAGGCCGTGGATTACATCAACCTCCACGGCACCGGCACCGTTGACAATGACCGGGCAGAGGCCGCCGCCATCGGCCGGCTGTTTGCCGGCGTGCTGCCGACGGTTTCGTCCATCAAAGGCGCCACCGGACACCCTTTGGCCGCTGCCGGCGCCATTGAAGCGGTGGTTTCCCTGCTGTGCGTGGAAAACGGCTTGATCCCGGCCAATATCGGCTGCCGCCAGCCTGATCCGGATATCGGATTTACCCCTCAAGGCCGCCCGGAAAGGCGTGAGGTGGGTCTCGTCATGTCCAACTCCTTCGGTTTCGGCGGTAACAATGCCGCCCTTCTCGTGGGCCGGCGCGACGCTCCCACTGCCCCCGCCAGCCACGATTGCTGCCGTCTGTCCGAGATGCCCCAGCTCTGGATTTCCGGCAGCAGCTGTATTACCGGCGCCGGTGGGCTCGATGACACCCTGGCAGCCTGGGATCGGGGAGATGACTGCCTGGGAATGTTGGATGCGGCGCGATTGTCAGAAGGCCTGCCGCCGACCGTCGTTCGGCGGCTCAAACGGCTGCCCCGCATGGCACTGGCGCTGGCCGCGGCCGCACGTCGTGACGCGGCTCTGGCCGAGATGCCGGGGCAGGTGTATTTCGCAACGGGCTGGGGCGGGCAGTCAGAGACCTATGATTTTTTAACCCGGCTCTTTGATACCGATGAGCGGTTTCCCAGCCCCACTGATTTTATCAACTCGGTGCACAACGCGCCGGCCGGCCACGTGGCCCAGCACCTGAACGCGACCGGCGCCAATGTCACCACCTCCGGCGGCGACACGTCCTTCGAGCAGGCGCTGCTGAGTGCGGCGGTGCTCTCCGGCGCTATGGATACCCCGTTGCTCGTCATGGGCGCCGATGAATACCACCCGGTTTTTACGGGTCTGCTCGATCCGCCTGCCGCCGCGGCATCCCGCCCGGCCGACGGCGGCGGTGCGCTGCTGCTCCGTCGGCGCCCTGGGGGCCGTGATGCGGGGCTCCGGCTCCTGTTCTTTCAACGGGAACCGGCGGATGCAGCGGGCATTGCAGTCCTTGTCACTGCACTGGGCGGCGCGGCGGCGATTCGCGCGCGCTACACCGTGCTCATGGCCGGCATTCCCGGCGCCGCGCGGCCCCGGGGCGATGCGCTGCTCACCCGGTTCCTTGAGCGCTCCGGTTTCGACGGGGCCGTGGTGGACATCCGCCGCGTGATCGGTGAGTTCGCCACGGCGACGGCGGCAGCCGCGGCCATGGCCGCCGGCATGGTCACCCGGGACCCGGCACCCGGCAAAGGCGTTCTTCTCATCGGGTTCGGCGAGGTGTTGACGGCCCTGGAGGTGACCCCCCCATGAGAGTGCTGCTGATTTCGGCCAACACCCTCACCATCCCGTACCCGGTGTATCCGGTGGGACTCGATTACGTGGCCGCCGCGGTGGCCCCCTCCCATGATGTCCGGATCTGCGATATGAACGTTCTGGGGGGCTTGGCGGCGCTTAAGAGCGCAGTCACGCGCTATGTCCCCGACGTGGTGGGCATCTCAATCCGCAACGTGGACAACACCGACGCCACCGATCCGGCGGCCTATCTCGGCACCACCCGGGAGATCGTGGCCGCGGTACGGCAGGCCTCCTCGGCAATCGTGGTCGTGGGCGGCTCCGGATTCACGCTGTTTCCCGAGGACTTTCTGGCCGCTCTCGGGGCCGACTTCGGCATCATCGGTGAAGGAGAACGCCTGCCGCTGCTGCTGGACGCCCTTGCCGGCGGTTTGCCGGTGGAAGGCATCCCCGGAGTGATCCGCCCCGGCGGCACGGCGGCATTTCCGCCACCGTGGGCGGCGGCGTTTTCCCGCCACAGCGTTTCTCCGGGTGATCACCGGGAGTTCTACCTTTGTCGCGGCGGCATGCTCAACCTCCAGACCAAGCGGGGCTGCCGCCATCGGTGCATCTACTGCACTTACCCGCACATCGAGGGCCGCCGGCTGCGGCTGGAGGACCCCTCTGCCGTGGCACGGACGGCGCTCGCGCTGGAGCGCGCCGGGGCCCGGTACCTGTTTGTCACCGATTCCGTCTTCAACATGGATACGGCTCACAACCGTGCCGTGGCCGATGCGTTCCGGCGCGAGGGCCTGAGTATCCCCTGGGGCGCTTTCTTTTCTCCGGGCAACATCGCTCCCGGGTATTTCGAGCATCTTGCGGCGGCCGGGCTCAAGCACGTGGAGTTCGGCACCGAGTCCCTGTCAGATGCGGTGCTCAAAGCCTACCGAAAGCCGTTTCGCGCCCGTGATGTCCAGGCGGCCCACAGCGCGGCGCTGGCTGCCGGTCTCCATGTGGCGCACTACTTTCTGCTGGGCGGGCCCGGCGAGTGCGTGCAGACACTGGACGAGACGCTTTCATGTATTGACAAGCTTCGGAAATCCGTCTTATTTCTGTTTTCGGGCATGCGGATTTATCCTCATACCGCGCTATACGGACTGGCACTGGAGGAGGGTCAGATCGCCGCCGATCAGAACCTTCTGGCGCCAGTTTTTTATCGCTCGCCCCATCTCGACGACGGGGCCATGATCGCACGCGTGAAACAGCGGGCGGCAGGCCGTCCCAATTGGGTGATTGGCGCCGGCGGGAAAGAGACGGCTGCAATCCTTTCAAAAATGTACGAGAAAGGGTATACGGGACCGCTTTGGGAGTATCTTATCCGATGACGGACAGCATCCACCGGAAATGGCACCACATGGTGGTTGGTCCACCCGGCGGGCGCGCTGCGGAAACGGCCGCCGAAGTCTGGGCGGATGATTCCTCAGCCTGGTTTGACGGGCATTTTCCGGGGATTCCGGTGCTCCCCGGCATCGCCCAGTTGGCCATGGTGCGGGACGTTATCGCCGGCGCACTGGGATCGGATATCCGGGTGTCGGAGATCCGCCGTATCCGGTTCAAACAAAAAATCGTCCCCGGCGAACGGCTCACCGTGAGCGTGAGTCCCCGGGAGGCCGCCGGCACATTTTCGTTTCGCATTTTGGCACAAGACGCGCCGGCGTGCACCGGCACCATGGTCGTTGAGAACAGCGACCCTGCCTGACATGTGTCAGAATCGTGCAGCAGCGGGCACATCGCGCGCACGGCGAACCATCAACACAGAAAGGCCTGAAATGGCATCAGACACCCCTATTGAATCGATTCAACGGCGCATCGCACAGATCATGATCGACGAGCTCAGGCTCGAGGACGTCACCGCAGACACATTTGATCCGGATATCGACCTGGTCGATGAGGTGGGTATCGACAGCATGGATCTGGCCACGGTGGCCCTGGTACTGCGCGATGAATACAGCGTGAGGATCGACGAGGACGATTACCCCAAGCTCACGACCATCAGCCTCATCGCCCAATATCTCCACGGCAAGTTGCAGCAGGCCGCGTAAACGATCATGGCCATGGATGTGAAGAAACAGCAAATCGTCCCGATGCCGCCCTCGCCATCGGAAGGTGCCGAGTGCGGCCGGGAATGGAAGTTCTCCGAGCTGATCGGCGAGCCGGTGGTCCGTGATCGTTGGAACCGGGTGCGCAAGTACTTCTTTCTCCGGGAATCCACCTATGACATGACGACGCGGTGCAATATCCGCTGTGACGGGTGTTATTACTACGAGGGGGAGAAACAGCACGCCGTCGATAACCGCGATCCAGAGGCCTGGCGGGCGCTGATGCGCGCGGAAACCGCGCGCGGCATTACTTTTGTGGTCTTGGCGGGCGCCGAGCCGTCACTGGTGCCTGAGATTTGCGGGGTGTGCTACGAAGAAATTCCGCTGGGGGCCGTTGCCACCAACGGCCTGGTGAAAATTCCCACCGATATCGGATACCGGCTCCACATCTCCGTGTGGGGCAGCGACGAAACCAGTCGGCGGGTGCGCGGCGCCCGGGACATGCTGCGCCGGCAGGTCGACAATTACCGCGGCGATCCGCGCGCGGTGTTCGTTTACACCTTTACCCGAGAAAACATCGACCAGGCCGCAGATGTCACCGAAACGCTGGCCGCGGCCGGCGCGAGGATCACGTTCAACATGTTTTCCGCGCCCGTAGGCTATCGCGGCCCTCTGTGCCACGATGCGACTTCGCTGGCGGCTGTCCGGCGGACCATGACGGATCTGCTCAACCGATTCCCCGAGACCGTGCTTTTCTCTCACTACAATATCGTCGCGCACACGCACGCCAAGGGGCTCCACGACCTGTTCAGCTGCGCATACCCGCGCCGTAATCCATCCACGGACATCGGGCTGGGCCGATCATTTCGGCAGTATCGCAGCGATTTGAGCTGGGACCGCGACGCGGCCTGCTGCGTTCCGGACACCGACTGCGACGACTGCCGACATTACGCTGCCGGCAGCGCCATCGTTACCGCGCGGCTGTTCCGGCACGCCGTGGCCCCGGGACAGTTCCGGGCGTGGCTCGACTACGTGGACACCTATCTGGCCGTATGGGTCACCGGCTACGAAAAAGGCGCCAACCTTTGCGAGGGGGCCGTATCCCCGCCGAACAGGCCCAAGGAGTAATGGATGAAGACCGTCAGTTCACTGCTCGATGACCATTGGTACACCCGCTACAAAACAATCTCCAAGCTGAACATCCGCAGCTCCATATATGATGTGACCAACCGGTGCAATTTGCGCTGCAAGGGTTGTTTTTTCTTTTCCTCCAATGAGCACCGGGTGGGCGAGGAAGAGATGGACACTGCCCGGTGGGAAGCCTTTGTGGACGCCGAGAGGGCGCGCGGGGTCAACCTGGCCATCCTCATCGGCGGCGAGCCCACTTTGTGCCTGGATCGCGTGGAGGCCTTCTACCAAAGGCTGCCCACCTTTTGCGCCACCAACGGTCTGATCAAGGTTCCCCGGGACCGGTTCCCCGATCTGATGGTGGGCATCTCCCTGTGGGGAGACGAGACGGACGAAAAGACACTTCGCGGAAAAGACGCCTTCTCCATCTCCAGCAAGCACTACGCCGGCGATTCACATGCCTATTACCTGTACACCATTACCCCCAAACAACTGGGGAAAACCGAGCGGATCATCAAAAAAATCCGGGACGTCGGACTCAAGGTCCACGTGCAGCTGCTCTCCAACGACGAAGGGGTCGACGGGTTTCACTGGAACGCCGCGGAACTGGCCGCCGTCCGCGGCGAAATGGACGCCATGCTCGATGCCTATCCGGATACGATGATCTCTTCAAAATACTACCACGAGATCATCACCACCGGACAGATGCTGGGCCGTCCGTTCGGCTGGGCCGAGTGTCCGTCGGTGACCGCGCCTCTGGACGCTCGAGATCCCCAGCCCAAACGGCTGACCAATTTTATCCGCTGGGCGTCTGATCTGAAAACCATGCACCGGTGCTGCACGTCTGAAACCCGCGATTGCACCACGTGCAAGGACGGCGCCGCGCACATGAGCTGGGTCATGGTCAACAAGCGGGCGCACATGCGCTCGACCCGCGATTTGCAGAACTGGATCGAGATTTACGAGATGTTCGCCAAGCTCTACCAGTTCATCCCCTGGTAGGATTTCCGCGGCAGGCGGCCACGCGCAGTATCGCCGCAACACAAAACCGGTTTTCGCGCAGAGGCGCCGAGGCGCAGAGTACTACAGGAAAAGGAATTGCGGGTGCGATTTTCTCTGCGTCTCAGCGTCTCTGCGCGAGATGTTTTTCCAGTTGCGGCCGTCACCGCGCTGGAACGCAGTGTATTTAATCGCCGGGGCTTTGGCTGGGTGTTCGTATCGCTGAACGGCGCAATTGGAGAACCGTGTAACACCAAGCAATAGGGTAAAAACGGGCAGGCATGTCAATGGGCACCATGAATCCCAAATCAGCGGTCATTATCGGCATGGATGCGATCTCTCCGCTGGGGATCGATCTGGACCGGCAGTGGGAAAGCGCCCTGGACGGTGTGAGCGGGGTCGGCCCTTTGACGCGGTTCCCGCTGCCCGAAGGGTTTCCTGTCCGGATCGCCGGAGAAGTGGACGGCATCGATCACCTGCCCCTGCCGTTTCTGAAACCCCGTGAGCAGGCCAAGTGGACCTCTCCCTTGTTCAAATACGCCCTGCTCAGCGTGGACCGGGCGCTCGCCGCCAGCGGGATCACCATTACCCCCGATATCGCCGGGCGCACGGCGGTGACCTACGGATCGGCCATCGGCGGGCTCGATGCCGTTCTTGCCGCCGACCGGCAGCTCATGGGGGCCGGAAAACTGCCGCACCCGTTTGCCAACCCCAACGCCTGTATCAACATGGTCACCGGCAAAGTGTCCATCCACACCGGCGCCACCGGGCCCATCACCACACCGGTGTCTGCCTGCGCCACCGGTGCGGCATCGATGATCATCGCTGCCATGCTGATGGCCCAGGGCCGGGCGGACGTGGCCATCTGCGGGGCGGTGGACTTTCCACTGACGGCGCCCATCGTCGCCGGTTTCGCCACCATGAACGGGGCCTATGAACCCAGGGACGGGGAGCCGGACGGGCCGCCGTCGGCGGCCAGCCGCCCCTTTTCACTGAACCGGCGCGGGTTCGTGGTTTCCGAGGGCGCCGCCTGCCTGATCCTTGCGACTCGGCAGTTTGCTGCCGCCCACGGTCTGCGCCCGCTGGCCGCAGTGGCCGGATGGTCCATGACATCGGATGCCTATCATGTGGTGGCGCCCCGGCGGGAAACGGTGCAGCGCTGCATGGCCGAGGCCGTCGCCGATGCGGGCATCGCCCCGGAGGCGGTGGATGCGGTCAATGCCCATGCCGCCGCCACCCGGATCGGAGATCAGGTGGAATTTGACGCCATGGATGCCCTGTTCGGTGGAAAAATCCCGCCCGTGACCGCCAACAAGTCGCTCATGGGTCACGCCATGGGGGCCTCCAGCGCCATCGAAACGGTCTTTGCCCTGAAAGGCATGGCCGGCGGCCAACTGCCTCCGACCATCAATTATTCTCCGGATCCGGGCATCCCCTTGGGCACCGCAACGGGTGAGCGGCGCAGTGTCGCTCAGGAGTATGTGCTGAAAAACGCCTTTGGGTTCGGCGGCTGCAATGCGTGTATCGTGTTGCGGAATCTGGCGTAGCGATTGCGTCGGGGGATCAACCACGAAGAACACGAAGGGCACGAAGAAAAACAATTACTCGCACGGAGACGCTCAGACGCAGAGAACTACTGAAACTGAGATGCGACAAAACAATTACTCGCGCGGAGACGCTGAGACGCAGAGCAAAACGAACATCGAACATCCAACATCGAATGATGAATGGAAAAACCAAATAGAGATCCTCTCGCCAAGACGCCAAGAACGCCAAGAAAATCAGGGCGAAACGCCTGCGGCGCGAATTCGGTTTCACATTGGATGACAGCAGCCGATGCTGGAAAAGATGTTCGATTTTCTGGGTTTCAAACTACTTGCAGTTCTCTGCGCCCCTGCGGCTCTGCGCGAGAACGGGTTTTGGTTTCAGCGATTCTGAATTGGATTGCCTGGTTACGCACAATCATCAAGCTGACGTGCCCGTAGCACTGAATGAGAACCACGAAGCACACGAAGTGCACGAAGAAAAACAATTACTCGCGCAGAGACGCAGGGGCGCAGAGAAAAAAAGCAGAAATGAAAGAATATCAATAACAGTGGATAGATAACACTCAATGAAAGCGCCCCTCAACAGACGCGTGTTTGTCATTGGCTATGAGACGGTGACCCCTTTGGGGCTGAGCCTGGAGGCCACCTGGGCGGCGGCCGCGGCAGGCAAAGCCGCTTTCCGGCGGGTGACCCGGTGTGAGGTGACTTCCCGGAGCAACGTGGTCGGCGAGTTGCCGGACTGGGATCCCCTGGCGATGAAGATCCTGGGGGGGCGCGATGCCTACAACTGGAATGCCAATGTCGTTCCTCTGACCGTGATGGCCTGCGAAGGCGCCCTGGTCAACGCCGGCCTGGTCATGGATGCGGACACCGGTCCCCGTACCGCCTGCCTCATGGGATCGGCGCTCAACGGCACCGACGCCTACCGCATCGCCATGGACAACTATACCCGGCTGGGGCCCCTCAAGGTGAGCCCGTACCTGCTGCCCAACCTGTGCGCCAACTTGCCTGCCGGAAAGGCCGGGATGAAGCTGGGATTTACCGGACCGATTTTTTCCCCTCAGGGGGCGTGCGCTTCGGGCAATCACGCCATCGCCATCGGTGCGCGCATGATCCGTGACGGCGATTGCGATTTTGTGCTGGCCGGCGGCGCCGAAACCTGTCTTGTGCCGGAGATCATCCAGGGATTTGCCAACATGTGGGCCACCATCAAGGTGGGCCCCGAAGACCGGGCATGGAACGATCCTTCCCAGGCTTGCCGTCCCTTCAGCCTCGATCGCCGGGGCATCGTTCTCAGCGAAGGAGCCGGCGTGCTGGTGCTGGCCGCCGAAGAGATGCTGCCGGTGTTCGGCCTCACCGCCCGGGCCGAGGTCATGGGGGTGGGCTGGACTTCCGACGCGGTTCACTTCACACTGCCCAACCGCGCCACCATCGTGCGGGCGATCCGGCAGGCCATCGATGATGCCGGGCTCAGCGCTGCCGACATCGGCACGGTCAACGCCCACGGCACATCGACCCAGAAAGGGGATGCCACGGAGATCGAGAGCCTGCGGGAGGTCTTCGGCGCGCGGCTACCGAATGTGCCCGTGTCTGCCAACAAATCGCAGATCGGCCATACGTTGGGGGCGGCGGCGGCCATCGAGGCGGCCCTGGGTATCGAGGCCATGCAGCGGGGCATGCTGCTTCCGACGGTGAATCATATTCCGGACCCGGCGCTGGGTGATGTGGATGTGGTCCCCAATCGGGCCCGGGCCGGCAGCTATGAGTTTTTTTTAACCAATGCATTCGGATTCGGCGGCACAAACTGCTGCCTCGTTTTCAGGGGAGTGTGACATGAAGCCAAAGCCATTCAAACCGGCCCCGTACACCCCTGACGAGCGCTTCGTTGCCGATGCCACCACCGGTCTCATCTGGCATTTTTGCGCGCTACGGACCCTGTATGCCGATACCGACCGCGCCGGCGTCGTCTACCACGCCAACTACCTGCGCTACTTCGAGGTGGGCCGGGCCGCCCTGATGCGGGATGTGGCTTATTCCTACAAGGAAATCGAGGACAGCGGCACCAGCTATCCCATCGTCAAGATCGGTATCGATTACTTCAGACCGCTGCACTACGATGACATCATGCTGATCCATACCCGCCTGGCCCATATGGAACGCGTGCGCCTGACCTTCGATTACACCATCACCCATGAGCCCACCGGAGAGATCGTCTGCAAGGGATTTACCCGCCACTGCGCGATCAACGGCAACGGCGTGCCGGTGGAAATCGACGAGAAGACGGCCTATCTATGGGACACCTTCCCGCGGTGAAACGGCTTTCAGTAACGCTGGCCATCGGCCCTCACCACCAGGACCATCGGTTTGCAGGGCAAGCGGTGCTTCCGGCGGTGGATACCCTGCAGGTCCTGGCCGCTACGGTCCACAGCCACCTGCCGGCGGCGGTGGTGACCCGGATGCGCGGCGCCCGATTCGAGCGCTTCCTCACCATTGCGGCGGATGCGGCAGCCGTCGACGCCGTTGTCGATCTGAGTCAGGATCCTGCCGGACGGGTGACCGCCGCGCTGAGCACCCGGGTCACGGCCGGCACCTCCGGGATCACCCGGACAAAGACCCACGGCCAGGTGTCCTTTGACCGGGAGGACGATCCGCCGATACCGCCACCGGCGGATGTGATGGGCGCCCTGGAAGGCGTATGCTTCACCGTGGATGCGGCGGCCGTGTATCGAGAGCTGGTGCCCTTCGGGCAGGCCTATCGCAATATCGACGGCCCCCTGCTGCTGTCGGCGGACGGCGCCGTGGCGCCACTGGCGGCCCCGGATCTGGCGGCCGCCGGCGAGCGTCCCCTCGGCTCCCCCTTTCCTCTGGACGCGGCGTTTCACGCGGCCTGTGTGTGGGGGCAGCGGTTTGCCGGTGTGGTCGCATTTCCCGTGGCGATCGCCCGGCGGTGCGTGTTTTCGCCCACGTCGGCCGGCGGGCGTTATCTGGGCCGGGTGTTTCCCGTTTCAATGACCGGCGATCATCTACTTTTTGATATCTGGATCTGCAACGAGGACGGCAGCCCCTGCGAGGCGGCGATCGGTGTGGAGATGCGCGATGTGAGCGGCGGCCGGTGGCTGCCGCCGGCCTGGATTCGGGCGGGGTGCGGAGCGCCCGGCCCCGAGCACCTGACCGCGCGCACGGCAGCGGTTCGCATCGTTGAGTTGGCCGCCGTCACCACCATTGCCCGAAGCGCCCTGGCGCCGGCGGAGGCCGAGCGCTTTGCTGTCATGGGGGCGCGCCGGCAGCGCAGCTTTCTGGCGGCCCGGATCGCCTGCAAGCGGCTGGCCCGGTCGTTTTCCGCTCACTGGCACAACGCACCGGCCGATACCATCATCACCGTATCGGCCGATGACCCGAGGCCGGTCTGCCCGCCGGCGGCCTTCTGTTCGGTGGCTCATGACGGCCGTTTTGCCGTGGCCGTGGCCGGCCCGACGGCCATCGGCGTGGATGTGGAGCCGGCGACGCCCAGAGCCCTCAAGACGCAAAGAATATACATGTCCGCCGCCGAGCAGGCGCTGGTGGCGGCCGCGTCCATGGGGCCGGCGCCGGCGGCCGTGCGGGTATGGACGGCAAAAGAGGCGGCTGCCAAAGCCCTGGGGATGACCCTTGCCCAGGCCATGACCCGAGTTCAGATCACGGCGATCGGCGATGGCGAGAGCCGGCTTCTGGTGGACGCTGCCGCGTCATGGACCGTGTGGCACGACATGATCGATGATCATCTTTTTACGCTGTTTGACGCCACTGCCGGCGGCTGAGAAGATTGATGAAACCGAAAAAAGTAATTTTGAACCGCAGAGAGCGCAGAGGGACGCAGAGAATATGTATAATAATTAATGGGTTATCTCTGTGGTCTCTGCGTCCTCTGTGGTGATTTGAGACTTTTTTCATAGCCATCAAGATTGCGGGGGTGGCGGCGGCGACGGAGCATCGGCGGCCACATTCTGCGGGGGCGCTGCCGGCGGAGGAAAGCGCGTGATGAGGCCTTCCACCGCCACGCGGGTGGCCCAGCGCAGGAAGATGCGGGAGTACTTGGCACCGGCGAGAAACATCCCCAGCAAAAACACCAGGTGTGAGAGCCCGTAGGCCAGGGGACCGCCGATGACGGCGATGAGCGGCTGCTTTAAGACGACGGCCAGGGTCCCGAGGCCCCCCACCAGGGGCCAGCCGATGACGTAGCTGAATGCGATCAGAAACACGCCCAGCAGGATGCGCAGGGAAGGGCGCGCTTTGAAAGCGCTCAAATCGGCCCCATCGGCGATGGCCTCACGGACACTGGGGCGGGCGGCGATTTTTTGAATAAGACGGTGCATCATGATGGGCCGATTTAAGCATCCCCCCGTCTCACCGTCAACCGGCAGTGCTCTTACGACATGAGGCATGGTCGCTAAAACAGATCTGCGTTCGGAACCACGAAGGAGGCGAAGTGCACGAAGAATACCCTAAAAACAATTTCCGCGTATCTATGAAGCTCCAGTTTAGCGTGAACGACCGGTGTTCCCGATGACATTGTGATCACCACGGAGTCACGGAGGGCACGGAGAAACGCAAATGGTATTGATTTTGACTATAAAATCTCCGTGTCCTCTGTGACTCCGTGGTTCAATATCACTGTGGGGAAAGACCAACTGGCGCTTTCTGCATAAGCGTAAAACAATTTGCTCGGGAAGCGATTATGACAGGTTGGGAATTTTTCGACCGGATCTACTGCATCACCCTCCACGAACGGCCCGATCGACGGCGATCAGCCGAGGCGGCCTTTCGTGAACTGGGCCTTTTGGACCGGGTCTTGTTTTACGTGGCCCGGCGTCATCCGGTTGACCCTGAGCAGGGGATTTTCGAATCCCACCAGGCCTGCATCCGAAGTGGGCTTGACGCCGGCGCAGCGCGCATTGCCGTGTTCGAAGACGACGTGGTAATCGAGCGCTACAGTCCTCACCGGCTCAGCCAGTGCCTTGACTACCTTAAGTCCTGTCCTCAGTGGGATCTCCTTCTTTTCGGCGCACTGGTGACCGGCTCCCGGCGCACGGAAAATCCGGCGACCCTGAGCGTGCGCTACCGAAGCCTGTCACATGCCTACGTCGTCAACCGACCGCTGGCCCGGCAAATCGCCGAAATGCCGTGGCGGCACGCGCCCTATGATGCTATGTTGCAGCGCTTGGCGTCGCACTGCTACGCGGTATATCCGGCCTTTGCCTTTCAGAGCGACGCCCCGACGGACAATCGCCGCCTGAAATGGCTCGACCGATGTCGGCGCGCCTTTGGCGGTCTCAAGCGTATCCAGAAAATCAACGAGTGGTACCACCGGAACCGGTGGGCGGTTCTTTTCGGCCATGCCGTTGTCGGCGCGCTCGCGCTGGCATGGCTGCTTCGATGACCGGCCACCGGGGTATTTTTATCCTGCTTAAAAACCTGGCCCACAGGAGCAGGTCGGAGATACTCGGCTGTGCCGTAAAAACACGTCTCGCGCAACGCCGCAACGACGCAACGAAAACCGCGATTGACTCCGACAGCGACAAGAGGCATTTGGTTTTACCCGGCGAAGCCTTGATAATTCATGATTTTCGTTGCGCCTTTGCGTCGTTGCGTGATTCAGGGTAATGCCGTTGTGAACAGACCAACTGGTGCATTCTGTATGACCGTATAAATAATTATGAAAAAAACCATCCGTTCCTTGACGTCAATAATCCTTTTTACCCTGTTTACCGTGGCGCTGTTTGCGGCGGGATGGATGCGGCTGACCATCGACACGGACGTCATGAGCGCGCTGCCCGGAGACGATCCGGTCATTGCCGACGCGGTGGCCATATTCCGGGCCCACCCCATCCAGGACCAGCTCACCGTTGACATCGGCATGACGCCGCCCGACGCCGACACCCTGGCCGCCTGCGCCGACTGGGTCGAAGCGGCCCTGACCGACAGCGGCCTTTTTTCCGAGGTGGGCATGGCCGGCTTTCAGGAAGCGGGGATGTCACTGGTGACCCACGTGCTTCACCACCTGCCGGTACTCTTTTCGGAAAGCGAGCTGGTCGAGCAGGTGGCGCCCCGGCTATCTTCAGAGCGCATCCGGGAGAAGGTGGCCGCCATGAAGGCGCAGCTGGCTGGGATGGACGGCATCGGGCAGACGGCTTTTTTTGAAGCCGATCCCCTGGGGCTCCGGGAACCGGTGCTGGCCCGTCTGCGCTATCTGGCCCCCTCGGACCGGATCCGGTTTCACCGGGGGCGTCTTTTCTCACCGGACGGGGATCATGTGATGGTGGTGGCGCGCCCTCTGAGGCCCGGAACCGACACCGGCTTTGCGCGCCGCCTGGCGGCCGCGATGGCAACCATTGAAGCCGGCGTGCCGGAGCGCTTCGGGCGTCCTGGGATAACGCTCACCGTTACCCCCATGGGTGCGTACCGGGCGGCGCTCGATAACGAGACCATCATCCGCAAAGACGTTCAGATGGCCATCGTGCTGGCGACCATAGGCATCGCCGTGCTGCTGCTCATCAGTTTTCCGCGGCCCTATATCGGACTCATGGCCCTGCTGCCGGCACTGTGGGGGACCCTCATCGCCTTTTTTGTCTATTCCCTGTTTCACGATTCGATCGCGATCATGGTGCTCGGTTTCGGGGGGGCCATCATCTCCATCACCGTGGATCACGGCATCGCCTATCTGCTTTTCGCCGATCGCCCGGAGCGTACGCTGGGTCGGGATGCCTCCCGGGAAGTGTGGGCGGTGGGTCTTCTGGCCGTGCTGACAACGGTGGGGGCTTTTTCCGCGCTGGCCTTCAGCGGGTTTCCGGTGCTCAGCGAGTTGGGGCAGTTCTCCGCTCTGGGCATCTTTTTCTCGTTTATTACCATCCACACGGTATTTCCCCGCATGATGCCGGCACTGCCGGCTGCCGCCCCCCGGCCCCTGCCGCTGCAGCGCCTGGCCGACGCCCTCATGCGGGCCGGAAAACCGGGCGCTGTCGCCGCCGCCGTCGCCGCCCTGGTAATGCTGTTTTTCGCCTGGCCCCGGTTCAATGTCGATCTGGCCGCCATGAACACGGTCAGCCCAGCCACCCGGGCGGCTGAAAAGCAGCTCATGGAAGTGTGGGGCGATACCTTCAACCGCACGTTTCTCATGATGAGTGCGGATACCGTGACCGCGCTTCAGGACGCCGGTGACGCGCTGCTGGAAAGTATTCAAAACCGCGCCGGCACGGGGGAGGCCATCGCCGGCTTCGTCCCGGCCATGGTGTTTCCCGGAACCCGCATGGCGGCGGCCAACAGCGCGGCGTGGACGGCATTCTGGTCCGCGGAGCGGGTCGGCGCGCTGGCCGCGGACCTTGCGCGCGAGGCTGACTTGGCGGGATTTGCCGCCGACGCCTTTTCACCGTTTCTATCCACACTGGCGGGCGCGGTGCCGGCGGGCGCGGTGCCGGTGCCGGCCGACCTTTACCGGCTGGTGGGCATCAACAAGGGCGCCGATGACGGCCGATGGCACCAGTTCTCGGCGTTTTCTTCGGACACTGAAAGCGGCCCGCCGCTGTCCACCCGCCTTGCGCCGTTCGGCCGGGTGTTTTCTCCGGTGGCGTTTTCCGCTCACTTCGGCGATCTTCTGTTTTCCACTTTTTTAAGGATGGCGGTCATGGTGGGCGCCAGCGTGGTCGTGCTCCTGATCATTTTTTTCCTGGATCTGCGGCTCACCCTCATTGCCCTTTTACCCGTGGTGTTTGCCATGGTCTGCACACTGGGCACCCTGAACCTTATGGGGCACGCGCTGGATATCCCGGCCCTGATGCTGGCCATCATCGTGGTGGGTATGGGGGTCGATTACGCACTGTTTCTCGTGTGCGCCTACCAGCGCTACCGGGACATCGACCATCCGTATTTCAAATTGGTCAGGGTGGCGGTGCTCCTGGCGGCCTTTTCCACCCTCATCGGGTTCGGGGTGTTGTGCACGGCCGAGCACGGCATCCTGCGAAGCGCCGGGCTCACGTCCATATTGGGGATCGGTTACGCGCTTGCCGGGGCGTTTCTCATTTTGCCCCCCCTGCTCAAATCGTATTTCGGCCGTCCGCTGCGCCCTGCCGGCGGCAGCCTGAGAGCGCGGGTCATGGCCCGCTACGCGCGCATCGAAGCCTATCCGCGGATGTTCGCGCGCTTTAAGATGCGGCTGGATCCCATGTTCACCGAACTGCCCGGCCTGCTGCCGGCGGCGGAGGCCGTCCATTCGGTGATCGACATCGGCACCGGGTTCGGAGTGCCCGCCTGCTGGATGGCAGAGACGTATCCGGATGCAACGCTGAGCGGCATCGAACCGGACCCGGGGCGGGTCACGGTGGCCAACCGGGCATTGGACGGTCGGGGCGCGGTCATTGTGGGCGCCGCCCCTGACCTGCCGCCGATGCCTGCAGCGGCCGATCTGGCCGTCATGATGGACATGGTGCACTACCTTTCAGATGACGCGCTGGAGCAGACCGCGGCAGGGCTTATTGCCGCCATGGCGCCCGGCGGCCGACTGCTCATGCGGGCAACCATACCCCCCGCCCGGCAAAAGACCTGGACCTACCATTTTGAAACCGCCCGGTTGACGCTGGCCGGCATCCGGCCAGCCTATCGTCATCCTGAAGCCCTGGTGGAACGGATCTGCCGGTCAGGGTTCTCCCATGATCGCTGCGAGCCGTCAGGGGCGGCCGGAGATCTCATGTGGCTGATCTTTCATAAACCCGGCGTAACCGGGGGGCGCGGGTGATGGGTGGCCGGTACCGGCCCCCGTGCCTGAGCATCGGGGAGCGTGCCGGCGGGGCTGCCATCGCGCTTGCCGCCGTACTGGGCGCCGCGGACCCCGGTCTGGCCGCCGTTCCACTGACGCTTTTTGTGCTGGCCTGCTGCGCGGCCCCTTTTTTTCCCGCGCTGAATTTCTTTCTTCCTGTCGTGACCCGGGGGACGTCATCTGCCGGCGGCGTGGCCCTCACCTTCGACGATGGGCCCGATCCGGGCACCACGCCCCTGCTGCTGAACATTTTGAATCGTTACGGGGTTCACGCTACCTTTTTCGTGACCGGTAAGAGGGCAAAAGACTACCCAGCCCTCATGGACGCGATTTGCCGCAGCGGCCACGACGTGGGCAACCATTCCTACAGTCACGATATGCTGCTCATGCTGCGGGGGCGAAAGGCCCTGGAACTGGAGATCGACCGGACCCAAGCGGTGCTGACGGGGTTGGGGGTTGACAGCACCGCTTTCCGACCGCCGGTGGGCATCGTGGGGCCGCATCTCGGCCCGGTGCTCAGACGGCGCGGAATGTTCGCCGTGACATACAGCTGCCGCGCCCTGGACCGCGGCAACCGGCGGGTGACCCGTATTTCACGGCGCATTCTCGGCCGCGTTCGCCCCGGCGACATCATCGTGCTCCACGATACCACGCCGCCGGATGCGGCACTGCTGCCCGTGTGGGAGAAGCAAATCGAATCGGTTCTGGCGGGGCTGGCGCGCAAACAGCTGCCGGTGCTGCCGCTATCCCGGCTGCTGGAAAACCGTATCCGCGACACTGACTGTGAACCACGAAGTTAATCCGTGGAAAGACAACAGTAATTATGGGCGTAAGTCATGCCCAAAGGCATCGAAAATTCTGAGATAATTCCCTTACGGATTAACTTATAGAAAAGCATAAACTGACGTTAATAATCGTTCTTTGACAAATCGCCAGAACCTGTATTTTGGGGCCCGGGCTTACTATGCTACAGGTTCTGGAAAGGGTGTTAAGACACCGTGTACGAAGAAAACCCTAATGGGCTCGCGCAGAGGCGCTGAGGCGCAGAGAAAAACGAATGTTGAACATCGAACACCCAACGTCGAATGATGAATGGAGAATGGAGAAACAAGATCGCGATTCTCTCGCCAAGGCGCTGAGAACGCCAAGAAAACCGGGGCGGAAACGCCTGCGGCGCGAAAACGATTTCACATTCGGTGACAGCAGCCGATGTCAGAAAAGATGATGGATCCGTAAAAAAGCAACCTGGTTATGCACTATTCTCCAGTGAATTGTCGGGCGTAGATTGCATATATGATATTTGTCGTTGTAACGAAGCGCCGATCGCGGCAGTCAAAAAGGATACCGGAGACCAATGAATCGTGTAGGGTGCGGGGTTTACGTGTCCGCCGTCTTGTCCGCCATAGCGCAGCGACGGTGGAAGCCTTGGCGAAGGCTGATCCCCGCCCGTGATCGGTAAACACGAACGGTGGGGGTCTTCTGTGCCGATGGCGGGAGGCGATAAACCCCTCCCCTACGAAACAGCCGAAATCTAAACTGGAGAAAGGTGCATAACCAAAAAAAGCAATTTTCTCGCAAAGGCGCCAAGTGCGCCAAGAAAAGCATTTTTAGTATCAATTTTTTAGCTTTGCGATCTCTGCGGCTTTGCGAGAGATTCGGTCTTTTTACGGGACCATCGATGTTGGACGTTCATCTTTTTCCGAAGTTCTCTGCGCCTCCGCGTCTCTGCGCGAAAACGGTTTTTTCTTTTCTTTGTGGCCTTCGTGAACTTCGTGGTGATTAATCAACCAATGGGGCAAAGAGCCCCCGGCAACGTTACTTGTATGTTGAGCATGACCAGGAACCGGTTTCCGCCGGCCTATCCCTGATAATTTTTCCAGCACAGGGGGTCCGAGGCCAGGGGATCGCCGGTGAGCTGGAAGGCGGCGCCGCGGCAGCCATAGCAGGACTCGGCCTTTTCACAGTCCCGGCAGGGGCCTTTGATGGTGTGGCGGTAGTTTTTGAGATCCTTCAGGACCGCGCTTTCGGCAAGAATCGTTTTGAGGGGCTTTTGGCGGATGTTCCCCATGGAAAGGGTCACCCCCACGCAGGGCATCACCTCGCCGTGGGCGTTGACCAGGCAGGAAAACTGGTGACGCAGGCACTTGTTGCCCACCAGGGGTGGCTGGGGGTCCCAGTCGCGGCCGTATTTTGTCCGGTCGATTTCAGCCAGGGTTTTGAAAAGCTGGTGGGTTTCGGGTGGCGGCACATCGAGCCAGGTGTTTTCGATGGCATTGGCCTGGGGCGTGATGATTTCCACGTAGGGAACGATGCCCCGGTCCCGCAGCCATTGCCAGAGATCGGGAAGCTCGTGGATGTTCTGGCGGCAGATGACGGTGGATACGGCCAGGAATGCATCCGCCGCCGGGTAGCCCGCGGCCTGGAGGTGGGCCAGCGCCTCGTGAATGATGCGATAGGCGCCCTTTTTACCGGCCAGGCGATCCTGGAGGGCCTCGTCAAAGGAGTTCATCTTGAGGACCACGCGCACGCCATGCGTCTTCAGCATTCTGGCGACCGCGGCGGTGACACCGGTACCATTTGTGAACATCTCCACTTCAAGGTCAAGACCCCGGATGAATCCGATCATCTCTTCCAGGTGGGGGTAGATGGACGGCTCTCCACCCAGGACGATGATTTTCCGGGCGCCGAGTTCTTTTGCCTGGGTGATGGTGTCGCGTATTTCTTCCGGGGTGAGTTCCCGCTCGAAGCTTTCCTCGGGGGGCACATAGCAGTAGGGGCACTGGAAGCTGCAGCGAAGGCTGAATTCAATTTCCATGGAGAGCAGGCGTCCGCGGTGAACGGCCGTGGCGACGTCTGCCGCCGTAAAACCGAACGCTGCCTGCTGTGTTACAGAACATCCCATTTTTTTCGCCTTGTCTATCGCGTTTGCGCGGCACCGCGCCGGATGGCAACCTAATGAATACCCCCTGTAAAGTCAAGCTGGAGAAGGGCCGGGCGGCAGGGCGTGTTGACAGCCGGACAGGCCTCGGAGTAAACGTGTCACCGACAGCGCCGGCGGCATTATAGTGCTTGTCAGAATAATGCTCCGTTTCATCCGAAAGTCCCTTTCGGGGTCGGGATCGAAATCGGGATCTAAATCGATATTTTCTGCGGTCGATAGACATGGACACTATTAAAACACTGTTAAGACAATGGCTCGAAACCGTTTCGAACGGCCCGCCGGACCCGGATCGTGAATTTATCCGGGGCGGCGCCACTGTGACATCGGTTTTTCGGATGGCCGGCGCGCTGCAGCGGCGCCTTGATGCCTGCGGCGAGCAGGTGCGGCAGGTTTGCCTGTGCACCGCCGATCGCGCACTGGCGGCTGCGGCGATTCTTGCAAGCCTGGACGGACGCACCCAACTGGTTCTCCCCCACGCATCATCTCCGGCCGCCCTGGCGGCCCTGTATGGACTTTTCCCGTTCTCTGCAGCCATTATCGACGATGCAGGTGCCATTCCTGCGGGGGTGGCGGACATTTCGCCGGCGGCAATCGACCCGGCTTCCGGCGGCCCGCTGATCAATATCGCCGCCGGCGCCGATTGGGTGCGGCTGTTTACCGGCGGATCAACGGGCGCACCCCGTCTCTGGCCCAAATCACCCCTCAACCTGCTGGGCGAGGCCCTTTTTCAGTCGCGTCACCACGGCATCGGACCGGCGGACGTCGTTCTGGCAACGGTCTCCCCGCTGCACATCTACGGGTTGCTGTTTTCCGTGATCGTTCCGCTGGTGTCCTCGGCTGCGGTGGTTCCGGGCACGCCGGTTTTCCCGGCGGAAATCGCAGATGCCGCGGATCGGTTCGACGCCACGGTACTGGTGAGCGTGCCGGCGCATTACCGCGCACTGGCAGCCGGTCCCGCCTTCGGAGCCACTCTGAAGACAGCCTTTTCCTCGGCCGGCGCCCTGGCGCCCGAAGACGGCGCGGCCTTCACCCAGCGGACCAGCGCGCCGGTTGTGGAAGTTTACGGGTCGACGGAGACCGGCGGCATCGCCACGCGGTGCCGAGCGGTTGGGGAAACCGCCTACACCCCGTTTCCGGTGATCGACTGGCGGATTGACGACGATCGCCTCAGCGTCCGCAGCGCGTTTTTGTCGGCGACACTGCCTGTCGACGCCAACGGGTATTTTCAGACCGCCGATCGGGTGACGCCAAGCGGTCACGGCGGCTTCATTCTTGGCGGCCGTACCGACGGCGTGGTCAAGGTAGGCGGCAAGCGGGTGGATCTTCACGCCGTCCACGAAGCGCTGATGGCCGCTCCCGGGGTGGCTAATGCCTGCGTATTGTCGCTGCCCACCGACAGCGGCCGGGAGACCGATATCGCCGCCATGGTGGAGACGTCCCTGGGCCGGGCGTCGATTCTCGCGCATCTGGCAGGCCTTCTGGAGCCTCAGGAAATCCCGCGGCGGGTATACACTATCGAGCGGATTCCCATGACCGATGCGGGCAAAGTGGATCGCGCGGCGGTGATGCGCCTGATGTCCGATAGCGCCTGAGGGCACTTTTTGTGCCCGTTAACGGGTAGCGTACTTGTAGAATGATGTTCCGTTTCATCCCTGAGATCCTTTCGGGGTCGGGATCGCTACCGGGATCGAAATCGATGTGTTCCAAGGCCGATAGCGATTTCGATTTCGATGTTCACACGGCGTTGTTGTGCAAACGGAACATATATATGACAATGGCTAAAATTGATTGGAACCAGCAAAGATATCCCGCGCAGAGACGCTGAGGCGCAGAGAACTTCATGCATGGTTGGCAACAGCCCCGATGGTATGTTGGTTTGTGACGCGGAAACGATGATCTTTCAACAGTTCCAAGAACACCGCTGGTAGCTTTACAGGACATTGTCATGGGAAACTTTCCTTGGTGGTTGTTGCGCGGCACCGGTCGTTTGACCCTGCAGGCGGTGGTGGTTGCTTTGGCGAGCGCAGCAGTGGCCGCTTGCACACCCTACCTTAAGAGCGGGCCGGTCACGGCTTCACACACCTACCGGGTTGCCGCTGATTTTCGCACCGGTGCCTTCGACCGGTTCTACAACCTGTACATTCCGAGCGGCTTCACTGAAGGACGGCCCGCACCCCTGCTCATCGTTGTTCATGGCGCGTTTGACACCGCCGATGGCATGGCGCGTTTTACGAGGTTCAGTGAACTGGCCGACCGGGAGGGGTTTTTCGTCATTTATCCTGAAGGCATCGGGCTCTTCGGTTATCTCCAGCACTGGAACGCAGGGCACTGCTGCGGCAAGGCCGCCCAGGAGGGCATCGACGATGTGGGGTTCGTAGCCCGCGCCATTGCCGATATCCGGGAGCGGTTTGCCGTGAGCCGGGTTTTTATGGTGGGGTTTTCAAACGGCGGCATGTTTGTCCATCGCTTTGCCGCCGAGCGCGGTGTCTTGCTGGACGGTGCAGCCGCTCTGGCGGCGTCCATCGGCAGCCGGGTCGGCGATGACCCTGCCCCCTGGCAGTTGCCTCCGCCGGCGGTACCGGTGGCCATGGTCATGATCCACGGCACGGCAGACACTGACGTCCCTTACGACGGCGGCGCCAGCGACCGGGGCGACGGCGCCCGCGTCTACCGTTCGGTGGCCGACAGCGCCGCCTTCTGGCGCCGGGCCAACGGGTGCAGTGATCGTGAGACGAGTACCTCGATGCGGGAGGGGGCATTGGTGGAAACCCGGTGGGGCGACTGCCGCAGCGGCAAACCCGTTGTCCAGGTGACCCTTCAAGACTGGGAGCATATCTGGCCGGGGCCCTATTTCACCGCAGAACTGGCCGGCACCCATCCTATGAAAGACTTCGATGCGGCGGCCTTGGTTTGGTCGTTTTTTTCGAACCTGCCGTAAAAGGCCCTTGAGACGCGGGGCAGAATGTCCAGGCCCGACGCCTATCAGGCCGATTGTCGATCACCGGCAATGAACGCGAAAAAACAAACCGTTTTCGCGCAGAGGCGCCGAGGCGCAGAGAAATCAATATTTTCATCAGCTGTTGGCGCCGCAGGCATTCTCTTTTTCGACCCCGCCACCAAATGCCGCCTAAGCACATCCGCCGGCGCCGGGATCAAGGATTTGACCGCCTTTATTCGACGGTCGCCGCCGTTCCTGCCGCCATCACCTTGCGCCGGGTCCGATCATGCTGTGCCGGCTGAGTGCTTTCCGCGATCGCTTGAAGAAGGCGAGGCCGAAAAAGAGAATGCCTGCGCCACCGTTTCATGGCAAACCACCGCTTAGAGCTATTGACATATCCGCTTCTCTATGAAGCTCCAGTAACCCTATATTGCCGCAAAACGCGCCGCTCTTCGAAATCGCTATCGGGATCGGTATCGCTATCGGCCTTGGAAAACATCGATTTCGATCCCGATATCGATCCCGACCCCGAGAGGATCTTCGGGATGAAACGGAACATTATTCTGGCAATTACTCTAACAGGCGAAAGAGGATTTTCTCAGCGTCTCGGCGTCTCTGCGCGATAATCAAAAAGAGGCCAGTGGGAGAAATAACAGCCCCTTCGGGTGGGTTATTGGTGGGCTGGGTGGGAAATGTCCACCGCGCTGGTCAAGCGGATTTGAGACGTTGCGTTACAGGGCGGAGGCGTCGATGTCGTGGATGAATCTATCGATCCAGTTCCGGGTGTTTTCCGAAGTGATCCGGCTGGGCAACTGGGCGGTGGCGGTGGCCATAGCGGCATCGATCAGTTCAGCGCGCAGCGCCTTGTCGGCTTTTCGAAGCTGGTTGGCGATGCGCTGGTGCGCACTTTCAATCAGGATACCCGCCTGCTGATGGGCGTCTGCGATTAATTCCTGGCGTTCTTTTTCTCCGCTGTCGACGATGTTTTGGTGAATAGCGTCAAAGCGCTCTTTGCGGGCGTCCATTTTTTCACGGAAGGCGGAGATGTCCGCTTCCGCCTGCTCTTTTTGCTTGGTGAGCTGGTCGATTTCCTTGGTGAGGGCGACGCGCTGGTTGTCGAGGAATTCCCCCAGCGGCTTTCTCAGCACTTTGACCAGCACGGCCACCAGGATCACGAAATTGATCCACATCATCACGGTGTCGTAGGTGCCGCGCCAGGGGGCGCTCGCTCCGGCAGCCAGACACGGACCGGCCAGGCCGGCCAGCAATACGAAAGCCGACAGGAGGGCTGTGCGGATAGCGGTTTTGACAGGATCTGGCATCCTCATTTCAATTTCCGTTCCAGTACGGCTTCCATGATGGCCGTTGCCAGGGCCGCAGATTCGGTAGCGATCTTTTCTCGGGTATCGGCCAGGTCCTGAGCGAGGCGCTTTTCGGTTTCCTTTTTAATCCTGCCGATCTCGGTTTTTGCATCTTCCAGCACCTTTCCAGCCGCCAGGCGCCCGGCATTGAGCAGGGCGTCCCGTTCCCGGCGCGAAGCGTTCCGAACCCGGTCTTCCTCGGCCGCCGTCTCTGCCAGCAGGCGATCCATTTCCGCCGTCGTGCGCTGGATGTCGTGTTTCATGTCATCAAGGTGATGCTCGCGTTCGGCGATGGTGCGCAGCATCGGGCGAAACATGACACGGTTGATGACGAACAGGAAAAACAGAAACGATAGCAGCTGGAACCACAGCGTGTCGTTGATGGTGATCAATGCGGTGGTCTGGATGATTTCCATAGGCCGAAACCTTTGCTTGGTACTGCCCCGGACGCCGCTCGTCAGGTACCGGACAAGCGGCTGAAGGCCACTGGGACGTTACACCACAAACAGCAGCAGCAGGGCGATGACCAGAGAATAGATGCCGGTCGACTCAGCCACGGCCTGCCCTACCAGCATGGTCCGCGTCAGCAGCCCGGCTTCCTTGGGGTTCTTACCGATGGCTTCACAGGCCTTGGCGGCCGTCATGCCTTCCCCCACGCCCGGGCCGATGGCACCCAGTCCCATTGAGATGCCGGCGCCTAGAAACGCGGCCGCTTTCACCAGATCTACTCCTTCGATGGCCATGGGGATGTCTCCTTGCAAAAAAATATACGGTTATGCTGAATGTTTCAGTAGGTCTCTAGACACAGCGATATTGAACCACGGAGTACACGGAGAACACAGAGATTTAAAAAATAACCCGGTCTCTATGACGCTCCAGTACATCCTCAACGGTTATTGCCAAACTGCCCTTTTTTGATCAACAAGAAGCATGCGGAATTATTAATAACCCATTGTTGTTAAAGTTTTTTTCTCTCCGTGTTCTCCGTGCACTCCGTGGTAATTAAAGTTTTTACTGGTAAAGCAGACCTTTTCAGACGACAAATATGAGCACCAGGCTCACCACCATGGCGTAGATGGCGGTGGACTGGGAGACTGCCTGTCCGACCAGCATTATGCGCATCAAATCACCGGCGCTGGATACGTTGCGGGCGACCCAGCGCACGGCGCCCTGGGCGACCAGGCCGTTGCCCACACCCGGGCCGAGGCCGCCAAAGCCCGTGCACAACCCGGCGCTGATGAGCGCGGCCGAGGCACTCAGGGTGTCGCTGGCCGGGAAGGATTTGAACATGAGGATAAAGCTTATCAGAAGACCGAATACTGACGGGGTTTGTGCCACGGCCTGCCCGACCAGCATCGTGGTGGTAACCGGTGTGGCGGTGTCCGGGTGGCGCGCCACGCCTTCACAGCTGGCGCCGGCGGCAAGGCCGCCCCCGTAGCCGGAGCCGATGGCCGCCAGGCCCGTGCTCAGCCCGGCACCCACCAGTGCGGCACAGGTTGGAAACGCCGGTGCGTTTCCCGGATCCCGGAACATGAGAATCAAAGACACCACCATGGCAAAGATCGCCGGGGTCTGACAGACGGCGGTGCCGATGAGCATGTTGGTGGTGATGCGCCCGGAAATGGCCGGTTGCCGCGCGATTCCGGTGCACGACGAGCCGGCGGGAACACCGGCCCCGACGCCCGAGCCGATGGCGCCGAATCCCATGCATATGCCGGCGCCCAGCAGGGATGCGGCTTTTATCAGGCTGGGGTCGGAGCGATCCATGAACAGGAGCAAAATGGCCACGACCAGGGAAAAGATGGATGCCGACTCGGAAATGGCCTGGCCGACCAGCATGTTTTTGATGATGTCGCCGGAGTGCTCGGTGTTGCGGGCAATGGCTTCCGAAGCCCGGCCGGCGGTATATCCTTCGCCCGTGGCCGCACCGATGGCGCCGAGCCCCATGGCAATGGCGCCGCCGCTGTAGGCGGCCATCTGCGTGATTGTCTGAGCGTCTATCATCAATCTACCATTTCTGGACGGACACTACTTAATTTGCACTGAGATATAGACCACCGTCAGCATCGTGAATACGAAGGCCTGGATGGTCCCCACAAACAAGCCGAAGAACGCGTTGAGAAAGGGCGGCAGCAGCACGCTGTAGCACAGATGGGAAACGACAAGGATAATGATGGCGCCGCCCATGATGTTGCCAAACAGACGAAACGAGATGGAAATGATCTTTGCCATTTCACCGATGAGGTTCAGCGGCATCAGGAAAAAAACCGGTTCGAAGTAGGATTTGATATACGTCTTCCACCCTTTTTCCTTGATACCGGCCCAGTGGGCGATGACAAAACCCATCAGGCCGAGGCTGAGCGGCGTGTTCAGATCCCGTGTGGGCTCTTCGAGATGGGGAAGGATACCCAGCCAGTTGGACATGAGCAGGAATATGAACAGCGCGCAGATCATCGGCGCGTATTTTTTGGCATATGTCGGACCCAGCGCATCTTCGGTGAGCCCGTAGAGCTGGGTTATCACCAGTTCGCCGACAAGCTGCGCGCTTCCGGGGATGCGCGCGCGCGCGCGGCCGGCAATGATCCCGAAGACCAGGAGCGCGGCGATTACGATCCAGGTCATGATCATCGCCTCCACGTTGACGGTAATGGTATACCCGCCCACGGGGATCAGCAGCTGGTGAATGAGGCCAAGGTTTTCCATGCATACCCTCGCGTCCGGCTGGGGAAGGAATGGCCGGCACTTCGTGATCTGAGGCGCCTACGATTAGGCCGAAGACTGCCGGCGCTCTTTGAGTGTCTTGCGAAAGGCGTCGATGATGATGCAGGCCTGTACCATGAACACGCCCGCCACAGTGGCCGGCAGATCGAACGCCGGCTGTTTGATGGCCACGATGATGGGCAGGGCCAGCAGGATATAGCGCCCGATCATCATTAGAAACGCAATGAGGCTGCTCCCGCCGCCGGTGGCGAATTTCAATGCCACACCTTCTCCCATGAGAATGAAGTTGGCGGCGCTGAACACCGTGCCCAGAACGATTCCCTTGCCGGCGGCCGGCCACCCGGCCAGCAGGCAGCCCACGCCCAGGACGGCGGCCAGTGACAGCGCGCCGGTGCTGTATCGTATCTGCAGCTGCCTATGGGGCGTGATCGTTGTCGCGTTCGTCACGGTGAGCGGCCTCCGCCGTGATGTCAAGGATTTGCCGGTAGCAGACGACCCCCCCGCCGATGATGCCGAACAGAATGGCAAGGGTGGTCATGATGCCGCGGGTGCCCAACCACTGATCAAGATAACGTCCGGTGAAAAAACAAAAAAAAATGCAACCGGCCATTGTCAGGCCGAGTTGCATGACGATCGAGAGATTCTCTGCCCATGCACTGTGTTTTCGATAGTTGAGGCCCATTCGCGTTTCATGTCATGTCCGAAGAAGGGCTATCGTAAACGTCGTCTGCGTGTGCGCAAGCCGCTGGCGGCTTATCCGGTCGAGAGGGAGGAGTAGATTCAGAAGAGGATCAGGTCATTCTTTTTTAGTCTGAATTTTGCTGTTTGTCAAATGCCGCGGATTGGGATATATCTTTGACAACTATTGGCCACTCACAGGTGGTAGGTTCTGGTTCCCGGCACGTGTCACGCAATAGCCTTGGGGACGGCTGAAAGATGCCATCTGTGGCTGGGTGCCAAATTGGGAACAGGCCACCGACTGATACGCCCGATGCCGGCGTCGATATCGGCGCTCACCTTCTGCCCCCCTTCTCGCCAGTGCCTGCCACCCGTCAGTTTGTCTTCACCCCTACAACTTGAGGAGGTGTGCATGTCGGTACTGACCATTTCACGGATGTTCGGGGCCGGTGGTAAAACGCTGGGGGAAATGATCTCAAAGCGATTGGGCTATACGTTTTTCGACAACGAACTGATTCAGATGGTCGCTAAAAAGGCGAAGGTGTCCACCGATTGGGTGGAGGCCATGGAAAAGGAGGCCGGCGGCAAGTTTCAGCGTCTGCTCTCCAGCATTGTTCCCAAAAACCTGGTGGAAAAGATTCTGGATATCGATCACGGTTATCTCGATGAAGAGATCTACCAGGACATGTTAAAGCACGTGATCACAAAGATCGCCGAAACCGGAAACGCGGTGATTCTCGGCCGCGGCGGGCAGTATATTCTGAAAGGCCGGGAGGATGTCTTCCATATATTGCTCATCGCCGATGTCCAGCACCGTATCGCGTTTATGGAAAAGCGTTACGATCTTACCCGCAAACAGGCGACGCAGGCGATTGAGATGGAAGACAAGCGCCGCATCAATCTCTACCGTAAGATCGGCAAGGTCGACTACGACCAGTCGGAGCATTACCATGTCGTTTTCAACATGAGTCAGATGAGTCTGGAAAAGGCCTGCGACATGATCTGCACCCTGCTGGGCAGCTGCGGCGTATAGGGGGCAGAGCCTCGGGTGATTTCAATTGCTGATAACAATGGGAGGGCCGCGTGTCTTTGCGGGACGCGCGGCCCTTTGTTTGAAAATTGTGCGACATGATGGTAGTAGGCAATCACACCTGACAGTGGCGACAAATGACGATTTCCAGATGACCGACTGATCCTCATTCATGCATACCACCCTATCGCATCAATATAACCGGCACCGCCGTGAGCACTGGGACCGCGTCTCCACCGCCAAGGAGAATCCGCTTCGCCCGGGGGCCTACTACCAGCGCCTGCTCCAGCGTTACTGCCGATTTTTGGTGCCCGAGGGCGCGCGTGTTCTTGAACTCGGCTGCGGCCACGGTGACCTTCTGGCGGCGCTTAAGCCCTCTTTGGGTGTCGGTGTGGATTTCTCAGGCAATATGCTCAGTGTCGCCGCCGGGCGCCACCCGCACCTGCATTTTGTCCAAGCCGACGCCCAGCGCATTCATTTCAAACGCCCCTTTGACATCATCATCCTGTCCGATCTGGTCAATGACCTGTGGGATGTGCAGGCGGTGCTGGAAACCGTACGCGGGCTCACCCATCCGGGAACGCGCATCGTCATCAATTTTTTCAATAACCTGTGGCGGCTTCCCCTGGAGGGGGTCCGACGGTTGGGCAAGGGCGCCGATTTTCTGGAACAGAACTGGCTGTCGCCGGACGATGTGCGCAATCTTTTGAAGATTACCGGTTTCGAGGTCGTCAAAAACGTGGCCGGTGTCCTGGTGCCCGTCGATCTGGGGTGGATCGGCCGGGTCGCAAACCGGTTTTTTGCGCCGGTGGCGCCGTTTAAATGGTTTGCGCTCGCCAATTTCATGGCGGCCCGGCCGGTGCCCAGCGAAGAAGAAAGAAAACCGGCCGGCGCCCTCACCGTGTCGGTGATCGTGCCGGCGCGAAACGAGGCCGGCAACATCGCGGAAATTGTCGACCGCATCCCCGAGATGGGGGCCGGCACCGAGGTGGTGTTTGTCGAAGGCCATTCCCAGGACGACACCTATGCCGCCATCGGGTCTCAGATCGATCGATGCCCGGAGAAGCACCTTTCACGCTACCGGCAACCGGGGAAGGGAAAAGGAGACGCGGTTCGTCTCGGATTCGAGAAAGCCTCCGGCGACATTTTGATGATCCTGGACGCGGACATGACCGTGCCGCCCGAGTCGCTGCCCCGGTTTTTCAATGTCATGGCCTCCGGGCAGGGCGAGTTCATCAACGGGGTGCGGCTGGTTTACCCCATGGCCCAGCACGCCATGCGGTTTGCCAATATCCTGGGCAACAAGTTTTTCAGCATTCTGTTTACCTGGCTGCTGGGGCAGCCGATAAAGGACACCCTGTGCGGCACCAAGGTGCTGTGGCGGGCCGACTATGAAAAGATCGCCGCCAACCGGCAGTATTTCGGGGACTTCGATCCCTTCGGCGATTTCGATCTGCTGTTCGGGGCATCCAAGCAAAATCTGAAGATCGTTGAAATGCCCATCCGGTACCAGGAGCGGCGCTATGGCGAGACCAATATCCGCCGCTGGTATCACGGATGGATTTTGCTGAAGATGGCGACGTTCGCCGCCAAACGGATCAAATTTATATAAATGGTTATCGGAGACATTGGCCTAAGGCATTAAACGTTGATGGATCCGTAAAAAATGATTTTGAACCACAGAGTACGCAGAGGGAAGAAGAGGAAAGCTCGGATTACTAATCAGTTATCTCTGCGCTCTCTGTGTCCTCGGTGGTGATTTCAGATTTTTTTCGTCATCCCGGACGAGTGAAACGAGATCCGGGATCCAGTGATTTCGAGCACTTCTGGACCCCGGCCTTCCGCCGTCGCTGCGCTATGGCGGACAAGTCGCCGGGGTGACACGCTTTGGGACTTTTTCAGGACCGTCAAATTTTAGCTCTATGCATAAACGATTTTATGGTGCGCTTTCGCATATAACCCTTCAATCGTATGGGGACAGATCTGCGAGTGAATCAGGCCCGAGGTATCGATGATCCCGAGACGACGTTGCGGCGAAGCGCCGTGCTCGAAAAAAAGCGGTTTCTCAACAGGCTCTACCGATCCTGGTATGAAGAAATCGCCGGGCACATCCCCCGCCGAGTCAATGGTGCCGTGCTGGAGCTGGGCTCGGGGGCCGGTTTTTTCAAACAGATCCTCCCCGGGGTCATCACTTCGGATATCTTGAGACTGCCCATTGTCGATGTGACGCTCGATGCCCAGCGACTGCCTTTCAAAACGGCATCTCTAAAGGCCGTCGTCATGGTGGATGTCTTCCACCACATGCCGAATGTCGCCCTTTTTCTTTCCGAGGCGCAGCGCTGTCTTGCCCCGGGCGGACGGATCGTGATGATCGAACCCTGGCTCACCGCATGGTCCGGATGGATCTACCGGTGGCTGCACCACGAACCTTGCCTGCCGGCGGCTCGATCGTGGGCGCTGCCGGAAGGGGGGGCGCTGTCTCAGGCCAACAGCGCGCTGCCGTGGATGGTTTTTGAGCGGGATGCGCTCAAATGGAAGGCAACGCTGCCGCTGCTTGAAATGAGCCATATCAGGCTTCACACGCCGTTTCGATACCTGCTCTCGGGCGGGATGTCGCAGCCGGCGTTTCTTCCCTCGGGCTTGTTTGAAATGTCTTGCCGTGTTGAGTCGTTGATGCGTCCCTTTATGGATTTTTGGGCAATGTTTGCAACGATCACCCTGACCCGTCGAGGATAAGTGATGCACCCGATACGAAGATTCATTGCACGCTACCATGGGCGCCTGATTCACCTGTGGGTGGAGGAGGTTGTCGGCTGGTTGCTGCGGTCTTTGCCTGGGTTCGTGCCGGGGATGCTCAGATATGGTTTTTACCAGATGATGTTCAAGCGCATGGGCGGGCTTGCACTGGTCTACCCTGGTGTCTACCTGACACACACCTACGGCATCTCTGTGGGCAGCGGTTTTTCCATCAACACAGGAGCCTTGATGGACGGCCGTGGCGGCATTGCCATTGGCGACAATGTGATGGTTGGCCCTTATGTGGTCATTGTTTCCTCCAACCATGACTACCGCCAGACTCGGGTTCCGATGAATCAACTCCCTCACCTGTCGGCACCGGTAAGCATCGGCAGCAATGTGTGGGTCGGTGCGCACGCCGTCATATCGGCAGGGGTGACAATCGGCAATGGCGTTGTGGTTGCTGCCGGTGCGGTGGTGACCAGGGATGTGGAAGACGGCACCATTGTCGGCGGTGTTCCGGCGGCTGAAATAGCTCGGCGGCAGTGACTATCGGGATTTCCACCATGTTTTAAAAACAGCGGACGCTCTGAGATGGGATAGATCGTCGTCGTTCAGAATTTTTTCCCAGCGATTGTAACCCAGAGAGACCGCTCTTTTCAGCGCGGCCATCGCGGCCTCCAAATCGTTGCGACGGGATTGGATGCACGCCAGGTTGTAGTAGACTTTCTCGCTATTGGGGGTTAGGGCGGCCGTTTGGGTAAAATAGAAAGCGGCTTCGTTGAGATGGCCAGCAAAGGCGTGAGCAATGGCCATGTTATTGGTTGCCCGGGCGTATTTCGGATCGATGTCCAGAGCTTTCTGATAATAGTCAACAGCCCTGTCGTAGTTGCGGATCTCTCGGTAAATATCCCCCATATCGACCAGCGGCAATGGGTCTTTTGACGAGGCGGCGATCGCAGATGCGATTTGAGCGCGGCGAATTTCAAAGGCTTGTTGCAAGGCTTGTGCCCGCTGCAGATTGTTTTGTCCCATCGGAATTTCCGGCTGGTAATGCAGGGCCCGGCGATAACTGCTCACTGCTTTGTCTATCTGCCCTAATTCGATGAGAATCGTCCCAATGTTGAGATGGGCCTCGGCATAGGCGGGGTTGAGCGCAATCGCTTTTTGGTAGTGACTGATTGCTTCCTGTCGATCACCAATATCCGAATAGGCATTCCCCAAATTAAACTGTGCATCGGCATTTGATGGTTCCATCGCAAGCACTTTTTGCAAAAGGTCGAGCCCTTCTTGGCGAAAACCGGTTTTTATTAACAACACCCCAAGATTGTGAAGTGCCAGGCGATAATCCGGCGATAGCCTGAGGGCCTGGCGGTATTGAGCGATGGCTGCGGCAGTCTCGCCCATGTCTCTGAGCATGTTACCAGCGGAACAGTGGGCCTGGTAATAGCCCGGCGCCAGCCGGATCGCCTCCCGAAAATGAAATAGCGCTTCTTTGGGGCGATCCAACGACGCCATCACATTGCCCATGTCAAAGTGCAGTTCATTGTTTTCAGGGGCAATGGAAAGTGCTGCTTCCAAATATTCCCGTGCGGTACCAAAATGCTTTTCCATCATCAACTCATAAGCGACGCCACGTAGAGCGATATCATTTTTTTCTGTAACGGCTAAGGCATGCCTAAACAAAGTGTCGCTATTTTTCCAATAGGGAAGGTTCTCCCGCGTCACCAGCCCGAGGGCCAATATGGCCAACGCAGCGCATCCTGCGACAACCCTTTTGTAACGAGGTCTGTGAAGGGTCAGATCCGTAAGTTCCCAGGCTACCGCCATGAAAAGGCCCACGGCGGGCACATACATCCAGCGGTCGGCATAGGCGGGCCAGAGGCCGCTTTGGTAGATACCCAATACCGGAACCATAGTCCCGAGAAACCAGCACCATCCCACGATTCGCCATGGTCGCAGCCGCCACCCGATCAGAGCCCAGAATGAAATTAGGGCCAATACTGCCAAGGCTGCGGCGACGGTCATCGCCGATATGTGATCAGGGTAGGGGTAAAAAACCGAAAAGTTGATCGGGATGCACAGTTTTCCGAGGTACTGGATGTATGAAACAATGGCATTGGATACCCGGAGCCCCAACGGGCGGATGGAAAAGTCTATGACGATGCCCAATTGTTCGACTGAGCGGGTGGAAATCCAGACGGATGCAGCCGAAAGCACCAGCAGGGGGAGTTTGTTGATGAAAAGTCGCTTCAGAATATCAACGGTTGCGGCTCGCATCGTTTTTTGATCGTCGAACAGTCCATTGAAACGGGCCAGCGGCCAGTAATCCAGCAGCATCAAAGCGAGCGGCAGGGTCACCAGCATTGGTTTGGCCAGCAGCCCCAGGGTAAATGTCGTGATTATGACGCCATAGACAGGGATGCTGGGTCTGCGCACATATCGGGTGTAGGCCAGCATGGTGCTAAACCAGAAAAATGTGCTGAGCAGGTTTTTTCGCTCGGCGATCCACGCAACACTATCCACGTTCACCGGATGGAGGGTGAACAAGAGTGCCACTGCAGCGCTGGTCCACCAGCCACCAGTCATGATACCCAGTGTTATAAACAGTAAGGCGGCATTGGCCGCATGCCAGAAGGCACTCATCAAGTGGTGCATGCCGGCATTGTTGCCAAACAATTCCCAGTCCAGCATGTGGGAAAACCAAGTGAGGGGATGGAAATAGGTGTGCTCCTGGGGGCGAAACGCTTCAGTGATCCCTTCCAGGTTCAGACCTCCCTGAACATGGGGGTTTCCAGAGACGTAGAAATTATCGTCGAAATTCAGGAATTCATGGTTCACAATCGGTGCATAGACGGCAATGGCCACAAGGGCGATGGCCAGAGCTATCAGCACTCGTGTAGATGCAGGCATTTCCGATTGCGGGGGAAGGGTCATCGACTATTGTCTCAACTGGTTGGGCATTGATTGCCCATATAAATAATTCCGTTCCTACCGAGGTACAACCGGAGTTTGGCATTTATGGGCGTAGATGAGAGGCTCCTTGTATTGGCACCGCTTCATTTTGAGAAGTTACAGTCTTCATAATAGGCGATTCAAGTCAAAAGTGCTCGATCATGAATTCAACTGCGACTTTACCGCAGGTCTCTGTCTATCCGTTTTTCGTTGCCAGCAAATGCACAAGGCCTTCTGGCATAATATAGGGTAACATTCAAGGTGGTAGGGCCGTTTTTGTCTCCAGGAAACGCCTTGACTAAATGTCAGAAAGGCCATACCAAATAAAATTTTTAGAACATCTTGCTCCATGGGCCGAGATGGTGAAACGCTCTACGCATCTGCTATGGGGCGGTCTTCCGGAAAGATTGATATTATGAAGCAGACACTTCAGAATGTAATTAGAGCCACAATTGAAACCGCCGTTGAAAAGGGGCTTTTTAGCCGTGCGTCATTGGAAGATGTCGCCATCGAGACTCCCAATTTAGCAGTGCATGGTGATTTTTCGACGAATTTGGCCATGGTCATGGCCAAAACCCAGAAAATGGCGCCGCGGAAAATCGCAGAGGCCATCGTGCAGTGCCTGGACGACCCCTCCGGGCTGATCGCAAAGACGGAGATCGCCGGCCCCGGTTTCATCAATTTTTTTATCAATCCCCTGGCATGGCGCAGCGTTCTCGACGGCGTGGTTCAGGCGGGGGAGCATTATGGGCGATCCTCACTGGGGCAGGGCACGCGGATTCAGGTGGAGTTCGTCAGTGCGAACCCTACCGGGCCGCTGCATGTGGGCCACGGCCGCGGGGCGGCCATCGGCGACAGCATGGCCCGGATTCTGGCGGCCAGCGGGTACGCGGTTCAAAAGGAATACTACGTCAACGATTCGGGCCGGCAGATCAGTACACTGGGCAAATCGGTCTATTACCGGTATCAGGAACTGTTCGATATCCCCGTGGATTTTCCGGAAGACGGCTACCAGGGCGATTACATCCGGGATCTTGCAGTGGCGGTGCGGGATGCGCATGGCAGGGGCCTCCTGGACGATCACTCGCCCGAGGAGGCCATCGCGATCTGTGCCCGCGCCGCGGCGGGTGCGATACTGGACGGTATCAAGAAAGATCTTGAAAACTTCGGCGTGACCTACGACCAGTGGTTCAGCGAGCAGAGCCTTTACGATGACGGCCGCGTCATGGCGGCAATTGACGCCCTGAAGGCCGAGGGGACCGTCTATGAAAAAGACGGCGCCTTGTGGTTTCGCAGCACCGATTACGGCGATGAAAAGGATCGGGTCGTGGTCCGGCAGAACGGCTTGACCACCTACTTTGCATCCGATATCGCCTACCACCAGGAAAAATACCAGCGCGGATTCGACCGGGTCATCGATGTGTGGGGAGCCGACCACCACGGCTATATCCCGCGGGTCACGGCGGCCGTTGAAGCTTCGGGTCGCCGGAAGGATCAGTTCGATGTCATTCTGGTTCACCTGGTGAATTTGCTGCGGGCCGGCGCTCCGGTGGCCATGAGCACCCGTTCGGGCGAGTTCGTGACGCTCGAGGATGTGGTCGACGAGGTAGGGCGCGATGCGGCCCGCTTTATTTTCCTGACGCGTCATTCCAACAGCCCGCTGGATTTCGATCTGGAACTGGCCAAGCAGAAAACCAACGAAAATCCGGTCTACTACGTGCAGTATGTCCATGCCCGCATTTCGAGCATTCTGCGAAAAGTCCAGGACGAACACATCGATTTCCGGCCGGCAACAGATGCCGCCAACGGGCATGCGCTTACCGAGCCGGAGGAAATCGCATTGATCCGGACCATGGGCGCTTTTCCGGAAGTGGTTCAGCGCAGTGCCCGTTTGATGGAGCCCCACCGCGTGACCTTCTTTCTCATGGAGCTTGCCTCGGCATTTCATGCCTACTACAATAAGCACCGGGTGATCGGCGATGACCCCGATATGACCGGGGCCCGGCTGTACCTGGTGGAAGCGGTGCGCAGGGTGATTCGAAATGGCCTGTCACTGCTGGGGGTGTCTGCCCCGGAGACCATGTAAGTGCCCATCCACAAACGGCATGTTGGCCTTGGAAACCCTGCGCTTCGCTTAGGGTTCCAGGCGAAAAATCCGGAATCACCACAGAGGGCGCAGAGGTAACTTGCTAATAATTCAATCTGGTTATGCACTATTCTCCAGCTAATGGTCAGGCGCTGTTTGAACATAAAAAATTCGCCGATTGCATCGGAGCGCCCATCGCTGCATTCCATATGGGCACCGGGGGGCACTCAATCGTGTCGGGTGCGGGGTTTACGTGTCCGCCGTCTTGTCCGCCATAGCGTAGCGACGGCGGAAGCGCAGCGACGGTGGAAGCCTTGGCGAAGGCTGATCCCCGCCCGTGCTCGGTGTAAAAGAACGGTTGGGGGCATCTTAGCCGATTGCGGGAGGGGATGAACCCCTCCCCTACGAAACACCCAGAACCTTAGCCGGAGAATAATGCATATCCATAAATTCCCCTCCCCTCGTGGGAGGGGCCAGGGGAGGGGGAGGCGGGCAAAGTCACGAGGATCCGATCGAGGTGTCGCTGCTATCCAAAGGGATTTTGAACCACGGAGGACTCAGAGAAAATTAAAAGCGGTTGATTTTATAAATAAAATCTCCGTGCCCTCCGTGACTGGTGATCTCACAATGTCATCGAGGAGCACAGGCCTTTGATGCTAAACTGGCGTTTCGTAGAAAAGCGTAAAGCGTTTTTCGCGCAGAGACGCAGGGGCGCAGAGAAATTCCAGGTTCAACTGGTGCGGCGCTTATGCCGCTTTGACGCCGTGAAGTGATCACCGCTCAAGGCAACGTGCGTTCGCATGGGGTCGACCCGGTGCTTTTCGGATTTGTATATGAGACTTGATGAATCCGTAAAAAGCGATTTTGAACCACAGAGACCGCAGAGGGCCGCAGAGAATATACGAAATAATTAGTAAGTTATCTCTGCGCCCTCTGCGTCCTCTGTGGTGATTTCAGACTTGGTGCTAACACATAATCTGATTCGCCGTTTCCGTGCTATATGGGAAAATGGCGAATGCATAGTGGATCCCCGATCCGGATAATGGCAAAACAGCGCACAGAAACAGGCTCCCCATCGGACAGCGGCCGCCGGCCGCCGCTGTTGCAGAAACTGCTGGGGCTGCTGCTGCTGTCGGTATTCATGTTTACCGTAGGCGTTTTCGTAGGGCGGGGTACCGCTCCCGTCAAATTTGACATCCCCGGAATTCAGGAAAGACTGAAATCCCTGCGCGCGGAAGCCTTCAGGGAAGACGCGCAGCGATACCGGATCGAAAGTGAAACCCCCGGCGACCGGCGCCCCATGAAGTTCCGGGAAGTTCTGCGAAACCCCGCCGATCCGCCGGCTGCGCCCCCAGCTGGCGCCGCGGCAGGGGCAACGCCCCCGGCCGTCAACCGACCGAAGCCGGCCGCTTCACCGGCAACTGCGCCGGCGGATCGGCCCGCGCCGGCTGCGACGGCCCCGGCAGAAACGTCTGAGAGACCGTATATCCTGCAGGTGGCCTCCATGAAAGAAGGCGAGGCCGCAGCGGCGATGGTCGAAAAACTAAAAAAGCAAGGGTATCCGGCCTACCGGGAATCCATCGAGATTCCGGACAAAGGCGTGTGGTATCGCGTGCGCGTGGGAGCATATCCGGACAGGGAAGCCGCAGAAGCCGCCCAGTTGAAGATGGGCGCCGTCGCAAAAGGAGCGATGGTTATCAGAAAGTAAGAGATCCGGTGGATCCGCGCTTAAGGCAGCAAAAAAAAAAGGCAATCACCACGGAGGCACGGAGGACACGGAGAAAGCAAAAGATCTTGATGTTAATTTAAAACCTCCGTGTTCTCCGTGTCTCTGTGGTTCAAAATCCTTTTTTACGGTCTGATCGCCGCCGAAGGCAGATAGGAAAAAGAAAATGAAGATTTCTCGGGAGGAAGTTCAAACCGTGGCCAAACTGGCCCGGCTGGATCTGGATGAGGGGGCCATCGACCGGTTTGCCGGGCAGATCGGCGATATTCTCGATTACGTGGATCAGCTCAAAGCCGTCGACACCGCCGGTGTGGCGGCCACCGCGCATGCCACGGCGCTGACCAACGCATTCCGCGAGGACGTGGAACACACCCACCTCGACCGGGAATCCGCGCTGGCCAATGCCCCTGAGCGCTCAGAAGAGGCATTCATTGTGCCGCGTGTGATCGAGTAGCCGTGTGCAGTTCGACAAGCATTCGAAATGACAATTGCAGGGCACAGAGAAATGAAGAGAGATCCCCTCACCGGAACGGTAATTGGCTGTGCCATTGATGTTCATCGCGCATTGGGACCAGGATTACTCGAATCGACGTATAAACAATGCCTTGCACACGAACTTCACCTCAATGGGGTATCCTTCAAACTGGAGCATCCGTTGCCGGTGGCGTACAAGGGCATACTTCTCAATTGCGGCTACCGTATAGATATGGTCGTTGACGACCGGCTAATCATTGAACTCAAGGCCGTTGATGAAATCAAAGGGATTCACCAGGCACAGATACTGACTTATATGAAACTGTCTGGTATCAGCACTGGGCTGTTGATTAATTTCAACGTTGCAAGGCTAAAGAGCGGCATCCTTAGGTTTAAAAATGATAAGCGCATAACCAGATGATTTAACCGCAGAGGACGCAGAGAAACGCAGAGTTAAATATTGAGTTCGTGAAAAGTGATTTTGAACCATAGATCGCAGTGGCTCGTTGAGAGTTCAATTAATTACTTACCTCTGCGCTCTCTGTGCCCTCTGTGGTGATTTAACGCTTTTTCGAAGCCATCAGACGGCTATTATAGATATTTAAGGGGTCTTTTATGGAACTTTATGAACTGACCATTCACGATGCGGGCGATCTGCTGGCTAAAAAGGAGATCCGCGCACGGGAACTGACCGAATCGGTGCTGGCGCGCATCGCGGCGGTTGATGACAAGATCGGCGCCTTTATCACCGTCACCAGCGACAAGGCGCTTCTGGCGGCCGATGCCGCCGACAAGGCCATCGCCGAAGGCCGGCAGGGGCCCCTGACCGGCATCCCTCTGGCACTCAAAGACCTCATCTGCACCCGCGGGATCAGAACCACCTGCGCCTCACGGATTCTTGAAAATTTTGTGCCGCCATACGATGCGACCGTGGCCTCAAAGCTCAACGATGCCGGCACCGTGATACTAGGTAAACTCAACATGGACGAGTTCGCCATGGGATCGTCAACCGAAAATTCAGGTCTGCAGGTGACCCGCAACCCCTGGGACCTGACGCGCATTCCCGGCGGTTCCAGCGGTGGCTCGGCCGCCGCCGTTGCCGCCGAGCTGTGCCTTGGCGCCCTGGGCTCGGATACCGGCGGATCCATCCGGCAGCCGGCCTCCCACTGCGGCGTGGTGGGGATGAAGCCCACCTATGGCCGGGTATCCCGGTACGGGCTGGTGGCGTTTGCCTCGTCACTGGATCAGATCGGCCCGCTCACCCGGGATGTGCGCGATTGCGCCATCCTGATGAATGCCATCTGCGGCCATGACCCTGCCGATTCCACCTCGGCCCCCCGGGACGTGCCGGATTTTTCGGCCGCACTGACCGGAGATATCAGAGACATCACCATCGGCATCCCCGAAGAATACAGCGGGTCCGACGGGCTGGACCCCCAGGTGGGGTCGGCGGTTCAGGCCGCCGTCGAAACACTCAAGAACCTTGGCGCTGCGGTGAAGCCCATATCGCTGCCGCACACCCGCTATGCCGTTGCCGCGTATTACGTCATTGCGCCTTCGGAAGCCAGCAGCAACCTGGCACGCTACGACGGGGTCAAATACGGCTTCCGGGATCGGAGTGCCGACGGCATATTGGACATGTATCGCGCAAGCCGATCGGCCGGGTTCGGCGCCGAGGTTCAGCGGCGCATCATCATCGGGACCTACTGCCTGTCGGCCGGATACTACGACGCTTACTACGGCAAGGCCTCCCAGGTGCGGACCCTGATCCGGGACGATTTCACCCGGGCATTCACGGGTTGCGATGTCATCGTCTCTCCGGTCGCGCCGACACCGGCGTTTAAAATCGGCGAGAATACCGATGACCCGCTCACCATGTATCTGGGCGACATTTTCACCCTGTCCGCCAACCTGGCCGGTATTCCCGGCATGTCGGTGCCCTGCGGCTTCTCCGACTCGGGGCTGCCCATCGGGATGCAGCTCATGGGAAAGCATTTCGATGAAGCGACGCTGCTTCGGGTGGCGCACGCCTTTGAGCAGGTGACGGATCATCATAAAAGAAAGCCGGCTTTTTAACCACGGAGGACACGGAGGACACGGAGAAAAAAATCAAAACGTTTCCCGAGTGACGACACCGCCGTGACCAGGGGATGGAGAAAGTGGAATTCGAAGACTTGACCAGCAAGGTAATTGGCTGCGCCGTGGAGGTCCATCGGCAACTCGGACCGGGCATGCTGGAATCAGCTTATGAGCAATGCCTTGCACATGAATTTGTGCTAAACCGGATCATCTTCAAGAGGCAAATTTCACTTCCAGTTCATTACAAGGGTGTTCAGCTTGATTGCGGTTATCGTCTGGACTTTCTGGTGGAAGACAAGCTCATCATTGAACTGAAAGCAGTGGAGGCAATCTTGCCGATTCACAAGGCGCAATTGCTTTCTTACTTAAAGATTTCGGAGTTGTCGGTCGGGCTACTGATCAATTTCAATGTGGCATTGCTTAAAGACGGAATTACTCGAATGGTTTTATGATTAAATTCTCCGTGTTCTCCGTGAACTCCGTGGTTCATTTTTTTTGAAAGGAAAAATCATGTCGATACAACCCTCAGGTGATCATCTTCGAAACGCCGTCAAGTGGATCTCCGAAGCGCGCAAGGCGAACCCGGAAAAACCGCTCAAGAAAATCATCAACGAAGCCGGTGCCAAGTTCAACCTTTCGCCCGCCGAAATGGAGTACCTCGCCCGTGCGGACGAACTGAAATAAAAGACTGTTAACCACGGAGTCACGGAGGCCACGGAGAAGAAAGATAATATTGGTTTTGACAACAAATCTCCGTGTTCTCCGTGACTCCGTGGTGAAACCATCGAGCGCTATAGGCACGTATGTCCAGGATAAGAATTCTACCCGAGATCATTTCCAACAAGATCGCTGCCGGAGAGGTGGTGGAGCGGCCGGCCTCGGTGGTGAAGGAGTTGGTGGAAAACGCGCTGGATGCGGCAAGCACCCAGATCCGGGTGGATGTGGAAAGCGGTGGGCGCTCCCTCATTCGGGTGGCGGACAACGGCGCCGGGATGAACCGCGACGATGCGCTGCTGTCGCTGGAGCGTTACGCCACCAGCAAGATTTACAGCGACGACGATCTGTTTGCCATCGCCACCCTGGGATTCCGTGGCGAGGCGCTGCCGAGCATCGCCTCGGTGTCCCGGTTGGAGCTGGTCACCCGTGAAGCCGAGGCCGATGAGGGCACCTGCATTAATGTCGAGGGCGGTAAGATCCTGTCCGTGACGGCCACCGGCGCGCCCCCCGGCACCATGATCACCATCCGCCAGCTTTTCTTCAACACGCCGGCCCGCCGCAAGTTTCTCAAGACGGTCAATACCGAGATGGGGCATGTGGGGGACACGGTCTCGCGCATTGCACTGGGCAACCCGGGGGTGCGCTTTACCCTCACGCACAACGGCAGCGGGGTCAAGGATTGGCCGGCGGCCGTTGACGGGGGCGTGCGCGTGGCCGATGTGCTCGGGCCGGAGGCCGCTTCAGATCTGCTGCCCATCGATATCGAGACAGCCGGTGTCTCAGTGACCGGCTGGTGTCTGCCCGGTCGCCATAACCGCGCCACCTCCAGGGGGATCTACACCTATGTCAACGGGCGCTTTGTCCGGGATCGGGTGGTGCAGCATGCAGTCATGGCCGGCTACAGCGGCAGGCTCATGCGCGGGCAGTATCCGGTGGCCGTCATCTTTATCCGGGTGCCGCCGGATCGGGTGGACGTCAACGTGCACCCCACCAAGCACGAGATCCGGTTTGCCGACCAGCGACTGGTGCATGACCATATCGTTCGCTGTGTCATGACAGCGCTTCGAAGCAGCGATCCCGGCGGAAGCATTGAATCCATTTCCATTTCACGCGAGCCTTCTCCCGTTGTGGCGGCACAACTGCGCGAGCACATCCGTCCATATTCTTCGGCTTTGCCGAAGAATATATGGCGGCCTTCGGCCGGTGAAGGGCAAAAACAGGCGGCGGGATCTCTTTTTGCGCCTGCTGCGCCGGCGCACCTGAAGCGCGATTCCGTGGATGCTGAAGACCAGGGGACATCCCCGTCGACCGGGGAGGCGCCGTTTCGGTATGAAGATCTTCGGGTCATCGGGCAGTACACGGGGACCTACATTCTGTGCGAGAGTACGGCCGGGCTGGTGGTGATCGACCAGCACGCGGCCCATGAGCGGGTGGTGTACGAAGAATTGATCCGGCAGAGCGAACGGGAAAAGCCCGCTGCTCAGAGACTTCTCATGCCCGACACCCTTGATTTCGGGTTTCGGGAAGCGGATGTTCTTGCCGAAATGCTGCCGGCGCTGCAGCGCCTCGGTTTTGCTTTGGAGCCCTTTGGCGGCACGACTTGGGCGATGACTGCCGTACCCGCGCTGCTGGCCCGTTTCGCTGTAGAACCCATTCTCAGGGCGTTGGTTGAAAAGGCCCTCGACGCCGGCCGCACACTGTCGCCCGCGGGGCTGCTGGAGCCGATCATCCAGCGCATCGCCTGTCACGATGCCATCCGCGCCAATCACGGCCTCGACATGATTGAAATGCAGACATTGCTGACGCAACTCGCCGGTTGCAGCAACCCCTCCCACTGCCCTCACGGCCGTCCGCTGTGGATCCAATGGACGCCGCGGGACCTGGAGAAACTGTTCCGCCGTGTTGTATAAATTTACAATGGTGCCCGACCGTCACGCGGGGGGGCGGTCGCTGCAAGGCCAAAACCACCGGTGTTGACCCTGGTCATCCACTCACGCAAGGATTATCGATGTCGCTTCAGGTAGATCTCCCGTCAGTAAAAAACAGACGATCGCGTTCGGTGGCGGGGGCGGTTCTTTTGGTGCTGACCCTGTGGACGGGGATGCTTTACGCGCCGATCGTGAATTTCGATTTCATCGACATCTATGATGATTGGGACTACGTCACAGAGAACACGGCGGTCCTGAAAGGCCTGTCCCCGGAGAGCATCGGGTGGGCATTCAGCGAAACACACTCAGCCAACTGGCACCCGATCACCTGGATGTCTCACATGGCGGATGTGGAGCTGTTCGGGCGATGGGCCGGCGGTCATCATCTGAGCAGTCTGCTGTTTCACCTGATCAATGCGGCGCTCCTGTTGGTCGCCCTGTACATGATGACCGGCGCGCTGTGGCGAAGTGCCGTCGTTGCGGCTGTATTTGCGCTGCACCCGATAAACGTGGAGTCGGTGGCCTGGGTGGCCGAACGAAAGAATGTCCTCAGTACCATGTTCTGGATGCTGTCATTGATTGCCTACTGCCGGTATGCGGCGACTGAAAAACGCGGCATGCTCGCCCTCGTCGGTGTCTGCATGGCGCTGGGGCTCATGGCCAAGCCCATGGTGGTGACCCTGCCGTTTGCCTTGATCCTGCTTGATATCTGGCCCCTTTCCCGATGCCAGGTGGCATCCTTTAGGCGCTGGCGGCGCCTGTTTGCAGAGAAATGGTTTTTGTTCGCCCTGTCGGGGGCATCGGTCGTCATCACCATCATTTCCCAGAAAAGCGGCGGCGCGGTCCAAACGTTGCATCGCTATCCGCTGGATTCCCGGATTGCCAATGCACTTTGTGCTTATATCCGATACGTGGGCAAACTGGTGTTTCCTGAAAACCTGGCCATCCCCTATCCCTACCCGGAAAAGATCCCCTTGTGGGCGGTGGGCGGGGCCGCCATTTTGTTGATTGCCGCCACCACGGTCGCTGTCCGCCAGATTTACCGGCGGCCGTGGTGTTTTGTCGGGTGGTTTTGGTTTGTGGGCACGCTGGTGCCGGTGATCGGCATCGTGCAGGTGGGTGAGCAGTCGATGGCCGATCGCTATGCGTATATTCCGATGATCGGTCTATTCATGACGATCGTCTGGAGCATTCCGGATAACGCCGGTGAGTCCCGGAAAGGGCGGGGATGCCTGGCGGCACTGGCGGTGCTGGTGATGGGGTTCTTAAGCTGGCAGACACACAAGCAACTTCAGTATTGGGAGAGCAATCTCTCACTGTTTGCACACACCACCGCGGTGACACCGCAAAACCGGACAGCACTCTTGAATCTGGGTTTTGCGCTTAAAACCGCCGGACGCATGGATGAGGCGCTTGAACAGTACCGCCGTATTCTGGCATTCGATCCGTTCAACGCCAAGGCCAACAGCAATGTGGGGGGGGTGTTGATGGCGCGCGGCGAGATCGATACCGCCATCGCGTATATTCGAAAAGCGATTGCGCTGGATCCCGGCAATCCAGGCGCTCACAACAACCTGGGAAGTGCGCTTGGAAGAAAAGGCGATATTGCCGGAGCTCTTGAAGCGTATCGCACCGCGCTTGCCATCGATGCCGATTATGCCGAAGCGCATGTGAATCTGGCGGGTCTGCTGATGGACCAGGGGCAGGACGCCTTGGCTGTGCCGCACCTGCGCCGCGTCCTTTCAGCTGAGCCGGAAAACCGGGTCGCTTCCGCACTGCTGGGGCTGAGCCTGATCCGCAGTGGCCGGGTCGGCGAAGGCGAGCCGTTGGTCCGAGCGGCCGCTGCCGGCGCCCCGAACAACCCCCATGTGTTGAAAGCCGTTGGCGAGGCAGCCCTTCGGGCCGGGCGGATCGATGCGGCGGAGCAGGCCTACCGGCAGCTGCTCACCGTCGACGCCGAAAACATCGATGCTCTGTTGCAACTGGCCGGTATCTACGGCCAGCGCCCGGGGCGGGAGAAGGCGGCGATCGGCCTTATGAAGCGGGCGGCGGTGCTTTTGCCGGATCGCAGCGTGCTCGATTACAACATCGCCTGCATGTATGGCCGGCTGGGGGACGCGGAGTCGGCGGTGACATGGCTCGAGACGGCCCGAAAGAAGGGCTACGGGCCGTTGGGACAAGCGGCGACGGATCCGGATCTGGATCCGATTCGGCAATCCCCGGTTTTCGAGCGGTGGTATCGGCAGCATTTGCCTTGAAATGACACAACTGCGGACGCTGCTCGCGCAGCGCGTCGCCTTTGAAAATCCTTCCCATGGCCGCCCTCTCTGGCTGAACTTGGCCCCGCGCGATCTGAGACAGGCGTTTCGCCGGATTGTCTGATGATTCCCCCCTCACCCTGGCCCTCTCTCCCGAGGGGAGAGGGAACTATTTGCGATACGGCGTTTTCAACTGGGAATTACGGTTAATGCTAAAGGCGTGGGGGGCTGGGCAGAGGCAGCGAATGGTTGACCGCGCGTGCAACAGTTTATTCCCCTCCCCTCGTGGGAGGGGTTAGGGGAGGGGGAAACAACGCCAGAAAACCTGTCGAAAATTTACTACCGGCTGTGGGGCTCGGTTTCCCACTCCAAGCTTCGCACAGAATTGAAATGGTGACGGTAATAACAAAAAACCCGGGCCGATTCGGCCCGGGCTTTTGTATTTCCGAGACTTAAAAATTAACTGAGATGTTGGTGTAGAAGGTGTAAGGATCTTTAAGCTGAGTCGTGGAGCTGCCCTGCTTCCAGTAGTCCCCAGCCTTCAGATAGGCGTAGGTCATTCGCCATCTCAGGTTTTCGTAGATATCCCAGATCACGTTGACGTCATATTCCGTTCCATGGTTGCTGTCCCAGCCCTCGATGGTTCTGTCGGCCTTGGAAGCGCCCACAAGAATGCCCGCGGTCAGGTTTTCCATGATGCTGTAGTCGCCACCGATCCACCAGGCACGGTAGCCATTGACGCTGACCTGATTCTGGAAGTTGGAGACGTTACCCATTGACTCAGCGGTGCCTCCGGTCAAGGGGGTGTATGTTCCGCCCATCGACTGATACATGCCGTTGTCGTCCCCGCGGCGGCTGCCGCCGTTGAGGATCCAAAGCTTGTGCCAGTCGCCGCCCTCTTCGATGAAGCCGAAGGCAGTGGCCTTGCCCGTATCGTTGCTGCGATACTTCTGGTCGCCGGAGACCTGTCCGTAGCCGCCGTTCAGTGCCAGGGGCCCGAAGTGGTAGGTGGCGTCGATCATGAAGTTGCTCAGTTCAAGGTCTTTGGTCTTGCCGTTGTTATTCATGCTCTGGATGATGGTGGTCCCAACCACTGGAATAGTGCCATAGCCATTTGGGTCGCTCATCTGGCCGTACTTGTAGTCCACCTTGCCGAAGGCCATGGTTCCTTCCGCCTGGATCTCAAGGTCACCCCAGCGGCCGGAAACGTAGGGGCTGAACACGTGTGCGGTGGCACTTATAGGGCGGCGCAGGGAAGTATAGCCGGCGGCCCCGAGTGTGGTCCTGATGATCTGGTAATGGCTTTCATCGCCCATATCCATGTAGTTCCCGACCTTGTAGTAGCCATACAGCATGCCTGCAGTGAAGGCTTCTGAACGGTACGTGGCGGTCAGGTAGTATTTATCGTTGTCCTGGTCCGAACCGTAGGCCGGTGCATAGGTGCCCACATTGACACGGTTGTTCGGGTCACCATCAAGTTCATGCCATTTTTCGTATACAGCGGCAAAAATCCAGTTCTGAACCGGTACCACGTAGACGAGGCGATCGCCGTCACCTTCGGTGTCGCTGAAGCTCGTCCCCCAGGAATTGTCCTTCATGCGACCGAACAAGAATCCGCCAATAGGGGTCTTGATGGTGGCATAGGCCCGGTCGAAATCGACGTTGGCCTGGTCGTCCGGGCTACTGTCCGCCGTACCGCTTTGAAGCGCGTAGGCGCTCGTGTAACCGGGGAGCTTGTCGCCCCATTTTTTATTGTCCAGAGCATCGAAACGGGTGGTCACGCTGATGTTTTCGTTGACCTTGAAAATGGTCTGAAGACGAAAGCGCATGTCCATGTAGGAACTGTCGATATTGTTACCGTTGATAAAGCCCATGTCTTGTTTATCGATGTAGTAGCCTCTGGTGCGGTACTGCCCCGAGAATTCGACATCAAGCGCCATGACCGGAGCGGCCATCATCATGCAGAGCCCCAACACCACGGCCAATAAGGTTATCCTTTTCATCTGTCTCCCTCCTTAATGGAATTGATATAACGGCAATACTACGTGACTGCGGTTGTGGGCCGATCACCTCCTTTCGAAAAGTGGCTTCCAGTTGCGTTAAATTGCCCCGCAGCAGACAGTCCCCCCTGTCTGCCGGTGTTATTGCCGGTTGTCATCCCCCGGTGATGGCGGGTTCTGGATGACGATAAAGCTCTTGCCGTCGGAAAATGTATCCTGAGTCTTTTCCACAACGGCGTAAATCATTTCCTTCTGCCCATCGGCGTCGATATCGGCAATGGCCAGATCGCCGATGAAGCCGCTCATTTCTTCGGTATCCCATTTTCTCATCAGCGAGCGCTCACCCCACGACAGGCAGGCAATGGTTCCGTTCTGGTAGATCCTCACCCGTGAGGCGAGGGACATGGAAAAGTCATGATTGTTGACCAGTACGACTTCGTTGTTATCGTCCTGATCGATGTCGAGTACGAACAGCCGCTGGCGCAGGTAGTAACGGTCCATCTGGCTGGTCCCTTCGATGGACGGGTATTCCAGGTACACGGTGCTGCCACCGTAACGGTCCTTTCCCTTCCATTTCTTTTTGCCACCGACATCGAGGAGCGTCAAGTACCCCTTCCCGGTGAGCGCGGTGAGGATGTCGCTGCCGTCGTTGAGAATGTCGCCCGGCACAAAATCGTAGATGGTCAGTAGACCGGGAAGAAGCACTGTTTCTCCAGGCACGTAGGCGCCGTTTTGGTAGGTCAGATAAAAAACGTTGCCCAAAAAGAGACTGCCGGTATTGCTCCTGCTCGTGGCAGCCTCCAGTTCACCGTAGGTGACAACGGTGCCCCTTCGTTGCGCCAGCACCACGCGTCCGGCGTCAGGTGTGTCGATGGCCCTGAAGTAATACTTCAAGCCGGAGGCGATTTCGATAAGACGCTCGTTCTGGCTTTCGAGTACTATTGAATCAATCCCCCATTGGCGCACGTTGGGGTCTCTGCTTTGAACCATTTCGTTGATGCGGGTGATGAAAAGCTCACTGCGGCCGTTGCCGTTGAGGTCGGCTGCGTCAACTGTGAGAATAGGGTACTCGCGAGGGCTGTTGTATCCGGTGATGGGAATCAATTTGCCGTCTTGAAAGCGCATCACCGAGAGCCTATTGGCACCGGCGAATATTATTTCTAGGGTGCCGTCTCCATCAATATCTCCGGTGGTGAGGCTGCGGATTTCTTCCGGAAATCCCTGGCTTTCAAAGAAGGGGTAATCTGCCGCTGCGTCTGCAATCGCGACCACCGGTGCGGCGGCCGGCGTTGCCATCTTGACACCGGGCGTCGGCAGTGACGGCGCAGGCGTAGCGGTCGGAGCGGGTGTCGCCGCGGTGGCCTGGGGCGCGGCGGTGATGGCTGCGGCTGTACCAGCGGCAACGACCGTAGCCGCGGCTGTCGCTGCGGGGGCCGCCACAGCGGGTGCCGATGCCGGCGCGGCGGCGACCAGTGGCGCGGCGGTGATCGGAGGCGCGGCGGTGATCGGAGGCGCGGCGGCGTTAAGCTGGGCGTCGACCTTTTTTGCGAAGACGTCCATGTGGGCGAGTACGTCGCCGGCGCGCTCGCCGTACTGGTTGTAGGCGACCACGGTTTTGCCCGTGTCGGTCTCGATGAGCCTGGCGTCGGTGCTGACACTGTTGCCAAACAGGGTGAGGCTGCCGGCGGTGTAATACTTGGCGCCCAGGGAGCGGGCCAGTTCCGCGACTTTTTTCGGTGTCCCCGGCAGCTCCGAAACCGCTTCGGTGACTGTTTTGCCGGGTTTGGTGAGCCGGGACATGAGCATGGCCACGATGCCATGGTTGAGAAAGCCCATGTCCTTTTCAGCGTGAATGGTAAAGGGGAGGATGAGGATTTTTTCGGGCGCTGCGGTGGCAATAGCGGGCACCATCAGAAGCGCACCCATCAGCGCGGCCATAACGGTGAACATCAGGGGCCGCCGCTTCAGTGATGGCGTGAATCGAATCTGGCAATACATATTTGTCTTCAATTTACCTAATTAATGGTCATTCATTACCTGAATAAGGCCGTACGCTTAGCATGCCTGCCTGCAAATGAAAAGGGGTAAAGTCGCCGTCTAAGCAAGGGATTAAGCCGTACCATATGCGGGTTGAGCGCAGAAATCAACCCATATGCGCGGCTTGTGGCCGCGCATTGGCGCACTTTGCGGCAGGGAAAACCATGAGAAAGAGATCGACTGTATTAACGGCAGGTTGGCCAAATATTCGATAAACGTGTTTCTGATTTGGGCCAGATCTTGTCAAAATACATATACTTGGTTACGCACTATCCTCCCGTAAATGAGCCGACGTTGTTTGAACCAAAAACCCAGCATCGCACCGAAACGCCCATCGCGGCATTCCATATGGGCACCGGAGATCGGTCAATCGCGTAGGGTGCGTTACCTGTCCGCAGTCTTGTCCGCCATTGCGCAGCGACGGTGGAAGCCTTGGCGAAGGCTGATCCCCGCCCGTGATCAGTGGACAAAAACGAGTGGGATAATCTTGACAGTCCAGTAAAAGTCTGAAACCACCACAGCGGGCGCAGAGATAACTGATTGATTATTAATCATATTCTCTGCGGTTCTCTGCGTCCTCTGTGGTTCAAAATCCCTTTTTACGGTTTCATCAACGTTGATGAATCTGTAAAAAAGCAATTTTCTCGCATCAGTCTTCGCTCTGCGAGCTACGCCCGACAAGAAGGCGCTAAGAACGCAAAGAAAAACATTTTTAATATCAATTAGTTATCTTTGCGATCGCTGCGGCTTTGCGAGAGATTCGGACTTTTTACGGGGCTATCAAACCTATTTGCCGGAGACGCAAAGACTCAGGGAAGGTCATATCCACCATCCGGTCACGACGCTCTTGCGTCGTGACCGCGGGGCATCTTGTGCGCTGCCTGCGGGCGTGGTCCAGAACTGCTTAAGATCACTGGATCCCGGATCTCGTTTCACTCGTCCGGGATGACAAAAAAAAAGAAAGAAACCGACTTTTTACGGTGCCATCAGTTATTCGATGAGCTGTTCGATCGCTAATCCCATCGCTTCGGCCAGTTTTTTGAGGGTGCTGGTTCGGGGTGTTGATTTGCCGCCTTCCAATCTGGCAAGCGAGGGTTGTTTAATCCCGGCACGATCAGCCAGCTCTTTTTGGGTCAGCCCGAAGTATTCGCGCCAGGCCTTTATCAGGCCTTCTTCGCGCACGGCGTTGGCTTCAACCACGCTTTGCGGGAACCAGACATCGTGCTGCGCCTTATCACGATATTCGGCCAGCTTCGCATAATCATCCCAGGGGAGTACGGCGAAGGCAGGTTTTCCGTTCAGCATGATGACCTGAGGGTCAGTATGTGTGCTCATCTCTCTTTTTTATCTCCTGAATCGATACAATTTTGATGATGCCATCATATTATAACATAATGTCAACGTGCTTTATAACGATGCTGTGAGGCGTTCAGTCAGGGCCCGCTTTTAGGCCTTTTTTAGGTTTCATCAAAGTTGGCCATCCCTGCAACTTCGGATGGCGTGCCACGAGCTCATGAAGGACACGAAGAAAACATTTTGCTCGTTGTTTTAATCGCTTTCCTCTGCGTCCCTGCGTCTCTGCGCGAGAACGGGTTTTGGTTTTCATGGTTCTGAATTAGTGCCCATCCATAAATCCCCCCCTCCCCTTGTGGGAGGTGCCAGGGGAGGGGGCGAGATGGTAGAAAATTGTCTTTTGTTATCGGTTGGTTGTCACCCTCATCCCGGCCCTCTCCCATCAAGGGAGAGGGCGCAGGCGGTTGCCCATGGATGGGCAATCGTGAGTCTGGTCCCAGCCCGCCTGCTGGTGATCGGACTCAATGATCACTTCGATCACCAACGTGCACAATCGGCAATCAATTGTCACCTGCCTCCCACAGGCGCAGCGGTCGCCATCCGGGCAGCGCTGCGGACGGGAAATAATGGCGAAAGCGACGACTGGCCGGGCGAAAACAACGATGGCGAGTGACGGATGCTGCAATAACAAGGGCTTTATGAGGATTATGCAAAAAAATGATAGTTTTCAAAGGCGGTTGCGTCCCATGTGATTTTTTACAAAAACCTTGACTTTTGATTATCGGGTTGGTAATTACCGCACCAATTAGCTCTATCGCCCCCGGTCGGGGTTGCCCGAATGAAGAAGCGGGCAGAAACCGGAAAGGAGGTGATGCTGAAAAAAGGCGCCTTGGCGCCGATTGACACGGGAGTTAGTTAGGCCAAGTTGACTCATGGGGAGTTGACTTTTTTCACCATCCATCAAGGAGGAAGTTAAGATGAAGAAGATTATCCTTTTTACCGCGGTTTTCGCCCTGGTACTCGGCGGCACCGCACTGGCAGCCGACTGGAACTTCTACGGTAGTTCCCGCATGTCGCTGTTCAATGAAAGCCAGTCCAAGGATCTTGCAGCAAACCCGTTGACGACCAACTCTGACAACCGGACCACCCAGTTTTATCAGCAGGGCAACAGCCGTATCGGCGCCAATGTCGCCGCTGGCGACGTCAAGGGCCGTTGTGAGTACGGACCGAGCGTCAACGTTCGTCTGCTCTACGGCACCTGGCACTTCGGTTCCGGCGAAATGTCAGTTGGTACGATGTACAACCCGACCTACTACGGGCTGAGCAACCAGGTCCTTGGTACTAAAGCTGGTGGTGACCAGAATTTGCTCGGCTTTGGTGCGCCTTTCTCCCGCCTGCCTGCCATCGAGTTTAAGTTCGGCGGTTTCAAGGTCGCTGCTGTATCGCCTTCAACGGGGACTGTTTTTGACCCCACCGCTACCTTTGCTCGTGCCAATGTGCGCGCCACCCTGCCGAAGATCGAATTGGCTTACAACGGCGCTTTCGGCCCGGTCAACCTGCATGTTTCCGGTGGTTGGAACAGCGTTGATTTTTACAACGCCGCGGACAACACCAAGGCCGTTACCTCGATGATCGGCAACCTCATGCTGAAATACAGCGGCGGCCCCTTCATGGTCGGCGGCTCCTTCCAGTACGCTAAAAACGTGGGTAACTACAATACCGCTGCCAGCGTTAACCCGGTCGGTACTGTCACCACTGCAATCTGGACGGGTACTGAGCTCAAAGACACCACCACCATGGGTTATACCCTGGTTGCTGGCTTCACGGTAAATGACATGGTTGGCCTCGAGGCCGGTGTGGGTTATACTGTAAACTCCTATGACTCCTCCGTCGCGACCAATGACGATCCGGCGATGTCCTACTACTTCCAGGTGCCCCTCACCCTGGCCGACGGCGTGTTCATCATCCCGGAAATTTCCGTTTTCGATTATATGGAAGATTCTGCCAAGGCCAAAGAAGGCAACCAGGTTCTCTTGGGTGCCAAGTTCCAGATCAACTTCTAATCTGTCTATCCTGACAGCTTAGAAACCTGAAAAATGAACCCGGGGCTTCGGCCCCGGGTTTTTTTTATCATGCTGCGAGTGATGCCGCCCGCCTGTCGCTTCAATGATGTCCCGGATTTCAATCGAATTTCGTATTTACAACGAAGCGCCCGACGCGGCCTTCCAAATCGGTGTCAGGAACTACTGAATCGTGTAGGGGCGGGGTTTACCTGTCCGCTGCCTTGTCCGCCATAGCGCAGCGACGGTGGAAGCATTGGCGAAAGGCCGGATCCCCGCCCGTGATCGGTAACCATCGGCGATCGGGGTAAGCCCTGCGGATTTCGGGAGGGGATGAACCCCTCCTCTACAAAACAGCGGGAACCGCAGTGAGTCTCTTCCCACAGAGATGTTGAACCACAGCGTCACAGAGGATACAAAGATTTTATAATTCATTTCTCCCGCAGAGGCGCTGAGGCGCAGGGAAAATCACTCCCGCAGTTCCATTTACGGTAGTTCTCTGCGTCTCCGCGGCTCTTTGCGAGAAATATCTTTTTTAGGTTATCAAAAAGATGTAAAGGGTCTGCAGGGAAAAAAACAGAAACGGCAGGCCTTCGCCTGCCGTTTTACCTATAAATGAGGGCGGCTGTTTGCCCTCATTTATTATTTGAGGTCATAGGCAACCAGGGAGCTGCTCGGGTTGACGCCGATGACGGTTCCCTGGTTGGTGATGACACTCAGCACCAGTTCCGGCCGGCCGTCATTATCGATGTCTCCGATGGCGATGTCGCTGATCTGCCCGGTGATGCGGCGTGATTTCCAGGTGGAAATGAGCTGGCCGTGATCCCAGCTCAAGCCGACGACCACCCCCTCGTTGTATTTTCTCTGGCGGGCAAGGGTGCGATCGAAGACGTCCTTGTTTTGGATCGAAATGACGTCAACGGAGCCGTTGCCGTCGATGTCGGAGGCCAGTATTCTCAGCGGCAGCCACTGCCGGTTCTCTTCACTTTCGCCCTCCGGCTCCTTGAGGAAATAAAGCTCGCTTCCGCCATATTTTTCAGCGCTTTTCCACAGCGTCTTGCCGGACGTGCTCAACACTTGGAGGTCGTCGTAGGGGGAGAATACCACTGCCGTGTCTTCGGCGCCGGTGTTCTGGATGTCATTGTAGGCAACGCCCAGGATCATTGCCTCCCCCCCTGGCAACAGGCGGGTTTGGGGCTTCAGATCGGATGCGATCCAGGCCATCTCCTCGATGGGCATTTCCCAGGGGTCGCCAAAAGGCTTTAACTTCTGCCCCAGCAGCATCGTCCCGCGAAGCGGCGTCGTTGCAATCCGGAAACAGTACTCGATTTTATTGATGAGCGGTTTAAAGCTGTCGCCGCTGAGTTCAAATACCGCGGATTCAGCGATGTTATAGCGCGCGTTGAGGGCCGATATGTAGATCTCCAGGAAGCCGTTGCCGTTGATGTCACCCACATCGACTCCGATCACGTGGCCTGTGCCCATTTCAATCGCCGGGTAGGCGCGTTGAAAGATGCCCTTCACCATACGGTAGATATCCACGGTATGCTCGTCGGCCATGATGGTCTCCACCTGACCGTCGTTGTCCACATCGCCAAGGGTGACGCCGACAAGGCGGGCTTTCATAGTTCTGCTCTTCCAGAAACTCGCCTCTGTTTCACGGACTTCCGGCTCGATAAACGCCGATCCGATGGGCGCGTTGGGCGTAGAGGACTGGGTGTCGCCTAGGGGAGAGCCGCCTATGGGGGAGGCGCTTCCTTCCGGGCGAAAGTTATCGTCGAGCAGTTTTTCGGGATGCGCGCGGACATCGGCCGGCAATGTCGATGGCGGCGAACTGGCGGCAACAGCGCCGGCAACAGCGCCGGCAACAGCGCCGGCAGCAGCACCGGTCGCAGCACCGGCAGAAGCACCCGGTGCCGCTGGCTGAAGCGCCACCGGTGGCGGCGGCGTGCCGCGACCGAAGACCTTGGCGTTGATGTCGGTGGCAAATCGGTTGATCTGCGGGATGACCTGGCCCATTCCCTGAGCCTGGTTGTAGAAGGCGAGCGTTGGTTTGGCGCCGGAAACATCCACCAGCTTGGCGTCGATGCTGACGCTGTCGGCAAAAATAGTGAGACTGCCGAAAAGAACATAGTCGGCTTCGAGCTTGGCACCGATGATCTGGGCCTGCATTTCGTTCAGGGGGCCGGTGGCGCTCTTGACGGCCTCGGCGGTCTGCTCGCGGCCGATCACCTGAACGGTTTTTTCCCAGCTCAACCGGGAGGTCAGCATATCGGTGATGCCGTCCCGCAAAAACGTCATGTCCCGATCGGCATGAACGGCGAACGGGACGATGGCCACCCGGTTGGGCCGGGTGTCGGCCGCTGCTGCGGTGCCAATCAAAAGCAGCAGCGATATCAGTATGATTCTAACCGCGAAGGTTGAGAGGCTGTAAATTCGATGCATTGTGTTTCCTTATTGAATTAGACACGACGGGTGTCGACACAGATTCATATCGGTTTTAATTTTGATGGCCAAGTTAAAAAACCTGAAATCACCACAGAGGACACAGAGAGCGCAGAGACAACTGATTAATTATTAAACATATTCTCTGCGGTCCTCTGCGGTCTCTGCGGTTCAAAATCACTTTTTACGAGTATTTCAATTTTGAATTATAAAGAGCTCATGATGCTATCGCTGCAATCAAAAACATTCTCGCGCAGTGGCGCGGAGGCGCGGAGAACTTCGGAAAAAGATGAA
>JBDRRP010000026.1:0-6592 GCA_043825735.1 Pseudomonadota bacterium | reverse complement strand
GTGGTGATTGGATTCATTTTCGATCTCCTTTCAGGCCGGGGCGGAGGTGAATGCCCCCGCCCCGGTTCTGGTTAATGGTTTAGGCTTCAGCCCCGACTTCGGCGGCCAAAGGCAAGGCCTCCTCGGTCTCCTGATTCTCAGTCACTTCCGTAGAACTGTCCTCGCCGGACAGATCCGGAGCCCAGTTGTTGGCGCTCAAGGTCTGTTGGACGTTTTCGAGCGTGTCCACGAAAGGCAAACCCAGCTTTCGCATGATGGCGGCCTTGTACTGAAGCTCTCGCTCGTACCCGATGGCCTCCCGGCCCAGTTCACGGGCCACCTTGACTGTAGTGCCGCTGCCAAGGAAAGGGTCCAGGACAGTGTCCCCGACGAAAGAGAAGAGTCGAACCAGGCGGTTGACGAGTTCGTCCGGGAAGGTGCAGGGATGACCGTGATGGGTGCTGCGGTTGGGCTCGATTTCCCACACGCCGTTGATGTAGGTCATCCATTGCTCTCGGGTCAGGCGGGATTGCAGAGCGATTTCCTCTGAAGGTACCTGGCGTTCGCCCTTTTTGTGGAGGATGTAAACCGGCTCCCAGTTGTCAAAAATCCGATATGATGTGTGGGGCGTATTCGCCTTGTAAGTTTCGTATCGGTCTTTGTTCCAAACGGGGCGCTTCTTCCAGATGATTTCGTCGGTGAGGAGCACCCCATAGCGTTTCAGGAAAGCCTGGTAGCGGTGCGCCATCAGTTGGACGTGTGCTTTTCCGTTCGTGCCGTTATCGCTCTTGTAGTTGACGATATCAGCGACGTTCAGAACGATAACCCCTCCAGGAGCCAGCACCCGCGCGCATTCCTTCATCACGGCGCCGACATTGGCCAGATGCTCCTTGAAGGTCTCGCCAGCTTCAAACTCCATCCCGACATGATACGGCGGGCTGGTGACGATAAGGTGAACGCACTTGTCAGGGAGCTCAGCCATGTCGCGAGCATCCTTCATGTAAACGCCCGGGATGTCGCCTACAGGGATAATCTCCTTGGGGCGATCCTTTTTTTCTTTCCGCTTCTTCGAGAGATAGCGGTCGATCCGGGCCCCAGACACCCGGACGGTCAAATCGTGATCAACGATCTTGATGGCCATCCGTTGTTGTTCTTCTTTGGTGGGGAGTTTGACCAACTCGCGTCCGTGAGCGGCGGAAAGTTTACTCTCTTGAATCAGCCCCTGAACCTTTTCGGGAAGGTCAAGAAGCTTGAGCTTGTTGGAAATGGACGTTGGCGACCCATATCCTTTGAGTTCAAGCTCATCATAGGTGTAACCGAAGGTATCCCGCATTGTTTGAATATGCCGAGCCTCTTCGATGGCACTGAGAGTTTTTCGCTCAGCATTTATCACATACGAAGAGTGAGCGGCCTCAGCCTCAGTGATTCCTCTTTTAATGAGGCAAAGGATCTTCTTCCAACCCATACCTTTCGCGGCCTTATGCCTCCGTGCACCATCCTCGATACCGTACCGCCCAGGCTCAATCTCATAAACAGCGAGCGGATGTTTCAGCCCATCTCTTCGCAAAGAACCTTGCAGTTTTTCGATGTCGCCATAATCGAGACGAGGGTGATACTTACTGATTTCGATGGAATCAATATCGAGATCTCTCAGCTCCATCGCCGACTTTTTTACATCTTTCCATTGGGCTTCGCCCGGTTGATCAAGTTTTTCCATGGTAGTTCTCCTTGTTAAGTGCGGAGGACAGATCCATGGTTCGGAAATCTCGGAAGTGGGCATCTTAATGGTGGTATTGGCGGGGATGAGACCCGCAAAGGTCGAGGTCCCTAATCCTAACGCCCCGATCACCATCAAGGCGATGACGCAGCCCAGTGGTTTGGTGAAATGGCGGTTTGTTCCGCCGTTTTTTGATCGGAGCGACAGCATTCCTCCAACCAACATTCCAATGATCCAGTTTCCTACGGTTTCTTGTTTCATGGCCTGCCTCCTAAGTGGTTTGTGGGTGCCTCGCTAAACAGCCTCCGGTTTACCGGTGTCACCTCCTTTCGGGCTATGTGCAGCCGGCTGTTTGCTTGGCGTTGCTGTCCGTTTGTTATTGAGAAAGGCAGGCCAAACCGAGATTCGGGAAATAAGTGTGTTGTGAATAAGTATTAATTTCGGGCTGTTAAGATCTGGCAGTAGCCGGTTTTATGGAAGGTTTAGGGCGAGAAAAAGTGTGGCAAAACCAGGAGTGCTGCAACAGTGAACAGTGTTGCGGCAGAGAAAATGCGACAGTAGGAGGGATTTGCTTACGGCTTGGGTAGTTTTCTGTATATGGTGCTACGGTCGATTCCTAAAAAATCAGCGGCTTTGGATTTGTTACCGTCGAATTTTTCCAAAGCGGCTAATATTTCTTGGGGAGAGGGCTTTTTGGGGTTGGTTTTTCGCTGATCGGAACTTGATTCACCCGATGGCGCGAGAACAGATCTAACTTTTTCAGGGTCGAGGTTTTGGCCATTTGCCTGGAAAATTGCGGAATTGATAATTCCACTCAATTCGCGAACGTTGCCCGGCCAATCATAGGCTTTCAGCATCTCAATAATTTCTGGCGAGAAGGTTTGCACCGCCTTCTTGTATTTGCTGTTGAAAAAGGCGCGGAAATGATCTGCTAAAAAGGGGATATCCTCCAGTCTTTCTCGTAAGGCTGGTATGTGTATGGAGTGTGTCTTGATCCTATAATAGAGATCCTTGCTGAATTTTCCTTCTCCACACAATTTCGAAATATCAGGGCCAGCGGCATAAATAAGCTTCACATCAACCTTCACTGATTCGGTTGCACCGACTGACAAAACCTGCCTGTCCTCGACAGCTTTCAACAACTTCTCTTGTAAATGAATTGGCACTTTTCCAAGTTCATCCAGAAAAAGAGTGCCTCCACGAGCAGACATGAAAAGTCCTGGGTTTGCACTAGTTGCCCCAGTAAATGATCCCTTTGTATGACCGAACAAAGTGCTTTCTATAAGATTTTCTGGAATTGACTTACAGTTAATTTCTTTGAATTTGCCGTGCCTCGCTCCATTCTTTTTGGAGACTTCGTGAATTGCCTTGGCGAACAACTCCTTGCCAGTACCAGTTTCTCCAGTTATCAAAACATTGATGTCATGATGGCATTTCTCAGCAATAAAACATTTCAGCTCCATCATGCGTGGGTTTGCTGTAATGATAACTTTAAGTGCAGGGAACTCTTTCTCATACCTAGCGACTTTCCTATTTAGTCTATCCAATTCAACGGGAGACCATTTTTCTCTTCGTTTTTGCGGAGTGGGTTTTCGAGGTGGTGTTTCTGCTTTATCGATTCTCCTGTTGTCAACATGCGAGGCTGTTTCATCAATGTTGGAATTTGAGATAACTATAATTGGATTTCTGGCTGGTAAATTTTTGACCGAGTAAACTGGCATCCCATGTTCGTCAACACCTACTGGAGGCTGATCAGCGAATTCGGCTGCGTATTTCGCATTTCTTTCAATTTGCTTAAAGGCACTTCCTTCTCTATAATATAAAAGACGTGCATACTTATTCTCAAATCTGACTCTGTGGCAAATCTCGAAGTCGAGTGTGTTTCGAAATGACGCATATTCAAGGACTACCTGATTAATGTATTTCGGAAAAATATTTTCCTCTACTGATCCTTCGTAATCAAAATCTTTTAAATCTTCGCTGTCGAATTCATTTTTGATAAATTTAAAGTATCTCGATTTGCGACCTCCAAGTTCTGGAAGAAGAAGTTTTTCATACCTCCAAGTGCAGGCTTGGAAGAGCTCGTAGTTAATTGAACCATATCGCATGGGCTGGACTACATCTTTCGGCTCAAAATATGTAAATAGCTGATCCCATTCTTTATAGGCAGAGAAGAGAGATACAATCCTTGGAATCGCCTTGATCTTATTAACATTTTCAATCTGAATTAAATCCTCAATGTTATCTTCAGCAATATGGAACGGGTGCTCACCCTCCACCATCTTTTGGTAGTTTGCTATCGCTTCAAAGCAATCTGGCAGACAAAATGAGTCATTTGGATCACTGCCTTTGCTGACGTCTTCAGGAATCAATCCCTGCTCCAAAAGAATTCGTTTGGAAAACGGAACGAAAAAATTCAACTGACTTATGAGTCGCGCAAATGAATCAATAGAGCAATCGTAAGCAAGTATTGGGTATTTACGAACAGTGGTCTTGATGCAATGGGGGCATGTCAGCCCAAGGAGCATGTGCTCGCCCTTGGTCATATAGATGAAACCCCATAGTTGTATGACCTCTGCGAAGTCTTTCAGATCATACTCGTGTCTGCACTCGTCATTGCTGCATACGAATGGGAATACCCTGTCATGGATTTCCATTTTACCCATAGTTTGAGTCTCTTAAGATTTTAACCCAAATCTGATTGGTAATCTTCGCCCAGCCGATTGAACGTGTTTTTCCGTTCAATCGATTGAAGGTGTTTTCACGTTCAGTCAGTCCTGAGTGCAATATCACGTTCGAAATATAATGTAATAACAGTAGGTAAACGTCAGTCTGATCTGCTCGTCCGATTTCGCAACAATTGATCCAGAGCCTCGATGACCACCCCCTCTATGGTGTTATCGGTCTCCAGGGCATAGGCCTCAACCCTTTTGGCCAGCCTGCAGGGGATCTTGATGCTTAATTCCTTGGTTGGGTCGGTGCACTGTCCATTTCCTGGGGTTTTGCTCATTCGGTGAAATCCTTTGTAGCCGCCGGGAAATACGGAAGATACACGATAGGCGTTCTTTTCCCCGGCGAAACAATTGCATAAAGCTAAATCATACAGAACTCATTGACTTTTCACAACTATTTACTTATGCTTTTTCTCAAGTCCCGCCTTAAGGAACCCCGCCATGAATAAACTGGATCTGATAGATTTGCATAAAGGTGCCATATGAAATTCGGAAAAGTCACAAAATTAAACTTGAGAGAAATCTGGCCTAAAGAGTCCTCCGATTTCACGCCCTGGCTCGCAGAAAACATATCTGCCTTGGGAGAAGCCCTTGGAATGGAACTGGAAATAGAAGGGCAAGAGGCATCAGTGGGGGATTTTTCACTGGACCTTCTGGCCAAAGATCTGGGCAGTGGTCACACCGTGGTAATTGAGAACCAGCTCTGCCAAACGGACCATGATCACCTTGGGAAATTATTGACCTATGCCGCTGGATTCAGTGCTTCAACAGTCATATGGGTGTCTGAAACTGTGAGAGATGAGCACCGGCAGGCTCTTGAATGGCTTAATCAAAGAACCGATGAGGATACGCAGTTCTTTGGTGTGGCAATAGAAGTTTTCAAGATTGACGACTCAAAACCAGCATATAGCTTCAATCCTGTGGTTTATCCAAACGAATGGCAGAAATCAAAAAAACGCCAACCTAATCCCAATGTATCATCGAAGGGTGAAGCCTATCGGAACTATTTCCAATCATTAATCGATGAACTTCGAGAGAAATACCATTTTACGAACGCAAAAAAGGCCCAACCCCAAAACTGGTATTCCTTCTCTTCTGGATTCAGTAATATTCCGATTGGTGCTGTCTTCAATATGGGCCAAAAAACACGAACTGAACTCTATATAGATGTTCTTGATAAAGACAGAAACAAGGCCATATTCGATTGGCTTGTAGGACAAAAAGAATCAATCCAAGACAAATTTGATCAACCCCTTGACTGGGAACGGTTGGACGATAAAAGAGCATCAAGAATCGCGATATATCGTGAAGGTTCAATAGAAAGCAGTGAAGAAGATTTATTACAAATTAAGAATTGGCATATAGAAAATTTGCTTAAATTCAAAAAAATATTTATTCCATTACTAAAAAAAGGTCTTAAAGAGATCAATGTCAAATCATGACCGATATCAGTATTGTGGTTTTGCTTGGCAAATGGTTACATCACGCCAGAATCGCTCTCAGCTCGCTTAAATGGCATTTCTAAAGTGCTCTCCAGACTCGAATAGGCCCCGCCGCATCCACAAAAATTTTGGTCAAGTCCGCAGCCCAAATAGTGACTTCTTCAGCAAGAGAAGGTCCGCAGGATGATGGACCGGATTGGAAATCAACTGTATCAACAGAACTGATTTTACCGGCCGGTGGGGTGCTGGTCGCTACCGACGCTCGCGCAGGCCTGGCCTATAACCATGCCTGCTCATTGTCGATGGCCATGAGGGTGCTGGGAACCTCAGGCCGGACACAACTCGCTTCCGGACACAAGGGGACGCAATATTAGAGGTTTTTTCTCATGGGACAGATTTATAAAAAAACATTGAAACTTGCGTCCAGTTGCGTCCGGTACCTCTATTGCGTCCGCAGTCCTATACCATTCCATCCTCTGGAACGGTCTGGACTAACCTTGCATTGTTCGAATCCTTTCTCCTTCAGTCTCAGTCCAAAGGAACGCTTGGCCAATGGACGGTCCCCATTGCTTTCGCACCAAGCGCAATAGGCCGGGTATAAATCCTTCGTTTTCACCTCCTGCAAAGGGCCTTCGATACAGCAATCATTCAGAAAATCTGATAGCGTATCCATTTCGTTTCGATAATCATCAGTGGCCGTTCTAACTTCATCCGGTGTGCCC
>JBDRRP010000025.1:0-92878 GCA_043825735.1 Pseudomonadota bacterium | reverse complement strand
CTTTGTTATGAACCTTCATAAAGTCCTCCACCTTTTGGGTGCCGTGTTGCTTGTTAGCTTCTTGGCGGAATTTAGCAAGCATTATAACACGTTACCTGCAGGTGTGGGACTTTTTTTTGTTAAGAATCGCTCAGATTAGGTGCAAGTATTTATGACATTTTACCATAACACCTTGCAAATTTTCAGAGCATGAAACCTGAAAAATCTACCAGCAAAAACTGGTAGCGCGATTTTTTTAAAGTCGAGCTATCGCGGATCATCGTTAAAGGCCATCCATTGGTCAAACTTTCCAAGGTCGTCGCATGGAATCAGCTCGACGAAATGTTCGGCGCCTCCTATTGCCCAGTCAATGGACGCCTGGCGGTCAGTACACGACTGATGGTGCCTCTGCATTACCAGAAGTATACCCACAATCTCAGCGATTAAAACGGCGTGTGTCAATGAGGATGAGACACCGTGTGGGATAAATTAAGCTCCCATATTTTCTGTCGAAGGCGGATTGATCCAAACCGCCTTCGGTAAGGTATCAGGAACCGGGATTTTGTTTTTGAACCGGTTCGGGTTCTTTTCGAATGCCAATGAGAGGACCGTCGCCCGGTAGCGGCAGACTTCTTCGGCAAGGCCATAATGCACCTGCTCTGGCGTCATGATCGCTATGCCGCTGTGGCGATGCTCTTTGTGGTTCATCCGACTAAAGCATACCTGGTTGCCCCCTGTGTCAGGGTAGTTGTCGCATGATATGAATCCCTCTATAATTGAGTTTCTTCGGGGCGAGGGAGGATCGATCATGCAATATTCGAAAGAACGTAAAGATGCGGTACTGAAAAAGATGATGCCTCCGCACAACCGGTCGATCCTTGAGTTGGCCAAGGAGGAAGGCATCAGCGAAGCCACCTTGTACATCTGGCGTCGGCAGGCACGGGAGCGGGGGGTGCCCGGCCGGCATGAACTTCAGAAAGCTGCTGAGGTGGATAGCAGCGCTTTTGTGCCAATTTTTCTACTGGCTTTTTTTGTCTCAAAGAGCATCGATCTGCCCCTCGTGAGGCAAATCAAGAGTTTTTTAGAATCGACTAATAGACTAAAATTAAGTATAAAATACCTTGGATATATAGAGGTAACAACTTGATGCCTAAACGCGGAATCATCTCTCGATATCCATCGCTTTTGGAAATATTTTACAGGTTTTCGGACTTGGTGATAATTGCTCTGACAATGGTCTTGGTTTATGCTTTTTATCCCCGAGGAATTGTTACTATTTATTGGGTGGTGGTTTTTATCGGACTTCTGGGATTTTCCGTTGCAACGGAAACGACAACCCTATACCGATCCTGGCGGGGCGCTGGAATTCAGCGACAGTCATCGGCAATTGTACAAGCTTGGCTATTCGCGGTGCTTGGAGTATTGACTTTCGCTTTTGCAACCAAGACCAGCGAGGATGTTTCTAGGGTCGTCGTCACCTTATGGTTGATTCTGACGCCGGTGATGATGATAATTTGGCGCCGAGGGTTACAATATTTCTTTATTCTTATGCGGTTAAAAGGGCGCAACACTCGCCGAGTTGCAATTGCCGGGGCAGGAGAACTCGGACTGAGGGTTGCGAAGACCATTCATGATGAGCCGTCTATGGGGCTTGTTATTAAAGGTTTTTATGATGATGCTCTCCAATCGGGGTATCAGCCGTTGGAAGATATTGCCTGCACTGTCAAGGGGAATCTGGATTGTTTAATAGAGGATGTGGAAAAGGGAAAGTTTGATTTAGTATATATCGTACTTCCCATGCGTGCCCAAGCTCGGATGACCAATGTTGTGGATGCCCTTTCAGATTTCCCAGTGAGGGTATATGTCGTGCCCGATTTGTTTTTCTTTGACATGCTCAATGCCCGATGGAGTGATGTCGGCGGTATTCCGGCGGTAAGTGTGCTTGATACACCATACTGGGGAGTTTCCGGCATAGTGAAACGTGTAGAAGACCTGATAGTAGCAGTAATCGCGCTGGTCGTGGCGGGGGTGCCCATGCTTGTCATCACCGTGGGGATAAAGTTGACCTCTCCCGGGCCGGTGATTTTCAAACAGCGCCGATACGGGATAGACGGTAAACCGATTTACATCTATAAATTCCGTACTATGACCTGCTGTGAAGATGGAGAACAGCAGTTCAAGCAAGCTACTAATGGTGACAATCGTGTGACTCGTTTTGGTGCATTTTTACGCCGCACGTCTCTGGATGAGTTCCCACAATTTATCAACGTGTTGCAGGGGCGCATGTCCGTAGTCGGGCCTCGCCCTCACCCGGTGGCCCTTGATGAGCAGCACCGGAAGCGAATCAGGCGATATATGTCTCGTAATAGGGTGAAGCCAGGTATTACCGGATATGCTCAAGTCAGCGGGTGGAGAGGCGAAACAGATACTTTGGAAAAAATGGAAAAACGCATTGAGCATGATCTGGAATATATCCGTAACTGGAGTTTGTGGATGGATATCAAAATTATCATCCTGACCATATTTAAAGTACTCAGACGCGATAACGCGTATTAACCGCTTACTTATCCACAGATTGAGCCTACACGGCTTAAAAAGCGACACAGATTAAAATAAAAGGGTGGCGGCCTTCCACCTCTGCCAAGGCTACGGCGGACAAGTCGGCCGAAGTGCAACTGCAACTTCAACAGCGGGTTATCCACAGATCCTCCTTCGCCAAGGCTTCGGCGGACAAGTTGCGCAGATTAGCGCAGATTAAAACCAAAGAGTTGGCGGCCTTCCACCTTCGCACTACGAGCTACGGCGGACAAGACGGAGGGCAAGTCGGCCGGAAAGGCGAAAATCAACTGCGGGTTATCCACAGATTGCACAGATTAACACAGATTAAAACCAAGGGGTGGCGGCCTTCTGCCGCAAAACCGTGTACCGTGCACCGTGTACCGTGTACCAGCCCGAAGGGCTAATCAGACAAGATTTACAGGACTTGTCCGCCGACGGTTTGTGGCAGATTGGCAGCCTTTGGCCGAAAAGCAACTGCAACATCAACTGCTGGTTATCCGCAGATTGCGCAGATTAGCGCAGATTAAAACCAAAGAGTTGGCGGCCTTCCACCTTCGCCAAGGCTACGGCGGACAAGCCGGCCGGGAACTGCAAGACGACAGATGACAGATGACAGTGGCGCCAGGTGCAAAGCGCAGACAAAGTGGGTAGTAAAAGCTTTACAGCCCAACGGCTTCGAACAACAAGGATATACAGGATTCTCAGGATAGCGGACTGAGTCCGCAAATCCTTAAACCCGGAACCCGGAACCTGGAACGCCGCCGCAGGCGGCCTGAACGCCGCGCAGCGGCCGAATGCGCCTCCGGCGCCGAACCCGGAACGCACCGAAGGTGCTTAACGCTCCCAACGCTCCCAACGATCTCAACGATCCAAACGCTCCCAACGATCTTAACGCTCCAAACGCTCTTAACCCGACGCAGGCGCCTGCCCGAAGGGCAACCTATACCGGATTAAAATGGATTTGACACCATCCCGATGATGTCATAAAGTGGTTGCAATATGAAAGCATAAAATGGCATCTCAATTCAGGGAGGGCATATGAAGGCTGTCACAATTCGCGGTGTTGAGCCCGAGGTGGCCGAAAAACTCAAAATGAAGGCAATGGAACAGGGCAAAAGTGTCAATCAACTGACCATTGACATCATCAAGGCAGGCCTTGGCCTCAATAAGGAAAAGACCTATTCGCGCGAATACAGCGACTTGGACGACCTGTTCGGCAAATGGAGCGATGAGGAATTTGCAGAAATTCAAGAGAGGATTCACCAGGCGCGCCAAATTGATCAGGATCTGTGGAAATGAACAAAGTCTTGATTGACACAAACATCTATTCGCTGGCCATGAAGGGCGATGAGGATATCGTCTCCGTGTTGAGAAGATTGGATTTGATCGGTTTTTCGGTTATTAGCATCGGTGAACTTTTTTCAGGCTTTAAAGGCGGTCGCCGGGAACTCGAGAACAGGGAAGCACTCAATGCGTTTATGGATTCACCCAGGGTTGTCGTTCACGCCATCGATGCCGGGACAGCTGATTTTTATGCCGCCATATTGAACAACCTGAAGGTGGCGGGAACGCCCATTCCGACCAATGATATATGGATCGGCGCCGTCGCTTTTCAGCATGGTTATAAACTGTTTTCAAGAGATAAGCATTTCAATCTCATCCCGGGGTTGGTAACGCTTTAGGAAAAGGGGTGGCACTGTTTGAGTGCAAAAAAAATAACAATAAAAGCCGTGTAGGCGCCATCCGTGCCAAAAAGGTTTTCCCCGCCGCAGGCGGCCCTCTATCGCAGTGCCCATATCTTTCCGTATAGGTGCAATCTCCCTGAAGGCTTGACGAGGTGGAACACAAGTGGCACACTCTATTTCAAAGGAGTCAGGCCATGCCAGCAAAAAACCCCAGAATCAATGTTGTGCTTGAAACGCCCCTCTATAACGCCCTGCACTGTCTTGCGGAAGACGCCGGCATCTCCATGTCGATGCTGATGCGCGATCTGGTGAAAGAGGCACTGGAATTGCGTGAAGACCAGGCGTTGGTTGATTTCGCCGCGGAGCGCGAGAACAGTTTTGATCGCCGGAAAGCTTTGAGCCACAAAGCGGTTTGGGAGTAGCATGTCGTTTTCGGTTCTCTACCACCTCGATGTCAAGCGGCGGGATATCCCGAAGCTCAGTGCTGATGTCCGGCAGCGGATCAGAAAAGCGATTGAAAACCGTCTCATGATCGCCCCTCAGGAATATGGCGAGCCCTTGCGAAAGAACCTTAAAGGCTACTGGAAGCTCAGGGTCGGAGATTATCGCATCGTGTTCCAGGTGGCCGACGATGAGATTCTAATATTAGGTATCTGCCATCGTAAGGAAATCTATCCGCTGATGGAAAAACGCCAGTGACCAGGGGCCCGCTGATCGCACGTGTCCCTGGAACCTATTGTATTGGCACGGATTAAACAGTTTGGCGGCCTGTGGCCGGGAACTGCCAGACGACAGACGACAGACGACAGAGGGCAGAAAAACCTTTGAGGTCGGAAGTCAGAAATCAGTGGGCAGATAACGGACAACCGAGCTTTTCTAACGCGCCATCGGCGCCGAACCTGAAACGCTGCCGCAGGCGGCCTGAACGCGCCTCTGGCGCTAATCGTGAGCCGGGATGCTTTTTCCCCGGCGACCCGATTCGGACAAACTTTACGTCCTTCACGCCCTTCGCGGTTCAATGTCTTGCAGTTCCCTGACCTCTGACATCTGACCTCCGATCTCTGGTCGAAATCCGCACTAAAAGTTGCCCTTGATCCTTGCACCTCAGTGTATTACTATTTTGATATTCGATATGCTGCATACCATAAGGGGGTCTATCGATGCATACTCAAAAAGTCGCTATCACAATACCTGAGATGTTGATCAAAGAAGTTGATACATTGTCAAAAATTAAGGGCGTGTCTCGTAGCCGGTACATCGCCCAGGCTGTCAGCGAGAAAATAGAGAATGAAAAAAAACGATTTATTACGGAGTCTTATGACAGCGTTTTTTCTGATGAAAGCATCCGAGACGAGCAACTCAAAATGTCGAGAAGCCTCGAAGACGCCGGCCATGAAGGCGGTCAGGAATGGTAATACGGAGAGGGGACATATTTTGGGTGAATTTTTCCCCCGGCAAAGGCTCTGAACCGATAGGGCGCCGTCCCGGGCTGGTGATTCAAGCCGACGCATTGAATGACAGCAAAATCAATACCGTGGTGATGCTTGCCATCACCTCGACTTTGAAATTCGGGGACCTTCCCGGGAATGTAACGCTGCGAAAAGGCGAGGCAAACATGCCAAAGCGGTGCGTTATCAACGTCACTCAATTTAAATCCGTCGACAAGGCAAGCCTCACCGAAAAAATCGGCACCCTGTCCGATAAAAAAATGGAAGAGGTCGCGCAAGGCATAAAGCTGATCGTTGATATTGTATGATTCACGGATGACGGGAAAACAAAAAGGCAACTGCAAAAGCCTATTGGCACGGATTTGCGCCTATACGGCTTAAAAAGCGACACGGATGGCGCGGATTAAAGCGCCTTTAGCGCTGCAAAAAAGTCTTTGGCACGGATTACACGGATTACGCGGTTAAAAATTTAGGGCGCTCTCAGCGCCAAAATCCGCGTAATCCGTGTCGCTTTTTAAGCCGTGTAGGCGCCATCCGTGCCAAAAAGGTTTTCCCCGCCCCCGGCGGGCCATCAACGCCGTGCCAAAAAGGGTTTTCCTCCGCCCCCGGCGGGCCACCCATAGCCGTGCCATATCCCAGTTATGCATAAAAACCGCCTGATCATCATTACTGCTTTTGTGGTCTCGCTCGGCATCGGCATTGCCTGGGCCGTGCATCGTCCGGGTGCTGACGGCGCCGGGGCGCCTCCGTTTACGGCCATGACCTGCAACGTGGGTGACGTGGGGCGACTCGGGTTTCCGGTGGTGGAGACGGCGGCTCAGATCACAGCCGGAGGAAAGCCCGATATCCTGTTTCTCCAGGAGATGCCATCAGGCAAAGCCGGCGGCGCGCTGCAGGAAACGCTCGAATACCCATACCAAAGCGCACCGGCCCTTAGGCGCGGGAAAATGGCCGGGCTCATTGTGCTCTCGGTTTATCCGATCAGGGACACCCGCGAATACCCATTGCTCACTCATGGCAAGGGGGCAGGGGCCTTGTGCGCCGTTGTGGATATCGGCAGTAAAAACGTCACGGCGTGCTCGGTGCATCTTGATGAGGTGACGCCGAAGAAAAGGGACTCCGGTGGTGTCGTGGCTTTTACAGGAAGGGAAATCCTGGAAATTTTAAGGGGGGAAGTGTTCACCGACACGGTACGTACCGAGAGCGCCCATTCCCTGGTAAAAGCCCTTGCAAAGGATGCAGTGTCAATGCCGGTCATTATCGGCGGCGATTTCAATACAGTGCCGGGCTCGCGGACCATCCGGCAAATGACAGATCACTTCCAGGATGCTTTGTGGCCCACCTTCGGTTATTTCACCGGGACCTATCACAAGATTGCATTTCCGGTGAATCCGCGGATCGATTACATCTTTGTTTCAGATGGCGTGGCTGTGCTGGATGCAAAGGTCGTTAAGAAAAGCGCGGGGGATCACTATCCGGTGACCGCGACGTTGCGGTTGAAGTCGTAAAAGAAATTATTCACAGATTCAAACCGAAGAAAATTTAACGGCCTACGGCCGGACAGCGAAAAGCGAAGAATCTACTCCACAGATTACACAGATTTCCACAGATTAATACCCACAAGAGATACGGCCTACGGCCGGAAAAGCAAAAACCAACTACAATATATCCACAGATTTTGAAATCCGAAGAGAGATGGTTAAAACTGAACTGAGGGTGCAGACAAAAATGGATATCAAGCTCCAGGCCGCAGGCCCAACCCCTTCGCCGTTAATTTGTGGAAATCTGTGTAATCTGTGGATACATAGGTGTTGCTGTTGCAGTTAAGGTTTTCCGGCCGCAGGCCGCTAACCTTTGTCGTTAATCTGTGGAAAACCAGCAGTCGCTGTCTGGCCGAAGGCCATCACCCTTTTTGCCTTTAATCTGTGTAAATCTGTGTAATCTGTGGATGATAAAGGTTTTGAAGTTTGTTTTTCCGCCCTAGCCCCCAACGTGTTGCATCTAATCCGTGGATGATATCATGGCAGTAAAAGGTGACAAAAATTCATACCGAATCATCGGTGCGGCCATGGAAGTCCACCGGGAACTCGGTTTTGGTTTCCTTGAACAAGTTTACCAAGAAGCACTTGAGAGAGAATTCTCACTCCAGGATATACCATTCACTCCACAACCCCAAATTCAGATTCTCTACAAAGATAGTCCACTGACAAAAACATACCAGCCCGACTTCATTTGTTACGATTCCATAATCGTAGAAATCAAAGCCATTCAGAAACTCTCAGGCACAGAAGAGTCCCAAGTAATCAACTACCTGAAAGCCTCCGGGTATGGTGTTGGGCTGTTGATCAATTTCGGCACAAAATCTCTCCAATACAAACGCCTGGTCTTCTAATATAATCAGCTGTATCCACAGATTACACAGATTTTACAGATTTTATGATTCAAAGAGAGATGGGTAAAACTGTACTGAGGGTGTAGACAAAATAAAGGATTTAGGATATTTAGCCCCCAGCTGCAGACTCAAAAAACCTCAGCCACAGCCACGGTTTCCCGGCCGTAGGCCGCCACCCTTTTTTGCCCTTAATCTGTGGAAATCTGTGTAATCTGTGGATAAAACTCTCTTCGATGTGACTATGGAAAAAACAGCCTTCATTCTCTATCTCGCCTCGGTCGTCATCGGCGTACTCCTCTTCGGCGCCGGGCACACCTACGCCTACACCCTGACCTTCCTGTTGGTCCTCCTGGCATCGCTCTTTCAGCTAAAATCGGTCATTAGAAAAAATCCGTTGACCGGCGAAACCCAGTACCACTGGATCAAAACCGGCATGGAGCCGCTCTTTCTCCTGATGACGGCCTTTCTCATCATCCAAATGCTCCCGCTTCCGCAAGCCGTGGTCAAGATCATCTCCCCCGAGGCCTGGGTTATGGCCCAAAAATCGGTACCGGCGCAGGACGCGGTCGGGTATCCCTCGATCGTGCCGTCCTGGATCACCCTGGCTCCTTACACCTACCCGGTGCGGATGGCGCTGGTGCGCTGGTTTTGCTATGGCCTGTTTTTCTGGGGCATGGTGAATAGCTTGAATTCGCGGCAGCGCATCGACAGTGCCATACTGGTTTTAGTCGGTATCGGATGCTTTGAAGCCGTCTACGGTCTGATCAAACCTTCCACCGGTCTTAATTACGTGTGGTGGTGGCAGAATGATTACTACGGGATGTGGGTCACCGGCACCTACATCAACCACAATATATTCGCCGGATTGATGGAAATGCTGCTGCAACTGGCACTGGGTACGGCCATAGGAATCAGCTTCTTTACTAAAAAGAAAAAGGTCACATTCGGTCGGCAGAGTTTGCGTGGTCGGTTTCTTGGCATAATTCAAAAAGGGGAGGATGCCAACCGCCGGGTGTTATTCTTCTTTGCCGCTGTGGTGATCAGCATCAGCCTGATTTTCTCCGGCAGTCGTGCCGGTATGGCCGCCGCTGCCGTTGGGCTGCTGGCCATGGGGATGTTGCTGCTCTGCCGGCGAGGGTATCGGCGAAAAGGGGGCATCATCCTCATTTTGTTTCTCATCGTCGGTGGATGGGCGTTAAAGATCGGCGTCGAAGCGCCCCTGAAACGTTTTGACAGTGCCGAGGCGGACTGGCAGGTTCGCGCGCGTTACACCAGAGACACGATCACTATGTGGCAGGACTACCGCTTGACCGGTGCCGGCGGCGGGTCTTTTCACCATGTCTTCAATAAATACCAGTCGGTCGAAGACCGAAAAGGCTGGATCCGCTACGCCCACAACGACTGGGCGCAATTGCTCTCAGAATATGGCATTGTCGGCGCAGCCATCGGCATCGGCGGGTTGTTATACTTTCTCATTTCCTACATCCGCATGTGGATGCGGCGCCGAGACAGCGGCGCCATCGGTATCGGCGCGGGGTGTTTGTCCGGCCTCGTGGCCATCGGCGCGCACTCTTATTTTGATTTCAATCTGCATTATCCGGCCAACTTTCTGGTGATGACATCGCTTTTGGCCATCGGCCTGGCCGCCATCCGGCTGTCGGACCGCGGCGGCAGTGAAAAATCCTTGTTTCACAAGCGACTGCTGCCGGCTGAGCGCTCGGGCATGATTCCCACATCCATCATCATCCTGATCGTGGTTTGGGCCGGGTATTGGAGCATCTGCCATTTTATGGGTGAGGTCTACTGCAACACGGTTCCTAATCTGACCTTAAATCGTGATCCCCTCCCACCGATTGCTCGAATCGATACCGCCATTTCCTGGGACTCTGATAACGGGGAATACCGGTTCAAAAAAGCGCTGGCCATCATCCGGGATCGGGATGCGGCGGTGCGGGACCTGCCCACCGGATGGCTGTTGCCGTCTTCAGCGCGGCTCTCCTATCAGAAAAAAATTCTCGCGGCCGTTGAAAACGCCGTCGCCTTAAATCCTTTCATGGCCGAATACCACCTCCGAAACGGATGGGAATTTACCAGCCTCTGGCAGCAGCCGGACTACCACAGAACCTACCTGCCTGCTGCAGACATCGCTATGGAGCGCGCTGCTTACACCGCTGGCGTCAAAGATCCGCGATTTCACGTGGAGATGGGCAAGTACTGGACGATGCGCAGCAAGACGCTCGATCCCTCCGACCCCCGGTGGGAACCGGCCTGGAGCCGTGCCGGGTATCACTTCAAAAAAGCGCTCAGCATGGAACTTCAGGGCGGGGGTGGTGTCGGTGGCGGATTGCCCAAAATGCAGCAGCAGGCGCTGCTTTTAGAAATACGAAATTATATTTGGGCGTTTTATCCGGATGAGAGCTTTCTTGAGGCGGCGATGGGGGAGTACTTGGCCAGAATGGCTAAATAAACTGCCAGAGGGCAGAGGTCGGAGGACCCGCCTTCGCTAAAGCTTCCACCTTCGCCAAGGCTTCCTCCTTCGCTCTACGAGCTTCCTCCTTCTAAACGCTCATATCGATCTAAACGCGCCGCAGGCGCAGAACCTGGAACGCCGCGTAGCGGCCGAACGCGACCTCCGGTCGCATGAACGCCGCCGCAGGCGGCCCGAAGAGTCTATGCTATTTCAATATAAGAACAAGAACTTTTGGATCATTTTGCTGGCCGATGCCTTTCTGGCGGCGGCGTGTTACTGGGGTGCCTATCTGCTCAGATTTGAGGGCAACATCTCGACACCTTATCTCGCAAGTTTTGCTCAGACGGTGTGGTGGGTGATAGTGGTGAAACTGGGGTGCCTTTTTATCCTGGATGTCTACAAGGGGATGTGGCGATACACAAGCATTCAGGATCTGCGGCGCATCATCACCGCTTCGGTCCTCGGTAGTGTTCTGGTTGTTTTCATTCTCGTTATCTTCCACCGGTTCGAGGGATTCCCCCGCAGCGTCTTCATTATCGATTTTCTCCTGTTTTTCCTGACGATCAGCGGCTTTCGGATGGCCATCCGTATGTATTACCAAAGCACCGATCAGGGGTTTTTCAATTATTTTGTAAGAGAGATGCGCGGCAGCGGAAAACGGGTGATCATCATTGGTGCTGGCGACGCCGGAGAGAAATTCTTGCGCGAAATCCGAGAAAACCCGCGGCTGAACTATCAGGCCGTGGGGTTCGTGGACGATGCCAAAAACAAAATCGACAGAACCATGCACGGCGTTTCCGTCCTGGGCGGAATCGACACTCTGGTGCACCAGGCAGAAATGACCGGGGCCGATGAACTGATTATCGCGATTCCTTCGGCCACAGGAAAAACCATGCGTCGGATTGTAGAGGCCTGTGAAAAAACCGGCAAACCGTACCGAACGCTTCCCGGGCTGGGGGAGCTCATCAATGGCCGGGTGAGCATCAAGACCCTGCGTGACGTCAGCTACGAAGACCTGTTAGGGCGGCCTCAGGTAAAATTGGATCAGCAGGGAATCAGCGAGTATCTGAAAGGAAAGAGCGTTCTAGTGACTGGCGCCGGTGGCTCCATTGGATCAGAGCTTTGCCGCCAGATCGCCCGGTTTCATCCTGAAAACCTTATTTTGCTCGATATGTCTGAACCGGACCTCTATCGTATTCAGATGGAATTCAAGAGTGTGATCAGTCACCAGCGCATTTTGCCTGTCCTTGGCGGTGTTCAAGACACCCTCCTCATGGATCGGTTGTTTAAAATGCATCGCCCCGCCGTGGTCTTTCATGCGGCTGCCTACAAGCATGTCCCTCTCGTTGAGGAAAACCCGTGGCAGGGGGTGCTGAACAACATTTTAGGCACACAGCGAATGCTGGCGCTCAGTATCAAATACCGAGTCGGACACTTCGTTCTCGTTTCCACAGACAAGGCAGTGCGACCCACCAACGTCATGGGAACCACCAAGCGCGTTTGCGAACTTTTAGTTCAAGCATACAAAAGCGCGGAAACGCGGATGATCGCCGTTCGGTTTGGCAACGTGTTCGGATCTGCCGGTTCCGTGATCCCATTATTCAGAAAGCAGATCGAGAGAGGAGGGCCGGTAACCGTCACGCATCCGGATGTGACGCGGTATTTTATGACGATTCCGGAAGCGACGCAGCTCATTTTGCAGGCCGGCGCGTTGGGGCTAGGAGGTGAAATTTTCATTCTTGAGATGGGGACCCCGGTCAAGATCGCCGACATGGCTCGCGACCTCATCACGCTATCCGGAAAGGAACCCGATACGGATATCGAAATACGCTATACAGGGCTCAGGCCGGGAGAGAAGCTATATGAAGAGCTGATCACACAGGGGGAGGGGATTGTACCCACCGAACACGAAAAAATAATGGTTCTCAAGCCGGAAGACCAGTTCAACGGTAACGGAAATGCCGCTGCTTTTCGGGACAGGCTGTGTGAAAGACTCGAAGGGCTCTACGATGCGGCAAGACGCCAGGACGGATGCGAGATACGCGAGCGCCTGAAGGAAATCGTGCCCGAATACGAATCGCAGCCCTCAGAGTGTGTGATGTGAAGCCCTTCGGGCCGCCTTGGGATCGTTGGGATCGTTGGGATCGTTGGGATCGTTTAGATCGTTAGGATCGTTAGGATCGTTAGGATCGTTAGGATCGTTGGGATCGTTGGGATCGTTAGGAACGTTAGGATCGTTTAGGTCTGCGGTACATTTGCTTTTGCAGTTGGTTTTTCTGTCGTCTGGCAGTTCCTGGCCGAAGGCCGCTCCCATCCTGTCTATCCTGTTAATCCTGTCAAATCTTTTCTATTGCTGTTCCTGTCATCTGGACGTTTCCGGCCGCAGGCCGCCCTCCTTTGGTTTTAATCTGCGTAAATCTGCGCAATCTGCGGATAACCCGCAGTTGTAGTTGCCGTTGCCCTCCTTAAAAGCCTTGATTTAACACTAGTTTTTCCGTAAGAACAGGCACTCTGCAAGCTCCTTTGCAGGGTGCTTTTTTATTTGAAGGAATACCACGACTCCATGATTACGTCATCTGCATTCATCACGCACCTGCTTTACGGCTTCGTGCTGTTTTTGATCTCTGCCGGCATCTGCCGGTACATCTCCCGTTGTGCCTTTATCATGGATGTGCCCAACAAGCGCTCCTCCCACAGCAAACCGACCCCAAAGAGCGGGGGCATTGCCATTGTCGTCACATTTGTCATCGGCGTGGCTGCCATTGCCATACTGGGTAAAGAAACCTTGGTAGACTGGCCGATCCTCATCGGGTTCGCCGTCTCGGCAGTGGTCATTGCCATCGTGTCGCTGCTGGATGATCTGGGCATCATCAGTTCATCCCTTAAAATGCGGCTGACAGCACAGAGTATTGCGGCCTTATCCATCATGGCGTTCGGCATCGTCATCCACGAGATCACGCTGCCGTGGCTGGGGAAAGTGCCGCTGGGCCTCATCGGTCTGATCGTCACCTTCCTGTGGATCATGGGGCTCACCAACGCATTCAATTTCATGGACGGTCTGAACGGCATGGCCGGTGGCACGGCAGTGATTGTCTGCGTTTTTTTCAGCTATATCAGCTACCGGCATGGGAGCAATTTCGCCTATCTCATCACTTATTCCATTTGTGCCGGCGCCTTGGGGTTTCTAATGTTCAATTTCCCCAGGGCCACACTGTTCATGGGGGATGTGGGCAGTGCATTTTTAGGCTTTGTATTTGCGACGCTCGCCATCGTGGCCGCCCTTTACGACCACGCCCATACTTCATTGTTCGTGATGCCGCTGCTGCTGTTTCATTTTATCTATGAAACGCTGTTTACCTTCATCCGGCGATTCGTCAGCGGCGACAACGTGTTTGAAGCCCACCGCACCCACTTTTACCAGCTCATCAACCAGATGGGTCTCTCCCACACCCAGGTCAGCCTGATTTACTGGGGCATCTGCGCCGTCCAGGGTTTCGGTGCCCTATGGATGATCACCATTCCCGACAACCCCCGCGTCCTCGTGTTCCTGCCGTTTCTGATTTTTCAGATCATCTATTCGATTGTCGTGACAAGAATGGCAAAACGGCGGGGACTGATTTAGGGGCGCGCGCCTGCGGCGGGTTCAGGCCGCTGCGCGGCGTTCGGGCGACCGGAGGTCGCGTTCTGGCCGCTGCACGGCGTTCCAGGTTCCGGGTTAGGCGCCTGCGGCGCATTAAGAGCGTTAGAAAAGCAGCGAAAAGTGAATAGTTATTGTCCATACATAAATACCCCTCCCCTTGCGGGAGGGGCCAGGGGAGGGGGCGGTCCGCATAAGATGATCTCTTGTTATCGGTGGGTTGTCACCCTCACCCCAGCCCTCTCATCAAGGGAGAGGGAGCAAGAAGCTTCCCACGGATGAACAATAATTATAAGTGAAAAGGTAAATGCATAACCATGACACATATTTTTCACTTTTAACTTTTCACTGGGGTTTTATGACTGTTTTTGTTGTTCCGCGCGTAGCGCCCAAATCATTTTTCTCTGCGCCCCATTCTGCAGTTACCCTTCGGCCCTATTTCACAATAAGTTTGACGGTATGCCCAAAACGTTATATCTTTTCAAAAAATGTTTAACTCTATTGGGGGGCGACAATGGAAACCGTCAAAGTGCTTGCCAAGGGACAAATCGTCATACCGGCTGCAATTCGAAAAAAATACAAGATCGGGCCGGGTATGCCCATACAGATATTCGAATACGGCAACCTCATCTATCTGGTACCGCCTTCTGAGGATGCGGTGCAAAGCGCTATGGGATGCCTCCCCCGTGCACCCTCCTTGTCGGCAGAACTGCTCAAAGAGCGCCGGAAAGATGCATAACCATGGCAACCGGCTACCTTTTTGACAGCCATGCCCTGTTGGCATTCTTTCAAAACGAAAGCGGGGCGGAAACCGTCGCGGAGATTCTTCGAAAGTGCCTGAAGCACGATCTTGATCGGTTGATGTGCATGATCAACCTTGGGGAAATCATATACCTGACCAAGAGACGCTTTGGAGACGAAAAAAAGCTCGAAATATTGTCCCGCATATACCAGTTGGGAGTTACCCTGCTGCCGGTGCCAAACGATCTGGTTTTTAAAGCGGCTGACTTCAAAGCCCAATACCCGCTTTCCTACGCAGACAGCTTCGCCTTAGCATGTGCCATTGACCATTCGGCCGTGCTCGTTACCGGTGATCCCGAGTTTCAGTCCGTCTCCCACCTGGTTGAGATTCAATGGATAGGGACCAACGGTGGGAGATAACCCTCCTTCGCTAAAGCTATGGCGGGCAAGCAGATGGCAGCCAAAAGCAAGGCATTGAACCGCGAAGATCGGAGGTCAGATGTCAGAAGGTCAGATGACAGAAAAAAGCAAACTGCAAATACATTGAACCTCAAAGGACGCGAAGAGCGCCAAGTTCTGTCCGAATCGGGTCGCCGGGGGAAAAGCAGTGAACAGTGAATTGTGAATAGTAAAAAGTGAAGATTTAAGAGCCCGTTATCGGTTCTCTGTTATTTGCCCTCTGTTGCCTGCCCAATAAGACCTCCGGCCGACTTATCCGCCGTCTTGTCCGCCGACTTGTCCGCCGTAGCCTTAGCGAAGGTGGAAGGCCGCCTTTATCTTGTCTATCCTGTTAATCCTGTCAAATCTCTTTGCAGTTGCCCTTCGGCCGCAGGCCGCCAATCACTATCCGCGTAATCCGTGCCAACAATCTTTTGCAGTTGCTTTCCGGCCGACCTGTCCGCCGTAGCCTTGGCGAAGGTGGAAGGCCGCCACTATCCTGTTAATCCTGTTAATCCTGTCAAATTGCTTCGCTTTTGACCTTCGGTTGTCGCATAAAAAACGCCCCGGCGAAGATGAAGATCAGCAGCGAAGCAATGACATATCCCTTGAAAAGCACCGGTTTGCTGATCACCATGACATCGCCCCGGATAGTCATGGCATAGTGCCGGCCGTCCAGTTCGTACTGGGCCACGGCGATAAACGCCCCGCCGTTTTGAAACTCACCGGTGTAGACCAGCGGGATATCGATGGTAGCGTTTTCTCCCGGCGTCAGCGTCGGGCGCAGCGTGTCGTGGGGGGCGAAGATGGCGTTGGGCAGATAGAAGACAATATGCGGGGTGATGGGCTGCTTGTGGCCGTTTTTCAGCACAAGCCGGAGATGGTCTTCATTTTTCCAGAATGCCTTGGTATTGAACGTGGGCACTTGGGCTGCGGATTCCAAAAGGGTCTTCACGTTGACATTATCACCACCCGGGATGCGGATCAGTTGCGTGTGAAACGAGCGGTGCGTTCGTCCGGAGGGCTCTTCGTAGTTGAACCGGACCATGGCCATGTAATCTCCGGGCGTCACTTGGTCCGCACCAAACGATGCCGTGAACGCCACCTCGTTTTCGGGACGGCAGTTTCCCAGATCTCCGGAGCGGGATGCCTGGTCGGCAAAGAAAATCGTTGCCGTGGCATGGTGCAATGGTACATCCCCTTCGTTGGACAGGTAGGCCTCGATCGTCAGCGTGCCATCCGGCCTCAAGGCATGATCGATGTCAATGCCAGGGACTATGGTTGCCGCTGACGATGTCGAGAGGGCAAGGCCCAGAATTACCGTTAATATGGCCAGGTTAATGGCAAAGATCTTTTTCATTTTGGTCTTTGGGGTTCGTTTGGATCGTTAGGATCGTTAGGATCGTTTAGAGCGTTAAGATCGTTTGGATCGGATTAAAGTACTGGGCACTGCGTTAACTGCCCGCCGGGGGCGGGAGAACCTCTTTTTGGCACGGATTACACGGATTACGCGGATTAAAGCGCCGTAGGCGCTGAAATATTTTTCAACTGCGTAATCCGCGTCGCTTTTTAAGCCGTGTAGGCGCCATCCGTGCCATTAAGCCGTTGCAGTTGCTCTTCGGCCGCAGGCCGCTAATCTTTCTCCGCGGCTAATTCTCTATGTGGTGGGTGTGCCCTGCGTAGTTAAACCGCCAGCACCGATTCCTGATATTGAGCAACGGCAGTATCGGCGGTAACCAGTAGCATCCCTTCTGAACGGGCCTGTGCAATCAACAATCGGTCAAAGGGGTCTTTATGAAGCAACGGCAGTGTATCGACCATCAAGGCATGCTCGGCGGTTATCGGCAATTCGGTATATCCATGCACAACGAGCATCTTTCGCAAGCGGTAGGGATCGACCTTAAAATCTTCACGCCCAAGTCCCAGCTTGATGACGATCTCCCAGATGTTTGCCGCACTGAAATTTAGACTGTTCTCGGGTGCCGACAAAAGGGAGCGAATCGACTCTGAGAGTTTTTCCGATTGCCCGGCAGCCCACAGGAGGATGTGCGTGTCCAGCAGGAGCTTCACGGTGCGTCCCCTTCGAAGATCCCCACAATTTCAGCAACGCCAAGTGCGTCAAAATCGTCCGGCACGGATATTTCACCGGCCATGAATCCCAGTTTTTCAGCGCTTTTGACATCAGCTTCGGATATCGGCGCCACCTTGACCATAGGCTTACCTGCCTTGGCGATGATGAAGGCATTGCCTTTTGCCGCCTCCTCGACCAGACGCGACAGGTGTGTCTTGGCTTCATGGATATTGATGGTTCGCATCTCGCACCTCGCTTACGAGTTGTTTTTTGACTTAGTTTATGTTGGTGGACTAAGTCTGTCAAGAAATCAGGAAAATCTTTTTTGGCACGGATTTGCGCCTACACGGCTTAAAAAGCGACGCGGATTACGCGGTTAAAGGCGCTGAAGGCGCCGTTAAACTTATTTACCGTGTAATCTGCGTAATCCGTGCCAAAAATCTTTTGCAGTTGCCTTTCGGCCGACCTGTCCGCCGTAGCCTTGGCGAAGGTGGAAGGCCGCCACCCCATGCTTTTAATCTGTGTTAATCTGTGTCGCTTTTAAGCCGTGTAGGCGCAATCTGTGGATAAATTGTAGTTGCTTTTCCGGTCAAAGGCCGCCCGCCAGCATCCCCTCAAGGCGTGCCGGCTTTTTTCCTCATTTGAAATAAACCGTACTCAAAATCCTGCTCCTGGGCAGTGACTACCGGGGTCAGGTCGTACAATCGTTCGATTTCCGCGCAGATGCGGTTCGAAGAAATGACCTCGGCATGACACCAGTAGTTGCGGTGAAAGTACACGTGTCCGCGGTAGCGCTCAAAGAGTTTGTCCATGAGTTTGGGCTCGTTGACGGCCGCAAAGGACTGGATGGCGTTATGCCCCCAGAGAAGAAACATGACGGGCACATGGGATACCACCATCGAGCGATCGGGAATCTGGCCGATGAATTGGCGGGCGTACTTATGATCGTACCGGGCGGCCCAGGCCTCCTGGCCTTCGGCTCGAACCATGGGGAAAAACCGGGTGGTACCAAAAAATATCAGTATCAGTAAAACCCCGAGGGCCCAGCGGCCGCGCTGGCGATCTTTCATTCCAACGGCTGCGATCACTCGAGCGGCGCCGATGCCGGCGAGCACGGCCATCGGTAAAAACACCAACAGCGCGAAACGGTCGTCGGCACCATAATGGTAGCTCCCCGCATAAAAGAATAGAAAAATTCCCCAGAATGCGAGAAACCACACTGCCATGACGAGGCGCCAGCGTCCGTTAGCGGTTCCCCATACAAGGCCCACCAGAGACAGCAGCGTAACGATCACCGGAAATTCACGGTTTACGGTAAAATAGGGAGCGTTTACCGAGAGATTGGGTGAAAAAAAACTGGTTGAAAACTTGGCGCCCCCGGCCCCCCAGTCATGGCCGCTCACCGCATAGAGGTGGAGCAGGTGAGGCAAAAGGAAAAGGTGAATCAGCACGGCCAGCATCCACAGTTTGCGCTGAGTGAAAAGCTGTGGTTTGAACACGGCAAACGCCCCCATTACGATCGGTACAATGAGAAGTCCTTCCGGCCGGATCTGGGAGGCAAACGGCAGCAGTACTGCCAGCAGTAGAAAATGGCGATCCCGGCCGTCCCGAAAGAAGGCGGCCGCTGTCAGGACGCACAGTCCTGCCAGCAGCATGGCCGAGGGTTCCACTGCCATCGTGTTGGACCAGATAAGATTGTGGGGGATGAGGGCAAATGCCAGTGCGCCTAAAAGCGCCGAACGGTCATCGCGGGCAATGAGGCGGATCAGAAAAAAACAGATCAGAATGGCCCCGCCGAAGAAGATGTTGTTCAAACGGAAAATGGCTTCTTCATGGGTGCCGAAAATCCTGAAGACGAGACTCACGAGATAGGGCCAGCCGCTGGGCTCCTTGTTGTACATAAGCCAGAGGGGCGTGTACTCCCCGTATTCGAATGTGCCGTAATTGCACATGGCGCTCTTGCCGGACAGCGCGATGTTCTGGCCGATATTGGCGTAAATGTCTTCGTCATAGTAGATCCGGTGCTCGGTGGGTACCATCAACGCGCAGAGCAGGATGCCGCCCACCGTGATGACGGCCAGCCAGACGGCTGTCAGGCGTTTTAACCCGGAAAACGCCCGCCGGATATCTCTAAGACAGAAAAGGGCTGCCACAAGGATAAGAAAAAAATTGAGCCCCAGCCCCCGGACGATCCACGTCTGCAGCAGCTCCTCGATGGCCGGTTTCTCGCGGTAGTCCATAAAATAGACCACCACTCCCAACAGCGCGAGATGCAGCGCCAGTATCACCAGTGGAAACAGTCTGTGTTTATATGCGCTTGTTATCATGAGGCATCATTTATAAGGATGAACCGCTGATGGTTTAAAAAAATGACAAAAAGCCAAAAACCAACTGCAACTGCATAATTAACCGCAGATTACGCGGATAATAAAAGTTAAAAAAAACTGCAAGATTAACCGCAGATTACGCAGATTACGCGGATATTAAAAGTCAAAAACGTTAAATGCTATTGTCTGGTGTCATTACAAATCTGCGGATATCAGCCTTTACAGCGTTGAAATTTACCAACAACCCCACTTGAAACCCGCTGGCTTTCAGGTAGTTGAGCAATTGTGCTTCATGAATTTTGTCTATTCGTATGACAGCCTTGATTTCAAGGATGACTTGATTATTGACGACGATATCAGCAAAGTACTCTCCAACTGGCTGCCCTTGATATTGAACAGTCAACGGCACTTGGTTTTCGGCATCAAGAGATCTGTTTTTCAACTCTATCATCAACGCATTTTCGTATACTTTTTCCAGGAAGCCCGCGCCAAGCGTCGAGTGAACAGCAAAAATGGCACCATTGATCGCGTATGTCACTGCATTTAAATTCATTTTATTATCAGCATGTTAACCGATTTAAGCGCCGCACAGGCGCCCTCCGGCCGCACGCCGTCCATCCGCGTAATCCGTGTAATCTGCGGTTAATTCGCCCTTGCAGTTGTTTTTAGGATTTTCCCCACCTTTTCATCTGCGGCTAATCCCGAGCATTCGGGTTTTCAACCAGATAGTCCTCCAAAAACAGGTGCCGCACGCCCGTTCGAAACAGCGTATCCAGCGCATCCTCCGGGGAGCAGACCATGGGATCGCCGTGGATGTTGAAGCTGGTGTTGAGCACCACGCCATAGCCCAGGGCGCTCTTGATGTGGCCAAGAAGATCCCTGTAGCGCGGATTGTCGTCTCCCACGAACTGGGGCCGGCAGGTGCCGTCCACGTTGATGACGCCGGCCATGGTGCCCAGGTGTTCGCGGCGCACCCTGAAGCCTGAAGTCATGAACCGGTTGCAGGCGGTGTCCTGGTCTTCCGTGTGCAGCAGGGCCGGGGCGTCGGTCTCCAGCATGCTGGGGCAAAAGGGCTGGTACCAGACCCGTTTTTTAAGCGCCATGTTGAGCCGGTCCTTGATGGCCACGCTGTCGGCCCGGGCGAGAATGCTGCGGTTTCCCAGGGCGCGGGGCCCCAGTTCCATGGCCCCCTGGAACCAGAGAATGACTTCGTTCGCCAGAAGGCAATCTGCTGCTACGCGCGCCGGATCGTCCAGTCTGCGGTAGGTCACCGGGTGCCGGTCCAGAAGCGCCGGGATGTCGGTATCTGCGTACGAAGGGCCCAGGTAGAGGTTGTCCATGCTGAAACTGGTTTGGCCATGGTCCTGGGAGGCTGCGGCGATGGCCGCCCCCAGGGCCAGCCCGCCGTCGCCCATGTGGGGGAACACAAAAAATTGTTTCACCGACGGGTGCTCGGCCGCTTTCATGTTGAACTTTATATTGGAAAAAAGCCCCCCGGCCACGGCCACCCGGTCCATGCCGGTTTTCGCGAGTGCGTTCTGGAGCAGCGCCATGGCGCGCCTTTCCACCACCTGCTGAGCCATGAAGGCGAACTGCTCCGAGGGAAAGCGCCAGAAGATCTTTTTCATCTGCCGGTACATGGCGGTCACAGAGTGGGGCGAGACCAGGGACAGCCCCCGGCACTGGATCACTTCCATGAGCGGGTTTTCGCTGTCGCTGATGGGGTAGGCGTAGTTGGCCAGAGCCATGACCTTGCCCTCGTCTTCCAGCTCCCGCATGTTCATCAGGTTGGTGACGTGCTCAAAAAAAATGCCCAGTGATGCGTTGGACGGCAGGGCGGCGATACGCTTCAGGCGGCTGTCTTCATAGGTGTAAATGCTGCCGCAGAGTCCGTCACCGACCCCGTCCAGGGTGAGCGCGAGGCAGCGCGGAAACCCGCTCAGGCGGGCGGCCGCCTCGGCGTGGGCGCGGTGGTGGTCGATAAGGTGCAGCCTGTAGCGGCGAAATCCTTCCTTTCGAAGCAGGGCGTGAAGGTTGAGTCGGCTCAAGGCCACCGATAACCGGTTGGGCGCCAGCTCGGTAAACTTGTATTTGAAGCCTTTCTTGAACCGGTCCAGCGGCCCCGGGTCTTTTTTGCGCCGCCGGATAAGGTAGTACGCCTCCTTGAGGCCCGGCACCAGACGGGTGAGCGTCTTTGCCGGATCGCTCGTGGAAACGGCGATGGTGGTGACCGATTCAGGGCCGATGCCGGCGTTGGCCAGACAGGCGCGGACACTCAGAAACGGGAACCCCACCTCGAGCTTGCGCCGGGTGAGGCGCTCTTCATTGATCGCCATGACGATGCGACCACCGTCAAGCAGGGCGGCGCCGGCATCGTGACCATCCCAGATGCCGAGTACATATCGAGGGCTCACTGCTTGGCCCATGTGAAAAATCCCTTCAGGTTGGTGATCACGTTGCGGATGGCTGGCGGTTCCACCATTCGGGCAAGGCGCCAGAGCGCCGAGGGCCGCGCATAGAACCGGCGGAAGGCCGATTCCCGGAAACGGTCGATTGTGGCTGCAGAAAGCCCCGGCAGGTGCATCATGGACCGGTGCTGGTCCTGACCGGTATCCGGTGAGAACCATCCGGCCGCCTGTGCATCGCTGTAAAGCCGCGTGCCGGGAAAAGCGGCCGCCGTGTAAAACTGGGCGATGTCCAGGGGAAGCGACAGGGCAAAGGCCAGGGTTTCGCGCATGGACGCTCTGCTCTCCCCGGGCAGGCCGAAAATAAAATGCCCGGAGACCTTGATGCCCAGAGCGGCAGCGGCGCGGACCGCCGCCTCGGACTGGGCCCGGGAGATGCGTTTGCCGCACGCTGATAATATGCGGTCATTGGCGGATTCTATGCCAAAGCTGATCATCCACATGCCGGCGGATTTCATCAGCGCCAGCAGCTCGGCGTCCACCGTGTCTACCCGGCTGTTGCAGGTCCAGGCGACGGGACCGGGCAGCCTATGACGGACGGCGTGGCAGAATTCGGCGACATAGCCTCGGTCTGCAGTGAAAGTGTCGGCCCAGATGAAAAAGTCCCGGATCGCGAACCGGCGAACATTTTGGACCATCTCATCCACGACGGCGGCCACCGGCCGCTTTCGCAGCCGCTTGCCGTAGTAGACCGGGGCCGTGCAGAACGTGCAGGAAAACGGGCAGCCGCGGATGGGGGCCACGATGACAAAGTGCCGGCCCTTGAGCGGCAATCGGTACGGTGACAGATCGAGCGTGTCCCACGCCGGAGCGGGGATGCTTTCCGGGGGTAAAAAATCGGCATCCGGGTTGTGAACCGGGGCACCGGTGGCGCTATTTAGATAAGAGATTCCGGCCACCGTTCGCCAGTCATCCGGAAGGCCCCGGGCCATGGCGGCGATGACGGCCTCAGGCTCCCGGCGGATGACCGCATCGATGCCGGGAGCGGCCAGCGCTGGTTCCGGCTGTGCGGTCACGTGGGTGCCCATGACCCCGGTAACGGTCTTATTGGACCATGTTTTGACGTGTGCCCCGAGTCGCAGATCCCATGCCAGGGTCGGGGTGCCCGTGTTCCATACGGCCAAATCCGGCTTGAGGCGGCGGACCACAGTCTCCAACCCGGCCATGCTCATGCCGGTGGCCGAACAGTCCAGCACGGTTACCGCATGACCCTGCTCGCGCAAGAGTGCGGCGGCCGTTGCCAGCGTCACCGGCGGCCACACCGTACCCCACACCCCGGCTTCCTGGGTGCAGCGCCCCTCGCGGGTGTAGCCTTTTCCGGCCGGGCCGGGCGGGTTGAATAGGAGGATGTTTGGCATGGGGAAAACCGAATTCAGGAATTGAAGGATTTAGGAATTGAAGGATTTAGGAATTGAGGGATTCAGGGATTTAGGGATTGTGCCCTTTGGGCAGGTACACGGTGCACGGGAAAAACCTGCACAATAAAAGTTTCTTACTTGGCGTTCGGCCGAAGGCCGTCAATCCTGTTTATCCTGTAAATCCTGACAATAGTCTTCTTTTTTGGTTTTCGCTTTTAGGCCGAAAGCTGTTCGTCTGCGCCTGCCCGCGTCCGGCTGCGTTTAAATCGATTTTGCAGTTGCCCTCCGGCCGACTTGTCCGCCGTAGCCTTGGCGAAGGTGGAAGGCCGCCAATTCGCAATCCCTGAATCCCTGAATCCCTGAATCCCTGAATTCCTCAATCCGCCACAAATCATCGGCGGACAAGTCTCTGAATCAGAAATGCAAATATTTAATCACCGTATACACATACCGAAACGCCACCCGGGGCACCGATATTTTCGAATACCCGGCCTTTCGGGGGTGCTCGTGGCTGGGCACTTCGGCCATGCGGTACCCTTTTTTCAGGGTTTTCATGATCATTTCCTGCTCGATGGTGGTGATATCTTCCTGAAGATCCAGATCGGCCAGCACATCGGTTTTAATGGCGCGAAACCCGTTCTGGCTCTCGGACAGGCGCACCTTGAACCGGTGGTTGATGCAGGCTGTTATAAAAGAGCTGCCCATGAGGCGGAAACACTCGTCGAACCCCCCGTGCAGCTCACTGGAGCCTCCGGTGAGCCGGGATCCGGACACGTGGTCGGCCCGGCCTTCAAAAATGGGCGCCACCAACAGCGGGATATCGGCGGGGTCATGGGAGCCGTCCGCATCGATGAAGACCGTTACCGGCCGGTGGATGTGTCCGATGGCGCATCGGATGGCCGCCCCCTTGCCTTTCCGGTTGTCATAGACCAGACGGGTCCCGAGGGCGCGCGCCACGTCTGCGGTGCCGTCGGTGGAATGCCCGTCAACCACGAGGATATCGTCACTGAAAGCGCTGCAGTGGGTGATGATGTCGCTGACCGTGGCCGCCTCGTTGAGGGTGGGAATGACGATGGTGACCTGATCGCGAATGGCTTTGGCATGTGGTGAGGGGGCGCTTTTCGTCATTGGCTTATGTCATTTTCCCCGTACGATAATTTATGACGGCCCTGTAAAAAGCCTGATTTTATCACAGAGGACACAGAAATCGCTTGTTAATAGTCCGCTTCTCCATGAAGCTCCAGTTTAGTGTCAAAGGCCGGTGCCCCGATGACATTATGTTCGCCACGGCGTCACGAAGGGCACGGAGAAACTCAAAACAGGTTCTTGCCCTTGGAGGCCCCAAACGGGTGATATTTGTAGCCTATCGGTTTAACGATGTAAACGGTTTTGGGATTCTTGAGGAATTTAAAATAAATGCAAAAACACGTTGACATTAACCCGGCAGTTTCATAAAAATATACCCATTATGCCATTTGTTGCATGCGGTTGCATGCGCCTGCGAAATCCATTTGGGGACGCCCGGATGCAGGACGCGCTGACAGCCACATTCCCCCGCACCAATACCCATATAGTCATTAGGTTTGTCGTTCATTATCTACAAGGTTTTTAAGGAGGACGATTATGAAGTCATCGGGCAGGTGTCATCTGTTTTTTATGGCCTTAGTTGCCAGTGTGCTGGTGTCGGCAGTCCCCGCCATGGCTAACCAGATCGGCAAAGTATCCATTGTCGATGGTGACGTAGTTATTGTCAGAAAGGGCGAACTCATCAAGGTGACGAGCCCCGGCGTGGCGGTCATGGCAGGTGATACCATTCAGACCGCGGAGGGGATGACGCAGATCACATTTGCTGACGGTGCGGCCATGCAGGTCAACCCGTACAGCACTGCCGGGGTTGAGGAGCGTGAAGAGACCAGCGGATTCGCTTTTTGGAAGAAGATAACACCCGTCCGGCGGATCACCGCTTATATCGGAAAACTTTGGTTTAAAAGCGGCGCGTCCGACCGGAAAAATTTCTTGCAGACCCCGACTGCGGTCTGTGGACTTCGTGGCTCTGAAGCCGATTTCGGTACCGATGGAAGGACAAACTTTTTAAATATGGCCTCTGGTTTGGGTCAAGGCTTGGCAGGCAACTTTGTTCTTGGTGTGTTTGATAATCCGGGGATCAGCGCCGCCCAGAAGTCCGCGCTCTACAATTTGATCGTGCAGGCTACGAATTCAGGGCGTCCTGCTGATTTAGCTATTGCTATAGAAACGGCTGTAGAAATTTATGTTGGTATACTAAGCATGCCCCCGAATCCTATTCCACCGGATTTTACCCCAGGCCCACTTCCAGCGCCAGAGCCTGACCCCACGACGATCCCGCCGACGACCACCTCGACGTCCTCTACCTCGACGACATCGGTGGAAACGACGGTGAGCCCGAGTCAGTAGCCGGCGGCAACTTGAAGTTGGTGTTGGCGCTAAATAAAACAATATCTGCATCCATTGCAGTCCGAAAGGAGTACACAGATATGAAAACGCGCAGCATGCTTAGCTGGGTTGCCGCATTTGCACTGGTTTTGCTGTCGACTCAGGCATTCGCCATAGACGCCGAGTTTTATCGGCTCGACTACGGTCATTTTAAAATGGGCAAGTTCACCCTGGTTCCCGGCCTGTCGGTTCAGGCGGCCTACGACGACAATATTTATCTGGCCAGCGGGTTCAACGTCGCAGCGTTCCCGACCGAAAAAATCGTCCATGACTGGCTCACCTACGTAAAACCCGCTTTCGGTGTTGAGTATGACATTTCTGGCCGCGGGAAAATCCAGCTGGGCTACCAAGGCACATTGACCTATTACAGCAGCGAGACCGACAACAACTGGCAGAACCACCAGGCGCTTTTAGGGGTCGACTATGAAGCGCCCAGCGGATGGATTTTCAAGCTGAAAAACGATTACAATAACAAGCAAGACCCCTACGGCGATGCCAACAGCTTCGGTATCGGCGATACGGGAAAGCGCTGGAAGAATACCACTGACGGCGCCGTCGGATTCCGCTTCGGCGAGACGTTCAAGACCATGCTCTATGGCAACTACGATAAGCAGGTCTACGACAAGCAGGCCACGCGTCCCTTCGATTTTACCCAGGACTACCAGGCGTATGAAGGCGGTATCGGTTTCGAGGGAAAAGTCATGCCTAAGACCTGGGCCTTTGCCAGATACTACTATCAGCAGTTCGATTACGACACCACTTCCAGCCAGGCTACTTCTGCCGGTATTAACAGCAGCAACGATGCCGATTACAACCGCAATCGGCTCAATGCCGGTTTGAGCTGGGACAGCGGCAACAAGCTGGGCGGAGAGCTCAATCTGGGCTGGGCCTGGTACAATTTCAAAAACGAGTTTGATCCTTCAGGCGTTCGCTACCAGGATGAAAACACCTGGGTGGCCTTTACCAGTATCAGCTTTGATCCGTCTGAAATGACAGGGTTTACTTTCAACCTGAACCGTGATCTGAAATCCACGGGCTCACAATCCAAGGAATTTTTCATCGAAACCCAGATCGGCGCCAATATCACCCAGAAATTCCTGGAAAAATTCGAAGCTTTCGGCGGCCTGACTTACGCCTATCAGGATTACAACACCAACAACCGTGAAGACCGCAATATCCAGCTGAACGCCGGCATGGATTATTTCATTATGAAGTGGCTCAGCTGCGGGGTCGAGTACATCCATATGCAGAAAGACTCTTCGAGCAACACGGTAGCCGATCAGCAGGGGCGCCTGAACGAATACAGCGACAACCGCTACCTGTTCAAGATCACTGCGGCCTACTGATCCAAAACGTTCGATCTGAGACGACAAACCCGCCTGATGACTCGGAAGGGGCGCGCCAGCGCCCCTTCTTTTTATTAGTTAAGCACGGTCCAGAAAACTCCATCGGTTTATGCACGATTTTCCAGCTATAGTACTTGTCAGAATAATGTTCCGTTTCATCCCAGGATCCTCTCAGGATCGGGATCGACACCGATTTTTTCTACGGTCGATAGCGATTTCGATGGCCAACAGGAGGCGTTGCGCAAATGGAACGTTTTTGTGACAATAGCGATAATCGGAGAACACAAACGATTAGGGTCATCTTTGCCGATTGCGGGAGGGGCTCCCCTACGAAACAACAGGAACTGCTTTTTGAAGCGAAACTGGAGCTTCATAGAGAAGCTGATTTACTAATACGAAGCAGAGCGCCGGCAAACGGCTTTTTAGATTGTAAAACAAGGCCATTGACGTTATATTCCCAATTTGCATTGGCGGTGCAGAAGTCCCCCTAATATGATGCAGTCGCGCCGGGGATCACCGGCCGGGGGACAATGATTTCTCCGGTGTCAAACGCCACGATGAACGAGGATGGTGCATGGGATATCAGAGATATTTTCGGATCGTGATGGCGACGGTGCTGGTGGCAGTGGCAACGGCCTGTGCTACCGGCGGGGGCGATGTGGTGACGGTGCGCACCGTCACTGAGGAAGATCTCAGTGTGCTCGCCCAGGAAGAAAAAGATCAGCTCGCGGAAATCAAGAAGGCAGCCAGTGAAGGGGCCGGAGACAAGGCGATTGCCAGCGTGCTTGAGTCGACCCCCCAGTACACCATGAAACAGTACCTTCAGGAGCATCCGGAAGCCATTGGCAGGGGTGGGAGAGAGTATGTCGTGGGCGGACTGGATGTCCTCAACATCGTGGTCTACGAAGAGCCGGACCTGACGCGGGAAAAAGTGCGGGTCTCAGCCGACGGGTTTGTCAGCCTGCCCATGATCGGCCAGATCCGGGTGGCGGATCTCACCACCAGCGAGGTGGGCGAGCTGATCAGCATAAAGCTGGCCCAGGGGCAGTATCTCCTAAACGCTCACGTCTCCATCCTGGTCACGGAATACAACAGCAAGCGGGTGCTGGTGCTGGGTAAGGTAAACAACCCCGGCAGCTATGCCCTTCAGGCCCAGGAAAAGGTGCTCGACGTGCTGTCGCGCTCCGGTGGGCTCAAGGTCGACGACAAGGCCGGTGCCGGGCAGCGCGGCGTGATCATCCGGACGGAAAACTATAATAAGGAAAACGAGCGGAAAATCGCCGTCAGCTTTGATTTACGCAGCCTGCTCCAGGGAAAGGACCAGACGGGCAACATCTACTTGATGGACCAGGACGTGGTTTACATCCCCAGGGCCGAGCATTTCTATATCATGGGTGAAGTTAAGAACCCTGGGTCCTATCCGCTGTCCGAAGATGAGATCACCCTGGTGGAGGCCATCAGCATGGCCGGCGGGTTCTCCAACATCGCCGCAAGAAACAAGACTCGCATTATACGGGTAGAGGACGGTGTCGAGAAAATACTGGAAGTAAAGGTGGATCTGATCACCGATGTGGGGAAGAAACGCCGGGATGTCATCATCCGGCCCAACGATGTGATCGTCGTGCCCGAGTCCTTTTTCTAACCGGCTCCGATCAACTCTGGTTTTTCCGGTTATGCAGAATACGTCAATTGGTTTATTCGAAAACCGATATTGAACCACGGAGATCACAGAGAACGCAGAGGAAAACAGAAAAATAGCTAAATAGTGTCCCTCCATAAATACCCCTCCCCTTGCGGGAGGGGGCGGGTCGGTATCAGATGATCACTTGTTATCGGTTGGTTGTCACCCTCACCCCAGCCCACTCCCATCAAGGGAGAGGGAGCAAGTGGCTGCCCATGGATGAACATTAATTAATAGGTAATCTCGGTGCTCTTTGTGGTGATTTCAGGCATTTTACATGGCCATCAAGGTTGAGTTTCATTGATATCCGAATAGGGTTTTTTACATGGAAGAGCAACACAGCGAACAGATTGACCTGAGAGACTACCTGCGGGTGCTGAGAAAGCGCCGGTGGACCATCATTACGGTGTTTTTTCTCATCGTAGTGTCGGTGACCATTCACGCCTTCACCGCCACGCCCATCTATGAGGCGGCCACCAAGCTCATCATCGAGAAGGAAAACCCCAACGTGGTGTCCATCCAGGAAGTCATGGCCGTTGACGCCTCGGGCACGGACTACTACCAGACTCAGTACCAGATCATCGAAAGCCGCAGTGTGGCCCGGGAAGTCATCCGCCGGCTCAATCTGGCTGAAAGCGAAGAGTTTTTTCCGAAACCGGCCGATGATTTTCTGTCCACATTTATCCATTCCATCAAGGAAACGGTGACCGGGTGGAAGACGGCGCTTCTGGATTTGCTCAACAGCGGTCCCAAGGTCCAGAGCGGCGACATCGAAAGCGACTATAGACTGGTCAACGATTTTATAACGCGCATCACCGTTGAGCCGGTGAGAAACAGCCGCCTGGTGAATCTCAAGTTCCAGGCCAAGGATCCGGTGATGGCATCGCGGATCGTGGCGACCCTGGCCCAGGCCTACATCGACCAGAATCTTGAGATCAAGCTGGCGGCGATCCAGGATGCGGTAAAATGGCTGCACCAGCGCATCGACAGCGAGCGTATCAAGGTCGGGGCCGCCGAAGAAAAACTGCTGGCTTATAAGAGCGCCCAGAACATCGTCACTGATTTTACCGGTGAAAACGAAAAAATCACCGCCCAGAAACTGGCGCAGCTCAACACCCAGGTCGTGGACGCCGAGTCGTTCCGGGTAGAGGCGGAAACCCGGTATCGCCAGGCCGTAGCCCTCAAGGGCACGCCGGACATGCTGGACAGCATTCCCGAGGTGCTCAACAACAAGCTCATCATGGAAATCAAGGGCATGGAGGTCACGCTCTTCAAACGCATGAGCGAGTTGTCGGAAAAATACGGGTCCAACCACCCGCAGATGCTGGCCATTCAGAATGAGCTCAAAACGCTCCAGTCACGGAAAAACCAGGAAATCAACCGGGTCATCAACAGCCTGAGCAACGAGTACGAGGTGGCCAAGGCCAAGGAAAACTCCCTCAAAGACGCCCTGGCCCGGCAAAAGCGGGAATCACTCGATCTCAACAAAAAGGCCATCGAGTACACGGTGCTTCGCCGGGAGGCCGAGAGCGCCCGGGAGATGTACGATCTGCTCATCAAGCGCTTCAAGGAAACCTCGCTCACCGAGGATATGAAAACCGGCAATATCCGGATCGTGGACAAGGCCGAGATCCCGCAGGCTCCTGTCAAACCTCGAAAGAAGCTCAATATCCTGCTGGCCATGATCGTGGGGCTCACCCTCGGCACCGGGCTTGCCTTTTTCTTCGAGTATCTGGACAACACCATAAAAACGCCTGAAGAGATCAAACGCTATCTCGATATCCCCTATCTGGGACCGGTGCCGGCCATTGAAATGGACGGCGAAGCCGTGCCTGAAAACGGCATCCCGTTCGAAGTGGAAACCGTGCACGCCCCAAAATCCACAGCCAGCGAAGCCTATCGCGGCGTGCGCACCAACATTCTGTTCTCATCGGCGGATCACGAGCCCCAGGTGTTGCTGGTCACCAGCGCCGGCCCTCAGGAAGGAAAGACCCTCACATCCGTGAATCTGGCCGTGACCATGGCCCAATCCGGCTCGCGGGTGGTGATCATTGATTGCGATCTTCGCCGGCCCAAGCTCCACAAGATGTTCAGCCTGCAGCGCGACAAGGGGATGAGCAACCTTCTGGTGGGCAACATGACCGTCAAGGACACCATCGTGCAGACCGCCGTGCCGAACTTGTGGATCATCCCGTCGGGACCGGTACCGCCCAACCCGTCGGAGATGCTGGGCTCCAACCGGATGAAGGATTTGCTGGCGGCCCTTCGAAAAGATTTCAAGCGCATCATCATCGACTCGCCCCCCATCTCGGCGGTCACCGATGCCGCCGTGCTCACCCAGGCCATCGACGGTGCGGTGCTGGTGGTCCGCTCCAACGACAAGTCGCGGGAGATGATCAAGGACTGCATCGACCGGCTCAAGGCCGTAAATGCGCCGATTCTGGGGGCCGTTCTCAACGGCGTGGATACCGGCAAGAACGGCTATTACTACTACCAGTATTACTACTATTATTACGGCGAAGAAGGCGAACGGAAGCGAAAAAACCGAAAGAAGAAGCGTTCGCGGCAGCCATACGGCGAAGCGGCGTAATTGCGGCTGCAATTCATCGCCTGCCTATCGGCCCCGTTGGCGACAACGGGGCCATTTTCTTATTCGGTGCGGCTGAATGGATGATCGGCTTTCAGTCGAACTGCCAGATGACAGACGACAGACGACAGATGACAGAAAAACCAAGAACAAAAATCAACTGCAACTGCAAATAGATTTAACCGCAGATGACCCAGATAACGCAGATGGGCGGCCTTCGGCCGAACAGCAACAACAAAAAGGAATTGGTCTCGATGGTTTTCCCGTGCACCGTGCACCGTGCACCGTGTGCCGTGTACCAGCCCGAAGGGCTCAATGGGACGCGGATGAACGCAGATAAACGCTGATAAAGGTTAGCGGCCTTCCACCTTCGCCAAGGCTTCCACCTTCGCCAAGGCTACGGCGGACAAGTCAGCGGACAAGCCGGCCGGGAACTGCCAGAGGGCAGACGTCAGATGACAGATTTAAGAGATCCGATGTCGGAGGTCCGAAGTCGGAGGTCCGAAGTCAGAGGTCCGAAGTCAGAGGTCCGAAGTCAGACGGTAGATGGTAAAAAACCGATAACAGACAACTGATAACGGTATCTTTTCTCTTAACTTTTTACTTTTTACTATTTACTGTTAACCGATCTTTCAACGATCCAAACGATCTTAACGCTCCTAACGATCCCAACGATCCCAACGATCCCAACGATCCCAACGATCCCAACGATCCCAACGATCCCAACGATCCTAACGATCCAAACGATCCCAACGATCCCAACGATCCCAACGATCCCAACGATCCAAACGATTTAAACAGCCATGATTGACCTGCATTGCCACATTCTGCCCGGCACCGACGACGGCGCCGAGGATATCGACGAGAGCCTCGACATGGCCCGGGTGGCCGTGGCCGACGGCATCCACACCCTGGTGGCCACCCCGCATGTGGGAAACGGCGTGTACGCTCCCGTTCCGGAAGATATCGACGCCACAGTTTTAGTCTTGCAGCGTGCCCTCGATCAGGAACGTATCCCCTTGAAAATCATTGCCGGTGCGGAGATGCATCTGCATCCGGGCCTGCGCGATCTCTACCATCGCGCAAAGGGACCCACCATCGGTGGCAGCGGGCGTTTCATGTTGCTGGAACTGCCGGTGCATTCGGTCCCCTCGGGTGTGTCCGAGTTGATATTCAGTCTTAAAATGGATGGCATCACCCCCATTCTTGCCCACCCCGAACGCAATACCGCGATTCAGCAGGATCCGGATATGCTGAAGCAGTTGGTGGAGACCGGTGCACTGGTTCAGGTGACGGCCATGAGCGTCACCGGCGTCTTTGGCCATCGCGCCGGCGATTGCGCGGCGCACCTGCTCAATAGACGCCTGGTTCATGTCATCGCCAGCGACGCCCATGATGCCGACTACCGCCGCCCGGTGCTGACGGCAGCGGTTGCCGCAGCAGCTGAGATATTCGGTGATCGAACGTCGGCAATGGATCTGGTAACAAGAATTCCTCAGAGTATTTTAGACGGCGTGGTGCCGCAGGTGCCGGAGCCTCGTTAGCAGGATACTTACACATAAATAATCTCCATGTATTCCCTGAGTTACATTTGACAGGCGCACCGATCCATCGTAAAAAGAGGCGACCATTGCCGGGTGGGAGAACAGGGCATGCCGACGGGTCACTCACTATTGTCCATCATTAAATACCCCTCCCCTTGTGGGTGGGGCCAGGGGCGGGGGCGGGCCGGTTTGAGATGATCTCCCATCAAGGGAGAGGGCGCAAGCGGCTTGCCATGGGTGGACACTATAGGGTTAACACTACGGGACAGGAGGTAAGATGATGCGTGTGATGAGACAGGTGAAAGCGGTGTGGGGTATAGCGGCAATGGCTGCCATCCTGCTGGTGCTGTCCGGTTGCAGCACACTCAACGGTAATTCCGCGTCCGATTCTTCCGGCGGTGTTTCTAAAGATACGGGACCGGTGCCGCAGTACTACGATTTCGGCGATATCCTGGTGCCGGCGGAACTGACATTGGACAAGAATGAATCCTTTGTGTTCCGTACCCCCGGTCTCGCCGCGGGCGTGCTGGTCCTCAAAGGCAATGTGGAAGCCTCGTCTTTGATTACCTTCTTTGACACCAACATGGCCAAGGACAACTGGCAGCCGGTCACCTCGTTCAAATCGCAGCGCACTATCATGATGTTCAGAAAAGACAACCGTTGGTGCGTCATCAACATCACGGACAAAAATTTCAGCACGGCTGTGGAAATCTGGGTAGCGCCGACCATGGGTGGCGAAATCGGCGGCAGCTCCGGTGGCCTGATGAAGTGATGTCTTCGATACTCAAAGATAAAGAAATCGTTTTGTGTGTGAGCGGCGGAATTGCCGCTTATAAGAGCGTGGAGCTTCTGCGGTTGTTGAAAACCGCCGGCGCCGCGGTGCGGGTGATTATGACCCGAAATGCCGAGGCCTTTGTGGGGGCCACCACATTTGCCGTGCTTTCCGGGCGTCCGGTGTGCCGGTCTCTTTTTGACGAAACGCTGGGCGGTGACGCTTCGATCCGGCATATCGACTGGGCCCGGGAGGCCGATGCCGTGGTTATTGCTCCGGCTACGGCCAACATCATCGGAAAACTGGCCGGTGGTATCGCCGACGACGCCCTCAGTACGTTCATGATGGCAGTGACCTGCCCGGTGTTGCTGTGCCCGGCAATGAACACCCACATGTACGAAAACCGGGCCGTCCAGCGAAATCTCGATGTACTCGAGACCGATGGATACCGCATCCTCGAGCCCGATGCCGGCGAACTGGCCTGCGGCACCGTCGGACCGGGCCGCTTGCCGCCGCCGGAATCCATTCTGGAGCAAATGATCCGTCTGCTCACGCCCAAAGATCTCGCCGGCCAGCGCGTTCTGGTAACCGCCGGTCCCACCCACGAGCCCATCGACCCGGTGCGCTACATTGCCAACCCCTCCAGCGGCAAGATGGGGTTTGCCATTGCCTTGGCAGCTGTCAGGCGGGGCGGTGAGGTGATTCTGGTCACAGGGCCAAGCCACCAGCCGGATCCGGCTGGGGCGACGGTCATCCGTGTGAAGACAGCTGTCGAAATGGCCGAAGCCGTGATGGGCAGAGCAGATGACACTGACATTATCATTAAGACGGCGGCCGTGTCAGATTTTCGCCCCAAAGCCCCCGAGGCGCACAAAATAAAGAAAGCGACGGCCGCTCTCACGATCTCGCTGATCCCAAATCCGGACATCCTCAAGAACCTGGGCGAGCGAAACGCCGGAAAGATCCGAGTCGGCTTCGCCGCTGAGACCAGGGACCTGGCAGAATATGCCACTCGGAAACTCAATGAGAAAAAACTCCACCTGATCGTGGGAAACCGGGTGGATCAGGCGGGCGTCGGATTCGGTGGCGACCAAAATACCGTCAGTCTGTTTTACCGGGGCGGTCGGAGTGAAGAATTGCCCGGTATGGAGAAGATAGATCTGGCGGATGTGATACTGGATCGGGTCGTGGAGATGCTTGGCGCCTGATGCGCGCCGGAAACTGCCAGAGGGCAGATGACAGAAAGACCCAAAACAACTGCAAAGGGCTATTTCACCACAGAGACACGGAGAACACGGAGAACACGGAGAAAAGCAGGTTTTGGGCGCTGCGCGCGGAACAGCAAAAAGGGCCATAAAACCCCAGTAAAAAGTTAAAAAAATTCTATCATGGTTTTGCATTTACCTTTTAACGCTTAACTATTTACTTTTCCCTGCTTTTTGACGATCCCAACGATCCCAACGATCCCAACGATCCCAACGATCCCAACGATCCCAACGATCCCAACGATCCAAACGATCCAAACGATCCAAACGATCCCAACGATCCTAACGAACTGAACGCTCATAACGAACCCAGGAGTTTTTGTGGCACAGGTCCCATCACACCGGTTTGCTCAAGACGCTGCGGCGTTGATCGAGGAAGCCAAACGGTCTCTGGCGCTGATGAAGCGCGCCGGTGCTGCCGGCTTCGATCTGGCGCCCGGCTCCGTCGAAATTCTCAAGTCCTGGGAGCAGCCGATCTTTGTTCCTGCAACACCGGATCGGGAATCGTTGGCGGAGATTCGGACCGATCTGGGGGAGTGCGTCCGGTGCAAGCTGAGCCGCTCGCGCACACATGTCGTGTTCGGGGCCGGTGATCCGGCAGCGCGCCTGGTTTTTGTCGGGGAAGGCCCCGGCGCCGAGGAAGATCGGCAGGGGCTGCCGTTTGTGGGTGCGGCCGGAGACCTGCTCACCAAAATGATCGTTGCCATGAAGCTCACCCGGGAGACGGTTTATATCTGCAATATCGTAAAGTGTCGTCCTCCGGAAAACCGCAACCCCGAGCCCGATGAGATTGGAACCTGCATTCCCTTCCTAAAGCGACAGTTAAGGGCCATTCGGCCGGATGTAATTGTTACTCTGGGCGGAATTGCCGCTCACAGCCTTCTGGATACCACCACTGCCATTTCCCGCCTCCGCGGGCAGATTCACGAATGGGAGGGCGTCCCCGTGATGCCCACATTCCACCCGGCCTTTCTCCTGAGGACCCCGGCGCACAAGCGCGAAGTGTGGGAGGACATGAAGCAGGTAATGCAGCGGTTGGGGATCTCCCTTTAAAATCAACTTCAAAAGACAATTGGCACGGATGACGCGGATTGCGCGGGTGAGCGGCCTTCGGCCGAACTGCAAGATGACAGATGACAGAGTTTAGAGGTCCGATGTCGGAGGTCCGAAGTCAGAAGAATAACGGCCTCTTTTCTCTTAACTTTTTGCTATTCACAGTTCACTGTTTTTCCCAACACCCCCAACGCGCCGCTGGCGGCCTGAACCCGAACCGTTCATTGCTTCCTGTCAGTGGCGGCAGGAGCATCCCGCCGCTGACCGCTGCGGCCGGGCTGCTGATCTTCGGAATGATTGTGTTTGACTTTGGCCATAATTCTGGCTATTTTTTAGCATGATTTTTTCCGCCACAAACAGGGAAATGCTCATGACTGATCAATTCACGATCGCAGAGGCGAAAAACAGACTACCGGCGCTGGTTCATTCTGTCGAAAAAGGGCCTGCTGTAAAGCTGACACGTCATGGTCGGCCAGTTGCGGTACTGTTGTCACTTAGGGAATACGATAGACTGAACCGCAAAAAAGGCGATGGATATTGGCACACCTTAGCAATGCTCAGGCAAGTCATGGAGAGAGAGGACGCATTCATCTCTGACGGCGACCTATCAAACCTGCGAGAAGAGACGCCTGGAAGAGCTGTCGACTTTTAACATGAGATACCTGCTGGACACCAATGTGCTCTCCGAAGCGGTGAAAGCCGTCCCTGACGAGAACGTAATGGCCATGATCGAACAACATCAGGATCAGTTGGCCACTGCGGCACCTGTTTGGCATGAGCTTCGTTATGGGTGTATGAGGCTGCCGGCTTCGCGAAAGCGAGAACTGTTAGAGACCTACCTGGAGGCAGTTGTTCTTGGGAACCTGGATATTCTTCCCTACGATGAACGGGCGGCCGAATGGCATGCGGCGCAACGTGCGCTGCTTTCTGCCAGTGGATATATGCCATCATTTGTCGATGGTCAAATTGCTGCGATTGCTTTTGTAAACGGGATGATTCTGGTCACTCGAAATACATCGGATTTCGAGCATTTTAATGGCCTCGACGTTCTCAACTGGCATCTCCGGTAGCCATTTGTCTGGGACCCGATGGGAAGTGTCGAGTTTCCAAAACAATCCAGCGCGCTTCGAAGCGATCTCTTGTCTGAAACTTCATGTTCTAAAGTTGTCATCCCGGCGAAAACCGGGATCCAGATGGCGTGTCTTGCATTGCATATTGTCTGCGGACGACCTATTTTCATAGGCACCATAAACCTATTGCCCAACATTTTAATATTATGACGCGATCCCTTTTTTCTGCAGCGATTGCCGTTCTCTTCCTGTCCCTGGCGGCAGGAGCTTCGGTCTTTGCCGCTTCCGGCGACATTGTCACGGTGACGGTTTCCGGCGCCATCAGCCCGGGGACGGCCGATTTTGTGATCTCGTCTATTGACGAGGCCGAAGCTGAGAAGGCCGCCTGCCTGATCGTTTTGCTGGATACGCCCGGGGGGCTTGTTGACGCCATGCGCGATATTGTCATGCGGATCATGGCCAGCCGAGTGCCGGTAGTGGTATATGTTTTCCCCGGCGGAGCGCGGGCCGCCTCGGCGGGCGTGATGATCACCATGGCTGCCGATATCGCCGCCATGGCGCCGGGGACCAATATCGGTGCGGCTCACCCGGTGGGGGCGGGCGGTACGGACATCGATGATACCATGGGTGAAAAGATCACCAACGACATGGTGGCTCATGCGCGCAGTGTGGCCGAAAAACGCGGTCGCAACGCCGATTGGGTTGAACGATCCATCCGTGAAAGCGCCAGCATCACCGAGACCGAGGCCTTGAGCGCCAATGTCATCAATGTGGTGGCAGACGATCTCGCCGATCTCATCAAGCAGATCGACGGGATGGAAATATCCGGAAAAGGCGTCCTTCGAACGAAAGATGCCGCCATCCGGCAGATTCAAGAGGGGCTTCGCAGCAAGATCCTTCGCACCATCAGTGATCCGAATATCGCCTATATCCTCATGATGATCGGTCTGGCCGGGCTGTATTTCGAGCTCTCCCATCCAGGTGCCATTTTCCCCGGGGTGGTCGGCGGCATTTCACTGATCCTCGCCTTTTTTGCATTCCAGACGCTGCCGGTCAGTACTGCCGGCATCCTTCTCATTGTGCTGTCGCTGATCTTTTTTATCATGGAGATGAAGATCACTTCCTATGGGCTCCTCAGTGTGGCCGGCATCGTCGCACTGCTCTTGGGCTCCATGATGCTCTACGAGGGGGAAGATACCGGGGTCAGGTTGTCGATGCAGGTGCTCGTTCCCACCGTGACGGTGATATCCTTGTTTTTTTCAGCGGTGGCGGCCCTGGTGTTTCGCGCGCACCTTCGGCAGCCGGCCAGCGGTGCCGAAGGGATCGTCGGCGAGATCGGCGTGGTCAAGCAGGCCCTTGCTCCGGAAGGCAAGGTGCTGGTCCACGGCGAGCTCTGGTGGGCCACCTCGGATGCGCCCCTGGCCGAAGGGGTCAAAGTGCGGGTAACGGCAGTGGACCGGCTCAAGCTGACGGTTGAGCCGGTGTAGGTCCTGCTGCCGAACAGCAACTGCAAAGAGAATGAACCGCAGACAGGCGCAGACGGTGAAAGACGGCCTGCGGCCGGAAGGCAACTGTAAAGAGAATTAACCGCAGATTACGCGGATTACGCGGATGGGCGGCCTTCGGCCGGAAAAGCAACCGCAACTGCATATTTGACAGGATAGACAGGATAAAGGCGGCCTTCGGCCGGAAGTGCAAGAGGGCAGACGTCAGATGACAGATTTCAGAGGACCGATGTCGGAGGTCCGTAGTCAGGCGCCAGAGGGCAGATAACCGATAACACCCTATTTTCTCAAAACTTTTTACGATTCACTGCTCTTTCAACGATCTTAACGCTCACAACGATCCAAACGATCTTAACGAACCAAACGATCCCAACGATCCCAACGATCCAAACGATCTTAACGCTCACAACGATCCCAACGCTTCCAAGGAGAACCAACCATGTATGCTGCCATAGTCATCATCGTATTGACGGTCATGTTTTTGTTTGCCGCGATCAGAGTTCTCAACGAGTACGAGCGCGGCGTGATTTTCCGATTGGGACGGGTGATCAAGGCCAAGGGGCCGGGACTCATCATCCTCATCCCCGTCATCGATAAGATGGTGCCCGTGAGCCTGCGGCTGGTGGCCACAGATGTGGACCCCCAGGACGTGATCACCCGTGACAACGTGTCGGTCAAGGTCAATGCGGTTATTTATTTCCGCGTCATCGACCCTATCAAGGCCATTGTCGAGGTGGAGAACTACCAGTATGCCATGAGCCAACTGGCCCAGACCACGCTTCGGAGCGTCTGCGGGCAGGCGGATCTGGATGAGCTGCTGTCTGCCCGGGAAAAGATCAATTCGCAGTTGCAGGAAATCCTCGATACGCACACCGATCCCTGGGGCATCAAAGTGGCCACCGTTGAGCTCAAGCATATCGATCTGCCGCAGGAAATGCAGCGGTCCATGGCCAAGCAGGCCGAAGCCGAGCGCGAACGACGGGCCAAGATCATCAATGCCGACGGCGAGTTCCAGGCGGCCGCCAAATTGGCGGAGGCTTCCGCAATCATCCAGGATCATCCCATGGCCCTGCAACTGAGATACCTTCAGACCATGCGGGAGATGGCAGCCGAGCAGAACACGACCACGATTTTCCCGTTCCCAATGGATCTGTTCAGACCCTTTTTGGAAATGGCCGGAAAAAAGGATAAATAGTGTCCATCCAGAAAGGGTAGGGCGGCGCGCAAACCTGTTGACAAAAGCCGTGATTTCGGTCTAATAAACCAGCTTTTGTCAATTGACCATCAGGTGGGTTCAATGATTTGAACGTTGCGGCGGCAAACCCCGCCGCACGAGGTCGTATGAAAGGAGAAATCAGAACATGGCTGGGAAAAAGAAGGTAGAAAAAGAAAAGCCTCTCGAGAAAATGACTGCCAAGGAGCTCCGAGAAGTCGCAAAGGATATTGATGGGATCGTCGGGGTTCACGGTATGAATAAAGACGAGCTTGTTTCCGAAATCAAGAAGGTTCGCGGTATCGCAGAAACGGCCAAAGCCGTGAAAGCGGACATGCGTGGCGTCAAAAAGAAAATCCGGACGCTCAAAGCCGAACGGGAAAAAGCCCTTTCCGCCGACGACAAGAAAATGGCTGCCATTTACCGCCGTCGTATCTCCCGCCTGAAAAAGCAGACCCGCCGCGCTGCCTGATCGGAAGCCGCCGAGTGAATGACCGCCTGCAGCGCAGGCGGTTTTGGAATCGCGGCCATGGGCCGCGGACAATGGTTGCTGCTCGCAACGCATGTTACCGTTTCGACCCGACGCGCAGTGGCGGGTCGGCAAAAACAATCACCGGCGCAACCGGCAAGCCGCGTTCCCCCGCGGTTTGTCGTCGGGATGAGGCCCCCTTACGGAGCCCATCCCCATCGGATTCAATGACGACCCGGGGGGCGGAGCGGCTGCATGGCGGCCGCCGACCGTATCCCGGTTGGACAAATGATCGGGCAATCCTATGAATCCTGCCCTGTTTACGGACTTGATCCATCATTTTATCGACCATCTCCAAACCGAAAAAGCGTATGCTGCTGCTACGGTCAGGGCGTACGCAACGGATTTGGCAGAATTCGTGCGCATACTGGCCGAAAAGACACCGGACGGCGATGACAGCGCAAAGTGTGCCCCCTTGCGCATCGACCAGGTGGATTCTTTAAACGTGAGAATGTACCTCGGGCAACTCCACCGAAAAAATCGAAAATCGACCATCGCCCGCAAACTTTCGTCGCTACGAGCCTTTTTCGCATTTCTCGTGCGAGAGCGGTTGGTGACAGAAAATCCCATGGGCGCGGTCTTAACACCCAAGCAGGATCGGCCTATCCCGCATTACCTGCCAGTGGACGACATGTTTCGACTGCTCGATGCCATCCCGGTCGACGATCTGCTAGGGCTTCGAAACCGCGCCATGTTCGAGATGCTGTATTCAACCGGCATCCGTGTGTCCGAATTGGCAGGACTCAACACCGGCGACGTGGACGCCATGGCGGCCATGATCCGGGTGACGGGTAAAGGAAACAAGGAGCGCATCGTTCCTGTGGGGGAAAAAGCGCTTCGGTCCGTGGCCCTTTACCGGCAGCGGTTGCAGGCTGAAAGCGGCGTTCCGGTCAATAGCGGGGGGGCGATGTTTCTCAATCATCGGGGAGGGCGGTTGACCACGCGCTCCATCGCCCGCATTCTGGAGCAGCTGGCGCAGCTGATCGGCGTTGAAATCCCCGTGTCGCCGCACGGCATGCGGCACAGTTTTGCCACGCACCTGCTGGACGCGGGGGCGGACCTGCGCGTGGTGCAGGAGCTTTTGGGCCACAAGAGCCTGTCGACCACTCAAAAATACACCCATGTCAGCATCGACAAGCTCATGGCCGCCTACGACAAGGCGCACCCGAGAAAGTGAGTAGGGCGGATTCAGGGATTTAGGGATTGAGGAATTTAGGGATTGAGGAATTTAGGAATTCAGGGATTTAGGGATTGAGGGACTTTTCCGCCGGCGGGTTGTGGCGGATTGAGGGGTTTGGGTTTTGCTGTTGATGTTAATTCGCAATTCCTGAATTCCTAAATTCCAGAATTGGTTTTAGCTGTTAATTCGCAATTCCTGAATTCCTGAATTCCTAAATTAGCCTCCTTCAAACAAACGCTGTTGAAGAACAAACTATACCTAAGGATAGAAACAATGTCCCCTAATGACCAAAAGTTCCACGGCACCACCATCCTGGCGGTTCGGCGCAACGGGCGGCTGGTGGTGGCCGGCGACGGACAGGTGACCCTGAATAACACGGTGATCAAGCACACGGCCCGGAAAGTGCGCCGTATCTACAACGAGCGCATCATTGTCGGGTTCGCCGGCGCCACCGCCGATGCGCTGACACTTTCGGAAAAACTGGAGCAAAAGCTCGAACAGTACAACGGCAATTTGACCCGCGCCGCCGTTGAGCTGGCCCGGGACTGGCGAACCGACCGGTACCTGAGACGCCTGGAAGCGCTCATGATCGCTGCCGATGGGGGCCGAATGTTTCTCATGAGCGGCAACGGCGATGTCATGGAGCCCGACCAGGGGATCATCGGCATCGGCTCGGGGGGCGTTGCCGCCCAGGCCGCCGCCATGGCGCTGGTGGCACGTTCGGATCTTGACGCCCGCGCCATCGTTGAAACCGCCATGGGCATTGCCGGTGCCCTGTGTGTCTACACCAACGATCAACTGACCTTTGAAGAAATCTCGGAAACGGATGCGGACTGACACATGGAACACCTAAAGCCTTCTCAAATCGTGATCGAACTCGACAAGTACATTATCGGCCAAAAGGACGCCAAGCGATCCGTGGCCATTGCCCTTCGCAACCGCTGGCGCAGGCAGCAGGTGGGCCCTGAGCTTCAGGACGAAATCGCTCCTAAAAACATCATTCTCATCGGTCCTACCGGGGTGGGAAAGACCGAGATCGCCCGGCGCCTGTCCCGATTGACCGATTCTCCCCTCATCAAGGTCGAGGCAAGCAAATTCACCGAAGTGGGGTATGTCGGGCGGGATGTGGAGTCCATGGTGCGCGACCTGGTGGAACTCACCGTCAACGACATGAAGGTTCGTGCTCAGGACTCGGTCCAGGGAAAGGCACGCCGGATGGCCGAAGAGCAGTTGCTGGATTTGCTCCTGCCGCCAACTGGAAATCCGGGCGTCTCTTTGCCCGTAGCGACCAGTGCCATCGACACCCCCTTTGCCACCGGTTCCGATACCATCGAGAACGCCACCGGCGGCACCCGGGAAAAGCTCCGGCAGATGCTCAAAAAAGGGCGCCTCGATGATCGGATCGTGGAGCTGTCGGTGAGTGCTCCCAGTACGCCCATGGTGGAGATTTTTTCCAATTCGGGCATGGAGGAGATGGGAATCAATTTCAAGGACATGCTCAGCGGGTTGATGCCCAAATCCACCAAGAAGCGAAAGGTCAAGGTGCCCGAAGCCCTCGATATCCTGACGGTGCAAGAGGCCCAGCACCTGGTGGATATGGATGCCGTGGTGGCTGGCGCCCTCGAGAAAGTGCAGCAGTCCGGGATCATTTTTCTGGACGAGATCGACAAGATCGCCGGCCGCAACACCACCGGCGGCCCTGATGTCTCGAGGGAAGGCGTCCAGCGGGATCTGTTGCCGCTGGTTGAGGGCAGCTCGGTCACCACCAAATACGGGCCGGTTAAAACCGACCATATTTTGTTCATTGCCGCCGGCGCGTTTCACTCGTCCAAGCCCTCGGACCTGATCCCAGAGCTCCAGGGCCGTTTTCCCATTCGGGTGGAACTCAGCGCACTGAACCGGTCGGAGTTTTACCGGATTCTCACCGAGCCTAAAAACGCCCTCTTGCTCCAGTACATCGCCCTTTTGAAAACCGAAGGGGTAGCGCTGTCATTTACCGACGAGGCTGTCATGGAGGTGGCTCAGATTGCCGAAAACGTGAACCAGCGCACGGAAAACATCGGTGCCCGGCGACTTCACACGCTGATGGAGCGGCTGCTTGAAGACGTTCTGTTCGATGCGCCGGATGTGGCCGAACACACCGTCGTCGTGGATGTGGCGTTTGTGCGTGAGAAACTGGCCAAGATCGTCAAGGACGACGATTTGAGCCGGTTTATTTTGTGATTCAGGGATTTAGGAATTCAGGGATTTAGGGATTCAGGGATTCAGGGATTCAGGAATTTAGGAATTGAGGGATTTAGGGATTGAGGGATTCGTCCGCCTGTGATTTGTGGCGGAATTAGGGATAGTTGTTGCGCGTTGTGATCCATTGTAACATGGGGCCGCATAACACACGGTTTGGGTCTTGCCGTTGATGTTAATCCGGAATCCCTAAATTCCTCAATTCCCGAATTTTATTAATAATTAAGTAGACGAAGACAGCACAGGAAAGAAAACCATGGCCCCCAGTGTAGCCGACATTCTCATTGAGGCGCTGCCGTATATCCGGCAGTTTTACGGCATGACCATCGTCGTCAAATATGGCGGGCATGCCATGGTGGATGAACAGCTCAAGGCGGATTTTGCCCGGGACATCGTGCTGCTCAAGTTTATCGGCGTGAATCCGGTAGTGGTTCACGGCGGCGGTCCCCAGATCAACCGCGTGCTTGATCGCATGGGCATCGAACCGCGTTTCGTGCGGGGCATGCGCCTTACCGATCAGGAAACCATGGACGTGGTGGAAATGGTCCTGGGCGGCAAAGTCAATAAGAGCATCGTGGCCCAGATCAACGCCCAGGGCGGCAAGGCGGTTGGACTTTCGGGAAAGGACGGCGGTCTCATCCAGGCCCGGAAGATGACCATCATGCATCAGACCGAAGCCGATAAACCGCCAGAGATCCTGGACCCCGGCCTGGTGGGAGAGGTGACCCACATCAACCCGGCCATTATCGACAGCCTCACCCGGGATAAATTCATACCCATCATCGCGCCCATCGGTACCAGCGACAAGGGGGAAACCTTCAACATCAACGCTGACCTGGTGGCCAGTAAACTTGCGGCAGCGCTTTCTGCAGGGCGCCTGTTGCTCATGACAGATGTCGACGGCGTGCTGGGGGCCGGGGGAAAGCTCATTTCATCGGTGGATTCGGCAGCCATAAAGCGCATGATCGGTGATGGCACCATCACCGGGGGAATGATTCCCAAGATCGAATACGGACTGGACGCCATTGCCAACGGTGTTGAGAAAGTGCAGATCATCAACGGGACCAAGCGCCACGCCCTGCTCTTGGAACTGTTCACCAACAAAGGGGTCGGAACGGAAATCACCACATGAGCAACGCCATCATCGACGCGGCGGACACCACCCTGGCCACCACCTACGCCCGGCACCCCATCGTACTCACCCGGGGCAGCGGTTGCCGGCTCTGGGACAGCGAGGGCAGGGAGTACATCGATTTTTTCGCCGGCATTGCCGTATGCAGTCTGGGGCACGCCAACCCGCGAATTGCAAGGGCGTTGGCCCGGCAGGCCGAGACCCTGTGCCATGTGTCCAATCTTTTTTACACCGAGCCCCAGGTGCGACTGGCCGAGTGGCTGACCCACCGCTGTTTTGCCGACCGGGTCTTTTTCTGCAACAGCGGCGCCGAGGCCAACGAGGCGGCCATCAAACTGGTGCGCAAATTTTTCCACGACCAGGGACAACCTGAGCGGCACCGCATCATCGCCATGACCCAGTCTTTTCACGGACGGACCATGGGCGCGCTCTCGGCCACCGGTCAGGATAAAATCAAAAAAGGGATTTACCCGCTGCTGGGCGGATTTTCCTTCGTGCCCTTTAACGACATCCCGGCACTGAAGGCTGCTGTTGACGACACGGTATGCGCTGTCCTGCTGGAGCCGATCCAGGGAGAAGGCGGCGTGGTGGTGCCGTCTGCCGGCTACCTCAAGGCTGTTCGCGAGATCTGTGATGCCGCCGGGTGTCTCATGGTGCTCGATGAGGTCCAGACCGGCATGGGGCGCACCGGACGGCTCTTTGCCCATGAGCACGCAGAGATAGCGCCCGATGTGATGACGCTCGCAAAGGCACTGGCCAACGGGCTTCCCATCGGCGCCATGCTGGCCACGGAAAAAGCGGCGGCGGCATTTGTTCCCGGGGCCCACGCCACGACCTTCGGCGGCACACCGGTCATCACCGCCGCCGCGCTGGAAACGGCCCGAATTATCGAAGAAGACGGCGTTCTCGCGCATTGCGTGGAAATGGGCGCCTATCTCATGGCTGCGCTCAATGAACTGAAAGCGCGCCATGCGGTGATCCGCGATGTTCGCGGCGTGGGGCTGCTTTGCGGAGTGGCGCTCGCCTGCACCGGCGCGCCGGTGGTCAAGGCATGTTTGGACCGGGGTATCCTCGTCAACTGCGTGCAGGATCGGGTATTACGGTTGGCACCGCCGCTGATTGTTGATAAGGCAGAAATCGACGCGCTGATCGCGTGTCTGGATGCGGTGCTGTCCGATGCCGGCGTAACTGCGAGTTAACCGCAGACGAACGAAGACGAACGCAGACAGGCGCGGACGGTGAAAAGCGGCCTTCGGCCGAACAGCAACTGCAAAGAGAATTAACCGCAGATGACGCGGATGACGCAGATGGACGGCCTGCGGCCGAACGGCCAGAGGGCAGATGACAGATGGCAGATGACCAGCCTTCGCTATAAATAGCTACGGCCGGCAAGCAGATGACTAAAACACCAAAAACTAAAACCAGCTACCACTGCGAATTCACCGCGGATAACGCAGATTGGCGGCCTGCGAACTGATCAGTCCAATCGGACCAAACGAACCAAACGGGCTAAACGATCTCAACGATCCAAACGCTCATAACGCTCATAACGATCATAACGATCCCAACGATCCCAACGATCCCAACGATCCAAACGATCCAAACGATCCAAACGATCCCAACGATCCCAACGATCCCAACGATCCCAACGATCCCAACGATCCCAACGATCCTAACGATCCAAACGATCCAAACGATCCAAACGATCCCAACGAACCAACTTGAGGAGACACGAATTGAGTACATCCATTAACAAAGTGGTGCTGGCATATTCCGGCGGGCTGGATACGTCGGTGATTTTGAAATGGCTCATCGAAACCTACCACTGCGAGGTCATCACCTTTTCGGCGGACATCGGTCAGGGCGACGAAGTGGATACGGTGCGCCGCAACGCCGAGAAAACCGGAGCGTCCAAGATTTACATCGAAGACCTCACCGAGGAGTTTGTCACCGATTACGTATTCCCGGCCTTTAGGGCCAACGTTCTTTACGAAGGACAGTACCTGCTGGGCACGTCTCTGGCGCGTCCCCTCATCGCCAAGCGCCAGATGGAGATCGCAATGGCCGAAGGGGCGGATGCGGTGAGCCACGGTGCTACGGGCAAGGGAAACGACCAGGTCCGCTTTGAGTTGGCCTACCTGGCGATCAACCCGCATATCAAAATCATCGCCCCGTGGCGCGAATGGGATCTGACTTCGCGCACGGCCCTCATGGCCTTTGCCGAAAAGCACGGCATCGCGGTGCCCACCACCCACGCCAAGCCGTACAGCACCGACCGCAACCTGCTGCACATCAGCTACGAAGGGGGCATCCTTGAAGACCCCTGGGCAGCTCCCCCCGATGATCTGTTTACGCTCAGCGTGTCGCCGCAGGACGCACCGGATAAATTTGAAGAGGTCATCATCCGTTTCGAAAAAGGTGACGCCGTGGCGGTCAACGATAAGGTGTTGTCACCAGCCGCACTGCTCACCGAACTCAACCGGCTGGGAGGCAAGCATGGCATCGGTCGGGTTGATCTGGTGGAAAACCGATATGTTGGCATGAAGTCGCGCGGCGTTTATGAAACCCCCGGCGGTACCATCCTGCGTCACGCCCATCTCAACATGGAGTCCATTACCCTGGACCGGGAAGTCATGCATCTTAGAGACTCCCTGGTGCCGCGGTATGCCGCCGCCATCTATAACGGGTTCTGGTTCTCACCCGAGCGGGAAACCCTGCAGACCCTCATCGATCAGACCCAGCGAAACGTCAGCGGCGAGGTGCGGTTGCGCCTGTACAAGGGCGCTTGTATGGTGGTGGGGCGTCGCAGCGAGAAATCGCTCTACAGCGTGGATCATGCCACCTTCGAGACCGATGACGTCTACCGCCAGCGCGATGCCGAGGGATTCATCCGGCTAAACGCCCTGCGGCTCAGGATCAACAAACTGCTGAACGGGTAGCGCATTACCTATTCCGGGTCTCCATGAGCCTGCAGTGCCATTTTTGATCACCACGAAGTTCACGAAGGGCACGAAGATTCTTTAGTATTAAGTTGTTATAATTACATTTTAACGCTTATTCAAAAAGCTTCAGTGGAATCTCATCCCGTGGTGATATCTTTTTTTATGATTTTCGTGGTGAGTCATCCAGTGGTGCGTTTAACGTCGGATTGAGTAGGGCGCGGGGTTTATCCCCGCCCGTGATCGGTGAGAACACGAACGATTGGGGTGTAATCTTGATGGCCAGGTAAAAAGGCTCAAATCACCACAGAGGACGCAGAGATCACAGAGGTAACCCATTTATTGAACATATTCTCTGCGCTCACTGCGGTTCAAAATCACTTTTTACGGTTTCATCAATCTTGGCCGATTGCGGGAGGGGATGTAAACCCCTCCCCTACAAAACAGCCAAAACCCCAGCTTGAAAGTCGCTCATAACCAGAAAAATCTATTCTGATTTTGAATTTTTGAGTACCGCAAAGCCTATTTGGTGAAAGATACTTAAGGGGTGCGCTATGAGCGAAAAGTTATGGCAAGGTCGGTTTGCGGAAAAAACCCACCACAGCGTGGAGGCGTTCACATCGTCCATTGCATTTGACAGTCGGCTTTACGCCTACGACATCGCCGGCAGTGTGGCCCACTGCCGGATGCTGGCCAAGGTGGGTATCATCAGCCAGGAGACGGCCATGACCCTGGTGGAGGGGCTAAGCACCGTTCAGCGGGAGATCGAGCGGGGGGACTTTCTTTTCGACGACAGTCTGGAAGACATCCACATGCATGTGGAAACCCGGTTGCTGCAATTGGTGGGAAAGGCGGCTCAGGAGCTGCACACCGCCCGTAGCCGAAACGACCAGGTGGCGCTGGATGTGCGCATGTACCTGCGAAAAGAAACCGTCGACATCATCCGGGGGCTGGTGGCGCTTAGGGAAGCCATCATTGGCGTTGCCAAGGACCACATGGATGTCATTTTGCCCGGATACACTCACCTCCAACGCGCTCAGCCGGTGCTTTTGGCCCACCACCTCATGGCCTATTTTGAAATGTTCAGCCGGGATGCGGCGCGGATGTTCGATGCGCTGACACGGATCAACGTGATGCCGCTGGGTGCCGCTGCCCTGGCCGGCACCACCTATCCCATCGATCGCCACTATGTGGCTGAACTACTTGATTTTCCTGCGGTTTCGGATAACAGCATGGACTCGGTGGCCGATCGGGATTTCGTGATGGAATTTCTTTCGGCGGCAGCCATCTGTATGATTCATTTCAGCCGTCTGTCGGAGGAGTTGATCCTTTGGGCATCGGCGGAGTTCCGTTTCATCGAACTGGCCGATGCCTATTCAACTGGCAGCAGCATCATGCCCCAAAAGAAAAACCCCGACATTTCTGAATTGAGCCGCGGCAAGAGCGGGCGGGTGACCGGCAACCTGGTATCGTTGCTCATGCTCATGAAATCCCTGCCGCTGGCCTACAACCGGGACATGCAGGAAGACAAGGAACCGCTGTTCGATACCGTGGACACTGTAAAGGCCGTGATCGACATTCATATTCGAATGCTGCCCACCATCACGTTCAACCGTGACATCATGCTGGCGGCGGCTTCTCGGGGCTATCAGAACGCCACCGACCTTGCCGACTACCTCGTTACCCAGGGAATGCCGTTTCGAAAGGCTCACAGCGTGGCCGGCGGTGCCGTGGCGCACGCCGTGTCCCAGGGTGTCGAGCTCCATGAAATGCCGCTGAAGGATCTCAAGACATTTTCCAAATTCATTAAAAAGGATGTCTACGCCCTGTTGACCCCCGAGAGCATGGTGAGTCGTCGATCCTCCTATGGCGGAACATCTGCAGAAAATGTCCGTGATGCCATTATTATGGCTGAAGCGCGTCTTTCCGCAGATCAGGAGCGCATACCGGTGTTCCGGCTATGATTCATCTTTTCCGAATTCGGCGCCTGGTACTCGCCATCCTCATCTGTGGGCTGGCCGTTGTTGTCTTTTCCGGATGTGGTCGAAAAGGACCGCCCCGTCCCCCGGAGCGCGCAGCGATGGTGGGACAGGCTGTGGGCGTTATCTCAAAAAACCTGTTCAACAAGCAATATTGATGAATCCGTAAAAAGTCGGGATCTCTCGCAAAGCCGCAAAGATCGCAAAGACAACCCATTAATATTAATTGGGTTTTTCTTGGCGTGCTTAGCGTCTTTGCGAGAAAATTGCTTTTTTACGGCTTTATCAATATTGACAAACTCATAAAAAGTCTGAAATCACCACAGAGTACGCAGAGAGCGCAGAGATAACTTATTAATTATTCATAATATTCTCTGCGGCCCGCTGCGGTCTCTGTGGTTCAAAATCACTTTTTACGGATTTATCAGAATTGAGCATTCGGTGATTCCAATTGAGGAGTCCGGTCATGCCAAATGATACCGACACCATCCCATTTTGGAAAATGAGCGGCGCCGGCAACGATTTCATTATCATCGACAACCGCGGCGGCGTCATGGACGGCCATGACATGGCCATGATCACCAGAAAGCTTTGCTGCCGGAAACTTTCCGTCGGGTCAGACGGGCTCATCCTCATTGAAGCGGACCCGGATGCCGATTTCCGTTGGCGTTTTTACAATTCCGACGGGGGCATGGCGGAGATGTGCGGCAACGGCGCCCGGTGCGCCGCCCGGTTCGCGGTTCTCAACGGTATCGCCGGCGAGCGCATGGTGTTTATCACCGCTGCCGGCCCCATAGAAGCCCATGTGACCGACAGCGTGGTCAGGGTCCGGATGACCGACCCCTCACCTTTGGAGAGCGATGCGAGGCTTTCTCTGGCCGGCGGAGATACGGTGGCCTACAGTTTTATCAACACCGGGGTGCCCCACGCCGTGGTGCCGGTCACCGACATCGCCGCCGTTAATGTGGTGGACCTGGGGCGCCGGATCCGTCGACACGATCGGTTTTCCCCGGCCGGCACCAATGCCAACTTTATCCAGCCCATCGGCGAGGGGGCCGTGGCGATCCGCACCTACGAGCGGGGGGTGGAAGACGAAACCCTGGCCTGTGGTACCGGCGCGGTGGCCGGTGCGCTGGCTGCCTCACGGCGGTTCGGCATGCGCTCGCCCATTCGCATGAAGACGCGCAGCGGAGCCTTGCTGGTTATTTATTTCAACGATACCGATGAGGGATTCGGCCCCGTGTTCATGGAAGGGGATGCCCGTATCATTTACACCGGAAAGCTTTCACCAGAAGCGTGGGGCTATTGATGGGGGCCGCGCCGCGTCGTTCTCGATCACCGGAAAGCGAGAACGGCCATCGATGGCATCCGGTTTTCGTTGCCGTCGGGTCAAACCTTGGCGACAAGCTGGCCAATTGCCGCGAGGCTGTCCGGAGGCTTACAGGGCAGCCGGATGTCAGGGCAGTGGCTGCTTCACGGTTTTACCGGACCGCCCCTGTGGACTACACTGACCAGGACTGGTTCGTGAACAGCGCCATTCTTATCGAGACGCGCTTTTCGCCCCATGACCTGCTGGACTGTCTCAAAGCCATTGAGGTGGCACTTGGCCGGCAGGCCGGCGGGGTCCGGTTCGGCCCGCGTTCCATCGACCTGGATATCATTTTCTACGAGCGCAGGACGCTGGTCACCGAACGCCTGGAAGTGCCGCACCCCCGCATGCATAAAAGGCGCTTTGTGTTGCAGCCGATCTGTGATATAGACCCGGCATTCATCCATCCGGTTTTCAACCAGACGGTTCGCTATCTTCTCGATAATATAGACGATCCTGAACAGGGAATTATCCCTCTGTTATGAGATGGCTCATCCTCATCGGCGTGCTCTATGTGGCCTGGCGGCTGGTGAAATCCGTTTCACCGGCAGTTGGCGGTGGTGGGCGCCGTACCGTTCAGCGCCCAGGGGACGCCGGTATCGACGTCATGGTTCAGGATCCCGTGTGCGGTGTCTATTTCCCCAAGCGTGAAGGTGTGACTGTACAGCGCGGTGGTGAAGAGATTATTTTTTGTAGCAATGAATGTAAAAACAAATATTTAAGCAATAAACAATAATGCAACACATGATGGAGGATCACCAATGAAATTTTTTCTGGATACCGCCAATATCGCCGAGATCAAAGAAGCCACTGCCATGGGTATGGTGGATGGTGTCACCACCAACCCTTCATTGATCGCCAAGGAAGGGCGGGATCTGGAAACCGTTATCAAAGAGATTTGTGAAATCGTGGATGGCCCGGTGAGTGCTGAAGTGATCAGCACAGACTATGAGGGGATGGTGGCGGAAGCGCGCAAGTTGGCGGCCATCCATGAAAACGTCGTGGTGAAGCTGCCGATGACGGTGGCCGGCATCAAGGCGACCCGCACCCTGACCGGGGAGAACATCAAGACCAACGTCACCCTTGTCTTTTCACCACTCCAGGCGCTGATGGCCGCCAAAGCCGGCGCTACCTTCGTGAGCCCCTTTGTGGGACGTCTGGACGATCTGGCTCACGACGGGATGCAGGTGATTGAGCAGATTTCAGAAATTTTCAGCAACTACGGCTATCAGACCGAAATCATCGTGGCCAGCGTGCGCAATCCGCTCCACGTGCTCGATTCTGCCCTGCTCGGGGCCGATATCGCTACCATTCCGTTCAGCGTGCTGGCCAAACTTGCTGCCCACCCCCTGACCGACAAGGGACTGGCGGCATTTCTGGCGGATCATGCGAAATCGAAAAAATAAACTGGACGTTGGGATGGTGGCCGGCCGGAACAGCAACTGCAAAGAGAATTAACCGCAGATTGCGCAGATTACACAGATGGGCGGCTGCGCCGCAAGGGCAACTGCAACTGCAGAATGGGACGCAGATAAACGCAGATAGGGATTGGCGGCCTTCGGCCGAAAAAATCAGCTGATAAGCTGATGGCTAATAAGCTGTTAAGCCAACAGCCTAACAGCTCAACAGCTGCCCGATCCAAACGATCCAAACGATCCCAACGATCCTAACGAGTTGGATTCAACATCATGTCGAACGACAGGTTAAAAAACTGGCTGCGTCACCCCAACACCCTGACCCTGGGACGGTTGGCGGCCTGTCCGTTGATCGTCGTGTTGATGCTGTTTCCCAACCCCTTGTGCACATTTCTGGCCGCGATTCTTTTTGCCGCGGCCGCCATCACCGATTTTTTCGACGGGTTTCTGGCGCGCAGCCGTGGTATGGTGTCCAATTTTGGAAAGATTATGGATCCGCTGGCGGACAAGGTGCTGGTGTCGTCAGCATTCATCATGCTGGCCTCCTTGGGATGGGTGCCGGCGTGGATGGTATGCGTCATTATCGGCCGGGAGCTGGCCGTGACCGGCCTGCGCAATTTTGTCGTGGTGGACGGTCAGGACGTCTCCTCGTCGAGTCTGGGTAAGTACAAGACCGGTTTTCAGATTGCCGCCATCATTCCCTTGCTGGCACATTACACCTATCTGGGAATCGATTTCAATGCCGTCGGGGGGCCGTTTCTGTGGGGGGCACTGGTAATGACCGTCTGGTCCGGGGCGGATTACTTTTATCGGTACCGTGAGCTGCTGAAATTCTGACCTTTTTCTATTGACAATGGATGAGAACAACTTTAAAAAGGTCAGCTTACGAGCGGGAATAACTCAGTGGTAGAGTGCGACCTTGCCAAGGTCGAAGTCGCGGGTTCAAATCCCGTTTCCCGCTCCATTTTTATTGGCGGCATAGCCAAGTGGTAAGGCAGAGGCCTGCAAAGCCTTTATTCCCCGGTTCGAATCCGGGTGCCGCCTCCAAAAAAACGAAAAAAGGGGTGCACGATAGCGTGCACCCCTTTTTTCGTTTTATTTGGTTTGAAAATCGGTGAACAGGCAGGGCTCGCAGGCCGGCGATTGCTGGGCGGATGTCAGTCGCCGGGTCAGCCAACGGGCCGGTCCGTCATCGGGCAGATCGGCGGCGAGTCGAAGCGCCAGTTGAAGATCACCTCCCTGATAGGCGGCAAGGGCCTTTTCGTAATTTTTAAGACCCTCCAGCAGATCCGCCGGGCACTCGGACCGGTAGCCCACCAATTCATAGATATCCGCCGGGGCATCCCGACCGGCCACGCGTGCCCGGTCTATACGCCGGGTGACAAAGCGATGGCTGAGCCGTCTGGAGGTTTCCGGCCCGATGATGATCCGGGTATCGTAGTGTTTGTTAAGCCCCTCCAGGCGCGAGGCCAGATTCACCGTATCGCCGATGGCCGTGTAGTCCATGAACGCGTCGGTTCCCAAATTGCCGACGATGGCGCTTCCCGAATTGATGCCCACACCCATGCGCAGTTCCCGTGCGTCTTCCGCCGGATCGGACTGCAGGGCCTTCACAGCGCGCACCATTTGCAGCGCACAGTCGGCGGCATGATCCGGGTGATCCGGTTGCTGAAGCGGTGCGCCGAAAAATGCCATGACCGCATCGCCCATGAGCTTGTCCAGGGTTCCCCGGTTGGCAAATACCAGCGGTATCATGGCCTGAAAATACCGGTTGAGCAGGGCCCGGGTTTTTACCGGTCCGAGACGTTCGCTGTGCGCGGTGAAATCCCTCAAGTCGGCAAACAGCAGGGTGACGTCTCGACTGGCGCCAGCCAGGGTTTCGCTCATATCGCTGTTCATGAGTTCACCGGCAACTTCCGGTGATACGTATTTACCGAAGAGATCGGTCAGCCATCGGGTTCGGCGCCGCTGCAGGGTTTTTTGCAAAGCGGTGCCGCAAACAAATTGAAGAATTACGGCAACTGCGGCGGGCGCCGTGTCGAGCCAGATCCCCCCGGCATTCATGGCCAGAACACCGCCCGCGGTGGTGGCGGCAAGTGCCGCCACCAGGATGAGCGTCGCGGCCAGGGAACCGACGGCCGGCAGGTAGAATACCATTGCGGCGATCCCGGCCGCCGCGGTCCACAGGGCCGTTGCACGGGGGGCGGCGCGGCGGATGGCACTGCCGCTCAAAATGGTTTGAGCGGCGGCTGCCTGACAGGCCACACCAATGTCCTTATCGCTGAGTACGCCGCTGAGGACAGTGCCGAATTTATCCGCCACAGTGGCGGCGATGCGATTAAACCGGGAGAAGGGCGTACTGAAATAGTCCTTTTCGATGGCCAATTGACTGCCGATGACAACCAGTTTTCCCTGAATGCGAGACGCATCGGTGAGACCTTCCACTACTGATGAAAACGGCTCGTGGTCGAAACTGCGATAGTCACCTGTAAAGCGAATGAGCAGATCGGGATAGGGCAGCCGCAACCGCTTGCTCGGATCGTCACCCAGGTACAGGTAATCGGGCTCCGAAAAATCCGGCGTATAGCTGAGACCTCGAAATACGCGGGCCAGCTCCAGTGAAAAGGACGGCACCAGCTCGATCCCGCTTTCTCCGGCAGGCACCGCGTTGAAAAAGGGAACCCGCCGCAATACATCATCGCTGTCAGGAGGAAGATCGATGAATCCGTCCCCGGCCGAGACGTTGAGAAATGGCGCCAGGGGCTGTACCGGCTGCCCTCCGGAAACGGACACCCGGGCCAGAACGACATTGCCGCAACGTTCAATGGCCGCTGCGAGGCGGGCGTCCGCAGCAGGGTCGGGATCCGGCGCAGCCAGCACCAGGTCTATTCCGATGGTGGCGGCGTTGGACCGGCACAGATGATCCAATGCTGCGGACAGGTGCGTCCGCGACCACCCGCCCCGGCGGCGGTCAAGCCGAACAGCGCTTTGAGTATCCATGAGCACCAGCAACACATCGTCTGAAACAGCGCCGGTTGCGGTCAGTCTGATCTGGAGATCGTAGATGAAACGATCCATCCCTTTGAGAAGGCCGCTGTGATGGGCAATCAGCATCGCGGCGATGACCATGGTCGTCGCGAGGATGGTTCCGGTGAAGTGAACCCAGGCCAGGTGTTTCATGAGGACCGTCGAAGCTTGCTGTCCAGCGCACCTTCCACACCGCCGATGGGGCTGTTGACGATGACGATGACACGGCATTTTTTCAGGATGCGACTGGCCACATCCTCGCTGGCAAGTGCCTCGGCGTCGGCGTTGCTGACAACCAGATTGGTGCGGGCAAGGCCTTCTGCGCCTTCGACCTTTTTGACAATATAGCGCCTGCGGCCGGTAGCTCGGGGTAGCGTCTCTTCTTCTGCCAGGGCTTGGGCCGGCGACAGCAACGCCAGCAGGTCGCTGGGCGTCCCGGTGCCACTTTGCCAGCGGCTGGCATCCACATCCGAGACCACGTATCGCGCCATTCCGCGCGATTCCAGGGCGTCCGGCGCCACAGTGCGCCAGTCATACAAAATTCTGCCGTCAGCGGCCCTGATAGCGGGAAACAGGGCCGGTTGCACCTGCCCTGCTGCGGCCAGATGGCGGGCGTCGAGGACCAGCCAGGGGGCCTGGTCGTCGGAAAGCGTTTCACCGGATGGCGGTGCAGGGGTGTCCGGCCACCGAAGTCCTTCCGAGACGCTGTCGCCGAACTGGGTCAGCAGCTGGCGTGTGAGGCCTTTAATACCGGTGATGGGCGTTTTTCGGACCACCTCGTAGTAGGGCTTGCCGCCGTCTTCGACGAAACGGGAGCTGTGGTTGACGACATTCAAAAACGCCCGCAGCCGGATCACCACCTGTCCGCTCCCGAGGTCACCGAGAAGGCGACGGTCGTCGAGGCGGATTCCGGCGGCCAGACGAACGATGTTGGCCGCGGCCATGACCTGGGCAGCGCGCTGGGCCATGGCGCGATTTCCTTTCTGGTCTTCCAGATAGGCGATGGCGCGGCCATAGATGATGCCGGCCTCCCAGTCGATCTCACCACCGCCGTATCGCTGAACGTAGGCGGCAAAGTTGGCGGCTTCGTTCTGACCGATGGACGGGGCGGCCGCAACCAGGGCCACTGCCAGGGTGAGCAGGCCGGTGAAGGTCACCGATAAGCGGCGAATCCAGGAGAGTGGATGGGGCATGACAGACTCCTTTCGGGTGAAAGGTCGTAAGTGGTGTCCGTTCAGAAATGGTAGATTTTGGTTCAGAGCAAGGCTTGAGCATTTTCGAAACCGGAGGAATAGCAGGGCTATTTCGAGGATTTCGAAAAGTGTGAAAACGCCGCTCTGGGCCAAAAGATGCCATTTATGGATGGACACTAAGAAGGCCCGAGGACGCAATGCGATCACCATATCACAGGTCAGTGTCGGAGGGTAGACGGCTGGCGCTGTATGGGCGTTAGGAGCGTTAGGAGCGTTAGGAGCGTTGAGAGCGTTGAGAGCGTTAGGAGCGTTAGGAGCGTTAGGAGCGTTGGGATCGTTAGGATCGTTGAGGGCGTTAGGAGCGTTGGGATCGTTTGGATCGGACGATGCCCTTCGGGCAGGTACACGGTGCACGGCACACGTTACAGGGAGCGCCCTTCAGGCAGTTCCCGGCCGCAGGCCGCCATCTGTGTCATCTGCGTCATCCGCGGTTCATTCTCTTTGCAGTTGCTTTTCGGCCGACTTGTCCGCCGTAGCTCGTAGAGCGAAGGTGGAAGGCCGCCAATTCCTATCCGCGTAATCCGTGCCAATAAGCTTTTTCAGTTGCAGTTCGGCCGAAGGCCGCCTAACATTATTTTTAATCTGTGAAAATCTGTGCAATCTGTGGATAAATTGTAGTTGATTTTCGCTTTTCCGGCCGAAGGCCGCCCATCTGCGTCATCCGCGTTATCTGCGGTTCATTCTCTTCGCAGTTGCCTTTCGGCCGACCTGTCCGCCGTAGCCTTGGCGAAGGAGGAAGGCCGCCAATTCGCAATCCCTGTGGCTTTTAAGCCGTATAGGCGCAATCCCTGAATCCCTGAATCCCTGAATTCCTGAATTCCTGAATCCATCTTTTTTTGACTCCCTCCCCGCCATGGGATATAGGTTCACCATCGAGGTAACCCCAATGACTCGCCCCATCCGCTGTGCGCTTATCTGTGTGCTCCTGTGTTTCGCGGCCGCTGCCGGCTGCCACGCCGCTTCGGTTCGAAGCGCGGTCTGGGCCGGCCAGTTTTATCCGGCAACCCCGGAAGCCCTGAGCGCTGTCATTGAGGATCTGTTGCGGCAGGCGACTGAAGGGGGCGGCCGCTACCGGAGCCCGTTTCCCGATGCCGTGCCCAGGGCCATCGTGCTGCCCCATGCCGGCTACGTGTATAGCGGTATCACCGCGGCCCATGGCCTTGCGACCCTTCCCGCGGGAGGCATCGACAAGGTCATCCTGATGGGGCCGGACCACCGTGTGGGGCTCTCCCGCGCAGCGGTCAGTGACGTGGACGGCTACGAGACCCCGCTGGGACGCGTCCCGCTGCATCCCGATGCCAGAGCGCTGCTCACCGATACGGATCTGTTCCAATACAGCCCCGCTTCGGACCGGATGGAGCACAGCCTGGAGGTGGTGCTGCCCTACCTGCAGCAGCGCCTTGGCAGGTTTTCGCTGGTGCCGGTGGTCGTGGGGCAGATGGACCCGCAGCCTCTGGCGCGCCGTATCAACCGGCTCTTGGATGACAGAACCCTGCTGGTGGTCAGCTCGGATCTGTCCCACTTTCTGCCCTATGAGCAGGCTGTGGCGAGGGATAAGGAAACCCTGGCATTGATCCGAAGCGGCAATGCAGCGGCCTTGATGCATGAGCGCGACCGGGCCTGCGGCAGCATCCCCTTAGCCGTGCTGCTCGAGATCGCCCGGGAGCGGGGGTGGCAGCCGAGCATTATTCACTACAGCAACAGTGGCGACAGCGCCGGCACCAGAGAACGCGTGGTGGGGTATGCTGCCGTCGTCTTTTATGGAGGTTCGTCCATGGGAAATCTCACAGTGTCGCAGTCGTCGGCAATGGGACCGGATGACGGCCAGGCCTTGGTAGCGCTGGCGCGGCAGACCATCAAGGAAAAACTGGGGCTGACCACTGATCCGGAAAGCAGCACACAATTGGAAGCGCGCCTGCGCAATCCAATTTTCCACCAGCCCGGGGGCACTTTTGTCACATTGAAAAAAAAGGGGCAGCTGAGGGGGTGCATCGGGACGCTGAGCGCCCGGCAACCGCTCAAGGACGATGTGGCCCAAAATGCCATCAATGCCGCCTTTCGCGATCCGCGGTTTAAACCGCTCACCGCGGCGGAATTCAACCAGGTGGACATCGAGGTCAGCGTTCTCAGCGATCCCCAGCCGCTTTTCTACGATTCGGCTGAAGATCTGGTAAAAAAATTGCGCCCTGGCGTGGACGGCGTGATCATCCAGAAGGGCATGCGACGGGCGACCTTCCTGCCCCAGGTCTGGGATCAGCTGCCGACCCATAAGGCTTTTCTCGGCCACCTGTGCCTTAAAGCCGGTTTGCCGGAATCAGCGTGGAAAGATGGTGAGTTGGAGGTGTCTACCTATCAGGTGACCTATTTTGAAGCGCCCCACAGCGAATGATGCATGACAGCTCCAGTCGAACCACCCCCCACGAATATCGATGCCGCCGCTCCGGCGGCGGTGCTACGGCTGGTCACGGCCACCGGCGTGGCCAGTGTAGTGGCGCAATTGCTCCTGATCCGGGAGTACATCACCCAATTTCAGGGAAATGAGTTCATCATCGCCCTGATTCTGTGCCTCTGGTTGATCATCGGTGCTGCCGGCAGTCTTGTCTCCACAGCGGCAATAAAACGGGGTCTTTCAGATTCACCCGTCGTTTTGGCGGCAGTGTCTCTAATGATGGCAGGTATGCCTGCCGTCATGCTGGTGGGAATCCGGCTGCTGCGTCTTCAGTGGTTTACCCTGGGGGTTTCGGTAGGGTTTTATCCCACTGCCGCGTTTGTCGCTGCGACGCTGCTGCCATATGCCGCTGGCATCGGGTTCATTTTGCCTTACAGTTTGTTTGTCATCCGCCGCCATCGACCGGACATGCCCGGAGCCGGAATTTATCTGCGCGATGCGCTGGGGGGCGCCCTGGGCGGCGCGCTGTTCGCCTTTTGCCTGGTGTTTTGGTTGTCTCCGGTTCAGGCGAGCGTTGTTTCAGCGCTTCCAATGGCTGCTGCCGCGTGGGCCATCCTGCCGGCGCGGCGGTGGTGGCGACCACTGCCGGTTGCCGGCCTGACGCTGACCGCTGCCGGCATGATGCTGGGACTGACCCTGGAGACCCGTTCGCTGGCACTGCCGTTCACACCGTCGGTGCGCACCGTGGAGAGCCGCTACGGTCGTCTGCAGGTCGTGGTCGACAGGGGCCAGACCACCATTTTCCAAGACGGCAGACCCGTGGCCGTGAGCCAGGATCCCGCCGGCGCCGAGGCGGCCGTTCATTTGGCTCTCTGTCAGCGGGAGCAGGTGAGGCGCCTGCTCGTTATCGGTGCAGTGGGCGGCATGATGCGTGAAATCGCCAAATACCGGCCCGAGGCGGTGGACTACCTCGAACTGGACCCGGCCGTCACGCAGCTTCAGTTTGACAGTGGTCTCATCGCCCCTATCATCGGGCTAAACTCAGTGAACTCGGATGCCCGCCGGTATCTTCGCCAGGCGGCGCGTTCCTACGACGCCATTATCGTTAATCTCCCGGATCCGGACACCTTCCAGATCAACCGCTTCTTTACCCGAGAGTTTATGACGCTGGCTCACCGTCATCTGAGCGCCGATGGCGTTCTGAGTATCAGCATCTCCGGATATGCGAACTACATACCGGCGCCCTTGAAGCTGATGGTGGCTTCGCTTAGACGCACCGTTGCCATCGCATTTTCCAATGTCGTCCTGATTCCCGGCGAGCGGATAACCCTCTTGGCCAGCGACGCCGCGCTCACGACAGATGTTCCCCGGAGACTCGCAGCGCTGGGTATAGAGACCCGCTATCTCAGCGGTGCCTACGCATGGGAGGTCACCGAAGACCGGCTATCCCAGCTTGAAACGGCCGCCCGAGCGCCGGCCCCTGAAAATGCGGACACAACGCCTTACCTTATGCGCCTGGCCTTCCAGCAGTGGTTTCTTCGCACCGGCTCGCACCCGGTATGGCTTTACGGCGCCATCGCTCTGGTATGCGCGCTCATTCTGTGGCGGGCGCGCCCCCTGGAGACAGTGCTTTTTTCCACCGGATTTGTGTCCATGGGGTTGGAGATGCTCGTGATTTTTGCTTTCCAGGTGTTTTATGGATATGTCTATTTCCAACTCGGGGCCATTATCACCGCATTTCTGGCGGGTCTGGTGCCGGGCGCCTGGCTGGGCAACCGCCGGCAGCACCGGCTGCGCAAGGCGTTGATCCTGTCCGACGGGGCGCTCATCGGCCTTGTCGGCAGTTTCGCCGCGGCGCTTCATTTGGCCGGTGGCTGGATTCCCCCGGCCGGATATCTGGTCTTCGGATTTACTGCCGCCGTTGTGTGCGGTTTTCAGTTTCCCCTGATTCTTAAAAGCATGGGGGACGATGCCCGCGCTGCCGGCCGCGCTTTTGCCGCCGACCTGGCCGGTGCCGGGACCGGCACCCTGGCCACCAGCGTGGTGCTGCTGCCCATGACAGGTCTTTACGGTGTGGCGGCCGCACTGGTGGCCGTCAAAGTGTTCAGCCTGCTGCGCCTGCTGGCGGCGAAAGTCAACAGCGTGTGAACCACAGAGGACACAGAGAACACAGAGAAAAGCCGGTTTGGGCGCTTCGCGCCGAACGGCGATATTTTGACCGACCGCTGCGTTTCCAAGTCGTAACCATGATGAAACATGCCCGCAGGGCCGTCATCCTTTGTTCGAATCGTGAGCCGGGGCGTTGTTTCCCGGCGACCCGATTCGGACAAACTTCGTGTCCTTCGCGAACTTCGCGTTTCAATGTCTTTGCTGTTAAAGGTTTTGAACCTTGAACCCGGAACCCGGAACGCCGCGCCCCGGCGTGGCCGAACGCGCCGCAGGCGCAACGATCCAAACGATCCAAACGATCCAAACGATCCAAACGATCCAAACGATCCAAACGATCCAAACGATCCCAACGATCCCAACGATCTAAACGCTCATAACGATCCAAACGATCCAAACGATCCAAACGATCTAAACGATCCTAACGCTCATAACGAGGCAATCATGACCGCGTTCAATCGCCGCCAGTTCCTCCGATGCGGTGGCGCCTGTCTGGCCGCCGCCGGCATGGGGCTGGTGGGGCCTCTGGGGGGGGCGCCGAGCCTGGGGGGCGATGATGACATCCGAGGCCATATTTTCAAAGGAGATGCGCCTGCAGCGCCGTGGAAATGGTCGAAAGAGGCGGCCATTTACCGGAAACTGGCCGACGGGCAGGTCATGTGCGGGGTATGCCCCCACCAGTGCGTTCTGGCGCCGGGGGACCGCAGCGTCTGCCGCTCCCGGGTCAACATTGACGGCACGCTCTACAGCCTGGCCTACGGCAACCCCTGTGCGGTGCACGTGGACCCGGTTGAAAAAAAACCGCTTTATCACTTCATGCCCGGGACCACCGCCTTTTCCATCGCCGCTGCCGGCTGCAATTTCAGATGCCTCAACTGCCAGAACTGGGAAATCTCGCAGGCCAAACCCCATGAAGTGCAGCACGTCGAACTCTTTCCGAAGGATGTGGTGGCGGCCGCCAAAAAGGCAGGTGCCACCGCCATTGCCTACACCTATTCCGAGCCGGTGACATTCTACGAGTACACCCTGGACACTGCCGAAGCGGCCCGTGCAACGGGAATCTATAATTTACTGATTTCGGCGGGCTATATTCGGACCGAACCCCTCCAGCGACTGTGCCGTGTCCTGGACGGGGCCAATGTGAATCTCAAAAGTTTCAGCGACGCCATTTACCGAAAACTCAACGGCGGGCGGTTGCAGCCGGTGCTCGATACCTTCGTCACCCTGAAGGCCGAGGGGGTCCACTTCGAGATGACCAACCTGGTGGTACCTGGATACGTGGACGACCCGGGCATGGTTCGGCAGATGTGCCGGTGGATCATGGCCGTCCTCGGTCCGGATCATCCGCTTCATTTTACACGGTTTTATCCGCGCTATCGGCTGGATCGGCTGGCTGCCACGCCCATCGCCGTGCTGGAGCAGTTCCGGGATATCGCCATGGCCGAGGGGATCCGCTATGTCTATGTCGGCAACGTGCCCGGGCATGCGGGCAACCACACCTATTGTCACAATTGCGGCCGGTGCATCATTCTCAGACGGGGCTATCTGATCGCCGAGGTCCATCTAAAAGACGGAGCCTGCGCTTTCTGCGCAACGCGCATCCCTGGCGTCTGGCCGGCCGGCGGTGCGCTGTGATGGATAGGGGCAACCATTTTCTACAAATTAGAAGGTAAAAGAGCCGCAAATTTTTAGGAGATTATATGAACGCCGACATTCTGGCCACCGGAGACGAAATCCGCACCGGCGCCCTGGTGGACACCAATACCGCCTATATCGCTGAGGCCCTGACCGCCGCCAACGTGACGGTGGCGCGCCATCTGTGTGTGGGCGATGATATGGGCGCCTTGGTGGAAGTCCTTCGGGACATCGGCCGGCGGTGCGATCTGGCAGTGGTGACCGGTGGCCTCGGGCCCACCTCAGACGATCTGAGCGCGGCTGCGGCTGCCGCTGCGGCCGGCGTTGCCTTAAAGACAGACCTGGCGGCGCTGGCGTCCATGGAGGCCTTTTTTAGCGCCCGCGGGCGGGTGATGGGACAGAGCAACCGCAAACAGGCGGATCTGCCCGACGGGGCCGTATGCCTGCCCAATCCGGTAGGCACGGCACCCGGGTTCGCCCTCACCATCGACCGGTGCCGGTTTTTCTTTTTACCCGGTGTGCCCGGGGAGATGCGGCGGATGATGGCCGATCAGGTCATGCCCCGGATAGGGGCGATCACCGGCCGTTGCGACGGGGTGAACGCCATGCGCACGGTCGGGGTTTTCGGATTGACCGAGGCCTCGGTCAATCGATGCCTCGATGGGTTCGCAGGGGCATTTGCCGACATCAAACTCGGTTTCAGGGCCCGGTTCCCGGTGATCGAAGTCAAACTATACGGCCACGATTCGGATAAAAATGCGGTGGATCGCCGGCTTTTGGAAGGCGTCGCGTGGGTCAGAGGGAAGCTGGGCGAGAACGTTTTCACCGATGCCGGGGCGTCTATGGCGGCAGTGGTGGGTGCGCTGCTTCTGGAGCGCTCGGCCACGGTGGCTGTTGCCGAAAGCTGCACCGGCGGTCTGGTGTCCCACTGGCTCACCGACGTGCCCGGCAGCTCGCGCTATTTTGTCTGCGGCGCCGTCACCTATGCCAACGAGGCCAAGATTCGTGTGCTCGGGGTGCCTGAAAAGACCATTGCCGCCCATGGTGCCGTGTCCGAAGAAACCGTTCGTGCCATGGCCGCCGGCGCCGCGCGGGTGGCTCACGTCGATGTCGCGGTGGCCACCAGCGGCATCGCCGGCCCTGACGGAGGCACTGCGGACAAACCCGTAGGGACGGTTTGGATCGCGGTGTCCATTGGTGGACAAATCACCAGCTTCCGGCGTCATTTTCCGGTCCCGGATCGGGAGAAAAACAAGGCGCTGTTTGCCATGACGGCGCTCGACGCCCTACGCCGGGTGCTTCTGGGGCTGCCTTGTGGATGACGGCCGCATTGTGCGGTGGCTCCGAAACGGTCGTTCCATTTTACACGAAGATCACGTAGAGAACCTGAAACCCAGTTCTCGCGCAGAGGCGCAAAGACGCTGAGAACTAGAAAACAACAAGATCCCCTTCGGGGTCTTCGTGGTTAATCTTGGTGCTCCTATCATCTATATGCCATCAACTATGATAAACTTGTAAAAAGTCTGAATCTCTCGCAAAGCCGCAAAGATCGCAAAGTTAACGCACTGATATTAATTATTTATTTCTTTGCGTGCTTGGCGTCTTTGCGAGAAAATTGCTTTTTTAAGAGTTTGTCAACTATGAAGCCTTGAATGGATATCGATATTTCAGCGATTACCGATTCCGTCATCGCGGCGGGAAACGTCTGCCGGCGGGTTCAGTCGGAAATGGTGAGTGCCGACACCGTCGAAAAAAAGGACCGCAGCCCGGTGACGGTGGCCGATTATGCGGCCCAGGCCGTCATCTGCCGCACCCTTTCCAGTGTCTGCCCGGACATTCCGGTGGTCGCCGAAGAGGGGACCGAAAATCTGCGGTTGCCGTCTCAGGAATATATGCGCCGCCGCCTGAGGCGGTTTTTACCCGACTGGTCCGAGACGGAAATCCTGGCGGCCATCGATCGCGGGAGCCGGTCCCCGGGGACGCGGTTTTTTACGCTCGACCCCATTGACGGCACCAAGGGGTTTTTAAGAGGCGGTCAGTACGCCCAGGCCCTGGCCCTCATCGAAAACGGCCGGGTGGTCATGGGCTGGCTTGGCTGCCCCAACCTTGACGGCACCAAAGGCGGCGCCCCCGGGGTGGTGCTCACCGCCGAGCGCGGGGCAGGGGGGATTGCGGCCGGATTTGACGGAGCCCCGTTAGGCCCTCTGAAGATAGCGGATGCCGGCAATGATACACCGGTGCGGTTTCTTGAAAGTGTCGAATCGGGGCACTCCAATCACGCTCTCCAGGAACGGGTGTTTAGTCATTTTGGTGATCAAGGAAAGATCCTTCGCGTGGACAGCCAGGTGAAATACGCCATGCTCGGCCTGGGACGCGGCGACATCTACCTGCGACTGCCGGCTCCGGCAAGCCCGGACTACCGGGAAAAGATCTGGGATCACGCCGCGGGAGCGCTCATGGTGGAGACCGCCGGCGGGGTCGTGAGCGATGCTGGCGGCAGGGCCCTGGATTTTACCTGCGGGCGCCAGCTTCTTAAGAACCGTGGTATCGTGGCGGCGTCTGAAGCTTATCATGCCAGGGTGATGGCAGTACTGGGAAGTCAATTTCGCGGGTAACAGCGCTAACAGACGGCCGATGCCATTTTTGGCGTTTCAATTCAACGGCAGCTCACTTATCTTTCGGTTTCGGACTTTCGGATATTAATAAGTTCCTTGCGAAATCATATGTTTTCTGTATTATGGGGAATAAAACTCCCATAAATATAGAAAACTATGTGAGGAATACGATTGCCAGCACGAGGCTACTTAGATGTGAACACGTATCGACCAAGATTGATTGAACAAAAGGTAACAGAACTGTTTCAATACTACCCTGTTGTCGCGATTATCGGGGCACGGCAGGTAGGCAAATCCACACTGGTCGAAAATCTTTTCGGTCATAAGGTAGAGACCGTTGTTTTTGATCCAGTGGTGGATGTCGAGAATGCGCGGCGGGATCCAACGTTTTTTCTGCAAAATCACCCGCCACCCGTTTTCTTGGATGAGATCCAATACGCGCCGGAACTTCTTGGACCAATTAAGCGGCGCGTGGACCAGTTAAAGCGAAAAGGACTTTACATCCTCAGTGGTTCTCAGCATCTGGCAGTGATGCGCGATATTGCCGAATCCCTGGCCGGCAGGGTTGCTGTTTTACAACTGCAACCCATGTCGCGCAGGGAGATGGCCTGCCAAGCGCCGGGAGACTTTCTGGAGAAGTGGATTGCCGGGGAAACCGTAGCTGACAGCCCAGCAGAAGATACCCCTGCGTTGCTTTATCCAGTGATCTGGCGCGGCGGTTACCCCGGCGCCATGGATCTCCCCGAACATCTGATCAGTGGTTTTTGGCAGAGCTATCTCCAGACCTATATAGAAAGAGATGTTCGCAGCGTCGCCAATATCGGTTCACTGCAGACCTTTGGCCGGTTTATTGGACTACTCGCTGCGTTGAGTGCACAGGAAATCAACCACGCCCACCTTGGTCGCGAACTCGGCGTCGATCGAAAAACAGCCCAGTATTGGCTTGAAACCGTGCAGTCGACCTTCCTCTGGTGTTCTGTGCCGGCTTTTACAAGAAACCCGGTTAAACGGATCGCCGGGCGTGCCAAAGGGTATTTCGCGGATACCGGTTTTATCTGTCAGTTGCAAAAAATCAGTTCCTCCGGAGCCATTGGTAGTCATCCTTTGCTTGGTTCCTTGTTTGAAACCTGGGTTGTAATGGAGATCATCAAAAGCATTCAGGCCTGGCCAACACCGCCCACGGTGTATCACTTCAGAAGTTACGGCGGGGCCGAAGTCGACCTGATACTAGAGCGCGATGGCATCCTATATCCGGTAGAAATCAAAGCAAAAAGCAACCCAACACGAAACGATGGCAGAGGGATCGGTGCTTTTAGAGAATGTTTTCCAGGGGAAACAATCGGATCGGGTTTGATTGTCTGCGCGGTGGACAAACCCTTGAAGCTTTCAAAAGACCTGGTTGCAGTGCCTTGGTGGGTGTTGTGACGATGATGTTTATCTTGGCCATCGCTATCGGACTGCTCGCTCTCTATCTGGCCATTTGCGCCGCCCTGGTGGTTGTGGTGCAGCAGGTGCCGCGACGACCCGTGGATGACAGGCCGGATTGGGGTCGCGTGGAGGATACCGGTATTCGAGCCGTGGACGGCAAGCGGCTGGAGCTCTGGCGCGTATTTCCTGACGGCCCCAGCCGGGGCGTCGTGGTCCTGGTCCATGGATGGGGACGCAACCGGGGCAGGATGGTGAATCGGGCCCGGCTGTTCGGACGGTGGGGTTTTACTACGGTGCTTTTCAGTGCTAGGGACCACGGCGGATCGGACCGCCGGTGGTTCATGAACGCCCTGCGGTTTGCTGAAGATATCGAATCGGTTCTGGACTGGATCGGTGAGCCGGTGATCCTTTACGGCCACTCAGCGGGATCCGGCGGCGCCATCATCGCCGCCAGCCGTCATCCCGACCGGATCCGACTGCTTTTTCTGGAGGGCGTTTATGCCCACACCCGGGCGGCGCTTCTGAGCCTGTACACGTGGATCAACCCGGCCTTTGGCCGATTGTTCGGACCGATGATTCTGTGGTTGATGAACGCAGTGTATCGGGGCGCCATGGCCGCCTACAGTCCGGCGCGGCTGGCGCCGGCCGTGCGCATGCCGGTGATGGTGATTCACGGCGAAGCCGATAGCCGGTTTCCAGTGGCCTTTGCCCGCGAGCTGGTCGCCGCATTTTCCACAGAGCAAGTGGCGTTTTATATCGCACCAGGGGCCGGGCACAGTGATTCAAGTGTCACGCCCGGATACGCGCCCGCCATCCGGCAGTTTTTGGATGACCGGCTCATCGATGCACCCTTGCCGATGAAAAAGAGCGCCTTATGAACGATGGACAGGACCAGATCCTGGACGCCGGTTGGATGGTCGACGGCACGGGTGCGCCGGTCAGGCGATCCGTTCGATTGACGCTCCGCGGGCGATGGATCGCCCGTATCGACACGATCGCTTCCGAAAACCGCCCGGCCGGCGGAAACTGGCAATATCCATCCGATACGCTGATGCCGGGACTCATTGACGCTCACCTGCATCTGTGCATGTCGCCGACAAACGATCCCGAAGCACGCCAGCGCCAGCTGAGCGAACCCTATGATACGGCCGAAGAGGGCATGCGCCGACGCATTCGGCGGATGACGGCCCACGGGATCGTTGCCGCGCGGGATGCCGGGGATGCAGCCGGTTGCGGCCTCCGGTTTCGACGCGAGTGCCTGCCGGATGAAAACAACGCGTTTTGTCTGCACGCCGCCGGTGCGGGGTGGCATGCCAGGGGCCGCTATGGCCGTTTCGTTGGGCGGCCGCCGGCTGACGGTCTTTCGCTGGCAGACGCGGTGACTCGGGAAACCACTCTCGGAGACCATCTCAAGATCATCAACTCGGGGATTAACAGCCTGGCGGTATTCGGCCGCCAGACGCCCCCCCAGTTCTCCAGGGCGGATCTGGCTGCCGCAGTTGCCGCAGCGGGGCGGCGCGGCGTCCGCGCCATGGTGCACGCCAATGGTCGGCAGGCCGTGGGCGATGCCGTCGCCTCCGGAGCCCACAGCATTGAGCACGGTTATTTCATGGGAACAGACATCATTGGCCTACTGGCCGATGCCCAGATCCACTGGGTGCCCACGGTGGTTCCAATGGCCGTCCACGCCAGTCGTGCGCTGGGCGCCGAAAAAGATATCGCCGCACGCAGCGTGGATCATCAGTTGGCGCAGATCGCAACGGCCCATCGCGCCGGCGCGCGACTGGTGGTGGGAACGGACGCCGGCGGCGTCGGGGTTTCTCACGGCGCGGCGATCTTGGAAGAAATAGCCCTTTTTCTTCAGGCCGGGGTACCATTGTCGGCAGTGATTCGGGCAGCCACGGGCGCGGCGGCCGAACTCATGGGATTGACGGGGTTGGGGGTGCTGGCGCCGGGAAAACGCGCCTGTCTGGTGGTGGTCCCGGGACCTCCGGAGGCCCTGCCCGGCAGCCTGAAGCACATCAAGCTGCTGCTCATCGATGGCAAGCCGGTCCTTTAAAAACCGTATTCACCGCAGAGTTCGCAGAGACCGCAGAGAACGGCGTTTCATCAATACGTGGCCCAACCCACTCAGACTTACGCATATTCACGCAATCTTGCTGGTAGAAAATCCGTTGTTCGTTTTTCCGCGCGAAGCGCCCGCAACCCGCTTTTCTCTGCGTTCTCTGCGCCTCTGCGGTGAATCCGCCCCTGCCGTTTGCGCGCCAGCGCCCAAACCCGCTTGTCTCTGCGTCTCTGCGGTGAAGTCGCCTTTGCGGTTGCTGTTGCAGTTATTCGTCGGAGCGACGTGGCAGGCGCAGACTGCGCAGTCCGTTTTTGATCCGGCTCATGACGGGCACAATGATATGGGCGCGTTTTTTCCCGCCCATTCTGAAAATCTCTTCGAGGGAAATGTGCGGGTCCCTGATCGGGTTACGCAGATAGAGATGGATGTCGGTCAGGCGACTTCGGATTTCTTTTTCAGCAAGGCTCTTGAGTCGGGTCTTTTTTTCTAAAATGGCATCCTTGATCTTGGGATCCGCTGCACGACCGCGGTATTTATTCACCTTGTATTCCAGGCGCATGTGGATCAGGTCCAGCAGATCGGTATCGGCGGCGGCACCCAGCCAGTAAACTTCGGGGACCAGGTCACCGAAATGCGTGACCCCGAGGATATCTTTGTCCTGCTCCCAGTAATTCACGAGAAATTCCATCTCAAGGTCCTTATAGTTCTGCAGCGGCATATACATGCGGCGCAGGTGCATGAGGACTTTTTCCGTTTTTTTCTTATGACCCCCGATGATCACCGATCCGCCCACTTCACCGGTTTTCACGCCTTTGGTCCACGGGGCGCCGGTAATGCCAAAATCGTTGTAGACGGGCAGATGCAGCATGGCGGACAGGGTGTTGATGGCCAGGGCGTATCCGGCTGATGGACCGCCCACGTTGTAAGATGCGGAGAGCAGTTGGTGATGGATCGTGTACTGGCTCAGAAACTCGCCCAAAAGCTTTGGGATACTGACTTTGGGATAGAGTTCCTGCAGGTAGTTCTTCACCATGGTGAAGGCTTCCTGAGCCGACTGCTGGGTCATCTTGACGGCCATTTCCAGCTCCGCCGCCGCCGGCGCCGATGAAGACACCGCGCCGGTGACCAGCACTTTTTCGGTGCCAAGACTGTAGGTGAGGCTGGTGGCAATGGGCAGCAGCACGCCGGAAACGTCGTTGGCCCCGACACCGATGATAAATCCCACCTGGGGTTCCTGGCTGAGCTCGGCCTCCAGGTACTTATCGAGCTGCACCTTGCCCTTTTTGACCGGGCTGCCGGAAATTTCCTGAGTAGCAGATTCCAGGTGGGACATGCGCAACGGATAGTCGTCCATTTCCCTGATGTGGGTCAGCAGCGCCAAAACCTCCTCCCGGCGTGTGAGCAGGCTAATGGGCGCCGACTTGACATCGGCCCGCAGGGCCTGGGGGGCGTCGAGCGCGTCGAGAATGCCCATCAGGGTTTTGAAGTTGAACTTGATGAATTTCTCCTGGATGTCCGCAGATCCTTCTGACAGGGTTCGAAACCGGGTCAACACTTCGAACTCCGTGCTGCGCAGACCGCGCGCCTTTTCCACGAAGGCGGCGTAGTCAGCCGGTGTATTGCAAAGCGCCTTGGCTGTCTCTACGATGCTGGGCTCGTCGAGGCCCTTGGCCAAGGGAACGTCTGTCAGGGCATTTTTCACGATCGTTATAATATCGCCGCGGCCCATATGACCCGAGATCTCCATGACCTTGAGGCGCTTGGAGCGGATCAGCGCCGGGTCGAGGATATCGAGCCGGTTGGTGGTCAGGACCGTGAACACACGGTTCAGCGGGATTTCACCGTCGATCAGGTTAAGAAACTTGTTGGTGAGCTTATCGGACGGGCTGCCGCCGCTTTGGCTCCGGCGCGGCGCCAGGCTGTCGCCTTCATCGAAGAAAACCACTGTGGGCGCGATCATTTTGGCGATGTCGTAGACTTTTTCCAGGTTTTCCACGGCGCCCTCAATGGGGTTGACCGGGTCCTGAAGCGCGCTGGGACTGGTGGAGATATCGTGGATATCGCTGTTTTCACTGAGCCAGGAGCGCACCAGAAAAGTCTTTCCCCCGCCGGGAGGTCCGTTGAGGACCACGCCTTTTTCTTCACTGACGCCGTAGTATAGACAGTTGTTGGCCATCTCCGAGAACATGTCCTTGATCTGTCCGACATACTCCTCCCAGCGCACATGACGGTCCATTCGGTTGACCACTTTCTTGAAGAGATCGCCGTAGGAGTTCTTGGCCACCAGTTCGAAGGCGTTGCGCACCAACAGGGCGTCGTCGAGGTACTCTGGTCTGTAATCGCCCTGGATCTGGATGATGGAGTGGATCAGTTTTCTGACATAGGAGGGAATCAGTTTCAGGCTGCGCTCGTCAAAAATGGTAAAGAGTTTCTGGACCGAGTCGTTGATGGCATGGTCATCGATGCACCGGACCGTACCGTGGCAGACCGTGGAGGCCTCCGATGCCATGCGGATGTCGCTTCGCATGAGCTCAAGGCGCACCACTTCCCGCAGGTTGGCGGGATTTCGCCAGTACTCGCTGATATCGATGATCTTGCCCTTTTCCACGAACCGGCGGTAAATGGTGGCGTCGAAGCGCTCGGGCTGATCGGTCGTGGCGATGAGCAGGCAGTCACGGCGACCGCTGGTGATCTCATCGATGATGATGTTGGACGTATCGATGAGAGTCCGCTGCTGGCGCTCCACGCCGGACTGGGTGCCCGAAGCCCTGCCGAAGGCGCTGTGGGCCTCTTCGATGTGGCGGATACTCGTTTTCCGGGGGTCCCCCAGGGCTTTTTTGAAATAGTTTCCTGGCTCACCGGCCAGGGCCGTCTGATAGTCGTTGGGGGTTACCATGGCGTAATCTACCGATAGCCCCTGTTCTTCCAGAAAGGAGAGGTTGTGGCCGATGGCCTTCTTGAAGATCGACTTGATCAGGGGAATCCGAGACAGCTGCTTATAAAACTTCAGCCGCTTGCGCCGCTCGATCTCCATGGCCAGATCCGGGGCGACCTCTTCCAGGGTCTTCCAGAAGGGTTCCCCGGCCATCAGGGCCTCTTTTTTCTGGATGAGATCGATCTCCGGCAGAACGTCGTTGTCGAAGATCACCTTTTCAACGGCTTCGGTGGTGGTGGCGGTCTTGCCGCTGCCGCTGGGACCGGTCACCAGAAGCAGGGGCGCCTTGGGTACCTCCGGGTCGCTGATGTACTCCTTTCGGATGTGGGCTCGGTAGATTTTGTCGAAGAGCTCATGGATTTCCACCGGCACATGGATGTCTGAGAGATCTTTGTTAAGCAGAGATAAGAGATAAATGTAGTCCCGGCCCGAGAGCTCTTTTTCCAGAATTTTATTCCAGGCGTCCTGGGGATTGGTCTGTCCGGAGATTTCAAACCGCCGCTGCCAGTCAGTGAGGATGTCAGGGTCCTTCAGCGTGTCGAAGCGCTTTTCAGGAGATGCCATGAAGAGGGAAAGGAGGGTCTCCAGGACCATGTTGATTTTGTCAGACTTGGGTCGGTACTGGTTGAGCCGGGCCCGCATGAAGGATTTTGTCTCATAGGGCCAGGAGGATACCAGTTCCTCGATTTCACGAATCCGGTTTTCCGGCAGCCGGACATACTGAATTTCCCGGGTAGTTCGTCGCGGCATCAGTTGCCTCCTGAAGCGGCCTTTCCGCCGGTAGGGGCCGGCAGGGTCAAGGCCGGGGGGTCACCGCCGCCCTGGATGATCACCGTGTTCTGGCCGGACTGGTTCTTTTCATAAGCGGAGGCCCATTTCTGCTGGGTCAGGAACTGGAGCAGGGCCGTGTCGGTGCTGCCGTCCGGCCGGCCGATGCGTTTTTGCAGATCCTGGATGCTTTCCATATAGGCGGCGTAGAGTTTACGGATGCGGCTTGCCTCCTGATCGGCGGCGTAGTTTTCGGCCTCTGCGATCAGTTCCCGGCGCTTTTTTTCTTCAGTGGCTTCCACGAGCTTGTCGCCAAAGCGCGTCTCCTTCAATACGAAACTGACCACCTCAATGCCGTATTTTTTTTCAAGAGTGGGGCCGCCCTCATTGATGGGCCGCGCCTTGAGCGCCTTGAAGATGTCTTCCTTGATCATTTCCCGATCACTGATGAGTTCATTGACCGGCTGGGCCTGGAGGTTGTCCTTGACGATGCCGTCAAAGTCACCCTGTAAAAGTTCCATGGGGTCTTTGTTTTCGATGGCCCACACGTCGAGGTTGTCGATACGGTAGGTCATGGCGGCCGATGTCCACAGAGCCACATTTTCCTTTGAAATGATGCGCATGGGTTCCTGCTGGCCGCCCAGAAGCATCAGTTGGTTCATGAGGGTGACTTCCTGCTCGATCTTGGTGAAGTAGGGAAGCCGTGCATGCCATCCCACGCGGGTGACGGCTTCACGCTTGCCGCCGAATTTCTCGAGCACCACGGCGTAGTTTTTTTTCACTTTGAAGATCGTTTTTGTCGCGTACACCCCGGCAATAACACCATAGACCAAGCCGATCAGGGTGACGAAGGCGAAGGTTCGCCGCAGAACCGTTTTCACAAAGGCTCTGCGAAGCAATGGCGCGGTCGGTTTGTCAGCCATGAACTCTCCTTTTTAATGGCGGTCATGACACCCGCATCCGGGGGTGTGCGGTGTCGGGTGCTCAAGTGAAATCGGAAACCGGAATCTCTCGATCAGGCTGGCCGGTTGAACATTGCAGGCTTTCGCAATATCGATATCCGCGTTCAAATATAACCGGATAATTTTGTTTTGCAAATGGATTCGTGCCGATATGCCATGCTGCGATGGGCACTTGCGGTGCAGCGATGAATTTCGGTTGTCCAAATAGCGCCCGCCCATTCACGGGAGGATAGTGCATAATAACCAGGTACTTTTTAAATGGCGATCTTTGTTTACAGATACCGGGAAAACCACCGGACGGCTTCAGCGACAAATCGTTGGTGATGTGCCGGCGCTGACATCCGGTGGCCAGCGCCTCGGAAAATTATCAAGTTTCGGGGGGCGCCGACTCCCGCGGCGATGACATGGGCATTTTCGACCGGAACGACTTGATCCCGGTCCCCGTGGCAGACACAGATGTGACTGATGGCAGACAACTGCCCGCTGAGATTGAAGCTGCGATAGTGCAGGCCCGGCGGCAGCGAGGCTTCCGGACGATTGAGGTTGACACCGCTGCTGGCTACCGGAGCGGCCCAGGTGACCAGGGCCGCAGGTCGGCAGGCCGGGAAAGCCGCCAGGCAGACGGCGCCGCCCAGGCTGCTGCCGAAAAGACCGATCCGCTCACCCAGGTCGGGTTGCTGGGTGACCCAGGATACGGCGGCCAGAAGATCCGTTACCCGACCGGCCAGAAGATCGCTGTCCGTGCCGGCGGGATCGCTTTCTCCGCACCCGCGGTGGTCGAAGCGTAAAAAGGCCATCCCGGCAGCGCTGCAGGCCTCGGCCAGAGCCACCTGTTTGGCGGATGCCCGGGTGCCCAGAAGTCCGTGTGAGCCAATGACCACGGGCGGACGCCTGCCGGCGGGCAGATGGAGTGTGCCTGCCAGCTTGCGGTCCTGGGAGATAAATGTGATGGTTCGGTCCATGAGGTCCTTGAAGCGCCGGGCAAGTGCCGGTATAAGCGGCTGGCACCGTTTAGATGAAACACGGTGCCGCAGTTAATATCAATGGTTGGGGTGAAAAAAGTGGTGTTGAAAAAAGGACAGGAGCTCGAACTGGAGGTCACGGATGTGGCCTTTGGCGGACGCGGCATCGCCAAAGTAGACGGCATGGCTGTGTTCATTGACCAGGCCGTGACCGGAGACAGGGCCCGCGTGCGGGTGGTGCGGCGAAAGAAAACCTATGCCGAGGCCCGGGCCTTGGAAATTCTCTCGCCGTCACCGTTTCGGATAACCGCGCCCTGTCCGTATAGCGGGTTCTGCGGGGGATGCAAATGGCAGTTCGTCGACTACGCCCAGCAACTGGAATTCAAACGCCGGCACGTTGTGGAAGCACTGGCCCATATCGGCGGCATTCGAGATGTTCCCGTATACCCCACCATCGCCTCTGAGAACATTTTCGGCTATCGGAACAAAATGGAGTTCTCCTGCGCCCGCTGGCGGTGGCTGCTGCCCCATGAATTGGGTAGAGACGACATCCCCAAGGCTTTTGCCCTGGGGCTTCATGTTCCCGGTACGTTCGATAAAGTGATCGATATCGATGCCTGTCTGCTGCAACCGGACACGGGTAACCAGATTCTGTCGATGGTCCGGGAGGAAATGAAATCCTCCGGAAAAGAAGCTTACGGTCAGCGGGATCATTCCGGGTTCTGGCGCTTTGCCATGCTGCGCCATTCGGTTGCCGACGACGCCTGGCTGGTCAATCTGATCACCTCCGAGACAGATCCGGACGTGCTGAAACCGCTGGCTGAAAAGATCATGGACCGGTTTCCCAATATCGTTACCGGGGTCGTCAACAATGTCACCGACCGCAAATCCGCTGTCGCCGTGGGCGATGTGGAAATCCCGCTGGCCGGCACGCCCTGCCTGATCGAGCGGATCGGCCCGTTTGCTTTCCGGGTGTCGGCCAACAGTTTTTTTCAGACCAATACCGTGGGCGCCGGAAAACTCTACGAGACCGTTCGGGGCTGCGCCGGACTCACGGGCACTGAGGACCTTCTCGATCTGTACTGCGGCACCGGCACCATCGCCATCACCCTTTCCGATGCGGCCGCACGGGTTACCGGGATCGAAGTCATCCCTTCGGCCGTGGAAGACGCCCGTCAGAACTGCCGGTTGAACGGAATCGACAACTGCTCCTTTATTGAAGGCGATATCCGGCAGGTGCTGCCTTCTCTGACGACGACCCCTCAGGTGGTGATCATCGATCCCCCCCGCGTTGGGATGCACAAGGACGTGGTGACGGCCATTCTGGAAATGGGGCCCCCGAACATGGTCTACGTTTCTTGCAACCCGTCCACCCTGGCCCGGGATCTGGCACTCATGGCCGAGAACTATCGCATCGACAGCGTGCAGCCGGTGGACCTGTTCCCCCACACCTTCCACATCGAATCGGTGGTGCGGCTGACCCGGATTAATAGATAAAAATTAATGGTCCAAATTAAAGAACCGAAAGGAGACGGCCCATGTCCACTGGCGCCTGCGGTATCGACTGTGATGTCTGCCGGCTGAACCGGCAGGGGGTGTGTTCGACCTGCGGCGCCGGCACCAGCGCTGAAGCACAGTGCAAACTGGCCGTCCAGGAACGCCTGCTGGGGGCGCCGTGTCCCATTTTGGCTTGCGCGCGGTTGAGCGGCGTGGATTACTGCCTCAGGGACTGCGAGACCTTTCCCTGCGAGAATTTCTCCAGCGGTCCGTATCCCTTCAGCAGCGGGTATCTCCAAATGCAGCGGCGACGGCGGGTGGAAAAACCCATCGTGCGGATGTCCCCGGACGCCGCCGTGACGGTGCCGCCTGAATATTGGGCGGATCTGGCAGAAAAACCGCTGGCCGCGGTGGCTGCCGCGGCCGGGGCCGTCTACGAGCCCCCCAATGGCCTGATCGTCGCCTTCCTCAACAAGGACATCCGGGTGGACGCGGCACACCGGTGTATCCAGCGCCGCACAGAAAACGGCTGGGAGGAGACGCCGGACCCCCTGTTGGCGCTGGTACTTCTGGCCTATCTGCTGACTGTCAGTGCCGACGGGCTCACCGGAGAGATGGTGGGCGTCAATGATCTCACCTGTGCCCATTTTTTCCAGGGGCCCCACGCGTTGCGCATCGATCACCTGCTGAGGCATTACGGTCGTGATCCCGGCGCCTTTCTCGCCGCCGGCGAATATCTGGGCGGAGAGCCTGTAAACCGCGGGGCAGACGCCGCCATTCGGTTTATGGCCCTTCCAAAGGTGCCGCTGTACTTTCTCCTGTGGGCGGCCGACGATGAGTTTCCGGCCGCCATGTCGGTGCTTTTTGACCGCAGTATCGACCGGCACCTCAAGTCAGATGCCATTTGGGGGCTGGTCACCTTGGTCTCGGATGCGCTGGCCGCCGCGGTGTGAGCAGCGGCATCGGTCTGCGGCCGGAAACCGCCGGAGGTCAGATGGCAGATGGCAGAGGACAGAAAAAGCAACTGCAAGGTCGGAAGGGCAACGGCAGGTTTCTCGCGAGCTCGCGGAGAGCGCAGAGGAAAAGCGAAAAGATAAAAGTGAAAAGTGAAAGGAAATAATACGGCATGGTTTTGCATTTTTATTTAGCTTTTTACGATTCACTTTTCACTACTTTTCAAACGCGCCGCCGGTGCAACGGAATCTTGCACAAACGCTGTTCTCGGCGGTCTCTGCGAGAGATATGGTTTTTTCACATCGGTGTATCGGTCAGTCGCAGGAGTCGTCACGGGTGAGTCCGATGACGGTGAAAATGATGATGATGATGGCAAAGACAAAGAAAACAGATGAGTACTCCGAGGCGGTGTTGTTACCGAAAAGCATGTCGTAGTTTAGAAAAAATCCCCAGTACAGGGTAAAAAACAAATTGACCAGCATGGCTATTTTAGTCTTTCCGAAAAAACTGGCCGTGGCGTTCAGGAGCAACAGCAGACCGACTTCGAACACGGTGATGTTGTTTTCGGTGTTGAACAAAAACTCCATGTGGCGCCTCCTTGTCAACGTGAGCATTGCGATGGTCTGCCCAGTTCGAAGTTCCTCCATCTTCCGCAGGAGAAACGACGATCTTTTCGGGGCATCATTTCATAATTGACCGGCAAGTCAATCAAAAATCGCCTGCCGATGGGTCACATGAGCGCCTTCAGGCGCTGCAAACGATCGGCCGGGATGTCCAAGAAGCGCACACGGATGCCCTTCGGATCCCGGTCGGTAACTGTGGCATCGATGATCAGGGTATCGGCAGCGCTGTCGGTAAACGTGATTGTTATTGCTTCTCCGACGGAATAGGCCTCCGTGGTGGGGATAAACCCGCCGTCACTGCTCAGTGAGAACAGTGTGGCGCTGCGGGAGGCGTCATCGGTGTCTATATCCACCGGGATTCCGCCGCCCTCAGATGGTTCTGCCGAAGGCGCACCGGTCGGTGGGGCACCGGAAGCGGCCGATGAACGCTCCGGGATAGAATTGGGGTGCTGTGTGATGTGCAAAACAATGACCGTGATGTTGTCATCGCCGCCGCGCTTATTGGCAATCATGACCAGCGCCTTGCACGCCTTGTCTACCCCGTATTTATTCACTACGGCCAGGATCTCCTTAGGACTGAGTTTGTCGCTCAGTCCGTCAGAGCAGAGGATGATGATATCGTCCTGGAGTCCCTGGATTTCACAAAATGATGGGACGACTGACGGCTTGACACCCATGGCCCGGGTGATCATGTGGCGGTATTTTTCGCTGAGCGGTTTAGCCCCTGGGGGTGCCAGCGCTGCATGTTCGGCCATGTATGTGTGCAGTTCCGATAGCAGTTCGATGTCGGCGTTGCGGATGAGGTAAACGGGGCTGTCTCCAACGTTGGCGACAATAATGCGGGTATCGGCCAGAAGCACCGCGGAAACCGTGGCACCCATGCCTTTGTAATCCTCTTTGCTGCTGCCGATATGATACACGGCCTGGTTGGCCAGATGAATGGCGGCCAGCAGTCGGGTGGTCTCAGCAGAGAGGGGTTTTTCCGTTTCAATCAGATGGGCTCCCTCCACGGTATCGGACGACTGCTGCATGCGGTCCTGAATGGTTTCCACCACGATACGACTGGCCACTTCACCGGCCTTGTGCCCTCCCATGCCGTCGGAAACCACGTAAAGGTGCAGTGTGTCGTTGGAGAAAAAGGAATCCTCGTTGTGGTCTCGCTTCTGACCGACATCGGTGATGCCGGTGGACGTGACAACCAAGGGAGAGGACGTCATAAGTGGCTTTTCGTCGACGCTGGGAGTTTTTGCCGGGATCTGTTGCCGCAATCGGTATCAAATTTGTCCAGACTGCGATGCAACCATAAGATTTTTCAATGATTTTAATGAAGTCTGCTCTGGCTGTCAAGTAAGGATGTTGCCCTCCTGTTGGACGGCAGCGCCCAATTACCGCTTGCGGTGAACCGGGGCAATGGGCCCGACCCGGTCCACCGGTTCTATGGGACCGGTATCGCCGCAGCGATGGTGGGTGCCAGTTTCCGGGGTGTTGAAGTGGCGGGCACGATTGCGGCGTTTCATATTTTCCGTGGACCGGTCCCCGCGCGTAAGCCTAAGACCGTGCCTGTCGGCCGCTTCGTTCAGTACCTTCTCGAAGGTGGCAGCGAAACGGCGTTTGGCGGATGACGGGTCTGAACGCTGAGAAGCTGGCGGCGCTGCTGCTTTATGCCCTGCGCCTTTGGGCGTTTCCTGGCGATCGAGGACCTCATGTACCGAGGCCAGAATCCGGTCCAGCAGCCGTTTCCCCTCCCGGACGATGAGTTCCACAACGGCGACCGGAGCAGGCCGAAGCACAGGTGGTGACTGCGTCGGGGCGGCCGGGTGATGGCGTGAACCGTTGCGGGATTCAATTGACGCCAAGTTCCCCAGGATTTCCCGGTAGGCATGATTGACATCTTTGAGGGTTTCTTCGGCCAACTTCAGCAGGCGGGGGTCATGACCGTGCCGGTCTGGATGCCACGCCCGAACCAGTTTTCGATAGGCCGACCTGACTTCCGGAAGCCCGGCGTCAGGAGATACACCCAAAATATGGTAGTACCGCTCCAACATAATTTTTCTCAGGATGCGCGCATGCCAGCGACTGCGCAACCGAAGGCGATGGGACAATGAACCGCTCGACGTATGGTAATGGGCCGATGCGGTTTTCGCAACCTGCTTATGCACAATTATCAAGTCGACTTAACCGTCAGCACTGCGTGGTGATCAGAAACATCATGGGTTAAGAGGCACCATCGAACGGAAACTGGCTGCCGAGTCGTAAATCCTTGACAGATATCGGGCTTGCCTGTAATTTTTCCGGTTTATCACCCACGCTGTCGTCAGCCTTGCGGCCGCGGGGTTGGGTGGACACTAAGTAAAATTCCTTACTGCGCAGATTCCCGGCTCACTGCGGAGCGTCTGCAATCTGGAGGCGATATGGATTACAAACAGACCCTGAATTTGCCGAAAACACAGTTTCCCATGAAGGCCAGCCTGGCAAAACGAGAGCCGGAACAGCTTGCCGCGTGGGAAGCCGCCGGTCTTTATGAAAGCGTGCGCGCGGCATCTGCAGGGCGCCAGCGGTTTATTCTTCACGACGGGCCTCCATACGCAAACGGCAATATTCATCTCGGCACCGCGCTCAACAAGATATTAAAGGACATTATTGTGCGCTCCCGGCAGATGATGGGCTTCGATGCCGTCTACGTGCCCGGATGGGACTGCCACGGTCTGCCCATCGAGCACAATGTGGACAAGGAACTGGGTGATCAAAAAGCCGGGATGAGCCTGACCGAGGTCCGCCGTCTGTGCCGCAGTTACGCCGAAAAGTATATCGATATCCAGCGTGAAGAGTTCAAGCGGCTCGGTGTGGCCGGAATGTGGGACGACCCCTATTTGACAATGAGCTATGAATACGAAGCCATTATCGCCAAAGAGTGCGGAAAATTCGCCCTCAACGGCGCCTTGTTTAGAAGCAAAAAGCCTATTCACTGGTGTTGCTCCTGTCGGACCGCTCTGGCCGAAGCCGAGATCGAATACAGTGACGACGCCTCTCCGAGCATCTATGTAAAATTTCTTTTGGAAACACCCCTGGACGCAATCGCGGATCTGCCGTCGGGAAAACTGGTATCGGTGGTCATCTGGACCACGACCCCCTGGACGCTGCCGGCCAACCTGGCCATCGCCCTGCACCCGGAATTCACCTATGCCGCGGTCGATACCGGCGACGAGATCCTCATACTGGCAAAGGATCTCGTCAACACCTGCATGCCCGTGTTCAATCGTGCCGACTACCGGATTGTCGCAGAGTTTTCGGCGGCCGATCTTGAGCGAAAGCGCTGCCGGCATCCGTTCATTGACAGGGACTCACTGATCATCCTGGGTGACCACGTAACGCTGGAAGCCGGCACCGGCTGCGTGCACACGGCCCCCGGTCACGGCCGGGAAGACTATGAAGTCGGCCTGCGCTACGGTCTGGATGCCTATTCGCCGGTCGATGACGGCGGCGCCTTTACCGATGAGGTGGATTTCGTCAAAGGCCAGTTCGTTTTCAAAGCCAATGCGGCCATCGTAGAGCGTTTGAAGGAAAACGGCGCCTTGCTGGCCACGGCAACCCTCAAACACAGCTACCCCCACTGCTGGCGGTGCAAAAAGCCCGTTATCTTCAGAGCGACGCCCCAGTGGTTCATTTCCATGGAAAAGACCGGACTGCGCCGCAAGGCGCTGGAAGAGATAGACCGCGTCCAGTGGATCCCCAAGTGGGGGCGTGAGCGTATTTACGGCATGATCGAGAACCGTCCGGACTGGTGCGTATCCCGGCAGCGGTCCTGGGGCGTGCCCATTGCCGTTTTCCGCTGTGGCGATTGCGACCGTGTGGTCATGGACGAGGCCATTCTCGAGCATGTTTTCAACCTGTTCAAAGAGCACGGTGCCGATATCTGGTTTGAAGCCGACACCGCTGCACTGATGCCCGCAGGCACCACCTGTCCCGGGTGCGGCGGCACCGGACTCCAGAAGGAAACCGACATCCTGGATGTCTGGTTCGATTCGGGCGTGAGCCATGCGGCGGTACTGGCGGCCAGGCCCTACCTGCAATGGCCGGCTGATCTTTACCTCGAGGGCAGCGACCAGCACCGGGGATGGTTTCACAGCTCGTTGCTCACAGCGGTGGGATTGCGAAACGCCGCCCCTTACAAGGCGGTGCTGACCCATGGCTTTGTCGTGGATGCCGACGGTAAAAAAATGTCCAAGTCTGTCGGAAATGTCATCGCTCCAAAACAGGTCATCGACCGGTTCGGCGCCGAAATTCTTCGTCTATGGGTATCAGCCTCGGATTATCGGGAAGACATCCGGATCTCGGAAAACATTCTCAAGCAGCTCAGCGACGCCTATCGCCGGATTCGAAATACCAGCCGGTTCATCCTCGGCAACATCGCCGATTTCGATCCGGATACCGATGCCCTGCCGGTGTCGGACATGCGCGAGCTGGACCGCTTCGCACTGCACACCCTCCAGACGCTGGTACGTCGCAGCCGGCGGGCCTACGACGCCTACGAGTTCCACTCGGTCTATCACGCCATTTACAACTACTGCACGCTGGATTTGTCCGCTTTCTATCTGGACATTCTCAAGGACCGGCTCTACACGGCGCCGGCCGCAGCAGTGGAGCGCCGGAGTGCCCAGACGGCCATGTCCATGATTTTGGATGCTGTCACGCGGCTCATTGCTCCGATTCTGCCATTTACGGCCGAAGAAATCTGGCAGTACCTGCCGGCTTGCGCTCGAAAGGCACAGAGCGTTCACCTGGTCGCACTGCCTGAGCCTGATGAGGCATTTGAAGACGAAGCCCTGGCGGCCCGATGGAAATCCCTGCTGGCGGTGCGGGCGGAAGTCACCAAAGCCCTTGAAACGGCCCGGGCAGCCAAATCCATCGGTCACAGCCTGGACGCCGACATTACGCTTTACCTGCCCGATGCCTTGCGCGCCGACCTGGCGGACATCAGTGAACCACTGGCCGCGCTGTTCATCGTGTCCGGAGCAACCCTCATGGCCGGGGCCCCGCCGGTGGAAGCCTTTGCCAGTGATGTCACCGATGGATTGTCGGTTATCGTGGCTCCGGCGTCCGGGGAAAAGTGTCAGCGCTGCTGGGTCCACAGCACCGGCATCGGAGAAGACACGGCACACCCGGGCGTATGTCCCAAGTGCAGCGCCCAACTCCAGCAACTGGAAGGGTGAGGTTATGCCACTGCCGGTTTTCACCGCAGAAACGACGAAGACAGCCATCATCCGGCTGGTGTGGATCGCATCGGCGGTCATCGTACTGGATCAGGTCACCAAGGCCATGGTCCTTTCGCAACTGCCGCTTTACCATTCGGTGCCGGTTCTTCCCGGTTTCTTCAATTTGACCCATGTCCAGAACCCGGGCGGGGCCTTCGGTTTTCTCGCCGGCCAATCGCCCGCGCTGCGCGCTGTCGTATTTCTGGCCGCATCCGCAATGGCCGCGCTCCTGGTGCTGTATTTCTACATGACCACACCGCCGACACACCGCTTTCTGGCGGTGGGCTTTGCGCTGATTTTCAGCGGTGCCATCGGCAATCTCATCGACCGCGTGCGATTCGGGGTAGTCGTGGATTTTCTCGATTTCTTCGTAGGGAAGGCACACTGGCCGGCCTTCAACGTGGCCGACAGCGCCATCACCGTCGGGATGACCATCTTTGCCGGGCACCTGGTGTTTCGCAAACTGCCCGAGGCGCATACCGGCGGCAAATAAGCGTGATCACCACGAAGAACACGAAGGACACGAAGAAAAGCCTTTACAGCAATGGATTTCTAAAACCTTCGTGTGCTTCGTGAACTTCGTGGTGATCAAAAACGGTTAAGATCCGGTGACCGCTGGGACACCACTGGCGCGTCATAGAGAAGCGAAAATTTCAAACCGTAAAGGCCCGGCCATGGCCGAACTGAGCTACGAGGCATTTCTTTCCCGAACCGATGGTGCTGCGTTGCCGGAATCACCCGTCTATCTGGTTCATGGTGACGGCTACCGGACCGAGGACATTTGCGGGCGATTACTAAAGCGTCTGGTGGGCGACGGGTCGCGGGACTACATGGTGGAGCGCCTGGAGGGGGCTGACGACGTTTTGAATCAGGCCCTTGAGCACCTCAATACATTTGCGCTGCTGGCCGGACGTAAAATCGTCATGTTGCCGGATGCCCGCTTTTTTCTCGGCAAACAGGACGCCGGCCCACTGCTTTTAAGTGCTCAGAAGGCTTACAAAAACGATCAGAAGCGCAAGGCCGGGCTTCATCTGATGAAATACATGGCCCTTACGGACATGAGTCCGGACGACGACGATTCGGACACCCGGCAGGCCCTGACGAAAGCCATCTCGGGGGCGACGGGCGACGCGGCCTGGGTGGACGACCTGCTTGCCTATTGCCGGGAGAACGCCATATCCCCCCCCAGTGGGGAAGACTCGCCCTTAGCGCGGCTGGAGTGCGCCGTAGAAAAAGGGTTTCCCTCCGGAAACGTGCTCATCATCACCGCAGAACGCGTGGATAAGCGAAAAAGCCTGTACAAGGCGATAGCCGACAACGGCACCATCATCGACTGTCGGCTTCCTGCCGGCGACCGGATGGCCGATCGAAAGGTGCAGGAGCAGGCGCTGTCGGACACAGCCGAGCGTCTGCTTAAAGCCAGCGGAAAGACACTGGCTCCCGATGCCAGAAAGATTCTCAATGACAGAATCGGGTGCGACCTCAGGCTCTACGCCGGCAACCTCGAAAAACTGATCACCTACAGCGGTGAGCGCGCGACGATAACGGCGGCGGATGTCCGCCATCTGGTTTCCCGCACGCGTCAGGAACCCATCTACGCTCTCACGACCGCATTGGCTGAACGAAACGCCCCGGAGGCGGTATTGCTGCTGCGCCGCATGATGGCCGATGAAATGATTCATCCGTTGCAGGCCTTGGCCGCCATTTCCAACCAAGTCCGCCGGCTGATTGTGGCCAGAGAGTTCATCGACAGTTCCTACGGACGCGGGTGGCGAACGGACCTGCCGTATCCCGTGTTCACCCAGCAGATCATGCCGGCCTTGCTGGCGTTTCAGGACCATCTCGATGATGCCCTTGCCGCTGTAGAGACGCCAGCGGCAGCGACGGAAAAGAAAGCCCCGCCCAAGCGTCGCGGGAAATCCGGATTTCCTGCCGAGTTGCAGCCAGCCAGGAATCCAAAAAGCCCGTTTCCCGTCTACCAATTGGTAAAACACGCCAGCGCTTTTACCATGGCCGATCTGGTATCGGCCATGGGCGCCCTGGCTGCTGCAGACGGGGATCTCAAAAGCCAGGGCGGGGGGCTGGATTCCGCGCCGCTTGAAAAGGTCATATTTGCCATTGCCGCACCGCCCCGCTGATTAAGGTTCGTTTTCATCAGCGTCATTGCTGAATGAGAACCACGAAGAACACGAAGTGCACGAAGAAAACCCTGAAAATGATTCCATTTAAACATCTTCGTGTCCTTCGTGAACTTCGTGGTGATCAAAATCAAAAGGAGCGCCCCATGGGATTTATCCGCAATCAGCAGATACAGATCGCCATGCGACTGTTGAACTGGAAATACCAAAAAGACGGCCTGCCGGTGCCGCCGCCGGCGCAGCTCAAACAGCAGGCCGCCACGGTTGTGGATGAGGCCGTGCGCATTGCCAAACACCGCGGGCAGAACATTGCCGCCATCATCAAGGACGTCATCGGCGATTTTCCGCGGCGCTAAATAGTGTCCATCCATGCCCCGCGAACATAGGTTTGACGGCAATGTTTCCGGACGCGTTGCCACCGGAGAAATGCCGTTTTCAGCCGGCAGGCAGCCCCTGTGGTTTATTGTAAACCCCCACCAACTGTGCTATGAAAGCAGGCTTGACCGCAGATGCGCCTGCGCGCTCGATTAACCGCTTCCACGGAGGCAAATCAAAAGGAGGTTGGAATGCGAAAAGGGACAGTGTTCATAGTTTCGATCCTCATTATCGGGCTGCTGGTTGCGCCCACCGCATGGGGCTTCAAATGGCCCTGGCAAAAGGATCCGTCCATCAAAATCGGGATCAACGCCCCCATCACCGGCGATATTCCCAAGGTGGGCGAAGGCTCCAAATTTGCCGCTCAGATGTGGCTGGATGACATCATTGCCGCCGGCGGTCTCGATGTGGGTGGCAAGAAGTACAAGGTTGAGCTGGCCATCGAAGACAACGAGTCCAAGGCCGAGTCCGCCGTCAAGGCCATGACAAAGCTCATCACTGAAGACGAAGTCCTGGCCGTGGTGGGGCCGCAATCCTCCAAGCAGGCCGTTCCGGCCGGCGAGGTGGCCAACAACTACAAGACCCCCATGATCAGCCCCTGGTCCACCAACCCCAACACCACCAAGGACCGGCCCTACGTGTTCCGCGGCTGCTTTCTCGACCCGTTCCAGGGCCCGGTGCTCGCCAATTTCATCAAGGAAGAGTTCGGTTTCACCAAGGCCGCAGTGCTCTACGACGTGGCCAGCGATTACCCCAAAGGACTGGCGGAGTTCTTCAAACAGGCCTGGGAGAAAAACAACGGCCCCGGCTCCGTAGTGGCCTATGAAAGCTTTACGACCAAGGACACCGACTTCAGCTCCCAGTTGACCCAGATCATCCGCAGCGGCGCCGAAGTGCTCTTCACCCCGCAATACTACAATGAAGTGGCCCTCATCGTTCAGCAGGCTCACGAGCTGGGCTGGAAGGGTCCCATTGTCGGCAGCGACAGCTGGGGGTCGGCCGAAACGGTCACGCTCTGCGGCGCAGACTGCTACGGTCTGTTCTTCAGCACCCATTATGCCGCGGCCGGCGCCACCGGCGCCACCAAGGAATTCATCGACCGTTATAACAAAAAGCACGGGTATATCCCGGACGATGTCGGAGCCCTGACCTGGGACTCCCTGGGTCTGGTCAAGCGCGCCATTCAGGATTGCGGCACCATCACCGGTGATATTGCCAAAGACCGGCAGTGTGTCCGCGACGCCCTGGCCAAGATCAAGGCATACGACGGGATCACCGGACAGATGACCTTCACCGAAGACGGTGATCCCATCAAAGCCGCCGTCATCGTCCGCATCAGTGACAAAGGCGAGTATGAATTCTACAAGTCGGTAGCCCCGTAATACCCCACCGGCGGCGAGGTCTGGTCACCCCGCCGCCAATCGCGGAAACGCCCGGCACTGCCGGACGCACCATCGACGACCGGAAGCGGGCCCGGGGGGCATTCCCCCTGAGCCCGCTTCTTTAGAACAAGTGCCTGCCCACAGCAGGTAGATTATGGTTTCCGGCAAGGCTCGCGTCCGTCACTGGCGGGATCGCAACTGAGCGGCGGGGTGACGCCGGGAACCAGAAAATGCCTTTTGTGAACGGTCACCAGCGAGGAGCACATCCCGATGGCATATTTCTTCCAAAACCTGGTCAACGCCCTTCAGTGGGGGAGTTTTTACGCCCTTATCGCATTGGGCTATTCCATGGTTTACGGCATCCTCATGCTGTTCAACTTCGCCCATGGCGACATTTTCATGGTCGGTGCCTACATCGGGTTTGGGGTGGCCATGGCTCTCACGGCCCTGTCGGCCGCCGGCGCCATCGCGCTGCCGGGCTGGGTCATTCTAACGCTGACCATCATCATCTCAATGTTTTTGACCTCGTTTGTGGGCATGCTGGTCGAACGCATCGGGTACCGGCCGCTACGCGACGCGCCGAGGGCGTCGGCTGCGATCACCGGGCTGATGATCGGGATCATCCTCGAAACCGGCAATCTGGCGATTCTGGGCGCCAAACGTATCAGTTTTCCGGCATTGATCGAGACGGAGACGTACAACCTCGGCGGCGTCTTCGTTACCAACAAGAAACTCATGATCGTGGTGGTCTCTCTGGCGCTGATGATCGCACTGCACCAGTTCATCAAACGCACCAAATGGGGCATGGCCATGCGGGCCATGGCCTATGATTTTGCGGTCATTCCCCTCATGGGCGTACCGCTGAACACCATTGCCAGCCTGACATTCGCCATCGGCTCGGCATTGGCCGCTGCGGCAGGGATCCTTTTCGGCGTCGCCTATCCCGTACTGGATCCTTACATGGGGATTGTGTTCGGTTGGAAGGCCTTTGTGGCGGCGATTCTTGGCGGGCGTGGATCGGTGCTGGGAGCGACCCTGGCCGGATTCATGCTCGGGTTTATTGAAATTTTCGTAGCGATGGTATTTCCTTCCACGCTGAGGGATCTCATCGCCTACTCCATTATCTTGCTGATTCTGGTGTTCAGGCCCCACGGATTCTTCGGCGAAGTCTACAGTTCAAAATTGCGGCTGTGACCCCGCAGAACAGATGGGCGAACGATAAGGGCAACCTTTTTTGCGATATTTTTGAACCGTACCCATCAGCAAGGGGCGAGAAGAGGCCCCTCGCTGATGGACACGAATGAGGTCGGCGCATGGTGGTAGAACCGAACGGGAAGCGATCAGTGAAGAAACGCACGCTTAGAGAGCGGCTCCGGCACAGATTCCAGGACGTGCCGCTTCTGGCGTGGCTGCTGGGCGCGCTGGTGGCGGTGATTCTTGAGCAGGTCATCGGTACCCTGTTGGCACAAATTCTGGGGCTGCGCAAGATTCCGGTGCTCTTTGGCGCCGTCATCATGCTCAAAAAGCCTCTTTTCATCCCCAGCGCGGTGATCTATGTTTTTCTGATTTATGTCGTGCCCATATCTTTAGTGGCAAAATGGATCAGCCAGTTGGCCAATCGGTTGTCTGCCAAGCTACTCAAGATCGGCATTTCCACTTCGGTGATCTGTCATCTGCTGCTGTTTTACCTTGTCCTTCACATCTGGTCGGAAATCAGCGACTATCGCATACTGACCTTGAAGCTCACAATGGTGGCGGTGATGCTCACCTTGAGTTTGAATATCATCAACGGATACATGGGGGAGTTCTCCTGTTCCCATCCCGGGTTCATGGCAGTGGGCGCCTATGCGGCGTCTACGGTGACACTGGTGCTTTTTGCCGATGACCGGTTGTTCGGCGACGCGCTGCTGCCGGCAGCGCTGGGACCGTACATTTTTCCACTGGCCCTCATCGGGGGCGGTCTCGCGGCCGCCATCAGCGCACTGGTCGTTGCCATCCCGTCGTTCAAGACACGCGGCGATTATCTGGCCATCATCAGCCTTGCGTTTTTGTTCATCGTCAAGAGCGTCATCGAAAACCTGGAATGGGTCGGGGGGCCGCGCGGCATGAGCAGCCAGCCCGACTTGGCGAACCTCCCGGTGGTCTACGCCTGGATGGTGGCTTGTATCTGGATCATCAACAATTTTGTGAGGTCTACTCTCGGAAAAGCACTCAATGCCGTGCGCGATGATGAGATCGCCGCCGAAGCGATGACGGTCGATACCCGGCGCACCAAAATGGTGGCCTTTTTGTTCGCAGCGTTCTGGGCCGGCGTGGCCGGTGGGCTCTTCGCCCATATCCTCCGGTATGTGAATCCGGGAACATTCGGTTTGCAGAAGCTCGCTGAAGTTCTGGCCATGGTCTATTTCGGCGGGCTCAATTCGGTCTACGGCAGTATCGTCGGGGCGGTGAGCATCAGCCTGCTCAGCGAGGCACTGAGGCCTCTGGAACTCTTCAAATGGATCATCATTCCCCTGATGCTGATTCTCGTGATGATCTTTCGTCCCACCGGACTCATCGCCTTCAAGGAGTTCGATGTGCGTAAACTGGTGACGCCAAAATCCAAACCGGAAAAAGAGGTTTAGCGATGTCGTTGCTCAAGGTCGAAAACATGACCCATTTTTTCGGTGGGTTGCGGGCTGTCCACAATTTCAGTCTGGACATCGCACCCGGCCAGATTTGTGCCCTCATCGGGCCCAACGGCGCGGGAAAGACCACCATCTTCAACCTGATCACCGGCATTTATACGCCCACAGAAGGCGATATCCGTCTTGAAGGCACATCACTCATCGGGCTCAAGCCCAACGAGGTGGCGTCTCGGGGTCTGGGGCGAACCTTCCAGAATGTGTGCCTGTGGCGGCACATGACGGTATTGGAACATGTCATGTTGGCACGGTATTCCCGGTTGACCTATGGTCTGACGGGCGCGTTTTTCGGAACCGCGAAGCGCCGCCGGGAAGAAACCGAAAGCCATGAAAAGGCCATGGCGCTGCTGAAACTGCTCAGCATCGATCATCTCTGGGATCAGACAGTGATCAACCTGCCTTACGGTGCCCAGCGCCGTGTCGAGATGGCCCGGGCCCTGGCCACTGAGCCCAAAATCCTTTTTCTGGACGAACCCACCGTCGGCATGACACCGGAGGAACTGGTTCAGATGATGGCGATCATCCGTCAGATCAACGGCGATCTGGGCATCGCCATCTACCTCATCGAACATCGGCTCAAGATGGTCATGGAGCTGTGCGAGCGGATTCAGACCCTGGTGTTCGGAGAGGTGATCGCAGAAGGCACCCCCGAGGAAATTCAGAACAATCCCAAGGTCATCGAAGCCTACCTGGGAAAGGAGCAGGTGCATTAATGCTGAAAGTGGAAAACCTTCATGTCGCCTACGGCAAAATCCGGGCACTGCATGGTATCGATTTCTCCATGGATGACGGAGAGATCGTTTGTATCATCGGGGCCAACGGCGCCGGCAAAAGCACCACCCTGAGGGCCATTTCCAGAATGGTGGATCCGGACCCGGGGTGCCGCATGACTTACAACGGTGCGGATCTGCTGCAATATACGCCCGACCGCATCGTCAGCGAACTGGGGATCACCCATGTCCCTGAAGGCCGGCGTCTGTTCGGCAACCTCACCGTCATGGAGAACCTCAAACTCGCCTGCTTTGCCCGAAAAGACCGTCAACGGATCGGTGCTGATCTCGACAGGGTTTTTGGCATCTTCCCCCGGCTCATGGAGCGTGAAACCCAGAAAGCGGGGACCCTCAGTGGTGGAGAACAGCAGATGCTCGCCATTGGCCGGGCCTTCATGAGCGGCCGGAAGGTCATGCTTCTGGACGAACCGTCCATGGGGCTGGCCCCCTTGCTGATGATGAATGTCTTCGATGCCCTCAAGGACATCAACAAGGAGGAGGGCACCGCCGTTCTGCTGGTCGAGCAGAACGCCCGCCTGGCGCTGCAGTTCTCGCAGCGGGGGTACGTGCTCGAAAACGGCAACCTAGTGCTCCAGGGGAATTCGGCAGACCTGCTCAAGAATCCGGAAGTCCAGAAAGCGTATTTGGGCGGGTAGGCAATCGGCGGAAAATTGATAAACTCGCAAAAAAACAATTTTCGATGTTGACGTTCTCTTTTTCATAGTTCTTTGCGATCTTGGCGTCTTGGCGCGATAACCGGTTTTTGCCGTTATAGACAAAATAAGGAAAACAACTCTCTAAGGAATTCACCATGACACGTGTGGGAATCATCGGCGCCACTGGATATGCCGGGGCCGAGTTGGTCCGTTTGCTCGCAGGTCATCCGTCGGTGGATCTGACGCTCATCACATCGCGACAATTCGCCGGTGCACGGTTTTCGGATGCATACCCGGCGATGAGGGGTATTGTCGATCTGGTGTGTCAGCCTTTTGATCAGGACCATATTGCCGCCGGTGTCGATCTTGTTTTTCTTGCGCTCCCTCACGAGCTGCCCATGTCACTGGTGCCCGGTTTGCTGGCGCGCGGCGTGCGTGTCATCGATCTCAGCGCGGATTTCCGGTTCGATGATCCGGCGCTTTACGAATCGGTGTACCAGACCCATCGTTGCCCCGAACTGCTGAGCATGACCGTTTACGGGTTGAGCGAAATCTACGCCGAGCAGATTCGGGGCAGCCGTCTCGTGGGCAACCCGGGATGCTATCCCACCAGCGTGCTTCTGCCATTGGTGCCGCTAATCCGAAACGGTCTTGTGGAATCCACCGGGCTGGTTGCCGACAGTAAATCCGGGGTCAGCGGGGCCGGGCGTTCGCCGAGCGTCACTTCGTTATACTGTGAGGTGGCCGAGTCGTTCAAACCCTACAAAGTGGCCACACACCGGCATGCACCGGAGATGGGAATGATCCTGTCGCGGGAGGCGGCCGTGCCCGTTCATGTCACTTTTGTTCCGCACCTGGTTCCCATGTCGCGCGGGATGCAGACCACCATCTACGCCGGTTTGACCGAGGGCACCTTACCCGATTCAGTTTTGGAGTGCCTTACATCCTTTTACGCGGAAAAGCCTTTTGTGCGCATCTGCCCCGAGCCTCACCTTCCCAATTCGCTTCATGTGCGGGGGAGCAACTACTGCGACATCGGCGTCCGCTACGATCCTGCCGGGCGGCGATTGATTGTGATGAGTGTCATCGATAACCTGGTAAAAGGCGCTGCCGGACAGGCCGTTCAAAACATGAATCTCATGTTGGGCCTGGATGAAACCGCGGGGCTCGGGGCTGCGCCGTACCCTATTTAGTGTCCATCCATAAACGGCATCTTTTGGCCCAGAGCGGCGTTTTCGCACTTTTGGAAATCCTCGAAATAGCAGGCTATTCCTCCGGTTTCCAAAATGCTCAAGCCTTGCTCTGAACCAAAATCTACCATTTCTGGATGAACCCTATTTGATGCATTCGTAAAAAGTGATTTTGAACCACAGAGACCGCAGAGGGCCGCAGAGAATATTATGAATAATTAATAAGTTATCTCTGCGCTCTCTGCGTACTCTGTGGTGATTTCAGACTTTTTACGAGTTTGTCCTATTTA
>JBDRRP010000024.1:0-2941 GCA_043825735.1 Pseudomonadota bacterium | reverse complement strand
TAGACCGTCCGGTGCGGGAATGGCATCTCGATGCCTTCGGCCTTGAACCTCCTGAAAATCCTTTTGATTTGTTTGATAAGAACTCGCCTTTTGAAAGCGTGTTTATCGAAAATTTATGATTGTGTATGGAACTTATTAAGGCTGCAACATATGGAAGTCCATCGTTTGCGGTGACAATTGAAATTCATGTACCAACGGTGAGCCGAGTTGTCAACCGCTATTTCTTACCAATTTTTACCCAACCTTAGAAAATTATGGGTATCCCCGCTTTCGCTAGGACAAGCTTTGGACAAAACTCACCATCTGATCTCGACGGGTTGGCTGCTTACAAGTAGGCTTCGACCGGGTAGTCCGCCGAAGGCGGATCAGGTAGTCATCCACTGAGGGGATGGGATATAAATCCGGTATTATGGGCGGGGCGTTAGCCCTTGGTCTGGGCTTCCTCTTTACCTCCCACAATCCAAGATGCTTGAGGATCTTTCGGATCACATCCTCATTTTCTATGAAGGCAATTACCCGCATTGAACCCTGACACTTTGGGCATGTAAGCGGATCGACTTCATATATTTTTTGGATCAGCCGCGCCCAGTTTTTCCGCGAATCTTCCGGGACGTCAATAAATAAGAGCACCAGTAAATAAGTCATGCTGAAATGAGAGTTATTTATTTATGGACGTCCGTTCGCAGTAACAACTGTTTATCTTGCGGGTTAAAGTCCCGTCCGGGGAGTTGTCCGTACGCCCCGGTAGTTCAAGGGAGCGGCGTTCTGGCAACAGAGGGTCGTAAGTTCCCAATTGGCAAAGGCGCAGGCCGTAACGCAAGTGAACCTGTATGTAGCCTCGTTAATAATGCCGGAGATGCCGACCCAGTGGACGTATGGGGAAGGCCGTTGTTTGCAGGCTTAGGAAACGGAAGCGGCCTGTAGAATCTTCCGGGGTAGCAGGGGCGGCATGTGTTGGCAGATGAGCAGTCCAGTGCTGGAGACCCGGTGCGGTGATGCACGAGGAGCATCAACCGGCGCGTATAAGGGAGACCGAAATCGCGGCGGGCCATATCGGGAGTCGGAGGGGTTCATAGTACCGCTTGAGGGATCGGGACAACACAACCCGTCCCGAGGGAAGGGACCCTGCTTTGTTCGTGCGACCGAAGAGTGGAGGATGAGGGGATTGCAGAGATGCTAAAAACCCCGGAGCGCATCAGGACACTTCAGAGGAAGCTCTATCACAAGGCCAAGCAAGAACTGGCCTGCCGCTTCTACGCCTTGTATGACAAGGTATATCGGGCAGACATCCTCAATCATGCCTACCACCTTGTACGGGCCAACAAAGGCGCCGCCGGCATAGACGGGGTTACCTTTGGGGGCATCGAGGCAGCCGAAGGGGTATCCGCCTTTCTGGCGGAACTGGCCGAGGCACTCAAGAACAAGACGTATCAACCAGCCCCGGTGAAACGGGTCATGATTCCCAAGGGCAACGGTACATTTCGGGCATTGGGTATTCCGACCATCCGGGACAGGGTAGCTCAGGTGGCGGCCAAGTTGGTCATCGAGCCGATCTTTGAAGCAGACTTCTGCGACACATCCTATGGATTCAGGCCCCGAAGGTCAGCCCACGATGCCGTCGATGACGTTGCGCATACCCGAACAAGGGTTACCGCGAGGTCATTGACGCCGACCTGACGAAGTACTTCGACACGATCCCCCACGCTAAACTCATGGTCCTGGTGGCCGAGCGGATCAGCGATGGCAGCATGCTTCGCCTGATACGGATGTGGCTCAAGGCGCCGGTTATGGAACAGGATGAGGACGGGACGAAGCGTCATATCGGAGGCGGCAAAGGCAACCGTCAGGGCACGCCGCAGGGCGGAGTGATATCTCCGCTGCTATCCAATATCTACCTGCATCTTATCGATCGGATATGGCAGCGGCGGCAGTTGCAGCAGCAATTAGGGGCGCGCATTGTCCGTTACGCGGATGATATCGTTATCCTCTGTCGCCAGGGCACCAAACGGCCGATGGCGGCTTTGCAGGATATGCTTGGAAGGATGGACCTTCGACTGAATGAGACCCAAGACCCAAGTGGTCAACGCCCGCCGAGAGATGTTCAGCTTCCTCGGCTTCGAGATTGGGTTATGGAAGAGTCGCAAGAGCGGCAAGACCTATACCCAGGTTCAGCCCTCCAAGGCATCCGTTAAGGCAATCAAGCGTAGAATCACTGGGATGACGGGCCGATCAAGAACGCTGGTTGCCTTGGATCTGCTCATCAAAGAGGTCAACAGTGTCGTTCGGGGGTGGGTGGAATACTTTCACTTCCGCAATTGCAGTAAAATGATGTGCCACGTGCGAACACACTTGGAGCAGCGGCTGCAGATTCACCTTCAGAAGCGGCACAAAATCAGGGATCGTAAAAGCGGGTATATACGTTTTCCGCGGCGCGATTTGTGCGGGCGCTACGGGTTGTTCAAAGTGCCGGCGACAGCAGGCTGGACGAAGGCGCATGCCTTGCGGGGAAGAACATCGGAAAGCCGTGTGCGGGAAAATCGCATGCACGGCTTGATGAGGGAGGGCTGATCGCTCGCCACCGATCCTGCATTTCAAAGTAGTCGCGTGCGACGAAATGTTATGAGATCGAGGCGATTGGTCTGCCCTCTACTCTACCAGATACCCAGCGCATTTCCCCAGCCGTCAAACCCCGCGATCAAAAGGGGCGCTTTCAGTTCCGGCAATTTGGTCACATGGATTCCCTGTGCTTCCATGACCACAATTTGACATTCAGGCGACACAAAGTCAAGGTGATCGTTTCTCCTCACTGATGACGGCCGTACCGCACTTGATGTGAGGCTCGAAGCGGAAACCGTTTGGCTCAGTCTCAACCAAATGACGGATTTGTTCCAGCACACTGGAGCGCCTCGACTTTATCAGATCCGAGGGTCGGGTGTTGGTC
>JBDRRP010000023.1:0-6901 GCA_043825735.1 Pseudomonadota bacterium | reverse complement strand
AACCCTGCGGCTGCTGCGGCCCTGGCCGCTTGCCTGAGTCCCATTTACGCCCTCTCAAGCTGCATGTCCATGCTGTCAACGCAAGCGCCGAACATGGAAAGCATCTGTTGCACGATGACGGGGATTACTGGCCGCTGGTCGCGGGAATTGAACTTGAACTCCAGGGGCCCCAGGACCATTTCATCAATGCCGGTGGCTGCGTTTTCAGCGTTGCGATCTGAGGCAAGAACCCACATCGCAAGCTCTGCGATCGCCGGTTTCAAAAAACTCGGAAGCTCGGCGGGTGAAAAGTAAGATTGAAACGGATCGTTCCAATTGATTGCATCGCACCGGGGCCAGCTAAGCGCCTGCGCTGCGGCGGCGCGCTCACCTTCCCACTCGAAATTCATATCAATAAGGCGCGTGGCCCACATAAGGGCGGCCTCTTTTGTCGCGTCCGCCGCATCCCCGGTGACGCTTGACCATGCTGTGTTGTAGGGCCTGCTGGCGTGGTAGGCTTCGGCTTCCGCAAGAGTGCAATATGAGTTGGCGGTTGCAAGCCCGGCCCCTGTTTCGACGATCAGTTCTGCCACGAGCTACCTCCACAAGACGCCGGGTCTTAGAAGCTGCCGGGGGAATAATCTCTATCCCCCGGCCCTTTTGCCCCCTTTCGGAGCGCTCTTACTTGGGGTCGGCGTCGGATTCACCTGGCGCAGCGTCCTTGGCCTCGTCGAGCGCAACCTGCAGGTCGATGATCGCCTCTTTGATGGCCCCGGCCATGGTGGAAAGCTTCATCTGCTTTTTGACGGGGACCTCAAGCGCGGAGGCCAGCCCCATGAGGATGCCTTTGGCCTCGGCCAGGGCATCGGATTCGACTTCGGCCTGAGCGATTTCCTGATCGGGCCACAGCTTGTATTTGTCCGGATTGGCCTCGAAATCGGATTTGGCCAGGATCATGAAAAACTGCGGGCGTTTCGGGTTGACGACTTTCACGGTGGCTTTGCTCATTATGGATCTCCTTGAATTCTCGTTAAAAAGAAGGGGGGCAAGGCGAACACTCGCCCGCCCCCCAGGTTTTACCGTTAAGCGTCAGCGTTACACGTTGCGGCGCATAACGCAGGCCAGCTCGGGCCGGATGCACTTGCCGCCGAACAGGATGTCGAAGGTGATGACGACTTTCGCCGAACCGTCGATGTAGGCGATACGGGAGCGGATCGCCAGGCCGGTGACCGGATCCTGAACAACACTCATGCGCGCACCGGCGCCGTGGCCGATTTTCGGCAGGCGGCCGAAGGCAACCGCGAACGCGTTTTTGTGAAACATGAGGTTGGTGGCAAACGACGCGCAGTGGTTGCTGGCACCGTCCGCTTCAAAGGTGATCACCGTGGTATCGGCAACATCCGCCTTGAGCGCGGGGAAAATCCCCACACCGGCAGCGGCGCCGGCAGTCAAGGTGACATCTCCGGTAACCGCATAGCGAACGGTGGGGGCGGTGGCGAAGTAAAAGCTGTCACCGGCCTTGAGGGTTTCCACGCCGGCCAGGTCCGCGATGGCAATGGCCGTTGCGCCCTTGGCGTGAGCACCGGTGAGCGTGCCCGCCTGGTCGGCACCGGTCAGCACGGTGCCGCCGGTATGGGTGGGCAGCGTCTGCTGCACGAAAAACTCGGTGCCGAAACGCTGGCCCAGGTGGCCCTTGATGAGGGCGTTCTGGTTGCGGTTCTCGCCGGTCACTCCCGCGGAGTGAAAGATCGTGCTGGAGAGCATGGCCGCTTCCAGGGTGCTGTCGACCGCGCAGCTCATGATGACATCGTCGATGACCGCGCCGGCGTTGTCACGGACCACTTTGCGGGCACCGGTGATGTCGGTGACGTCGAAGCTGGACGCCATGTTGTAGGAGTACGGCACGGCCCTGTACAGGTTCGTGAGGTAGTTTTCCACGAACACCGCCAGGGGCAGGATGGCCGGACGGATGTGCTCCTCGATGATCTTGTTGTGGGAAAGGGCAAGCTCCTTGTCGGTCATGCCGAACTTGACCTCTTTCCACTGATCCAGTTTCATCTGGATCTTATCGGTCTTGGTGTCCTGCACGGTGCCGTTGCCGCCGTCCTGGACGACAAAGGAGCTGGGCACACGGACTTCGATGGTGTCGCCTTCTTCCACCGATTTGCGTTCCTCGTCATAGCCCATGTAGACCCGGCGGGTCATACCGAGGGCCAGCTCGAGCTGGGTCAGTGCGTTCTGAGCGTAAAACGTGGGATTGTAGGCATCAAGGGCGTTACTCATGGTTGAACCTCACATGCCCCGCAGGGCTTAGTCTTGGATGACGATTTGAAGGCCGGAATCGGCGGCCTGCTTTTCAGCGGCAAGCCAGGTCTGCCGGTTTTCGGCTTCTTCGGTTGTCAGAAAAATTTTCCCGGCCGTTCCCACTTTTTCGCCGCCTTTAGCCGCAGGGCCGCCCGGGGTCGAGGCCAGGATGCTGTTTTTAAGCGGGTGCTGGTCGATGATGATGCCAATGGCTTCATCGAAAGAGGCCGGTTGGCCAAAAAACTCTTTGCTGTTGATGACTCGATCGCCGGTGTAAGCGACGATTTTCGCGTTTTTGCCGGAGCCTTCCACCTTGAAGCTGTCGGCGAAGTAGTTGGCGGCAATCTCGGGGTGAAGCGTGGTTTTGGCCTTGGGTCCGGAGAAATACTCGCTCTGGCCGAAAGCGTGTTTAATGAGAAGCTGGCGCACGGTGTCGTTTGCGGTGCCAAGATCGGTATCGCGCGCGGCGAGCTGGTTCTGGAAATCTGCGGTCTGGGCGTTGTACTTCTCGGTAAAGACGGCCTGCATTTCCTGCCGCAGCTCATCGACCTTTCCGGCATCAAGCAGCTTGCTGCTGTCGAGGTCTTTCACTTTGGCAATCGCTGCCAGAGCGGCGGCCGGATCCTCGATCCCCTTGAACTTTTCCAGGGCTTCGGTCGCTTCATTGAGCTTGAGACGGCTTTCGCCTGCCTCGTTGTTGGCTGCGGCCAGGTCACTCATCATCTGGGGCCCGTCCATAACGAAGTCTTTTTCGACCCCGTCCTCAGTAATGAGGTAAACAGGGTTTCCGTCCTTAACGACAACGAGTCCGTCTTTATCCAGTTTCAGCTTCATGCGTGTCCTCTCCTTCATTTTGCGGGCATCGCGCCCTTGGTAACCGTTTGGCCATCCGGCCATAAGCCTTAAAAAGCGGTATCGGCCGCAACTTCCTCGGTGCTGCTCGGGCAAACAAAAAGGGGGGACGGCAGCAGCGTGTACGGACGCCGCACCGTCCCCCCTTGTTTGTTTCTTGACCCCTGCCGCGAAGTGGCCGCTCCGAGACAAGACCCGATTGACTTTTTCGTTGACATAAATCTCACTATAAGTGAGGATCTGTCAAGCCAATTTTGTAAGTATTCAAATATTTTTTACAGAAAGGTCATCTTATGCCGTGGAAGCTGCCGGTCACACAGAAGCAACACATGGTGATCCAGGACCGCAGAACGCAGGTAATCAACCTGTTAAAACAGGGTTATTTTCAGTACGAAATCGCAGAGCTGCTCAATGTGGACCCCGCGACCGTCAGCCGTGACGTAAAAGCTCTCTTTAAACGGCTCGATGAGTGTCAAATTGAAAACGCAGCATTAGTAAGAGTCCAAAAGCTGCTTGAGCTGGCCGAATTGAGAAAAACCTGCTGGGACCGAATCACGCGGATCACAAGCGCCGCCCAGGGATCGCGCTGGATCGAGGAAATCCGGAAAATCATCGAACTGGAATTAAAGATCGTCGGAGGGTTTGCGCCGGAAAGAAAAGAAGTGATCGCAAGCGTGAAGATTTCAACAGCGCAGCAAGACGCAATGATCATGGCGGCTCTTGGAGAAAAAGACAAAATCCCAAAAGAGCTGCTTGAAGGGCTGCCAAGGCAAACGCTTATCGAATTCTTTGGCGGGGCGGGTGAAATCATAGACGGGGAATTTGAGGAATGTGACATGCCGCCGGAGGCGATACCTGTCAGCGCCACCCCACCGGCAATGTCGGGAAAAGACAAAATCCTAACCAGGGCCGTTAAGGCAAGCCGCAAAGCCGGGGGTGATGATGGCGGGTCTTTCTTTTAACGACCTGAGCGATGGGCAGCGAGAAAAGCTGCGCTCCCTGCTCACTCCGGAACGGCTTGCCTACTCAAAACTGCTTTCTTACGCGAAAGCGATGAACCCCAACTACGTTGTGGGCAGGCACATCCGGACAATTGCCGCAGAGCTTGAAGCCGTGAGCCGGGGCGAAGTCGATCGGCTAATGATATTCACCCCGCCCCGGCACGGAAAAACAATGCTCATCAGTGAGTATTTTCCGGCATGGCACCTTGGCCGTCGTCCCGATCACCAGATCATATCATCCACCTACAGCTTCGACCGTGCAACGGACATCGGCCGAAAGGTTCGCAACCAGTTGCTCGATCCTTTGCACCAGAGCATCTTCCCGGGCTGCCAGATTTCAGAAGATGCCAAAGCGGCCAACAAATTCACGACCCAACAAGACGGCGTGTACGTTTCAGTTGGTATCGGCGGCGGCACCACAGGCCGCGGGGCGAACATCTTTCTTATCGATGACCCTATCAAGGGCCGCGAGGACGCTGAAAGCGAAATTGCGCAGCGCCGCCTGCGCGACTGGTTCACGGCGGTTGCCTACACGCGTCTTATGCCCGGCACCAGCGCCATCATCCTCGTTATGACCAGGTGGAGCTACTACGATCTGGCCGGGTGGCTGCTTGACGAAAAGGCCCATGAAAACTGGCGCATCATTAACCTGCCGGCCATCGCCGAAAGCGGCGATCTCCTGGGGCGAGAACCTGGTGAAGCCCTGTGGCCGGAAAAATACCCCGTTCCAAGGCTAAGACGCATCAAAGAAACGCTCGGATCGAGAGACTGGTCAGCGCTCTACCAACAGCGTCCGGTACCGGAATCCGGCGGCATGGTCCTGGATAAATGGTTCCAGCGGTACACCTACCGTGATGTCCGGATGATGACCGAAGAAACCAGGGCGCACAGTCTCGGGCACATCGCCATGGATGACGGCAAAGCGGCGCTCAAGGGCTTTAAGCTGATCGTATGCTCCTGGGACACGGCTTTCAAAGAAAACGAGGTAAACGATCCAAGCTGCTGCACGGTATGGGGCATCACACAAAACGACGATTACTGGCTGCTTTATATGTTCAATAAGCGCGTCGGGTATCCCGATCTCATCAGCGCCGCAAAAAGGATGCACGAGCGCAATGTAGAGGCTTTCCGCGTAAACCGCGCCCAAGTGCCGCTTCTCATCGAAGATAAGGCCAGCGGCCAGAGCCTTATCCAGGATCTGAAAAAGAACACGAACATCCCGGTAATAGCCATCGAGCCGGACGCGAACAAAATCATTCGGCTCCAGCGGGTAACGACCTTTTTTGAATCCGGCAAGGTGTTTTTGCCGGAACGCGCACCATGGCTGGTGGACTATGAAACCGCCTTGATTCACTTCCCGAATTGGAAAGAAGACGACTCTGTCGACTCAACATCGCAGTTTTTATCATGGGCCGGGGAGCCTTTCCTCCAAGATGATCCTGACATGATCCACTGGAAATAGAGGTGACAAAATTGAAATCTACAGACGTTGTGACAAAAATCGAGTTGGAAAAACTGCACAAAAAGCATTCCGAAAGAATCGAGGATTGGCAGTTTTTCACCCTTACCTATGACGGTGGCCGTGCATTTATCCAGCACGTCATCAACAGGAAAAACCCCCGGGAGACGGCGGCCAACTTCAAGGCGCGGCGCGATGAGGCTGTAAACTTCAACTACGCGCGCAGCATCATCGATCTTTTCTCGTTTTACCTTTGCGAAAAGGCACCCATCAGAAACATCAACGAAACCAAGCTCGCCAATAACGAGTTGTGGGATATGTTCAGCAAAGACTGTGACCAGTCCGGCACCGATTGGAACGATTACATGAATGAGGCGGAGCGCCGGGCAGCGATTACGGGCACCTTCGGTATGCTGCTCATCAAACCCAAGCATGGATTCAGCACCCGGCAGGCGGAAATTGCCAACGGCATCTATCCGTACCTGGCTGGCTATGGCGCGCAGAGCATCCTCGATTGGCGCTACGGGACGGATCCGGCGACCGGCCGGCGCTGCCTTGAATACCTCAAGCTCAGAGAGGAAGACGGCGACTACCTGCTGTACTGGCCAGAAGCATATAAACGGGTACGGCTGGAAAAGGGGGAAAATTCCGATTCCAACGGGATCAAGCTTATTGATAACGGCACAAACACGCTCGGCGAAATCCCGTTTGTGTGGCTCCCGAACATCAGAGACATAACGAGCCCCAACATTGGCGCATCCGACCTTCAGGACATTGCGCCTATCGTGGCCAGCCTTGTTCGGGATTTGTCACACGGATCTGAGGTCATCAAGTGGGCAGCGTTTCCCATGCTGCGGCATCCGAAAAAATCCGGTTACGAAATAAGCATAAACACAGCGACCGGAAAAAAGGCCAAGGACGTGCCGGTGGGGCAAAAGTCGGTTCTTCAATTTGACCCCAAGGATGGCGAATCGGGAAAGCCGGATTGGCTGGAGTCCGTTGTTTTGGACCCGATTGAGGCGGTGCTCAAGTGGATGGACAGAAAGGTGGATGAGATTTTCCGCATGGCGCACCTGTCCGGCGTGCACGGCCAGCGCAAAAGCAACAACGAGGTCTCAAGCGGCGTTGCGCTGCGCTATGAGTTCCAGCAGCTCACCAGCGTACTGACCCGGAAGGCAAAGGCCGTATCCGAAGCCGAGCGCCAGATCATCTATTTCTGGTGCAAATGGCAGCAGGTAAACCTGAATTTCGGCAAGCTCGACATTAAGCGAGAAAAAGAGTTCTCGATTGATGACCTGGCCATGGA
>JBDRRP010000022.1:0-151133 GCA_043825735.1 Pseudomonadota bacterium | reverse complement strand
GATCCCCGTGGAAGGCGAGGCCAACAACCCCAGCTCCTGGATCTCAAACAGCTATCTGAAGGCCATCTTCAGCTCGGAGAAAGTCACCGCCAAGAACGTGGTGGTGATCGCCGACAGCTGCTACTCGGGCGCCATGCTCCGTGGCGGGCCCAGCCTAATGACCCTGGATGGCGACTACAAGACCAAGCTCATGCAGGCAGCGGCCAAACGATCGCGCCAAGTCATCAGCAGCGGCGGCATCGAGCCGGTGGCCGACGGCGGCGCCGAGGGTCACAGCCTCTTTGCCTTTTATTTCATCTCGGCGCTCAAAGAAAACGACCGGGAGGTCATGGACCTGGAGAACCTCTTTCACACGCGGGTGTGGAAGCCGGTCAGCGAGATCGGCGGTCAGCGGCCCAGTGTGGGGCGCCTGAAGACCCCCATGGACCGCGACGGCCAGTTCGTTCTTTACAACCAGGCATGGGTCGCCGAGCAGCAGCGCCGAGCAGAGGAACAGCGCCGGCACGTGGCCGAGCGCCAGACCGCAGAGGCTGCCAGCAGGCAGAAAGCTATCCAGGCCGACCAGATGGCCGCCATCCAGGCTGAAAAGCAGCGTCTCGAGCTGGACCGCCAGAAGCTGGAAATGGAAAGAGAGCTCATGGCGCAGCGGCAGGCCCTGGAGTTGGATAAGCTCAAACTGGAACAAGAACGTCTGGAGATGGAAAAAGAAAAGATCACCACGGCATTACCGCCCGATCAAATCTCGAAATCAGAGCCCTTGCAAATTGCATCCCACCAGCCGGTCCCTGCGTCCATACCTATTGCCAACAGCAGATTGCCGGTAGCCCTGCTGCCTGTTCTCAAAGAATACCAAAGAACTCACTGGTCCAATGCCAATCCGATGAAGAACCTAATGACCAAAGGCGTTAGCCAGGCCATCAGGTTGGGAAAAAATTATGAGCTGCGCGCCATATTTAAGGAAGACGACGCGCCCTTTTTTGGAGGCATGACCCTGATTGAGTCGTCGGAGTACGAAAAAGAAGTGGCTTCACTGTGGAAAAAACAATCGTTTTTCGATGCCAGTAAATCACCGCAAAAAGATATTGTGATCGATTTGGCAAAAAAGCTGCATTCGGATCTGGCGATTTTACTGAACATATGGTTCGACCAAAGCGACTTCATCATTGTCAAACTATATGTCGTCGATGTCCGGACCGGCGCCATGATCTTTAAAACAATGGATGGCCGATCAAATGATGCCTGGGTAGACAAACTCAAGACATTAACCCAAGATGCCTTGAGTGAACTCAATTGATGACCGTCGGCGCCGGCCCGTAGAGGGCCTCCATGCGGTCCCGGTACTTGTCCCGGACCACTGCGCGCCGCAGCTTCAGGGTGGGCGTCACCTCACCGGCTTCCAGAGAGAATTCCCTATGCAGGATCTCAAATTTCTTTAATGTCTCGTAGCGGGCCAGGCCGGCGTTGACACCGTCCATGGCCTCCTGGATCGCCTGCCGGATATCCGGGTGCCGGGTCAGATCGGCAACGGTGTCAAAACCAAGTCCTCTCGCCGCGGCAAAGGCTTCGAGCGCCGCCGGATCCAGAGTGAGCAGTACGGTGAGGTAGTTTTTGGCGTCCCCGTAGACCATGGCGTTGCTCACCAGGGGGATTTTGTTGATGATGAGGTTCTCCAGGTTCTGGGGGGAGATGTTTTTCCCGCCGGAGGTGATGATCAGGTCCTTTTTGCGGTCGGTGATCTTCAGATAACCGTTTTCCCAGCGCCCCACGTCGCCGGTGCGGCACCAGCCGTCTACCAGCACCTCGGCCGTCTTTTCCGGGTTGTTCCAGTACCCCATGAAGTTGTTTCCCCGGAGCAGGATTTCGCCGTCGTCGGCCAAAGATACCTCGAAACCCGGCATGGCTTTTCCCACGGTGCCGTAGCGGCAGGCGTCCAGCGTGGTCATAGTACCGCCCAGCGTCTCGGTGAGCCCGTAGAATTCGATGACCCGAATGCCCAGGGCGTTGATGAATTCGCCCACCTCGGCGGAAAGGGGCGCACCGGCCGAAACGGCGAAATCGAGCCGCCCGCCCAGGCGCTGCCGGATTTTGTCAAAGACCAGGGCCTTGGCCAGCCGGAACTGCAACATCAGGATCAGCGGCGCCGGCCGCCCGATCCGCTGGCAGATGGCCCTGACCCTGCCGACCGCGATAGCCCGGTTGAAAATGAACCGGCGCAGCCCCCCCCCCCTGCCCGGCGGCGCCCGTGATCCTGGCGCTGACCTTTTCCAGAATCCGCGGCACGCAGCAAAAATAGGTGGGCCGAATCGCCTGAATGTCTGCGGCCAGGGTGTCGATGGATTCGCCGATGGCCAGGGGAATGTTCTTGTAAAGGTTGAAATAGTAGCCGGATACGCGGGGGTAAAAATGCGACAGGGGGAGAACCAGCAGCGAAATGTTGGTTCGACTCTCGATGGCGTGCATCTGATCGATGGACGCCAGCACAAAGCCGGCGTTGCCGTGGCTGACCATGCACCCCTTGGGCGGTCCGGTGGTGCCCGAGGTGTAGACCAGGGTGGCCAATTGCTCGGGCCTGACGGCCAGGGCGCTGTCGGTGATGGCCCGGCGCCGTGAAGAGCCCGCTGCCGTTCCGGCGGCCAGAACGGCTTCAAAGGTCAGAACGCGCGGGTCCTCGACCGGTGATGGACCGTCCATCAATATGATACGCTCCAGCGCCGGCAGGCCGTCAGCACTGGAAAGCACTTTTTCAAGCTGCGCTGCGTCTTCGACCACCACGAACCGGGCCCCGGCGTCATGAAGCACGTAACGGCACTGCTCGGCCGTGCTGGTGTGGTAGATGGGCACATCCACGCCCCCGGCCAGCAGCGCCCCAAGATCGGCGATGATCCATTCAAGCCGGTTGAAGGCGATAATGGCCAGGCGGTCTCCCGGAGCGAGCCCGAGGTCCTCTAGCCCTGCGGCAAAACCAAAAGCCGCGTCCGCCAGCGCCCCCCAGGTCATCTCCTCATAAGCGCCGCCGCGCGCCGGTTTCCAGTGAATGATCACGTCGTCTGAAAACTGCCCGGCGTTTTCGATGAATATCCGGTTGATCGTGTGTGGCATTATTTTACCTTCTATAAGAGATAATTTTCTTTTGGATCATCTTCCAAAGAGTTGGTCTATGGATAGGGACCAAGGGTCCGAGGGCTCAAGGGGTCAAGGGGTCGAGTGAAAAACAACTAAGAAAACAGTAAAATACGTCTGCGGCCCGTAAAGCGTTGGACCGGTTTCTTTGGGTGCGATTTTATCTCACAGGTAACATGCTGCCGGGATCGGCGTCCTGCCGCAAGAGTACTTTATAACGCCCAATGCCGTCACTTGAACCCTTGGCCCCTCGGCCCCTTGTCGCTGTTAAGCCGTATAGGCGCAACCCTTCGACTTTCACCCTTTTCTCTGGTGCAGCATCTCCAGGAAAGCATCCACCCGGGTCTCGAACTGGGCCTGGGAAAAATTGCGGTCATCCATGTGGTCGGCATCGATGATCACCGAGGGAATATTCAGTTCGGTCTCCAGCGCCCGCCGGATATCCATCTGGCCGAGGCTGATGGGCACGCAGGAGCGGTTTCGGTGAAAGACCACACCGTCGATGTGGTACTCCCGGCAGGCTTTGAGGACCATTTCTTTTCGATTGGCCAGAGAGACGCAGGAAACCATTGGATAGGACTTGAGGCTCTTGAGCGCCAGGGACTCCAGCGGATTGTCCGGATCGAGCCGAAGCGACCAGGCCGCCGAATAGGTTTCGGCCACCACCACGGCGCCGGCCTTCTCGAAATAATTGAAAACCCCCAGGTTGTACCAGAGCGGGATATTGTCCCAGAACAGCCGCAGCTGCTCTTTTTCGATGACGCCGGTGCCGGCATCGGCCCGCTCGCGCACCTCGTCGCGCACCTTTGTAAGAAAATCCACGGCCGCCTGGGTCCCCTGCCGGGTGACCATGACGAACATGATGCCGATTTCGGCCGCTGAAAACGGCGCCGGCACCGCGCTGCGAAAGCTCATGATCTCATCCCACAGGGCGCAGGCCTGATCGGAGAGCGCCACCACGGCCCGCAGCCGTTCCGGGTCGAGGACGCGGCCCGTGGCCTCGGACAAAAATGCGATGAGGCGCTCCATCTCGCGGACCGCATAGGCCACGTGATGGTCCCGGACGCTCTCCACCGCCACCTGCGGCAGGTCCGCCTTAAAAACCCTGGCATCGGGAAAGCGCTGCTCCAGGGCGTGAAATATCTTCATCACCGGCACGCACCCGCCGCCGGGTGAGATGAGCAGATCCGGCGCCGGAAGGCCGCCCAGCGGCGCATTCGGGTCTGTCATGGGACCGTGGACATACCCGATGATGTTTCTCAGATACCCGCACAGATCCCTGGAGTAGCCCATATTCTCGCTCACCTCGAAATTGGCCGGGGTGAGGCCGAAGGCGGCGCAGACCGGCGACCAGTTTTCGGGAAAGACCGGCTGCAGGTCCATGGCGTAGAAAATCTCGATGGCTCCGTTCATGGGCGGCATCCACCCCACGGGCCGGCCCGCATCTTTGGCGGCGGCGCATTCCAGGTAGTACTCGCCCACCACCCGGTTGAGCTCTCTGGCCGCGGCAAGCCGTTTGGTCGATTTTCGCTGCTTCTCCATAGAACTCACCCGTTGCCTGTCACGCCTGGAGCATTTCAAAAAACCCTTCCAGCCGGGTGCGGATCCGGCCGTCCACCTGCCAGGTTTCATCCATTTCCAGCAGCAGGCTGGCAATCCCTTTTTCCCGGAGCATATCCGTGAGGGGCGGCACATCGGCCAGGTGGGGCGTGCAGAACTTCTGCAAAAGAAACACCACGCCCCTGGCTCCGGAGCGCGCCGCCAGATCGAGAATGCGCGGCAGCCGCTCCTCGGCCCGGCTCCGGGACGGGCAGGGAAACCGGCGCATATACCGGTCGACGAGCCGGTCCATCGGCTCGGCCCCGGCGCCGTCGGCCGGTGAGAAATGACGGTAGCCTGTGCACAGATCATCGGCAACGATGCGGGCGCCCGCCGCTTCGAGCGCCGTCAGCACGGCGGTCGATTCCACAAGACTGCCGGTTACGAGGACCGGCATTCCGCTGGCCGGCACCGCGGCGCAAACCGATTCATCATCCACCGGCAGGCTGTCCAGCATGGCTGTAAAAGCCTCCGGTGGGGTGACAAACCCGGCCTGGACCACGGCGTGAAAATCAGCCGCCGACAGCGGCAGGGCGCCCCGCGCGCGCAGTGCGAAAAGCTTCAGCACCCGCCGCCGGATGCCGGCATAAAGATCCAGCGAGGCCGATAGCCGCTCCGGGCTGAAGCGGCCACCGGCAGCCACGGCCTGCCCGACAAAGGCCATGTATTCCGCGGTGAGATAGTCTCTGGATTCGGGCGTGTCGTTGTAAGGCATCGGCAGCGCCCGGTACAGGTTGCCCCCGATGTTTTCCGCCCAAATGTTCACCATGCCGCAGGCCACATCACAGGTGTAACCCTGTACCAGCCCGGAAAGAAACGCGTACTGCCCATCCATCGCTTTTTCCAGGGCGCGCTTCATGAAGGGACAGATGAAATCCGGCGCCAGGCCGTAGGCCTTTTCAACGGCGCCGGGCTCTCCGGTGATGCGCACCGGCACCATGCCGCAGGCGTGGATCAGTTCTATGGGGGTGTAGGTGCAAAAATAACCGACGAGTGTTCGGCCCTGGCGGTTCAACTCGGCCAATCGCGACGGACTCTCGGCAACGGCATCGATAAAGGGCCGTATGACTTCAGGCATGACCGCTTTGGGCCGCTGCGATTGCATCACCGTCTGGCCTTGCCGGTGATCCGGTCCACGGCCACACGAATCACGCGCGTCTTGTCTATCAGCGTCTCGATGTAGTCATCACCGGCTTTAATATGATCGGCGGCATACTTGGCCACCAGCGCCCTGAGGCCGTCCCGCTTGAGATTCGGGTCATCGATAAAAGATGCGCGCCCGAACGCGATGACGCTTTCATACCGGGTGGCGAATTTTTCCGGCAGGAGCTCAGTTTTTCCCACCACCGTAAAGCTGACCTTCGGGTTTTCGGCGATATTTTCCACTTTGTGTCCGGCCGTGGCGCAGTGGATCACGATGTCGGTTCCCATGACGGCATAGTTCACCGGTACGCCGTAGGGCTGACCATCGCCGCCACAGGTGGACAGCACGCCGTATTCCCCGTTTTCGAGCAGCGCCTGTGCCAATGGCGTTTCAAGCACCCGGTCTTTTCGTCTGATGTCGCGTTGCATTTGCGCTCCGCTATCGTAATCTGCCGTTGTTCAAATCCTCGGTGAGGCGATCTGAAAAAAACAGGAACAGACTACCAGGCGCGGCGCGCTTCTTCAAGCCCGGTCGTAGTCCTCACATCGCATGACAGCGACGGTGTTTTCCATATGCATTCTCCTTTGGCCGCTTCGGGTTGCGCTCAATGGTTACACAATTTTTCACAATGATGGACAAAATTGTTTCCTGCCCCCGTGCTCACGCATCGATGGCGACGCGTGGCGCTCTGACAGATTGCACAAAGAGCGTCCTGCGTTATGTTTATCAATACAAGAAATCCTACCAACGGATGGTATCGAAAGGAAACATGATGAAAAAACTGATTTTACTGGCATGTATCGGACTGATGCTAATGGGAGCGGCGGCCTGTGAAGAAAAAGCGGGCGTCGCGATGAACGCTGTCACTACCGCTGGAATCGGCCAGCCGGTGGGAACGATTCAAATCAGCAAAACCCCCTACGGCACCCTGCTGACCCCGAATCTCAAGGGGCTCTCCCCCGGCATCCACGGGTTTCACCTTCATGAGAATCCCAGTTGTGAACCCGGTGAAAAGGACGGCAAAAAGGTGCCGGCGCTGGCGGCCGGCGGCCACTACGACCCCGGCAAGACGGGAAAACACCTGGGCCCATACAGCGCCGGGCACCTGGGGGACCTGCCGGCGCTCACCGTCGCGGCTGACGGCACAGCCACTCTGCCGGTCCTGGCCCCGCGGCTCAAACCGGAAGATTTTGAGGGCCGCAGCCTGATGATTCATGCCAGCGGCGACAATTATTCCGACATCCCCGCGCCGCTGGGCGGCGGCGGCGCGCGGGTGGCCTGCGGCACTATTCAATAATGTGGTTCTTTTCCAGGTCATATGGAGAAAAGGGTTCAAGGGTCCAAGGGGTCGAGTGACGGCATTGGGCGTCATGCGGTATCCCGGCGGTTGGCAGCCGGCCCAGGCAGCATGTTAGTAACACGCTCAACATGCAAACCCACTGCAGGCGGTTTAAAAGGGTAGTGCCTGCAGACGTATCTTTCCGTTTTCTTGTTTGGTTTTCACTCGGACCCTTGGGCCCTCGGACCCTTTGCCCCTATGTTTCATAGCAGGCCATGATCTCGCCGAAATAAAGGGTGTGGTAGTCCTTTTCAGGGTACAGCGATTCAAGATCGCCCGCCATCAATGCCGGGTCCATGGGCGTCTTCACGATGATGCGGCACTCCAGGTGGATACCGGGGATGTCGATGATGGGAGAGGCCACTTGGCGGCCCTCGGCGGTGGTAATACCGAGGGCGGCGAACTTGTCCACATCGCGCCCGCTTTTTGTGCCGCAGAACATGATCTCGTCCTTCATGGGGGTGGCCGGCACCGACACGGTAAAGTCAGGGGCCTTTTCCATGAGGGTGAAGGTGTGGCGCGAATCGCGGACGGCAACCATGAACACCGGTTTTCGCCAGCAAAACCCGATGGTGGCCCAGCCGATGGTCATGGTGTTCAATTTTCCTTCCGCCGCCACCGTCAAAAAAGCACCCTTTTGAATCTGCCCCATGGCCTTTTCCGCAATGGCCATGTAGTTTGCATCTTTCATAACAGCCTTCCTTTCGTGTCATTTTTCTGACCGTCAGTCATCCGTTAAACGCCCGAGTGCACTATCATATGCGCCCGGGGTGGGCAATCGCCGCATCCCGGTGGCCGTGCAGCCTATTGCCCGGTTCTGAATGGCGGCCAGAAATTGCACTACCTGATTATGCACAAAACTCAGGTAACAGTGCCGGCGCCTTGTAACCCCAGATGTTTTTGATCGCCACGAAGGACACAACGGTTTTCTATCCCACTTGTTTTTTAGGTTATTCTTCGTGCACTTCGTGAGCTTCGTGGTTCACACCCGATGCAGCACCCCGACACCTGGCACGCGGTTTGCTTTGCTCTCGTGGCAACATTGAATACAACCGCCGGGCGCCGGCGGCCAAGCAGGTCATCGGGAGCTGGAAATCATGAACGCCGTAAAAATCAACAGACACGTCAGCAACCTGAAAATCATATCAAAAATCATGGACAGCGTTGCCAAGCGCTATCAGTGCCGGGTGCGCTACGATGCGGCGCGCAACTGCCTGAACTTCGAAGGCGACCCGGGGGCCCGCCGGCAGATTATCGAGCAGAGCATGGCATATTTTGCCGCCCGCCGGTAACGCAACCCGTCATTTATTCGGCGCCACGCGCGATGCGTCCGTCCACCGCCGGCGCGATCCGTCCTTTCCGACGGATATCCTCCACGACGATATCGCGCAAGGGGAGCCCCGTATCCAGGCGGGGCAACCCTGCGAACATGGTGTATTGATCTCCCCCCGATGCCAGGTAATCGGGTACGGCCACCCGGTAGGTTTGGCCGTCTGCCAGGGGCTGCCGCCCGTCGCCAATCCGGATGTCCACCGGTGCCTTGCCCTCGATGCGAAAACGCAGCCCTGACACCTGCAGAAAGCCGCCGTCTTCATCTTCGCGAGCCGGGCTCACTGAACGCGCCAGGGCCGCTCGCAGCGTGGCGCCCGTCACTTCCAAAATCACGATTTCGTTAGTGAACGGCAGTGCCCTGAAAATGGATTCCACGGTGATGGGCCCCTTGTAAATGCTGGCCCGAAGACCGCCGCTGTTGACCAGGGCGATCTGAGCCCCGGAATAGGTCCGCACCACGTCCGCCACCAGGTCCCCCCAGTTGGTTTCGCCAAAACGGACAGTTGCCCGCGCCGCATCCAGATCCACCACTGCCTCGCCGATCGTCTCCTTGAACTGCGCGCCCAATCGGCCCTCGTAGGATGCGATAATGCCCGCTACCTCCGGATCCGGGGGGATATCGGCGGTAATGGGGATATAGCGCCACGACTGGGTCGTTGCGTGTCCGGTGGCCGAATCGACACGCAGGTCAAGGCGCCCCAGGTAGCGCCCGTAATCCAGGGCCTGGTATACCGGAACACTGCCCGCGTGCCGGGGCGGATCGAACAGCAGGTGGTCATGGCCGGCGATGATGGCCGCCAGTTCCGGGACGGCCGAACCGATGGCGATATCGGTTCGGTGCCGGCTGTGGGACACCAGTACGACGGGGCCTTTGCCCTGGATCCGATCCACGGCGTCCCGCACCACGGAAACAGGCGCCGCCACCGATAGCGGCGCGACATATTCTGGCCGCGTCAATGTCAGCAGCTCGGGTGTGGTCACGGCGATGAAATGGATAAAGAGCCCGTCTCCCAACGCGATGCGCTGACCGGCGGCCACCAGCGGGCGGCCACCGTCTTTCCACCGGATATTGGCGCTCATAAACACAAACCGGGCCTGCTGCACCAGCGCCTTGAAATTATCGAGACCGAAATCGAACTCGTGATTGCCCACGGTGACGGCATCCACCCCCATGGCATTGAAACAGGCCACATCCGCCTGTCCCTTGAACACGGTGGACAGCGGTGTTCCCTGGAGGATGTCACCGGCGACCACCAGCACGGTCCGCACGCCGGCAGCCGCGTTCTCCTCGCGCACCTGCCGCACCAACGTGGCGATGCGCGCCATGCCCCCCACCGATTGCCCGGCCCCATCCGTTTTCAGCTCGAACGGGCTCAAATGCCCGTGGTGGTCGTTGAAAAAGAGCAGCGTAACGTCCACCCCGGCTGCTGAAGCCGCCGAGATGCTTGCAGCGACGATCGCCAGAAACACACCCAGAAAAAGAAACCGTTGCGCTCGGGTCCTGATGAATGCGATGAACATAATTGCGGCTCCTTAAATACCCCTCCCCTGGTGGGTGGGGACAGGGGAGGGGCGGGTCGGTATCAGATGATCTCTTGTTGCCGGCGGGTTGTCACCCTCACCCCAGCCCTCTCCCATCAAGAGAGAGGGAGCAAGCGGCTTCCCATGGATGGACACTAGTTAGGAAATGCTATGCGATACGGCGCCATGAACTTTCCCATCATGCCGGTGACCGAGGAAATCAGCACTTTCGCCGCCCTGGGATTCGACTACCTGGAGCTGGCCATGGACCCGCCCATGGCCCATTTCAGCCAACTGCGGCTGGGCTGTGGCCGCATTCGGTCCCAGCTTGCCGATGCCGGCATGGGTCTGGTCTGTCACCTGCCCACCTTTGTGCACACTGCCGATCTCACCGACCGCATCCGGCTGGCCTCGGTGGCTGAAATGCTCGACTCACTGGAAACAGCCGGTGAACTGGGTGCCGAAAAAGTGGTGTTTCACCCGGGCCTCATCCGGGGGATGGGCAGCCATGTCCTGCCCGCGGCAAAGGCGCATGCCATGGAGAGCATCGCGGCCATCGCGGCGGCCGGCGCCGCCGCCGGGCTGAAACTGTGCATCGAGAACATGTTCCCCGCTTACGGGGCGTTTTTCGAACCCGATGAATACCTGCCCATATTCAGCCGATTTCCGCAGCTGGGGCTGACCCTGGACTCCGGCCACGCCAATATCCGCTCCCCGGGAGGCCGCCGCCTGCTGGCCTTTCTCGACCGGTTCGCCGATCGCCTGGCCCACGTACACATCAGCGACAACTCCGGTAAAGGCGACGAACACCTGCCGATGGGTGACGGCAAGGTGGATTTCCCCTCGCTGGCCCGGCGGCTGGTCGCGCTGGGCTACGATGACACGGTCACTTTTGAAGTCTTTGATCCGGACCGGCGCCGCCTGGCCGACAGCCGTCGTCAGTTCGAACAGATGCTCACCCGGCGGTGACGCGGCGGATCCTGCTGCAGCCGAACCGGGACACAAGAAAACGGGCAATGGTATCCGCACCGTTTTCGGCCGCTGCCGTCCGTGGCGGCATCTCCACGAGATCCGCCATGAGGCGACGCCAGTTTCCACCTTGAAACATCTCCTCCGAAATCAGCCGTCCCCCCAATTCAGCCGTGATAAAGGCCTCCATAATGGGGGCTTCCCTAAAATGAGGCCGCGATACGAACCCGAACGGCACCCCGTAGCGATAAATTTCGGCCATGGTGCTGTAGCCGGCTTTTCCGATAACAGCATCGGCGGCGCGGATCAAATCCGGGTGATAATATCCCGAATTTGCCGGAAGCCGCACAACGCGCAGCAGCTGCGCCAGGTTTTCCGGTCCGCCGGGCGCCACCAGGCGAAATCCCTTCGGAACCCGGATGGCGGACAACATGTCCCCGGTGACCGGGGTCCCCCCAAGGGCCAACAGCACCATGCGCTCTTCATCGTCAATCCCCAATCTGGCGCGGATCTCAGTGGGCGGCGTTCGCGCCTCACGGCTCACCGGCGACACGGTGAGCTGACAGGGAACCGGACGGCAGACCGGCGCCGCCTGAATCCGGACGTCCGCCCGGTCGAACACGCGGGCCAGATAAGCGATGTGTCGCTCGAAACCGGGCCAGCGACGGATGTACGGCGCGTAAATCCAGTCCCAGGTAAAATTCTCGATCAGCACCGACGGGATACCGGCCAAGGCCGCGGCAACGATGCCCACCGGTGCAATGTCCGCCACCACGAGGCTCACCCCCTCGCGGGTCAACTCCTCGGCCAGGCCCCGGGCATAGCTGTCGGCAACCGGGAAAAACGCGTTCAATCGCCGGAGTGTTTCGGCAGGGTCTTCTTCCAGTGGGTTTTTCTGCACCATCCCGACGTCGGTTTCCAGGTGCCGGATGGTGACGGGCCCCGTATCGACATGGTCAAAAAACCAGACCGGGACGGTCGTGTAAGCGTGGATGAGCGCGGCCGGGTAGATGCGGCGGACGGCTGCCATGACGGCTGCCGCGCGTGCGGCATGGCCGAAACCATGGGCCGTGATGAAAAAAGCGATATGCATCGGCGCCATGGGCAGGCCGCTCACAGGGTGCGAAACGGGGAGGGCCGCCCCCCCATCTTTGCCGCCGGCAGTTCATCGAGCAGGCACCGGCAGGCTTCCGCCACCTCCGGCAACGCGTGAGTCAGCGGGTTCCCGAGAAGGTTATCCATCATCACCTCCCGGTCGACGGGGATCTTCGCCAGCAACTGACCGGCAGGCACGTGATCGGCCATTATTCCGGCAACATCAGGGTCAACCCGGTTAAGGATAAAAGAAAGGGGTTTTCCCGCTTCGGCGGCCAGCGCCGCAAATCGTCCCGCCATTTCAAGAGACTCCCCGCTCGGATCGATGATGGCCACCAAGCGGTCAACGGCGCCGTCCAGGCGGCGGCCGAAATGCTCCACCCCGGCGGCGGTGTCCACCAGCACCACGGTCCCGGGCGGGGTGTGCAACCGGTCAAAGAGCATTCCGAAAAGCCGCCCCATGGGACAGGCGCACCCTTCGCCGAAATGGTGTATCTTTCCCACTGATACCAGACTCAGATTTGGCCGCTGCGGCACGACGGACGCCGGCAGATCCACTGGTTCTGTTGGGGCATGAAAAACCGTTGCGCCCGCGCTTGACACCCGATCTCGAAATCCCGGCTTGCCGCCCAGATCGTCCATAATGGACATCGGCCGCGGGCACCCCAACAGCCGGTGCAGGCACTGGTTGGAATCGTCGGCATCCACCACCAGCACCTGTCGCCCCATGTCGTGAAATGCCAGGGCCATCATGGCCGCCGTCGTGCTCTTGCCGCTGCCGCCCTTGCCGCAGATCAGTATCTTCATGGCATCTCCTTATCCGGTGTCAGTCATCAAACAAATCCGACGACATCTGCGTGGTGAGGGCGCGCTCATCGGTGAGGCGCTGTGCCAGCCCCAATGTCTTAGGCAGTTCATAGGCGAAAAAATAATCGCACGTGAACCGTTTGCCAAGATAAAACCGGCGCGCGCCGTCAGCACGGTTCGTGTCCAGGGCGCTGTCGGCGACCACGGCCTGTTTCAGCCACTGCCATGCCACGACGGTGATGCCGAAGAGCTCGAGGTATAGTGTGGCGTCGGCGAGAAATACCTCCGGGCCCCGGGTCATGGCCACCCCGAGGAGATGCTGGGTGACGGTGGCCAGACGCTCCCGGGCATCGCGCAGTGCCCTGACGTGATCGGCCAACGCGCCGCGGCCTTCGGCCGCGGCCATGGTGACGCCCATGGCATCCGCGAGCAGGGCCAGGGCTCTGCCGTCGTGCATGAACACCTTTCGCCCGAGCAGGTCCATGCCCTGAATTCCGGTGGTACCCTCATGGATGGGGTGAATGCGAACATCCCGGTAGTACTGCTGGAGGGGAAAATCACTGCAATACCCATATCCTCCCAGACACTGGAGCCCCGCGCTCACAGCCAGCACCCCCATCTCCGAAGGGTAGGATTTGGCCACGGGTGTGAGCAGATCAAGCAGCATACCGGCGTCCTCACGTTCGCCTGCCGGTCCTGCATGCGCCGTGTCCGAATAATGGCAGCACTGGAGCAGCAGCCCCAGACTGCCCTCGACCACCGCCCGCTGAAACAGCAGCATACGCCGAACATCGGCGTGTTCGATGATGGCCATCGGCGGGCAGGCGGGATCCTTTTCTCCTGGTTTTCGGCCCTGACGGCGGCCTCTGGCATAGTCCAGGGCGGCATAATAGGCCGCCGAGGCAATCGCCGTCGCCCCCAGGCCCACACCGATACGGGCCTCGTTCATCATTTGAAACATACACGACAAGCCCCGGTGGGGGGGGCCCACCAGATCGCCCAGGCAATCGTCATGCTCGCCCAGGCTCAACTCGGTGATGGGCGCGCCGCGGTAGCCGAGTTTGTGAAAGACCTGGCTGACGGTAACATCGTTGGGGACCCGTTTTCCGTTTTCCGTTCTCAGTTTGGGGACCGCGAACAGGGAAATCCCCCGGGTGCCGGCCGGAGCGCCCTGGATCCGCGCCAGCAGAAGATGGACCACATTTTCAACCGCATCATGATCCCCGGCGCTGATAAACACCTTTCGCCCCTGGATCCGGTAGCGTCCGTCATCGGTAGGCACCGCCATGGTGGCCACATCGGAAAGGGAGCTGCCCGCCTCCGGCTCGGTGAGGGCCATGGTCCCCTGCCATCGCCCCGCCAGCAAATGGGGAACGGTCGCGTCCACCAGGGCCTTGCTGCCAAAGGTCGTGACCAGATGCGCCGCGCCGGCGGAAAGCTCGGGAAACACACTGGCCGAGTAATTGGCCGCAGCGAAGATGAAGCGACAGGCCGAGGTCACCATATCCGGCAACTGCTCACCGTCATGATCGTACGGAAAGCTTGCACCGATCCATCCCCCCTTGCCGCATTCCTTGAGAAACTTGCGAACAACGGAATGGACCGCCACCCGTCCGTTTTCCAGAAAGGCGGAGTGCTCGTCCATTTCCGTCAGACAGGGATGCAGCAGGTCGGCGCCCAGGGACGCCGCGGCGTCAAGAACCATGGAAAACCCCTGCCGGGTATGGTCTCCGTAATAATCAAATCGGGTCAGGGCTTCGGCATCGAACACTTCATAGAGCAAGAAATCCAGATTGCGCCTGCTGAAGAAACGATCGGTCATGTCATCACTCCTTGTAAACAATGCCCAGGTTATGGCCGGAATCGTCGGGATCCATTTACAAATGGTGGATTATGGGATCGTGATCGGTAGTATAGGGAAACGCTCCGGGTCAATGATGAAAACAAATAAATACCAAAGCAACCGCTTGACACGCGTCATGGCTGTTTTAATTTATTTGCAAGGTAACGCCAGTTGCCTTGTTTTACAAATACCTGCTTTTTTCATCTCTAACCTCCGGGTGGCTCACCCCCTATGAGCCACCCACCCTTTTTTTAAAGCCCCTAAAAAAGCGAAGCCCCCGGCCGTTGAGGCACGGAGGCTTCGAAGTTTGCGCTTTAGCGAATCCGATGGAAAGCGAGCTCAGAAAATACCCAGAACAGAGGCAGAAGAAGCAGTGCATGAAGCGCGCTTGGCTTATGCCACCACATGTGGTGAAAAGTCAATAATTTTTTGTGCATGTTGTGTGCATTAATAGCCATTGTCATAAATACACTCCGTTTGCACAACAACTCATGGTGAACATCGAAATCGGTATCGGTATCGACCTTGGAACACATCGATATCGATCCCGATAGGATCTTGGCGATGAAACGGAACATTATTCTGACAGGTACTCTAAATAGGGGCATATGGGTCAAGGGTAAATGCGCCGGCAGGGTGCACCAAGGGCTGCAATATATCCAGCAGCTGGTCATAAAGATAGATGTTGCCCTGAATCAGAGCCTGGGTCCGGGCAATGGTGGCCGTCACTTTTGGATTAATAATGAAGGCGTCGTATAGGGTCATAAATATGATGGTTTCCTTCATGCGGCTGATCGCCTCGTCCAGCCCCCGGGCGCGCAAGGTCAGATAGTCTGTCCGACGGGCATCTTTGACGTAATTGAGCACGGACAACATTTTATACTGATATTCTGCCACAAGCAGTGCCGCGTTCACGTATAGATAGACCTTTTGCACGTAGTCCAATTGACGGTCCGGATCAGCGCCACTAATCGCGCCTCGGGCAAGAATGTGAAGATCGTCATACACCACCCTGAGCTCACGGACATTGACGGCGAGTTTTTCCACCACCGGACGAATGGCGTCGTTTTCTTCGGCAATGGTGGCGGCCGATGGAACGGACGCCGCCGGTTTGCCGGTAGTGGTACAGGCGGTGGCCAGCAGCAGGGCACCCAGCACCGCCCACCGGTGAGTAGAAAACGTATTCATGATCAGCTCCCTGAACGCATACACGATATGGGATTTACTCAGACTGTCATGAAAGATGCTTCGCCACCGGAAGGCTGTCAATAATGGAAACGGTGATGGCCCTGAAACGCGGTTGCCCCGCCAGTGATTGCGTGGCGAGACATCACACGGCACCCCCGCAGGATTGGCGAGAATCAGTACTTGTAACCGGAAGGGTTGTCCATGAACGGCGGTCGGCGTCCCACCAAGGCCTCGAGCATAATCAATTCGGCATCGGTGTGGTCAATGACCGGTGCCGGCGTGATCCGTTGGGAGTGCCCCTGGCCGTATATGAACCGGGGGGCTTCATGGTGACGGGTTTGCACGGTTTCTCCAATGCCGGGATCACCAACGGCCTGGATCCGGGCGGTCCCGTAGCAGGTGCAAGCATAGGTGCGCTGCGAATCCGTTGCGATATAGAGCCCGGAGCCGCGAATGCCGATGACGGCCGTATCCGTCGTGACCCGGTGCTGTCCCCCACCGAAGACGGACAGCAACCGACCATTGAGAACCCGAATGACGGCGCGCACGGCGTTGTCTTTGCTGCCGACGGTCACGACCACGCGGGTCTGCTCGCGCACCAAATACACCGCTTGATCCAGCACCACTACGGCACTGCTTGCCGCACCGGTGCCGACCAAATCACCGGATGCCACCGGAGCGCCCACGCTTACCGGTCGATCATTGACCGTAACGCGGCCTTCCGCCCGATGGATGCCATCCGGAAGGGCGTTGGCGCCCATGGCCATCAGGCTTATAGGATCACCGCCCCAACGCCAAAAGCCGATAATGCCGGCCGGCAGCCAACGCGCCAGCAACTCCCGGCGAGTGAACTCCAGATACGACACGGCAACACTCCCTAAGTTTGGCAATGACAATCGACGACAAGAAACGCGGTTATCCCCTGCCTGGAACAATGATCCGGGACGCCTCGTCCTGCTTCATCCGCCGGGCCTCCTGCATCATGTCCGCCACCGCTTTTTTCATCGCGTCGGCAAACACCTCGAGGGCTTCCTGCAGCGAATTGGCCATCAGGGGCGCCTGGATGGGCAGCGGCCCTTCAGGGGTGAGCAATTGGGTGGTACCGACAAAAATCGGCGTTCGGCTTGGATCCGGCGTCCCGTCGGCCTTTATTGGCGTCAATCTCCGGATGGAGGCGACTTTCAAATCGGTGAAGCCTTCCTCCATATACATGTTGGTGGTATCCACTTTCAGGTTCAGCTTGTCGAGTTCGTTTTCGAACATGGAAACTCCTTCTGTTTTGAGATGGCTTTCAGCCATAAACCACCTCGGTCATGGAGTCAAACGCATTCAGCGGGCTTAACTGCCGCATCCTTGAGCGCACGAGGCAGTGGTGTGCCGCTGCAGACAGCAGCCAAAGACCTCTGCGGGCGCCGAGCACTTCAGTTTTATAAAAACAATCAGAGTCAGGCGGTTGTGCCTTCCGGGGAAGCTGCCGGAATCATGGCGGGTGATGGGGCGTCCTGATCGTGGGGATATCGGTGCAGGGTGTCTTGGATGTGCGCGCGGACGGTTTCAATGAGCGCATCTCTTTGCGCCGGGCTCTTGCCAACGGTTTCGATGGGCGGACCGATAATGACACGGATGGTTCCCGGGCGAATCCGCAGGGCGTGTTTGGGCATCAGGGTGCGGCTGCCCACAACGGTGATCGGTACGATGGGAAGACCGGTCTTCAGGGCCAGCATGACGCCGCCCTTTTTAAACGGCTGCAACCGGCCGTCTGTTGTGCGTGTCCCTTCTGCATAAAATAGGGTGCTCACACCGCCGGTGAGCGATGCTCCCGCAGTGCTCAGGGTACGGCGGGCGTTTTCGGGATCATTGCGATCGATATAGATGATGCCGATGCGACGGGTGGCCCAGCCAAAAAACGGAATTCGGGAAAGGGACATCTTCCCGATGAATCGGAGCGTATGGGGCAGGCTGAGGGCGATGGCCGGAGAGTCCAGATGGCTGGCATGGTTTGAAATAAACACGTAGGAGTGATCCGGCTGCAGCAGTTCTCCCCCAATGGCGACGACCCGGACCCGGTGGGTTTTCAGTAGCATCCAGCTCCAAAGGCGACCGAAGAAAAACGGTGCCCGGCCGCCGCGGGAAAACACCGCCGCAGCCAGAATGGGTGGAACAACCAGCAGTGTGTACAGTGCTGTGGTTCCGAACACCCACAAGCCCAGTGCAAATGATAGAACGGCTCGCATACCTTTCAGTTAATGCAATAGGAATCGCCGGACAATGGGCAAACTGTAAAAGAAATGTCACAAATACCGAGAGGGAACACCGCTCAACGGCCTTCCCTCTCGGTATTTTAATGTTTGATGAACATTACCGCATAACTGTCGGGACCGGTGTTGATGGAGATGGCCGGTCCGAACCGTGCGATGTATACGTCCCGGCAGTCGAATGTTGAGGAAAAAACATCCTTTAGGTTTTTCACCAGGCTTTCGTCACCGGAATAGATAATAGACAGGGTGATCGGGTGAGCGCCGACATCCGCCTTGATGGTGTCCATCATGCTGAGAATCATGTTTTTCTGCTTGCCGAACAGTTTGGTATTGACCACCAGACGACCGTCATCGAAGGCAAGGACGGGTTTTACTCCCAGGGCCAGGCCGAACAGGGCTTTGAACCCCCCTATTTTTTTCCCTTTTCTCAGATACTTCAGTGTCGGCACCGCCATATAGTTGCCCAGCCTGTCCTTGGTCTTTTCGATGACTGCCAGGACCTCTTCAAACGAACATCCTTTGGCGCTGGCCTGGGCCGCAGCAATGATCACCATCCCCATGCTCATGCTGCAAAGCCTGGAATCGATCACCTGGACCCGGCAATTGGAATGCGCGCCGAACTCCTCGTTAACCCGCTTGGCCACGTTGACCGTGTCGGACAGATGCCCGCTACAGTGGATGATGATCATCTCGTCATAGGCCTGGATCATCTGGAGGAATTCCAGGGCGTAATCCTCGTAGCGAATGGGCTCGGTGGACATGGACTGGTAGTTGTAGAATTTCGCATAAAAATCGGCACGGGTAATATCCACACCGTCCTTGTGTGTCTTGCCGTCGAGAATGACGTTGACGGGCATCACTCTGATGCCATATTTCTTGACGATCTCCTCGGGCAAATCGGCGGTGCTGTCGGTAACGATTAAGCGCTTCATTTGGAACATTACCCCCCTTTTAAGATTCCGGTAATGGCGTTGGTACCCGGCCCCTCAACTCACTATTGAGTATATCCATAGCCCTACAGGCAATTATCGTTCGTTGTCAAACCAAATAGCATTTTTGAAATTTAGAGCCTTTTTACAAATGGCAGATCGGCTGCCGTCACTGGCCCTGCCATAGCCTCCTCGACGGCGCAAAGCCCAAGCGATTTCGCCCCCGAGGAAATCAACCACCAGTGAAAAGGCTGGCGCATTCTGTATAATCAAATAACTATTATTGACGCGATTTTACCTTGAAGGGCGCTTTTGAGGCGCTATAATGACATACGCGCTCATACAGCCAAACACTCCAGCCCCCGACAGGAACATGCCATGGTATCCGTGCAGGCCAGCATCGAATTTTTCCGTAAAAACGCGAAGCGGATCCTCATTATCGTTCCCAGCCTGGTCATTCTCTATGCGGTGACCGGATTTTTCATCGTGCCGCAGGTCATCATCACCGTGGTTCCGGAAAAAATTTCCGCCGCCATCGGCCGGCCATTCGGATTGAAAACGGTGGCTTTCAACCCGTTTACCCTCAGCCTCCACATCACCGGTGTGACCCTCGGCGATCACGATGGCGGTGAATTTGCGTCCGTGGGCGCCATAACGGCCAACGCGGAACTCGTATCATTGCTCACGGCCACACCCACTCTGAAATCCCTCGTCATTCAGACGCCGGCCGCCCGGGTGGTAAGAAACACCAACGGCAGCTTCAATTTCTCCGATCTGCTGAAACCGGGAGCCGTAAAAACACCGGAATCGCCGGCGCCGGTATCGCTGCCCGCCTTCTTCGTGCGCCGACTGATCGTGACCGACGCGCGGCTGCAGTGGCAGGACAATGCCGTGACACCGGCCTTTAGCGCAGCCGTCACCACACTCAACCTGGACGCGGGAGAACTGGGAACCCGGTCCAAGCGCCCCGGCACCTTTAATGCGGCCATGACAACGGATCTCGGTGTAAGGATTCAGGCCGACGGCGAGATTCACCTGGCAGCCTTGTCTTCCCGAGGCCATGTCCAGGTGGCGGGGATGCCCCTGCCACCACTGGCCCCTTACGCCGAGCCCTATTTCAAGGGCCGCATCGACAGCGGCACGGTGGATCTCGATTTCGACTACCAGTATGCTTCGGGAACTACGGGCATGGCGCTGCCCGCAGTGCGCCAGGCCAATTTCACGCTTGCCGGACTTCGGGTATCTCCGCCGACAAATGGCTCACCACTGCTGGATTTACAGCGATTGACCGTCTCTGATGTCAACCTGGAACCCGCCGAGTTTTTTCTCGGCGTCGGCGCCGTAACCCTTGCCGGCGCCCGGGTGGACCTCGTCCGGCATGCCGACGGCAGGATAGACCTGCTCGACCTGGTGGTCCCCCCACCCACGGCGCCGTCTGGCTCCCCGCCGGATGGAAGCCCTCCCGACAGCAGGCCATGGCGAATCGCGCTCACCACCCTCACGGCGTCGGGTGTGTCTGGGCACATCACCGACAGGGCCGCAGCTGCGCCAGCAACCCTCGCAGTGGGCGGGCTCGATATGGGATTGTCCGGTCTCTTGCTTACCGCCGGACAAGGCTCGGGAATGCCCACCGTGGAGAATGCCCACCTGTCTGCGTCGGATGTACGGCTTTCATCTGAGTCCGGCGGAGCCCCCCTGCTCAGTGTCCCCCGCTTCAGCGTGGAGGGCGTGCGCTTTGTTCCCGATCAGAAGCTGGTCCAGGTGGCGTCCGTAGCCTCCAGCGGCGGTGACATTCAGGCCACCCGGGATAGTGACGGCCGGATCAATCTCCTGAGCGCCCTCATCCCCACCCCACCGAAAGATGCCGGCGCCGGCATTTCTCCGAAAACATCACCGCCCGTAGCCGCGCCGGACAGTACCGGAAAGACTCCCGTTGATCCTGACAAGGCGCCCCCGTGGGTTGTCCAACTGGAGAGCCTTGCCATCGAAAATTTCAAGGCCGTTTTGAGGGATCACAGCACGGCCATGGCCCCGAGCACTGTGGTGGTGGGCAGCATCGGGGCCGGTGTGTCAGGCCTGACCCTCACGGCAGGCACCCTGCTTCCCCGGATGGCCGAGGCCCACCTCGCCCTGAAAAACATCCGCTTGTCAGCAGGCAGTGCCGCGGCGGATCTGGTGTCCATCAACCAATTGGATGTCGCAGGCGTGCGCCTGGACCCCGATGACAGCGCCCTCACCATAGACACGGTGACCACCGCCGGTGGCGACATCACGGCCGTGCGCAACCCTGACGGCAGCATCGATCTGCTCAATGCCGTGCTGCCAAAATCCGCGCCGCTGCCGCCGGTAGCGACCGGCGCGATAACGTCCCAGAAAAGCCCATCAGCCGATCCGTTTGCAGCGCTCCCCTTTGTCGTCAAACTGAAAACCGCAGCCCTGTCCAAATTTCAGATCGGCTTTGCGGATAAAAGCCTCAGGGAGGACGCTCAGGCCAGAGTCAAGGACGTCTCGGTTCAGCTCGATTCGCTCACAACAGAAAGAAACGGCAAGAAGGGGCGGATGAATCTGCGTGTAGTGGGCGTTCGTGACGGCACCCTGTCGGCTGACGGCGACATTGCCATCAATCCGCTGGCGGCAACGCTTAAGATAAAAAGTGTGGGCCTCAGCCTCATTCCCGGCCAGCCCTATTACTCGGAAAACATTCACGCACTCGTCACCAAGGGTAAATTCGACACCGATGGGACGCTGACCGTTACAATGAAGGACCGATTGCACCTTCAGTATACCGGTGAAGCCGCTGTCAACGACTTCGCTTCCGTGGATAAAAGGAACGTCAAGGACCTGTTGAGCTGGAAATCGCTCTACCTCTCAGGCATCGATGTGAGTCTCATGCCCTTGAAGGTGAGGCTGGACGAGGTGGCCCTGACGGATTACTTCGCCCGGCTCGCGGTCAACGCCGACGGGTCGGTCAACCTTAAAGAGGTTCTGGCCGCCGAGCCCGGGCATCCGGCACCGGCGGCCGCAGCACCCGAAAGCACGCCTCCGAAAGCGGCAACGACCGCTCCTGAGCACCCCCAAAGCACCTCGTCGATTCCCGACATCCGGATCGCCAAGGTCACTTTGCAAGGCGGCCGGGTGGATTTTTCCGACAACTCCATCCAGCCGACCTTTGAAACCAAAATGCTCGAACTGGGAGGAACGATTTCGGGCCTGTCTTCAGAATCGCTCGCACGGGCGGACGTGTTTCTGGCCGGGCGGCTGGAAAACCAGTCGCCCCTCAAAATCACCGGCCAGATCAACCCCCTCATCGAAGATCAGTACACCGATATCCAGATCGAGTTCAGCGACATCGAACTGAGCCCCTTCAGCCCCTACGCGGGAAAATACCTCGGTCGCCAGTTGGACAAGGGCAAACTCACCCTGGTGCTGGGCTATAAAATTTCCGGTAAGAAACTGGCCGGTGAAAACAAAGTCTACCTCGACCAGTTCACCCTGGGAGAATCCGTGGCCAGCGAAGATGCCATCAATCTGCCCATAGACCTGGCCGTGGCCCTGCTCAAGGACCCCAGCGGGCGGATTCAGATCGACCTGCCGGTGAGGGGAAACCTCGAAGACCCGGAATTCAGTGTCGGCGGCGTTATCTTTCAATTACTGCTCAGCACCATCACAAAAATCATCACCGCCCCCTTTGCCGCACTGGGAGGCATGCTGGGCGGCGGGCCCGAGCTGAGCTACGTGGATTTCAATGCCGGGGCATATGATCTCACCCCTGAAGCGACAGAAAAACTCCAGCTCCTGGTTACGGCAATGGTAGCGCGCCCGGCCGTGAATATCGAAATCCAGGGGCAGGTCAACCCGGAATCCGACAGCATGAGCCTGCGGAAAAAGCGATTAACGGATCTCGTTCGTGCTGAAAAACTGCGGGATCTGTTGAAAAAGAACCCGTCGACACCACCTGAAACCGCCGATACGATTAGCGCCGAAGAATTCGCTGTCTACATCAAGCGGGTCTATGACAAGACGGACATCGCCAAACCCCGCAACCCCGACGGGTCGCTGAAGACGCTGCCCCCGGATGAAATGGAAAAACTGGTCTTCACCAGCATCGACATCACCGAAGCCGATTTGCGCCGCCTGTCCATGCAGCGGGCCGAGACGGCGAAGAATTTCATACAAGCCGACGAACGGATCGACAGCGAACGGGTGTTTTTGAGGGAGCCGGACCCGACGCCGGAAACCGACGACGATGGCAAGCCAAAGGAGCGGCTCAGCCGGGTGGATTTCGCCATTCGGAAATAGAAACGGAAGAATATGAATGCTGGAAAGTACCTGTCAGCCCTAATGGCCCTTTTCACCCTGGCCATGGTCACCGCCTGCGCCACCCTGCCGGACAATTCCCACCGGCGGACCTCTCACGCGGTGACCGGGACCCAAAACACGCGCATCGGCACCGCCATTGCCGCGCAAGCTGCCGCAAACGTTGGAAAATCAGGCTTTCTTGTCCTTTCCAGCGGCGTGGATGCCTTCGTGGCCCGGGCAGTGCTGGCTCAGACCGCCGACCAAAGCATCGACGCTCAGTACTATCTGCTCCACGACGACATGACCGGCGCCTTGTTCATTGACCAGCTGATCAAGGCCGCCGATCGGGGTGTGCGTGTGCGCCTTCTGGTGGACGACATGGACCTGGGTGGCCGGGATCTCGGCGCGACCTTGCTGGACAGTCATCCCAACATGGAAGTGCGCCTTTTCAACCCCTTCAGCCGCAACACCGGACGCGTGACCCAGTTTGTGAGCCGCCTGGGATCTGTCACCCGACGGATGCACAACAAGTCCTTTACCGTCGACAACCAGGCCACTATCCTGGGCGGGCGAAATATCGGCGACGAATACTTCGAGGCGAACCCGGATCTCATGTTCGGAGACCTCGACGTATTGGCCGTGGGGCCTGCGGCCAAGGATGTCTCCGCATCATTTGACAGATACTGGAACGATTCCCTGGCCTATCCGGCAACCCTGCTCGCAGGAGGCACGCCCAGCGCAAAAGAGGTGGCTGAAAAGACGGCCGCGTTTAAGGAAAAAATCGCCGAGTACGAAAATTCCGTTTACATAGAGGCGCTTAAAAACTCCGATCTGGCCAACCAGCTCCGCAAAAACCTGCTCACCTTTTCCTGGGGCACCGCCGATGTCGTTTCCGACAGCCCCGAAAAGCTTTCCACGGACCGCAATCGCACCGAATATCACCTGGCGCCAAAGCTTGAACCGTACTTCGCCGGCATCACCCGGGAGCTGATCATTTTCTCGCCGTATTTCGTGCCGGGGGATGAAGGAACGGCCTTTCTCACGACCCTGGTGAAGCGCGGGATGCGGGTTCGAATCCTCACCAATTCACTGGCCTCAAATGACGTAGGCATGGTCCATGCCGGCTACGACCGCTACCGGAGGGATCTATTGCGCGGCGGCGTTGAACTCTACGAGCTCAATAAAAAACTGACCCGGGCGCAAAAGGCTGAAAAAAAAGAGGGGCACGGGGCGTCCAAGGCCAGCCTACACGCCAAATCGTTTGTTTTCGACCGCCAGCGCGTATTTATCGGGTCACTGAATCTGGACCCCCGGTCTGTCGTCGAAAACACGGAAATCGGGGTGGTGATCAATTCGGCCGAGATTGCCGAGGGGATGGGGCAATGGTTTGATGCGCACATCGATCAGGTGGCGTTTCGACTGGCGCTGACAAAAGACGCCCGCGGAAGGGAAAACATCCTCTGGCACGGCGAGGTCGACGGCAAACCCCAGACCTTCGACGTCGATCCCTACACCGGCTTCTGGAAACGGTTCGGCATCGCCCTGATGGGCCTTCTGCCCATCGAATCCCAGCTATGATCACACTGGTGATGAACGGGGATGCGAACCATGAAAAAAGGATATGAAGCAGTTGCTGTTGATATATAAATGACATTGGGTGCGCCCTTGCAGTCCGGGCGCACCCAATGTCATTTATCCGCCGTCTGTCTGGGGAAAAGCGGTATTGGCGTAAAGGTACTCCATCTTTTCCTTGTGCTTGAGCTCCTCGTTGGCCATCTTCAGCAGCATGTCCTTTAAGTCGGCATCGTCGTGAAGGGCCGCGAGCTCGGCGTAAAACAGGTTTGAGCGGCTCTCGCGGTGGGCCGCCACCAGAAAAACCTCCTGGCTGGACATGTTTTCGGACACATCCGGCTCATCGAGGTACTCGGCGATCTTGTAATGGATGGCCTGACGCATCTGAAGCGCGCCGGCGCCCAGCTTGCCACCTTTGTAGTCAAGAAGAAACGCCTCGTGTTTGAGCTCTTCGCCGGCGATAAATTCAATGGCCTGCCGGGCACTGTCGTCCTGAACGCGCCCCTTCAGGTCCGTGTAGAATCGATAGGCCTCCCGCTCACGCTGGATGGCAGTGTCGAGAACGTCGGTCAATGGTGTGTCCGGCATGACGGTATCCTCCGTAGGGGGCTGTAATGGGTTTGGATGCTGCGCTGGGTTCCGTTGTCGGTCACCGAATCAGCGGTATTCGCCGATCATTGGTTCACCGATATAGGGCATTCTAATTCACACCAGAGGAATCTTCAAGTTGATTGCGGACCGCCCCGGGCCACCCGCCGCCGCGCTGACCTGTTTTGAAGACATCCGCCGCCGTTACGTGGAAGACCGGGACTACCGGATCGTGACCAGAGTCGGCCGCACCGGTGTTCTGGTCATGGCACCCCACGGCGGGGGCATCGAGCCGGGCACCCATATCATCGCCGATGCCGTGGCCGGAGATGATCACGGCTATTACGCCTTTATCGGCACCCTTTCCGCCGGCAACCGCGCCCTTCACCTGCCCAGCACCCGTTTTGACGAGCCCCGGGCCATGGCACTGGCCGCAAGTGCGCGGCTCCTTGTCGTGATTCACGGATGCCGGGACCCGGACCGTGTGGTCTACCTGGGCGGCCGGGACACCGAACTGGGCCGTCACTTAGCGGCGCGGCTGTTGGCAGCCGGGCTTCACCCCACCACATCCAAAAAATTTCCCGGCATGCACCCCCGCAACCTGTGTAACCGCTTTCCTGGGATTCGAGGCGTTCAACTGGAGCTCTCAACCACGCTGCGCGACGAACTCACCGGCACGAAAGGCGGCGCCCAGTCGGCCCCAACACCCCTGGCGCTGGAAACGCTCACCGTAGCCATACGCCACGCCATCGACGACGCCACCCGCCACGACCGGATGTAACCTTTTGCAACGAACCGGATCACAGTTGTACAATGCATCAACAAACCCAATGGAGGTCGTGCCTGTGAACATTCGCCGGACCACATCGCTTACCGCCCTGCTGTCATTTCTTCTCATGCTGCTGACCAGCGTTATCCTGTACATCGTTCCTCAGGGACGTGTGGCCTACTGGGCGGACTGGCGCCTGTGGGGCCTTGGCAAGACCCAATGGACAGACATTCACATCAACCTGGGGGTGATATTTCTCATCGCCATCGTGGTCCATATTTATCTCAACTGGAAACCCATTACCGCGTACCTGAAAAACCGGATGCGCAGGCTCACAGTGCTCACACCGGACTTCAACGTGGCTTTTCTGTTGGTGGTCGCCGCAGTGGCCGGCACCTATTTTCACGTGCCGCCGTTTTCCACCATTTTAAACCTGAACGCCGCCATAAAAGACCGGGCCGCGCGCATTTACGGAGACCCCCCCTACGGGCATGCCGAGCTTTCAACGTTGAAGACGTTTGCCGGCAAAACCCAACTCGATCTGCCGCAAAGCCTGGCCCGGCTAAATAACGCCGGCATCACCGGAGCCGCACCGGATAAAACGCTTGCACGGATCGCCGAGGAAAACGGCGTTGCGCCCCAGCGCCTCTATATCATCATGAAGCCGGCGCAGCCGGCCGAAGCCGCGGCGACAATGCCGTCATCGCCACCCCTGGGAACCGGCAGCCGCCCCTTGGCCGATCTGGCGGCCGAATACCACCTCCAACTGCCGGCTGTTCTGAGGCTGCTCAGTGATGCCGGGATCACTGCCACGGCGCAATGGACCCTGAAAGAAATCGGTGGTAAAAACAATCTGTCGCCCATGGACATCTATACCCGTATTCAGGAAAACCATCGCACACTTTCAGTCAACTGAGGTGCAACCATTTTCCGAGCGGCATCTCTGATATCAGCGGCGACGTAAACACGGGCACCAACAGGCCGGTGTTTCACACGGATATACAAGGAGGACACCATGGCAATCGATCGCATCGTAATGGGCGTGGCCGGCGGTTTTATTTTACTCAGCGTTATTTTATCGGTTGTGCACTCCCCGCACTGGCTTTGGTTTACCGCTTTCGTCGGCGCCAATCTTCTCCAGGCATCCTTCACCGGATTTTGTCCCATGGCAAAAATCCTAAAAGCCGTTGGCGTGAAACCGGGAGTGGCCTTTAAGTAGGATGATCCCGTAAAAAGGCCGAATCTCTCGCAAAGCCGCTGAGATCGCAAAGCTAAAGCCTCCCGGGCGCGCGGCCGCCCGAGGAGGCTGAGTTGTTTTCAGGCCAAAAACTTTCCTGCATGGCCCCGATTCGGTAATTTCCTGTTGGCAGGCAAACACCGGCGTCTTATTATCCGGGTTCCGGGTCTTGCGCCCAATGGACGCAACGGCGCCTTTAATTTTATTGACATCAAAGAGAGGATTACCGTGGACGAACCGGACGCCCCACAGAGCAATGGAAAAATCGCGCTTCACATCAGGGAAATGGAGATCGATGATCTCAGTACGGTGTTTCACTTAGGAGAGACGCTCTTTAAGGCACAGGAAGTGCCCAACATGTACCGCACCTGGGACCCCTACGAAGTGGTGGGGCTGTTCCAAAGCGACTCGGAATACTGCCTGGTGGCCGAAATCGATGACCGCATCGTCGGGTTCGCCCTGGGCACCACCATCACCAAGAGCCACTCGGCTTGGAAATACGGCTACCTCATCTGGCTGGGCATTCACCCGAGAAGCCAGCGCCATAAAATCGCTGAAAAACTTTTCCGGCGATTCAAAGCCATCATGGTCAAAGAAGGTGCGCGCATCCTGATGGTGGACACGCAGGCAGAAAACCTCCCGGCCCTGAAGCTGTTTCAAAAACTCGGATTCGATAACCCCCAAAAACATATTTATCTCACCATGAATCTGGCCGCTAAAAAGCGAAAGAAAAAACGCGCCAAGAAAAAACCGCTCCCGCAAAGAAAGTGACGTCATGATCCAGCCCAAGCGCCTGCGCCAGCTCCTGCGCCAGATGATCGAAATCTACAGCCCCTCGGGCAAAGAGGAGGCGGTTCTCGAGTTCCTCAAGAACACCCTCAAGCGCCGGGGGCTGCCCGTGACCATTCAGCCCGTTGACGACAACCGCTACAACCTTATCGTGGCACCCGAAGGGCCGGACATCCAGCTGGCATTGATCGGTCACGTGGACACGGTCACCGCATACGATCTGGACTGCTTTGGCTATGAAGAAGACGAGGACATGATCTACGGGCTCGGCGCCGCCGACATGAAGGGCGGGTGCGCGGCTATGATCGAAGCCTACCTGTCTGTCTGGGAAGAAGGCGCGACCCAGATGCCGGTGGCCCTGTGCCTGGTGGTTGGGGAAGAAGAAACCGGTGACGGCGCCTGGCAGCTCACCCGGACCTACCACTTCCCCTGGGCCGTGGTGGGAGAACCCACGGATCTGCGTCCGAATCTGAGCTGCTACGGCTACGTCGAGGTGGAAGTGGCGGCCTCCGGGCGCCGCGTACACGCGGCCATGGGCAACGCCCGTACAAGCCCCATCAAGGTCATGTTCCGAACGCTGCTGAAACTCATTCGCCACCTGGACACCGTGCGCCCGGAGGTGATCTACAACATCCGGGATCTTTTCAGCACCGCGGCCGGATTCGCCGTACCCGAGCATTGCGAGGCCTGGCTGGATATCCACGTGCCGCCGGGGATCGCCATCGGTGACATCGTCGCCGAACTGGAAGACATCTGCCAGGGCGAGAAAGTGGCTGACGGACTGAATGCGCGCTTTCGAAACACCACCAACGAGGCGGGTTTCATCCTCCCGGAAAAGGGCCCCGTGGTCGAGGCCCTTCGGGAGGCCATCTCGGCTCAGGGTCTTTCCTGGCAGCCGGGGGCATTCCCCAGCCACTCCGACGCCAACCAGCTCTGGGGCGCCGGCATCAAACCCATCGTCCTGGGTCCGGGCCATCTCTCCCAAGCCCACACCGAAGATGAGTCCATCGCCTTCAGCCAGGTCCTCCAGGCCGCCACCATCTACCGCGATCTCATCCAACGCATCGTGTAAGTATCGGTGGATCACATCAGGACGGTCGGGCAACCGAGGCCGCACCGGATGTCGCCTGTTTTTTGCGCAACAGCATCGGTCCCATTTGAGATAGCAGCATGCCGACCAGCATGAGACCGCAGCCGGTGATACCGCGGGCGGAAAGCACTTCGCCCAGGAGAAGCCATCCGCCGATGGCCGCAAATACAGCCTCCAGGCTCAAAATAATGGCAGCATGGGCCGGGTGGGCATCCTTCTGAGCGACCACCTGGAGGGTATAGGCGATCCCTACGGACATCAGGCCGCCGTAGAGAATGGGGATCAGCGCCGCCTGGATGCCCGCCCAGGTAATGGTTTCCAGGAAAACGGCGGTCGCAAGGCTCAGCACCGAGCAGGTGGCAAACTGGATGAAGGCGATGCGCAGTGGATGGATCCGGCGCGACAGCCAACCGATGATGTGCACGTGCCCCGCCCAAAAAAAAGCACCGATGAGCTCCAGCACATCACCGTAGGCGATGGTGAAAGATGCGGTGACGCTGAGAAAATAAAGCCCCACAGCCGCCAGGATGGCGCCGGCCCAGGTGCCTGCGTCCGGCCGCTGACGCCAGATAAGACCTAAAATGGGCACTATGACCACGTAAAGACCGGTAATGAAACCGGCATTTCCAGCCGTGGTATGGACCAGCCCCACCTGCTGGAAGGAAGCACCCAAGAACAGCGCCACGCCGGCTGCTGTGCCTCCCAGAATCGTCAGACGAACGCTGGGGACGGGTCCGGCGGTGGCCGGTCCATCGGGTTTCCCGTTGGCGGTCATGATCAACAGCGGCAGCAGGGACAGGCTCCCCAGGGCAAAACGCACGCCGTTGAAGGTGTAAGGCCCCACAAATTCCATGCCCACCCGCTGAGCCACAAAGGCAAACCCCCAGATGGCAGCGGTGATCAGCAGCAAGGCATTGGATTTTAAGGTACCGGTTGTCATGGGCCTCCATTGGCGGATTGTGCGCCAAACAGGGGCCGAAGATATCGGGAAGGGCTGGGGGAGTCAACAATGAAGCCGAACGGTAAAACCGGGTGGGGCGGTATGCCTTATGAAACGTCGGGGCGGGGCTCATCCCCGCCCGCTTTGCACGCATTGCCAGTGTGAAAGCGCCGGACTACCACGTGCACGGCACCGTATCGCCCCGGCAGCCGTTCTCGACTTCGAAATGGGCCACCGCCAACTGCAGGGTATGGTAGTCCAGTTCCACATCCTGCCAACCCAGATACTGAAGCTGGCGATTGACCGCCGCAAGCTGTGCTTCAGGCCTGAGCGTGAGTTCCTGGGACAGGCTGCGGAGAAACCCCACACGGCTGTTGCCGTCAAGGCCGATGGACTTCAGGCGGCTGTTGAGCAGGGGGGTAATTGTGTTCATGATGCCTCCGTTATGTGTTGTTCTGATAGAATACGCCAACATCTTGTTTTGTCAACCATTGCCGCCACTATATATAGTTAGTTCCGTATTATCCTCTTAACACGCCAATATCGTTGATTGTTTTTCTAAACCCGTTTTTTGCCCAGACTCGACATCTCCTGGCGTTTCAAGATCACCCGGTCAATTGACATGCAAGACCGGTTTCTTTATAATTACCGTCTTATCAGGGGTTTCCCGTCAGCATCGCACCCTCCTCGCTTGCACATACGGAATAATCCCGATCGTGCCCAGAAGTGCTCACCTTGTCAGACGGCATTTTAAATGCCCGGCGATCCCTGTGCTATTTTTATTATTTTTCATTTCTACCCATTTGGCAGCAACCCCATTTCACGGAGTGACAGACCATGACGACGCAGTGGGTGTATCGGTTTGAAGAAGTGGAAGCAGCGGAACGCTACGTGGGCGGGTCTTGGGACGCGGTGCGGGGCCTGTTTGGCGGCAAGGGGGCCAACCTGGCCGAGATGGTCCGGATCGGCCTGCCGGTGCCACCGGGATTTACCGTGACCACGGAAGCCTGCAACGGCTACCTGAAAGCTGGCGGCGTCTTTCCCGACGACATGTGGGCGCAGGTACTGACGGCCATGACCGTGGTGGAGACCCAGACCGGCAAGTCCTTCGGCAACCCGGCCAATCCCCTGCTGGTCTCCTGCCGTTCCGGCGCCAAGTATTCCATGCCCGGCATGATGGACACGGTGCTCAACATCGGCCTTAACGACGACACCGTGGAAGGCATGATCTCGCTCACCGAAGACTCCCGCTTCGTCTACGATGCCTACCGCCGGCTGATCCAAATGTTCGGTTGCGTGGTCATGGGCATCCCCGACGAGCCCTTCGAAGACGTCATCACGGAGACCCGGCGGGAAGCCGGCGTGGAAACCGACGCCGAGCTCACCGCCGAGCACTGGAGTCACGTCATTGGGCTGTTCAAAACCATTTTCCGTCGGCACTCCCACCACGATTTCCCCGCAGATCCCTACGAGCAGCTCAAGATGGCCACCGAAGCCGTTTTCAAGTCATGGAACGGAAAGCGCGCCGTGGACTACCGAAACGCCGCCGGAATCGCCCACGATCTGGGCACCGCGGTGAATATCGTCGCCATGGTCTTTGGCAACATGGGCGATGACTGCGCCACCGGTGTGGCCATGACCCGAAACGGCTCCACCGGTGAGCCCGTCATGGAAGGTGACTATCTCACCAACGCCCAGGGCGAAGACGTGGTGGCCGGCATCCGGCAGACCAAGGACATCCATGAGATGGCCAAAGAGATGCCCGCCGCCTTCGCCGAACTGACTGAAATCGCCGCAAAACTCGAGCATCACTACCGCGATATGCAGGACATCGAGTTCACCGTGGAAAAGAGCAAGCTATGGATGCTCCAGACCCGCGACGGCAAGCGAACGGCCCAGGCCGCTGTCCGCATCGCCGTGGAAATGGCCGAAACCGGACTGATCACCAAAGAAACGGCCGTCTCCCGGATCACCCCGAATCAGGTAGACTTCTTTTTGCACCCCCAGTTTGACCATGATGCCGTCAAGGCGGCGCACCATAGCGGCAAACTGCTGGCCAGAGGGCTCAATGTCTCTCCCGGGGCTGCTTTTGGCATTGTCGCCTTCGATGCCGACCTGGCCGAAACCTGGGGCAAAAAAGAAGGCAAGCAGGTCATCATGGTGCGCCCGGAAACCAAGCCCGACGACGTGCACGGCATGCTGGCCGCCAGGGGCATCCTCACCAGCCGCGGCGGCCGCACGAGCCACGCGGCCCTGGTGGCCCGCCAGTTCGGAAAGCCCGCGGTGGTAGGGGTGAGCGCCCTGCAGATCAACATGGTCAAGCGCTATATGAGCGTCAAAGATATCCTCATTCACGAAGGAGACTGGCTGTCCATCGACGGCAACACGGGTGAAGTCTTCCTCGGCAAGCTGGAAACCAAGGTGCCCGACATCCGCGACCCGTGGCTGATCAAACTGCTGGGCTGGGCCGACGAGATCCGCACCCTGGGGGTGTGGGCCAATGCCGACTACCCGGATGACGCCAGGCGCGCCCTCGAATACGGCGCCGAGGGCATCGGTCTGTGCCGCAGCGAGCACATGTTTTTCCAGACCGAGCGGCTGCCGCTCTTCCAGAAAATGATCATGGCCGACCTGAACGTAGACCGTCGCGAAGCCCTCAACGCCCTGCTGCCCTTCCAGCGCGAAGACTTCGCCGGCCTGTTTCGGGTCATGGACGGGCGCTCCGTCATCATCCGGCTCATCGATCCGCCGCTGCACGAGTTCCTTCCCGATCTCGTGACCCTCATGGAAGAGCTCTCCGATCTCAAGCTGCGGATCAAACACGCCGTCACCCTGGCCCAGATCGACGATCTGCTCGGGCAGATACGGGTCAAGGAATCCATCCGCAAACGCGTTGAGAGCCTACGGGAGCAAAACCCCATGCTGGGTCTGCGGGGCGTGCGCCTGGGCATCCACATCCCCGAGCTCACCATGATGCAGGTGCGGGCCATTTTCGAAGCGGCCTGCCTGGTGACCCGCGAAGGCATCACGGTGAAACCGGAGGTGATGATCCCGCTGACCGCCCACGCCAACGAGCTCAAGCGTCAACGCGAAGTGCTCGAAGCCGAGGCCCGCCAGGTAATGGAAGAACAAAAGACCGAAATCGAGTACAAATTCGGCACCATGATCGAGCTGCCGCGGGCCGCCCTCACGGCCGACCAGATCGCCGCTTATGCCGAGTTTTTCTCCTTCGGCACCAACGATCTGACCCAGACCACCTTCGGCATATCCAGAGACGATGCCGAGGCCGGTTTTCTCATCGAGTACATCGAAAACGGGATTTTGCCGTGCAACCCCTTTACCCATCTGGACCGTGACGGCGTGGGGCAGTTGATGAAAACCGCCGTCGCCCTAGGCAAATCGATCCGCCCGGACATGTCGTTCGGCATCTGCGGCGAACACGGCGGCGATCCCAAATCCATCGCGATCTGCCACGAGCTGGGGCTCGATTACGTGTCGTGCTCCCCATACCGGGTGCCCGTCGCCCGGCTGGCGGCCGCGCATGCGGCGTTGAAAGACAAAAAATGATCTCCGCGCTGCGCGCAATATTGATGAATCCGTAAAAAGTTTAAAAAGCCGTCACCCCGGCGACCTGTCCGCCGTAGCTCGCAGAGCGAAGGCGGAAGGCCGGGGTCCAGAGATGCCTGAAAACACGGAAGGGCTCGACTTATTTTCGTGTGTTCCGTGGTTCATATCCAACGCAGCCAACAGGGCCACTTGGGAACTATGTATAAGCCGGTTCGACTTTTTTAGGCTTTCCATGATGCAGCAACCTTTCCACGCCCCGGCACCAGCGCCGGAAAAGGAAACCCTGCCGGCCGACCTGTTGCTGCTCGCAGTCATCACCGCCGCCGTGATCCTCCTGCCCCTGGCCGGCGCCGTCCTTTCCGGTCATCCGGCCGGTCGCTATCTGGAGTTTCCCCCCACGACCCGGTACGTGGTTCATGCCGCGTTTTCCGTGCCGATATTCATGGGCTATATTCTTTTCGGCTTCGGCGTCATGACCGCCCTGGCGCTACTGGGCATCCGCTCACGGGGCCGCGGCGCGCTGCCGGCGCCGGCCGCCGGACCCTTTCCCTGGTGGGGCTGGCTGGGGGCGGCCGGCGCTGCGATCTTCTGGGTACTGGCCTGGAACCGGTTTGCCTGGTTCGCCCCCTTGCAGGCCCACACCTTCTTTCCCCTGTGGCTGTCATATATCATCGTGGTCAACGCCCTCACCACCCGCCGCACCGGCGGGTGCATGATGACCCGCGATACCGGATATTTTTTGTGCCTGTTCCCCTTCAGCGCAGCCTTCTGGTGGCTGTTTGAATACCTCAACCGGTTCGTCCAGAACTGGTACTACACCGGCGCCGAATACGGCCCGCTCGCTTATTTCACCCTTGCCTCCTTGAGCTTTTCAACGGTCCTGCCGGCGGTCCTGAGCACCCGGGACTGGCTCATGAGCACCCACTGGCTGAGCGGAAGATTCACCGGCGTGCCCGCGTGGACCCCGCGCCGCCCGAAAGCGTGGGCCGCCGCCGGCCTGGCGCTGGCAGCAGCAAGTCTTGCCGGCATCGGCATCTGGCCCGACCTGCTCTTTCCCCTGCTCTGGATCTCGCCCCTCATCCTACTCATTTCAATCCGCCAGCTTGCAGGGAAACCCCATCCGCTCACCCCCATTGCCGGTGGCGAATGGCGGCCCGTGGTGGCAGCAGCGGCAGCGGCGCTGCTTTGCGGCGTTTTCTGGGAAATGTGGAACTTTTTGAGCCTGGCCAAATGGATCTACACCATCCCCTACGTCCAGGCCGCCCACATTTTCGAAATGCCCCTGCCCGGCTGGGCCGGCTACCTACCCTTCGGGCTCGAATGCTCCGCGGTGGGAGCCCTGCTCCAGACCCATCGCACCGGCGCGCCGGCCATGGTCTGCACCGAGGAACACGGCCGAAGGCCTGATTAGGCATCACGGCGCCCAGGTCGTGGGCCGCAGCGACCGCAGCCCCATGCTCACGCGGGCCATCCACAGCCTGCGCGCCCGCCTCAAGATTCAGATCCATGAATTCATCAAGCGCTTCGATTCCCGCCTTCCGCCGGTGATCCGGCTTCCTGCAGCCACTGCCGGGCGTCCTGCCACGTATTGTCATAGAACAATTGCCGTGATCACCCGGCCGCAACGCGCAGTCGGGGTTTCATCGCCTCCAAGATCGCGGGAGGAAAAATTTCTTGACAGAATGAAACGCTTGTTTTAAACGTTTGTATAAAACTAACGTTTAGATGAGAGCCCGTATGACGATGATACAGGAAAAACCCGGTACGACACGGGAGAGGATTCTGGAAGCCGCCGTCGAGGTGTTTGGCCGCCTGGGGTATGCCACCGCCACGGTGCGGGAGATCTGCGACCGGGCCGGGGTCAACCTGGCAGCCGTAAACTATCACTTCCAGGGAAAGGAAGGGCTTTACAGGGCCGTGGCCTGTGATCTGGTAGGCAGAGCGTTCTCACGCTTTCCGGTGGCCATCGAAAGCGATGCGGCGGATCCGCCCGAAAAACGGCTCAGAACCTTTGTCCTCGCCACCCTCCAGCGCCTGCTCGCCCCCGGCGGTCTGTCCGGGGATTCCGGCAAAGGCCAGCTCGTGGCCCGGGAGCTGGCCGATCCGTCTCCGGTCCTGAACCAGCTGGTGGATGATTTCATCCGCCCCACGGCCGCTGTTCTGGGCGGGATCGTGTCGACGATGCTGGGACCGTCCGCTTCGGAACGGGACGTATTAAAATGCCAGCTCAGCGTCATCGGGCAGTGCTTCCATTATGCCATGGCCCGCCCGGTGATCACCCGTCTCACCGGCCTGGATCTCACCGAAGAAGCGCTCATCGATGAACTGGCTGAGCATGTGACACGGTTTTCACTGGCCGCCGTCGCCGGCATCCGACAGCAGCTCGAGCAATCCGACAAATAACCCATTATTCTCGGTCATGGGAGACATCATATGAAAAAACGACTTCGCATCGCCATACCGGTGCTCATTGTGGTCAGCGCACTGCTGATCTGGAACCTGTTTTTCCGCAACGGCGGCAACGGGAAAGATGTCCGGATTTCCGGCAACATCGAAGTCACCCAGGTGGACATGGCCTTCAAGATCCCCGGCCGGCTGGCCGAGCGCCGCGTGGACGAGGGCGACCGCATCCATCGGGGGGATCTCGTCGCCCGGCTCGATCCGACGGATCAAACGCTTCAGGTGCGAAAGGCCGAAGCTGACCGGGACTATGCCCGCAGTGTGCTCGCCGAGCTCGAGGCCGGTAGCCGTCCGGAAGAAATCGCCCGGGCCGCCGCCCGGGTGCAGCAGATGCGCTATGCACTGAAGGAGCTGGAAACCGGCAGCCGTGTACAGCAGATCGCAGAAGCCGAAGCCGGGCTATCCCAGGCCAAGGCCGCCCAACAGGCATCAGAGAGCCAGCGCGCGCTTGCCGCAGCGGACCTCGCGCGCTACGGCGCTGTATTCAGGGACGGCGGGATCAGCCGCCAGTCCTACGACGCCTACCGAACGCAGCATGAGACGGCAAACAATTCCAGCGAAGAGGCCGCGGCCCAGGTCCGGATCGCCAGCCAGCGGTTGAGTCTGGTCAAGGAAGGACCGCGCAGCGAGCAGATCCGGCAGGCCCGAGCCGCCCTGGCCCAGGCCGAGGCCGAGCTCGCGCTGGTGACCGCCGGCCCCCGGCAGGAAACCATCGCCCAGGCTGGCGCACGTGCCACAGCCGCCGAGGAGGCGCTCAACCTGTTTCGGCAGCAACTGGCCGACACCGCCATCACCGCCCCCTTTGACGGGGTAGTCCTCAGCAAGTCGGCTGAACCGGGCGCCTACCTGAATCCGGGAGCGCCGGTAGTGACCGTTGCCCAGATTGACCAGGTGTGGCTCCGGGCCTTCGTGAGCGAGACTGACCTGGGCCGCATCCGTCTCGGCCAGAGCGCGGAGGTCACCACCGACGGTGCCCCGGACAAACCCGTCACCGGCCGGCTCACATTTATCAGCAGCCAGGCGGAATTCACCCCTAAATCGGTCCAGACCTTCGAGGAGCGGGTGAATCTCATGTACCGCGTGAAAATCACCCTGGACAACACCGGCGGCCGATTGAAACCGGGAATGCCAGCCGACGCGGTGATCCGGATCGAGAAATGACACCCACCGACGCCGTTATTCATACCGAAGGTCTTTCGCGGCGATTCGGCGACCTCGCGGCCGTCGACGCATTGAATCTGTCGGTGGCCAAAGGCGAGATCTACGGACTCGTCGGACCTGACGGCGCCGGCAAGACCACCACGCTGCGAATGCTGGCCGGCATCCTGGACCCCACCGGCGGCAGCGCCCGGGTGTTCGGTTGCCGCCTGCCCGAGGAGGCCACCGCGGCCAAGGAGCACATCGCCTACATGAGCCAGCGCTTCGGCCTTTACCCCGATCTTTCGGTGGCGGAAAATATCTCCTTTTACGCCGACCTCTACGGAGTCCCTCGAAAGGGGCGCGAGGCCCGCATCGACGATCTGCTCGGCTTTTCAAACATGCGGCCATTCAAAAAGCGCCTGGCCGCCAACCTGTCCGGCGGCATGAAGCAAAAACTTCAGCTCGTGTGCGCGCTGATCCACACCCCCGAAGTGCTGTTGCTCGACGAGCCCACCAATGGCGTTGACCCGGTGAGCCGAAGGGATTTCTGGCGCATCCTCTACCGCCTGCTCAAGGACGGGGTCACCATCCTGGTCACCACCGCCTATCTCGACGAGGCCGAGCGCTGCAACCGGGTGGGGCTTTTAAGCGACGGCCGGCTCATGGCCGAGGGCACGCCTGACGAAATCCGCCGCGGCATGCACCACCGGATCGTGGCGGTTAGAAGCCCCCAGGCAAGAAAAATCAGCCGCATCCTGCGCCGGGAGCTGACCGATGCCGTCAGCGCAAACGTCTTCGGCGACAGCGTGCACGTGGTTTGCCGCGATGCCGATGCCACGGCCAGCCGGATCGGCGCCGTACTGAGCTCACAAAACATCACCGCAGATGAAATCCGGGAGATTTCCCCCAGCCTGGAGGACGTGTTCGTCAGCACGCTGGGAAGTGATGCGACGTCAACGGCGGGCGCTGACTTCGCAGTGGCCGCCCCCGCGGCGTCGACCTGCCCGGCAGATGCCACGGCCGTGGAAGTGGCGGAGCTCACACGCCGGTTCGGCGATTTCACTGCCGTGGACAAGGTCAGCTTCACGGTCCCTCACGGCGAGATCTTCGGTTTTCTGGGCCCCAACGGCGCCGGAAAAAGCACGACCATCCGCATGCTCTGCGGCCTTCTGGCGCCCACTGAAGGCTCAGGACGCGTCGCCGGCTGCGACATCCTCACCCAGGCCGAGCAGATCAAATCCAGCATCGGCTACATGAGCCAGAAATTTTCCCTCTACGAGGACCTAACCGTCTCGGAAAACATCTCCTTTTATGGCGGCATCTATGGGCTGGACGGGGCGCGACTGGCAGCGCGCCGGCAATGGGCCATCGACATGGCCGGTCTCGGCGGCCGGGAGAAGACGTTCGCACGGCTGCTCGCCGGCGGGTGGAAGCAGCGCCTGTCGCTGGCCTGCGCCATTCTGCACGAGCCGCCCATCGTATTTTTAGATGAACCCACCAGCGGAGTGGACCCCATGAGCCGGCGACGGTTCTGGGACCTGATCTACGACATGGCCGGCCGCGGCATCACCGTCTTCGTCACCACCCATTACATGGAAGAGGCCGAATACTGTGACCGCGTGGCGCTGATCTACCACGGGCGGGTGATCGCACTGGACACCCCGCACCGGCTCAAGACACGGCTCATGGAAGACGCCATCCTGGATGTGCGCTGCCACCGGCCCCAGGATGTCATCGATGCGGTGAGCGCGCTGGAGGGCGTCCGCGACGCGGCCCTGTTCGGTGCCGGGCTGCACGTCACGGTGGACGATGCCGATGCCGCCGGAGACCGGATCCGGGAGGCTCTCGGCCGCTTGCAACAAACCGATATACGGGTGGAACGGATCATCCCCAGCATGGAAGACGTGTTCGTCTCCCTCATCGAACGGGAGGACCGGCGCACGTGAAAAAGCGATTTTCTCTCAGAGGCGCCACATACGCCAAGAAAAATATTTCTCGCGCAGAGGCGCGGAGACGCAGAGAACTGCGGGAAATTGAATTGCGCGAGTGCTTTTTCCTGCGCCTCTGCGCCTCTGCGGGAGATATGAATTATAAAATCTCCGTGCCCTCAATGAATCCGTGATTCAACATCACTGTGGGAAGAGACCTACTGGAGCATTATGTATAAGCGTAAAATATTTTTAGCATCAGCGCCTTAGCTTTGCGGTCTTTGCGGCTTTGCGAGAAGCCCCGTTTTTTCGGGGCCATCAATGTTTAATGATCAATTTTCAACGGACCGATCGACCGCTTTGCTGCGGGGTGAACCATCCAAATCGAAATCGGAATCGCTATCGGTATCGGAAGGCGTCGACCGGAACAGGAAACACAATAAGGATGAGCCTAAATCGATTTCGATACCGATTTCGAATACCGATAAAATCAACCCTCAGTGAAACGTCTTAGGCACTGGAGCATTATGGATATCCGGGAAAAAGGAAGCCTCATGACCGGCATCAATCATAGACGGCTGTGGGCCGTTGCCCGGAAGGAATTCATCCACGTGATCCGCGATTGGCGGAGTCTGGTGCTCTCCATCGCCATCCCCATCCTGCTCATCGCCCTGTTCGGCTATGCCCTGACCATGGATCTGACCGATGTCCCCACGGCAGTCTGGGACCAGTCCCGGACGGCGGAAAGCCGCGAGCTGCTCAGCCTCTACAACGGCTCCCCCTATTTTTCGATCACTCACAGCGTGGACACCTACCGGGATCTGAAGGCCCTGATCGACAGCGGCCAGGCCATGGTGGCCATGGTCATCCCCGGGGATTTTTCCGACGCGGTACGCGCCGGCCGCCCGTCGGTGGTCCAGGCCATCGTCGACGGCGCCGACGCCAACAACGCCAGCCTGGCCATGGGATACGTGACGGCCATCGGCCAGATCTTCAACAGCCGGCTTCTGGCTCAACGCCTGAACGACCGGGGCTTGAGCGCCGGGGGGCTGCCCGTCGTCATGGAGCCCCGGGCCTGGTACAACCCTGAAATGCGCAGCCGCAACGTGATCATCCCTGGCATCATCGCACTGGTGATGGTGGTCATCGCCGCCATGCTCACCAGCGTCACCGTGGCCCGGGAGTGGGAGACCGGCACCATGGAGCAGCTCATCAGCACCCCCATCCGGGTGCCGGAGCTGGTCATCGGCAAGGTGGTGCCCTATTTCGTGATCGGACTCACCGATGTGGCTGTGGCCGTGGTCATGGGGCGATGGATTTTCGACGTCCCCCTGCGGGGCAACCCGGCGCTGCTGTTTTCCATGGCATCGGTGTTTCTCACCGGAGCGCTGTTTCTCGGGCTGCTGCTCAGCATCGTTTTAAAAACCCAGGTGCTGGCCAACCAGATCGCCCTGTTTTCGGGCTACCTGCCCACGCTGATGCTCTCGGGTTTTGTCTTCGGCATCCACAACATGCCGCTGGCGATCCAGGCGATCACCTATATCGTTCCGGCCCGCTACTTCATCGCCATGCTGAGGGGCATCTTTCTCAAAGGCGTCGGTCTCGAAATCCTCTGGCTCAACGCGCTGCTGTTGACCGTCTACGGCGGGGTGATGGTGGTGCTGGCACATAAAAAAATGCGGCTGAAACTGGAAGGATAGTCTGTGAAATACCGGCTCAAGCAGATGCTGATCAAAGAGTTCCTGCACATGTTCCGGGATGTCCGGATGCGGGCGGTGGTGCTGGTGATGCCCCTGGTTCAGCTCACGGTGCTGGCATTTGCCCTGACCACGGACGTCAAAGACATCCGCACCGTGGTGGTCGATCCGGACAACACGCCCGAAAGCCGGGAACTGGTGTCCGCATTCACTGCCGGCGGGTATTTCGAAATCATTGACACCCTTCGCTCGGACCGGGGCGTTCAGGAATATCTGGACACCGGCAAGGCGCTCGCCGTAGTGCGCATTCCCACCGGCTACGGCGCCGACGTGCGCGCCGGCCGCAGCGCGCGCCTCCAGTTCATCACCGACGGGACCATGGGAAACGACACGGCCATCACCGTCAACTACGCCAGCCAGGCGGTGCAGCGGATCAATGAGACCCTTCTCCGGCAACGGGCAGCGGCCGCCGGCATCACCCCCGAGCAGGTCACGTTTCGCACCCGCGCCTGGTTCAACCCGAACCTGGAAAGCAAATACTACTTTGTTCCCGGACTCATCGCCGTCATGCTCATCCTCATCGGCCTGGTACTCACGAGTCTTGCCATCGTCCGGGAGAAGGAAATCGGCACCATCGAACAGGTGATGGTGACCCCCATCCGGCGCACCGAGTTCATCCTTGGAAAGACGCTGCCGTTTCTCATCACCGGCTATATCACCATGAGCCTGATGTTTATCATCGCCTTCGCGCTCTTCGACATCCGGGTGCACGGCAGTCTGGTGCTGCTCTACTTCACGGCCGGCATCTACATGCTGGGCAACCTGGGCCTGGCCCTGCTGGTGAGCGTAACGTCCAGAACCCAGCAGCAGGCGCTGCTCACCGCGTTTTTGATCCTGATGCCCTCGATTTTGCTCAGCGGATTCATCTTCCCCATCCGCAACATGCCGCAGGCGGTGCAGGTGATCACCCTGCTCAACCCCATGCGCTGGTTTCTGCAAATTCTTCACGGCATTGTGGTCAAGGGCGTTGGCTTCAGCACGCTCTGGGGGGCCATCGGCATCCAGGCCGCGCTGGCTGCCGGTTTCCTGAGCCTGGCCGTGGTCAAATTCAGAAAGACCCTGGAGTAAAAGAGGTGACTGCAATGAATCAAAATGGGAAAACGCCCGCTATCAGGCTGCTGATGCTCTCACTCTTTGCGGCACTTCTGGCCGGGGGTGTTGCCGCCGCAGAAGAAATCACCCTGGATGAAGCCGTTGCCGAAGCCCTGATGAACAACCCCCAGATGGCCCAAGCCGAGGCCGTGCGGAATGCGGCCGCCGCCGGCACCGATGAAACGCGTGCGGACTACTTTCCAAAAGCGTCCGCCGCATACAGCTACCAGAGGTTCGCCGAAGACCCCTATGTTGTCCTTGCCGGGCGCAAGGCGGTGATCAATTCCACCCAGCAGCAGCACTGGGAGGTGAGCCTTAGCCAGCCGCTCTTTACCGGATTTGCCATTACCGCCCGCCACCAGATCGCGCAACTGGGGCTCGAAACCCGCGAGCTGGAGGCCCGGCAGACCGAACTGGCCCTCGCACAACAGGTGAAGCACGCCTATTTCGGGCTGCTGATGGCCATGAAGGTCCATGAGGTCGCGCAAGCCTCCGAAACAAACCTGGCTGCCCACGAGGATGATGCTAAGCGCTTCCATGAGCAGGGCCTCATCCCCTTAAACGACCTGCTCAAGGCCCAGGTGGCGCGGGCCGAAGCCGTTCAGGAGCTGGCGCGCGCAACGGCCCGGGTGCGCAGCGCCAAAAGCACTCTCAACGTCGTGCTCGGCAGAGACTACGATGCCGATACCCGGGTGGCGGATGTCGCGGAGGCTACCCCGGAAGGCATCGCCAGTCTGGACGCCCTGGTGGCCGAAGCGCTGTCTAATCGCCCGGACATCTCCGTGCTCGAACGGGCCGCCGCCGCCAGAAGCGAAGAAATCCGTCTGGCTCAAAGCGACTACTATCCCCGCCTCGATCTCACGGGTAAATACCAGCAGGACGGCGATGATTTCATGGCAAGAACCAACGACTACGGCAATCAGTACAACGCCAGCATTGCCGTTCAGGCCCGGTGGGTCTTCTTCGAGGCGGGAAAAACCCGTGCCCGGGTCGCCCGGGCCCGCTCTGAGCAGCGGGCCATCGAAAAGGCGCTGGAACGGCTTAAAGACGGGGCCCGTCTCCAGGTGCAGCAGGCCTGGCTCGACCTGGATGTGGCCGACAGGAACATCATCACCATGCGCACAGCACTCGGCCAGGCCCGGGAGCACTGGCGCATCACAAACCTGCGCTTTCGGCAGCAGCTGACCACCTCTACCGAAGTCCTGGACGCGCGCACCTACCTGAGCCGCGCCGAAACCGGCTTCTACCAGGCCCTCTACGGCAGCGGGGTCGCCCGCGCGGATCTGGACGAAGCGGTGGGCAAACGTTGACTGGAGAAAAGCGGAGAGACTTAGAGACTCAATGTCGATAAAACCGCAAAAAGTGATTTTAAACCACAGAGACCGCAGAGTAACGCAGAGGATATCCCAACTAATTAGAACCTATCTCTGCGCTCTCTGTGTCCTCTGTGGTAATTTCAGGCTTTTTACAGGGCTATAAATTTTCAATTCTCAACACTCAAGTCAAACATGCTGGCATTTAAAAAAAACACCGGAGCGTAGCGACACCGCAGTGAGAATCGATCATTGAGTATTGAGCCTTTCTAAAGGTTCAAGCCCCGTCGCCGGCCGGGATCGCATCGCCGCCGGCAGCGTCACTCACGCGGCGCGCCCGGTCCCGCTCCCGGTCCTTGGCATGATCACGGGCGATGAGCATGTAGATGGATGGGATGACAAAAAGAGTGAACAGCGTACCGATGGCCATTCCGCCCACGAGCACCAGACCGATGGAATTTCGTGCGGCGGCGCCGGCGCCGCTCACCAGGGTCAATGGAAAATGACCGGCAATGGTGGCACCGGTGGTCATGAGGATGGGCCTCAGACGGGTGAGGGCCGCATCGTGCACCGCAGCACGCTTGCTCAGCCCCTCGGTCTCCTGAAGCTTGTTGGCGAACTCGACGATGAGAATGCCGTTTTTTGAAACCAGACCCACCAGCGTCACCAGACCCACCTGGGAGTAAATGTTGAGGGTCGTGGTCCAGCCCTTCGTCCAGAAGGCCACATTGGGGTCGGGCATCTTAAGAAAAGTGAACACTAACGCTCCGAACATGGCCAGCGGCACCGATCCGGCCAGAATGACGAAGGGATCTCTAAAGCTGTTGAACTGGGCGGCCAGTACCAGAAAAATCAGCACCACGGCCAGCCCAAAGGCCTGGATGAAGGTGTTGCCTTCGGTCCTCAGCTGGCGAGATTCGCCCGTGTAGTCGATCACCGTGCCCTTGGGCAGGATTTTACCCGCTTCGTCTTCGAGAAACCGCAGGGCCTCGTCAAGGGGGCGAATCGACACGCCGCTGATCGTGACGGCGTTGAGCTGCTGGAAGCGGTTCAGAGAGCGCGCCACGGTGGTGTTTCGCACGGTGGCGAAAGTACTTAGCGCCACCATCTCACCAGCGGGTCCGGTGACATAAATGTTTTTAAGCTGGTCTGGATTGAGCCGATCCAGGCGCCGAATCTGGGGGATGACCTTATAGCTGCGGCCGCCGATGTTGAAGCGGTTGACAAAGTTGCCGCCCAGCATGGCCGAAAGATCGCCGCCCACCGCCTGCAGGTCGAGTCCGAGATCGGTTACTTTATCCCGGTTGATGACCAACTCACTCTGGGGCTGGTCGATCTTGAGATCGATAATGGGCGGAAAGGCAAAGAGCCCGCTCTTCATGGCCTTGAACTGGAGCTGCTGGGCCAGCGCCAGGATCCGTTCCGGTTCAGCCGTGGAAGCCAGGACAAACTCGACCGGAAACTGCCCCCCGCCAGGCAGTGCCGGCGGTGTCACTGCCAGCACCCGGGCGCCCGGAATCGCGGCCAACTTGCCCTGAACCAGCGGCAGCAGCTGAAAGATGGTGCGCTTGCGCTCGTCCCAGGGTTTGACCACCATCCCGGCAAAGCCGGATGAGGGCATGGTCATCTGGAAGGAGAACCGGGTCTCGGGAAAGCTGAAATACACCTGGTTGACCGCGGCCGCATACCGGCTGTTCTGGTCCAGGGTCGAATTGGCCGCCGCATCGATGATCCCGAAGATGACCCCCTGGTCCTCGGCCGGTGCCAGTTCCCGGGGCGACATGATGAACATGGGGATGGTGAGCCCGCTGATGACGATCCAGACCAAGTAGACGGCCGGACGGGTGTTGAGCGTGGCGTCCAACAGGCGACCATAGAGGGCGCGAATGCGCTTGAAATCCCGGCTGATTTTACCGGCAAGACCGCGCTCTTCCAGTCCCGGCTTCATGAATACCGAGGACATCATGGGAGACAGCGTCAGAGCCACCACGCCGGAGATGGTCACGGCGCCGGCCAGGGTAAAGGCGAACTCCCGAAACAGCGCCCCGGTGAGCCCGCCCTGAAGACCGATGGGCGCGTAAACCGCCGCCAGCGTGATGGTCATCGAGATAATGGGGTTGACCAGCTCCCGGGCGCTCTTGATGGCGGCCTCAAAGGGCGACAACCCATCGCTCAGATGCCGTTCGGCGTTTTCCACCACCACGATGGCGTCGTCCACCACCAGCCCCACCGACAGCACGATGGCCAGAAGGGTGAGCAGGTTGACGGTGAAGCCGAACACCTGCATGAGAAACACGGCGCCGATCAGAGACAGCGGGATGGCCACCACGGGTATCAACGCGGTCCGGATCGACCCTAAAACGAGGAAGATGATCACCACGACGATGAGCAGGGTTTCGCTCAGCGTCTTGACGACTTCCTTGATGGCAGTGCGGATGTAATTGGTGGCGTCGTAGGCCACACGGCCTGTCATGCCGCTGGGCAGCCCTGCCTGGATGGCCGTCATTTCCTTTTGAACGCGGCCAATGACATCGATGGCGTTGGCGTTGGGCAGCGGCCAGATACCCATGAACACCGCGGTCTGACCGGAAAAATGAACTTCGGCATCATAGTCCTCGGCCCCCAGGACAACCTCGCCGATATCTTCCAGCCGCACGACGGCCCCCCCCTGCTCCCGAATGGCCAGGCGCTTGAACTCGGCCACCGACTGCAGATCCGTGTTGGCGGTCAGGTTGACCTGAACCAGCGCCCCCTTGGTCTCACCCACGGCGGCAAGATAGTTGTTGGCCGCCAGGGCCCGGCGTACCTGGGCCGGGCTGATGTTGTGGGCGGCCATGCGCTCCGGATCGAGCCAGATGCGCATGGCGAATGTGCGGGCGCCGAGAATATCGGCGCGCTGAACGCCCGGCAGCGCCGAAAGCCGCGGCTGCACCGCGCGAACGAGAAAGTCGGTGATCTGGTTCTGCTGGAGCCCGTCTGCGGTGAAGCTGAGATAGGCCGACGCGAACTGGCTGTCGGCCGATACCACGTTGATCACCGGCACTTCCGCCTCCGGCGGCAGATCGCTGCGGACCTGGTCCACCTTGGAACTGATTTCCGACAGGGCCTTAATGGGATCATAATTGAGCTTGAGCCGGGCGCTGATAGTGGAAACGCCCTGCGCGCTCTGGCTCTGGAGATAGTCGATGCCGTCGGCCGCCGCAATCACCCGTTCCAGGGGGACGGTGATGAAACCGCGCACCAGTTCTGCGCTCGCGCCCACATAGACGGTCGTCACCGTGACCGTCGCGTTATCGCTGCGGGGATACTGGCGTATGTTGAGCGAGCGTATCGCCTGGAGGCCGGCGATAACGATGACCAGGTTGACCACCAGGGCCAGAACGGGACGCCGAATGAAAATGTCTGTAAATCGCATGGTCATCACACCGGAGCAGCGCTGTTAGTCAGTTGTCTTTCGGCGTCGGCGTCAAACTGAATTCAGGCGATAGCTGATTGTCCACAACGACCGCCTGGCCGTTTCGCAGCTTGAACACGCCGGTGCTCACCACGGTCTCGTTTTCCTTAAGGCCGGAGAGCACCGCCACGAAATCACCGCGCTTTTCTCCTGTCCGGACGATCTGCTGCCGCAGGACCTTGCCCGGAAGCGCTCCGGATTCGACCTGTTTTTCATCGACCACGAATACGGAATCGCTGTATGGCGCATACAGCACAGCGGTCGCTGGAATGGCAAGAACCGCTTCACTCTGCGGCAGAACGACATTTACGGTAACAAACATCCCCGGATGCAGGCGTTCGTCGGGATTGGCGAGGGTGGCCTGCAGGCGGCCGTTGCGCGTGGCCGGGTCGATTTCAGGGTTGATGGCCGTGATCGTTCCCGACAGGTCGCGACCGGGCAGGGCATCGGTGCTCAGGCGTACGGTCATGCCCGGAAGTACCTGTCCCAGATACTGCTGCGGCAGGGAAAAGTTCACGAAAATCGGGTCAAGCATCTGAAGCGAAACGATGGGATTGCCATCGTTGAGGATCTGCCCCAGATTGACCATGCGAATTCCCAGCCGCCCGGCAAACGGGGCGCGGATGGATTTTTTGTCGATGACCGCCTTAATGCCGTCCACCTGGGCCAGGGCTTCCTTGAACTGCGCCTGGGCCTTGTCGAAATCGGCCGGTGTGGCGACTTTTTCAGGCAGCAGCTCACGGATGCGCTCGAAGTTGCTCCTGGCGAGCGCCGCCGACGCTTCGGCAGCGCGCAGTTGCGCTGCTTCCGAGGTGGTGTCCTGCTGAACAAGCAGGTCTCCGGCTTTGACCGGCGCACCCGATTCGAACCCGATGCGCACCACCTTGCCGGTGAGCTCGGCGGTGACCGTGATTCCCTGCACCGCAGTCAATGATCCAACCGATGAAAGCCGTGATTCCCAGGAAAAGCGGCCCACCGTTGCCGTTGTCACCGTTACCGGCGGCGGGACGAACTGTTTTCCATGGGCGATCATGCGCTTGATCTGGAGCGCCTTGATGCCGCCGATTGTGCCGACCACCAGAAGTAGTCCGAGGATGACAAGGAAAATGCGTTTGGCCATGATGCGATTCGCTTTCACGGATACGGTTCGGGGCACCGGAACACCCAGCATCCCGTTTCCCCCGGAATATGAGTTTGTAAAGTATTAAGAATCGCTTAAGGAATGTCAACGCATTGGGCGAGCGGATCACCGACGATCCGGCCGCAATGCCGCAGCCCTATGGCCGGAGCCAATCCAATTTCACGGAGAGTGCACGCACCATTGGAATCAGATAATGGCCGCTTATTGTTGCCAGCCCTTGACCGGCTGAAATGATATGCTTTAATACAAAGAATATTCCACCCAGCAGGGAGAATAATATGGCGGACAATGAACCCGAAGCGGCCGAAGGCGATCCTGGCGACATCAACCATAAACCCGGAGACGCTGCCATCGACAACACCGACGGTGCCCCTGACAGGGATCGCACCGCAACGGAAGCGCCACCGGTGAAGGTCTCCGACCTTCGCGAAGCGGTCGATGAAAAACTCGATGACCTCTTCGGGGGGATTGATGAGGATGAAGACGTTATCGGCGCTGATGGTCTGGAAGATGACACGCCGCTCCTGACGGGTGGGGCGGCAGCGGATCAGGAGCCTGCGGCGACAATCATCGTCCCGCCGCCGCCGATGGCCACTCCTGACCCGGCCGCCGTCTTTATGTCCCCAAAAACGCCGGCCCCCAATAAGGCACAATCGGTGAAACCGCGGGCTAATAGCACTGCGCCCAAAGCCGACACGGAACCGCCTCCGGCAACGACTTCAAAGAAAGTGACTGCCGCAACCGTGAAGAAGGCAGCGCCGCCCAAGCCTCCCGCAGCGCCGGAGACCGCGCAAAAACCAAATCTGAATATCTCACAGCCTGTCGCGCCGGCTCCCAAAAAAGTTACCGGAGACCATCGCCGAGCGGGCAATGCCCGACCGCCAAAGGCTAAAGCGCCGTCGCCAACGACTGGAAGACCTAAGGCGACCCCGCAGCTGGGCCGGATCATGCTATGGGGATCAGTGCTGGGCTTTGTTGTCTGCACGGTGATGTATTTTAAGACCTACCAATCCGAAGCGCCGGCCACATCGACCGCTGAAAGCGGCATCCTCTTCCACAAAATAGCCCCTTTGGAACCGCCGGCTGCAGTCCAGACGCCCACCCCATCGGGGGCCGTTGCATCCAAGGCCGCGACCGATAAAAAGCCTGCCGCGGTCGCCGCCTACGTCGAGCGATTGTACCCGTATTCCATTCACATGGCCTCTTATCGAGATCCGGAATTGGCCCGAAAAATGGCCGCTGAATACGGACGGGGGTTCCAGGCATTTCTGGTACGCACCGATCTGGGCGAGAAAGGGATCTGGTATCGTCTTCATTTCGGGCATTTCCCCGATGCCATTTCCGCTTCGGACGCCGTCAAAAAATATCACCTCAAGGATGCGCTGGTGGGCCACACACGCTATGCCTGTCTGGTGGGGTCTTATCCGTCCGCAGCATTGGCCGACGCCGCCTCCCGACGGCTGACGCAAAAAGGGTACTTCCCGTATACCATCGTCGCCGGCAACGGACACCACGTGTTCGTCGGCGCAAACCCCACCCGGCCTGCCGCGGAAGACTTGTCCAAGGATTTGGAAAAAAACGGTTTTCCAAACAAGGTGATCAACAAATAAAGATACGTCAAATACCCCGCGCGATGCCCGCGGCACACGCTTGAAAGATAGCGGGCGCCTGATCGAAAAAACGCATTCATCCCGTCGGCACCGGCGAAGTGGCCGGCGGCCCGATGGCTCCCCGCCATATCTTTCATCGGCGGCCGGATGCATGCCCGGACGCAATTGGACCGGTCACGGCCACCACGGCGGCTGCCGGATCGAACAGCGCATGGCCCACACTTTTAAATACCACAGGCGCATCGAGACGGGGCGTGCGCTCTCCCGCCAGAACCGCTTCCAGCGGCGTCACGGCGGCCCCGTCCACACCGGCCAGGATCAGGTCGCCGGCCTCCGATTGGGCCCCTTCACGGGTGTCCACGAAAAGCTGCGCCCGGCGCACCAGTTCCGCGGGCAGCTCGGCCCGGTCCGGCTGAAAAACGCCCACCACAGCCAAGTTTGATGGTCTCGTAAAAAGTCCGAATCTCTCGCAAAGCCGCAAAGATCGCAAAGTTAACCCATTGATATTAAATAAATTTTCTTTGCGTGCTTGGCGTCTTTGCGAGAAAATTGCTTTTTTACGGTTTCATCAAGTTTAGTGGCACTATTTTGGTCGATTCTTCATTGCTTCCCGCTCTTTTTCATATTGCTCATAGGTCATGCCATTAACTTTTTCCAGGCATTCCTGAAGGTCACTCTGGTTCGCATGTCTATAGCAGTCCTGTCGCTGCTGCTCCCGCCAGCCTTCATACCATGCGCGGTAGGTGCAGCCTTGACTGAACAGGCCGATCCCCCCGGCTAACAGTAAAATCATCAATTTTCTATCCAAAATTTACTTTTCCCTTTCCGATTTGTTCAAAATATCCTCCGTTTTTTGGTACCCTTACGGTCACATCTTAAATATTAAGAATATAGACATACTGCGCGCCACAACACCATTGCGTTTCACTCGAATTTTAAAATACCAAATGACTGAGGGACGTGAAAATTGGGATCGGGAAGATCGACCGGCGACCATGTCAACCAGTGCGGATGCGATGTCTCGTCGGCGCATTTGTAAAAATTCGCCCGCCAGAGCACGTTTGGCGCGGGCGGGGTCACCGGGCAGTATTTCTCCAACATCGCTGTGGGAATTCTATACTCAACGGTCCATGTGACCGATTCAGTGATTTCCGGATCAACAATACGTGGCAACGAGTGGGCGCTGCTTATCTTGTTGAGTTCACTCTCTGGGACTTCGATCCGGCCCTTTCCGGGCAGCGGCTGGAAATGAAAGAGCATGGTGCCGCCGCAATTCATCTCAAAATTGAAGTATCCTCTGGAAACGTCAGCGCCAGGCGTAAAGAAGAATTCTACACAACTGTCCCTGCAAACACTATCCTGGTGCGCTTTGGCTACGGCACGAACATATCTGTCCTCGACTCGGAACATCACCCAGATCGCCATGTCATCGTAGGCAATCTTCACTGCTGCCTTTGGGAAATGGTCAGGCCTCTTTCCCATGTGGTTCAGGATCTGCTCGGAGGCAATGTCTTTCCACGGGGGGTTATCCCAGTTTGAATCCCCCTTCGGAGGGTTTGCCAGTCTTGTTACCTTACAGAGCATTTTCGTAAAGGCTGCTGAGTGCAATTTATGGCCGGGTCACTGCACCTTGAAATAAGTGAATGCCAGCTTTCCGTTCAGCCAGCCCTCGTATTTATCCGTTGTTATCATGCTGTTTTTGTAGCAACAAATCCCCAGAAACTTTCAAAGGGAATCAACCGCTTCTTCTTTACTTTACCAAACCCGGCTTTTTGTAATTGATCACAGAGTTGATCCGGGTAGGGCAACGGGCCGCACCCTTCCGTTGTGGAGCACCAGATGTTCAATGCCTGGAAACCCGGCCCGCCGCCTTGACCGATCGACGTCAACAACAGTTTGCCACCGCGATTCAAATGTCCGATGAGATGCCGAAACAATGGCACCCGCTTATCGACTGGGAAATAGTAAATGTTCTGATGAAGCGTTATCAGATCAAACGGGGCATCGCTTGAAAATTTCACGTTTGCCCTCAATTGAATCAGCGATCCCCTGATGGCCTGATGGCCTGATGCGGACTGAACTCCCAGGATGCTCGGCGGATGTAACAACCCTTGGCCCCAGCGGTACTGCCAGAAAATCCCAAACAGGTCGAAATCGCTCCCCGTAGCGGTGTATACACCGGTGCTGGCGTTAAATTTTATCGAGTTGTTCCGGTTCACTGGCAGCGCCAGCGTGACGCCCACGCGCCAATTGTTCTCGAAATCAGGGACCTCCACGCCGTCTATCCTCGTGCGCCCGCCATAATCGTAAGTCCCGCTCAATGCCGCCCAAACGCCGCCGCCAAAACTATATGTGCCGTGGGCCTGGGTGGAGTAGACGGGATCCTGCTCAAGGGTCCTGTTACCGAAGTAGTCATTATTTTTTGGAATAGGCTCTGGGTTCGATCTCACCGGCATGAGCCAGCGCGGTCACGAGCAAAAGTGCCCTCACGGCTGTCACCGCGCCTGATTGTGCGTTCACGCCCCCAGAAAATCGACAGATAAATCGAGCAAGCGCAAGACGGAAACAGCGCCGAACCCGTCTATGCCAAATCAAATTCACCACATAGCTGAGCAAAAAATGCGTTTCGTATTTTTTCAATATGCAAGGCCTCCCGAAAATCCACTATCGCCGTGTCTTGATGTTTGAATCGATCCGGCGCCACCTGCAGTGCATACGAATTGACCTGGCTGTTCCAGAACCATTCAGCACACCCGAATTGGACATATCCCGGGTCGATGGCCGGAATCCTTTTCATGGTGGCCAGCAGTGCTTTTCCCGCGTCGCTTTTTTCAACGCAGAATGCAACGTATGCGATCCGGTATTCGACATCGTTCCGGGTACCGTTTACCGGCAGAGGTTCCAGGTTGTGCGGGTCGCTTTGACCGTCGCAAAGAAAATGCCCATAACAGCATTGCAGGGTGAAACAATAAGGCAGACTGTTGAGCCCGTTTACCAACCCGATAATCGGAAGGTCGATCATATCATTCGTGAGACCGCTCAGGATAGCTTTCTTTTGGGATAGATAGTTCGGGTTTTCCACCATTTTTTTGACTTCAGTGAAAGTTTCCAACTTTTCGATACCTACAGATTTGATAGAAAGGATGTATCGTCGTGCTACAAGTACCGAATTTCATCTTAAAGGCGCTGAATCAAATATACGTAAACAGGGATTTTACTACTATCCTGAATTTCTTTAATTATTGGCAATAATTCACGTTTCTTTGGACTATTTTTTAAAGCAGACAAGTATATTGTCCCGTTACCGCGAGAAGCATTCGGCACATCTTGAAGCAGCCCTTTTATGGATTGGTAATGTTCGGGTGTTAATCCTTCTCCGATAACAAAATTTCCCGTCACTTCTATGTTTCGATAACTGGCGTTGATATCAAGCATCTTCTGAAACGCCGCTCTTACCTTTGGTTCGTCTACGGGTTTACCCAGACAAGCCAGCGTTTCCGTATCAATAGATTCGAATCCGATGTTAATGTAGGTATAAAAAGGCAACTGATTCAACTTCTCGAATGCTTTATTCTCAAACTTGAGCAGGGAATCCACACTGCCAAACAGGAAAAGCATCGGTGTCGTTCCACCGGGTCTGTCAAACCCAAAAGCGCTGTATGCTTCGGTGGCTGAAGTGACAATCAATTCTTGCCCCGCTGCAAGAGCATCGTGGTTTCCCAAAAACAGGCCGTGATAATTTTCAAGATTACGGCCATAAAACTCTTTTAATTTCCTTATTTGATCAAGGATATCCGCCTTGGAACGGACCTTGAATCTCTGGTCCGATTTCACACAGCAGAAATCGCAGTGATAAAGACAGCCATTTGAAATCGGGAGCGGAATTATCTCATAATCGACATGCCGCGTATCCGGCGGAAGAACTGAAATCCGTTCACCGATGATTTGATTCAATCTCTTCGCCCGATCGTACAATGCTCCGTCATGGTTTTCTATAATGAGCCCTGTTAACTCTCTTGCTTTAGCAGGCAGCCGATCTTTCCCATACTCATAAAGGCTCCCGTACAATTGCGGCCATGCGCCAAATGCCTTCATTATTTCGGGGTTCGAAAAGTAATTAATCTCCCAAATTGAATTGCTGGAATAGGGAAGACAAGGTAAATAGTATTCTCCCAGCCAGGAAATTATGCCGCTTTCACCGCTGGTGTCGCCAACCGAATAATACACCCAATCATTGCCATCCGTCCTTTTTAGTTGCTCAGCCGGATGAGGCCAATTTGCATTGAGACCCCGAATAAATTTGATCTCCCCATTCAAATTGAACAGATATTCGTACTCGGATGTTCTTATCTCCGAATACCTGCCATATCGGAGTGGAAAACTATTCTTGGCGACTCGGACCGGGCCCTGTTTTTCCACACTGATCGCAAGATTGCTTATGTAGGGTGAATCCATCTATCTCCACCATTTACCCAGTTATCGTCTCCACAGACACCCCGTTCGCGGCCCGGTCTTCGGGGTCGCGGAATTAGTGAGATGTTTTCTAATGCCAGCCTATCAACTGTAGTCGGCGATTGTGAAAACTGTCCGTCCAGAAACTCGAGTTCGGACCCTCCGGTCACTGTTACCGTCTTGCCGTTTTGCATCCATTTTCCCACGGTGGTCTCTGCCGCCAACGTCATCTGTCGTCCGTGCTTTTCACCCATCTTTACCCTGAAACGATCCAGTTTACCAATGTGACGTCGATAGCGGACGGGGTGACATCTAGCGCGATGCATGAAGGCCTCGAATTCTTCGGGCTGTTACACCAGCACCCGTCGTTTCCGTACTTTCTGGCGCCGTAAATGTTTTGTTCGCTGTGGTGGGTGTGACCGAAGACGACGGCCTGGGGCGGGTTCTGACCTTCGAGGAGGTTTTTGGCATACCAGTCGAGCCCGTTCGGTATAGCGCAAACCAGCATGTTATCGAGCAGTTGATCCCAGCCGCCGGTGTGCCAGGTGCCGAGGAGACTGTGGTAGGCGTCTTTCACCTGACCGATGGTGACATTCCGGCTTGGGTCGGCAAAAACGATCTCGGTGTCATCAGTCACCAGTTTGCCGTGGATTAGAAGATCGGCTGTCAGCAGATCGATAATGGCGTTGACGAGGATTTCCCCCAATTTTTGGTCATCACCATCTCTTTGTTTGGCACCGGTGAGATACTTTTTTTGAAAACCGAGAAGCATTCCGTTGAGCTTTGTCTGTTTAGTATCCGGATCGGCAGCGCTCGCTACAAGCCGGGTGATGTAATATCCCAGGGGCATCCCGTTTAGGGTGTCCGTAGAGTTATCGGGTGCGTTGAACATGTCCACGCCATGCCCGTGCTCAACGTGCAACCGGCCGCCGTATTTTTGGCGATACGCCTGGGGCGTGGTCCAATGGATGCGATTGCCACCGGATGCGATGCTTTCTACCTGGCTGGCGGTTACCTGCATGTCGTGGTTGCCGTTGATGTAATAGACGTTTGGCACCTTTTCGATGCAGCGTTTGAGAGCGCCGATCACGCTTTGAGTCGTGCCTTTGGCAGGCCTGCGCCACTGATTGACGACTTCTTCGAATGTCCATGGCGCGACATCGATGGGATAGACCCAAAGGTCAAAGGCATCGCCCAAAAGCAGGAGTTCGTCCAGTTTGGTGTTATTGGCGGCGCTATCTAACATCCCGATAAGAAGAGCGGCTTGTTTATCTTGAAACCAGGCGTACGAGGCGTTGTTGCTCATGTGGATGTCGCTGATAATGGTAATTTTCGCGTTAGCCATGGCTTTTTTCCTTTTTGACGCATATCCATGAAGCTCAAGTTGTCCGGTGGACCGATCCATCGGCGCCCCGAGACTCGGCATTCATGGCGCGTTTTGCGGCAACATAAGGTTGCTGGAGCTTCTTAGTCCCCCTTCCGGTGTTCACACCCTTGTCTGGACGCTTCTAAGTTGCCTCTTGAGCCCTATGGATATCTGCACCGGCAGCTTTTTCCAACTCCCGTATCATATTTGAGCTCTCTTCCTTCATATGTAACAAATGACTCCTGTCTGAGATAAAAAAGCGATCCAGTATCCAATCGATTATTCGCCCGAAGATGGGCAGTTGTGATCCATAAATATGCCGGGTAGAAAGCTCCGTTGAATCGCTTGAAGTCGACCTGAACGTTCTGTGCATCTCGATTTTGACCTGAAATACGGCAGCAGCGCGCTCAATAAGCCAGGCGGGCAGGAAAGTAGAATCAACAGCTATTCTTTCGGACGCAAAGGACAGTTTTTGATTCTTTTTGAACGCTGTAATCTTCATGAACATTCGGTGAGGATGCCCGTCAAATTCTTCTGAAAACTCAAAGAGCGATCCTTCGCCGATCGGCTTCTCTGTCAACCATCGGAAATACTGATGAGCACTCGGGTGCCAATCGATATAGTTCTTGTCTAAATTCATGAACCAATCAAAGACTTGGCACGCCGGCGCCTCGATGATTTCTTTGAGTTCTATCACACGCATCTTTAAATAGTATTCTTTACTTTAACAGGCTTAAATACTTAACCGCCTTTGCACTTCCAGGCTCATTTTCGGGCGCCGAATGGGCGGCGACATCTTCCGGAGCCACCTCACGGGGGAAATAGGCCAGCTTGGCGATAAGCACATGATAGAGAATGATCCGCTCCTGCCGGGACATTTCGTCGTAAATCGTCGAATTGGCAATTCTGTCGGCGATGTACCGCCGCGCTGCAAAATAATTCAGGTATTCTTCAATGATGAACAGACGGGGGATATTGTACCGATCCACCGCGTCGGGTATGCCAAGCCCCAATCGCTTGGCACCATCCACGGTCAGACGCACCGGCACGTCGGTTGCATGGCCCTTGCGAAAGACCGACACCGTCACACTGTCCACTGCCCTAGGTCGGGAATCATAGATGCCGGCACCCATATCGCAGGTAACGGTTTTCGATGTGAGCACCCAGTACTGAACCCTGCCGTCGCGTTCGATCACATCCACATCGAAATCAAAAAGTTTGCCCGTTCGGTAGATTGGCAGGGCGCCGCTGAGTTTCAACTCGTTTCCCAGCACCTCGAACCCCGAAGACACCTTCAGGTCCATGGCCGCCGTGCAGAGAATTTTGTCCAGCGTGGTGGTGGTGAGGTCGAAAGCCTTGGCGATCAGTGCCTTTGCATCAGTGCCGGTTTCATCTTGCCATCCCAGGTCCTGGTAGACGCGGTCGGCCAGGACGGCGGCGGATTCGGCGGTGGCCGGCCTGAAAATCCACATGCCGACCGGTTCACCGATGAGCCCCAGAACGCCGGTCGGTGACCGCTGCGCGACATACTTCATCGGCGAAGTTTCTGCGTTCGCCGGGATTTCGATGATGTGGGTGGATTCGATGAGATCGCTTTTTAAAATTGCCACCTCGGTCACAGCGTCGGCTTTGCCGACGTTGTATGTGGCGATGACATCGACGGCGGCTTCGGGCGGCGCTTGCTGCCAGTCGCCGACGATTTCGACGATAAGTCCTGCGTTCCTGGAAAACCGGCCGCGCGGCTGGGTGGTGCGCTCGCGGTCGTATAGTGCGATCTCACTTCTGGCAACGGCATAGGTGCTCCCCGGACGGAGGGGGGAAAGCTGTGTTTCAATGGTCTTACCCTGGACCCCGTTTTCACTGTGGACGTTGCAGTAGTTGCCTGTCGATTCTTCGTCCGGACCATTGACATGGCTGCAGACGCCGACCCTGACCAGATCGCCTGCAGGGATGTAACCGATCCGCTTTCCGGCGGCCCTTCCTTCCGGATCGGTATAACCCGCGTCTTCGCTCGGGATCACGAACGCGCCCTTGTTGACCACGGCCCAGACCGTGTCATAAGCACCTGCAATTGCCGGCCGGATGGCGGCTGTTACATTCAGCAGGCCAACTAGCGCCAATAGGCCGCATGCTCTCATGACAGACATAAACGCCTTCCTTTGTTCAGCGTGTTTTCTATTAATGCCCCGGGCCCTCTTATCGTTTGTACCGCCCCATCAGCTGCCCTTCGGCCAGGATATGGCCCTTCATGGCCTCGATCAATTTGGCCTTGGTAAGCCCCGGTTCCTGTGCGAGTTCGACATCGAGGGCATAGAGCTTGAAAAAATACCGGTGGGTGCCGCCTGGAGGACACGGACCGCCATCTGCCGAGACTTTGAGAAAGACCAGAGTAACCAATGAAACCAACAGAAAAACGATTTCCTTCTTTGCCGTCATTGGCACCTCATTAGATGCATCTTTTCAAATTAGTTTTGATTAATCCGTAAAAAGTGATTTCGAACCACAGAGACCGCAGAGGACCGCAGAGAATATGATGAATAATTAATAAGTTATCTCTGCGCTCTCTGTGTCCTCTGTGGTGATTCTAGACTTTTTACTAGTTTGTCAGTTTTAAATCCTCCATTATTTTTCGAATATTAACCTTTGTCTGCTCGTTAACCGGTACCATGGGAAGGCGGGCTTCAGCGCTACACAAACCCATTAGTGAAGCAGCATACTTGACGCCGGATGGACTTGGCTCTTGAAATAATGCTTGATGCAACGGCACGAGCTTTTCGTGCAATTCCAATGCATGTTTGTAGTTTCCTGCAATACAGGCGCTCTGCATTTGTGAACATAACCCTGGAGCGATATTTGCGGTTACTGATATACAGCCGTTTCCTCCATTTGCGTTATACGCGACCGCTGTCATATCTTCCCCTGAAAAATATCTGAATGGTTTTTTGATAAGCATTCTCTCACGGCTTATCCTGGACAAATCCATCGTGGCATCTTTTACTCCAATGACACGCGGCAATGCTGCCAGCTTTGCCATGGTCTCGGGCGAAATGTCGATAATGGTGCGCGGGGGAATATTGTAGACAATGATCGGGATATCGGTTCCGTCATGAACGTATTTGAAGTGTTGATATATGCCTTCTTGGGAGGGGCGATTGTAATAACCCGCTACACACAGTATCGCATCTGCACCTGCTTCTTGTGCACCCTGTGCATAACGGAGCGCTTCAACAGGGTTGTTTGATCCGGCACCTGCGATGACCGGAACACGACCGGCCACTTCCTCAACAACTATTTCAACAGCTCGTTTGTGCTCTTCTTCGGTTACGGTTGTGGATTCTCCTGTAGTACCCATGGGTACCAATCCCTGGGTTCCGTTATCAATTTGCCAATTGACCATTCGCCGGAACGCCGTTTCATCAAGCGCTCCATTTTTGAAGGGAGTGATCATTGCTGTATATGAGCCGCCAAGCATACCTGCCTTACCTCCTAATTATTGAGAAAACAGATTCAAAAAGAAATACTTTATTAAATGTTGGGGTTGCATAACGGCAGGCATTAGACGCGGCGGCTTTTTGCCGTCGCTCTTAATCCTTTGGTTAGCCATCTCCCTATGGGCTACCTACTTTACTGGTTATATCCAACTTCCGATGAATATAGGAAACCATTGAAAAAATATCCAGTGCATCTTGTTCTGTAATAGGCCATGATATTTTAGGGGCATGTGCAGTAGGATTTCTAATTGCGCCGAATATTCCAATAAGCATATTGCTAAACCCCTTTTGCTCACTTTGTTCGGTTTCAGTTGACAATGTATTTATTGCGAGAACAGGGTACTTAACAGAAAAAGCTTTGTTTACAAGCTCAGCCCCATCAGATGTAAGGCCGGACAACTCTCTGATTCGACTGGCCACGCCCTTGATTGCCTCTAAAACAGAATGAAAATAATTTTCTTCTAAAAGTTCTGCTTTACAATATTTAAAAATCTCAACATGCGCCTTCCTATCATCAAGTTTGGATTTCAGAGCCCCGGCCCTTGCCAGTGCACCCTTCAATGTCGTTTCTTTTTTACTATGAATAACCTTGCCGTCCTCTCGAACGCTAAAACCAGAAAATGAAAGAACAACATTCAACTCGTTCCGTCGCCATTCGAATTTTTCTTTTTGCCGTGCATACTTTACTGGATCAAGGGCACGATTTATAAACATTATTAAGTGGTTGCCAACTTGATACTTGTTTTGGGCTTCAATAAGCGCATTAAAGAGTCTTATCCATTTAGTCTCAGTTGGACTGGTATCGGTTAATTTGCAATCTTGAAGTAAATATCCAATCTCTGAACCGGTAAGCCCACGTTCAGTATCAGCAAGAACCCGACATGCCGCTTCCAGTTTTTGAGCATCAAATGATGGAATTCTTTCCATAGTTCTCCGGCTAACGGTTGCACTCACGGGAGGTGGTAAACCGTACCGTGCAGTGCCTGGTTCGGTTTTTCAGCTCAGCGATGCTTCTTTCTGGAGCTGTGGGAGATCCTTTTCCACATCCTTGAGAAACACATCGTTTGTGAAGTAAGAAATCCAGTGAACAATGCGTTTTTGAAATTTGACTTCTTCTGAAGTGCAGGCGTCAAGAATCTCACGAAGTACCATTCTCATTTCGAGACAGACTTGGGCCATGAGGCCCAAATCGGGGAAACGTGGTTTATCTTCCGTATCGAACTCATTATGCACAAAAAACTTGTCACGGGCATCTTTGACGCCCTTCCAGAATTCTTTGTATTCGGATTTTGTCATGCCTATCGCCTTTTGCAGTCGGGTGGTTACATCGCTTCTGCTTAAGGGCAACGTTGTGTTTTCAGCGAAAAGTCTATAGTAGTGGGTTGGCTCCGAATAGCTGCCGAAAATCTGACACCAAAACACGACAGATATACCTCCGAAACAGTTCTGTGTGTAAGCCCACCGGCGGTCTTTTGACTTCGGTAGTGCATTGAAGTACCGAGCACCTCGCACACATCGACGGCAAGAAATTTCAATATTCCATATGAGGTCAAGTTGACTACGTGTTAAGATTGCTTTCATGACTTTTACCGAACGATTGAGGTAACCCGCCGCGAGGCGCAGCCGAGTGGTCGTGTTGACCGATTTGTTAACGAAACGGTCCAGCAGTCTTCCGCCCCCTCATTCCTCATCTTTTCTGCCGGCTTGTTCAGGTTCCGGGACGCCAAGCAGGGCTCGTTGGAGTTCGGGAATCGTGTACTCATCATCAATCCGCTCAATCAGTTCTTGCGCTCTCGGCCGTCCCGCGGCTTCCAACACGAGGGCTCCATTGAGGTCCCTGCCGCGGTCCGGTTTGTCTTCAAATATCATCGACACTGCAACTGTGCGAGCGGCCAAGACCAAGTCCTTTGGAATATCCGGACCATTTTTCTTTGTTGAGATGCGCTGTAGTTCGTCAGCCGCGGTAAGAGCATAATCGCCGTCATTATCCAATGATCCGCCTACAAGAATTACAGAAACCAGATTGGGCCAGTTTGCTTTTCGGAGCTTCTCGTCGCTTGCTTCGAGCAGTTTCCGCCATTCTGGTTTCAAGCTGGTTCCCAGATACGGCTCGTACAGCCGAACCAAGTTCAGGGCGCAACACTCTTCATGAGCGTTCATCTGGCCCAATTTGGCGATGGCATCGTCCATAAACTCCTCCACAAGGATCACTTTCCGCTCTACGGGTTTGGCGGCGGGCAGGAACCACAGGTGTGTCACAACAAGCGATAGAACCCGTTGCGCCCACCCCGACTTGTACACCTTATAGTTGGCGAGGGCATGTTTTGGTGCCACTTTCATCGTGATGACGCCTGGCATGAGCCTTGTGAAAGGGATTTCCTCTGGTTCCACCGGGACAGCCTCCATAATTAGCGTGCGCATTACGTGTTCAAGGAGGCGTGCCAATCCGGCAAAAGTAGGTACAGTTTGGCCATCCCAGGTATACGTTTCCCCATCGGCAATCATAGGAATCTGAATGTGTTTGAAGCGTTTGGCGAGGGAGTGCGCATACCCAGACCGAATCTGATAAGCAACTTTTAGACAGTTTTCTAGTTCGGACGGCCGAATTGCTCCCTTTATTCCCGAAGCTTCGTTTCGATAGTATGTTGGTCGGACCCGCTCTTCTATAAAAGAGACGAACCGTTTTGTTAACCGCAACTGGCGGTCCTCGATAATCGCTGCTTTGACCCGTTCTTGGATATCTATATCCAAACCGTTGAGTGAAACCTCGATTCGCGTCCGGTCCGCGTCGGGGTAGTCTTCCCATTCCGCCTTGTATGGTTGCAGATTCTGCGCGAGGGATTCGAGACAAAATACGAGATTGGAGTACGCTAGCAGGTGATCAAGTCGAAGCGCCAGAATTGCTCGCTTAAACGCTCGCATCGCTTCGATTAGGACCTCGAAATCGGACCGGGGGAGCTGTACCAGACGGTCAAGTAGCGATTCAAAGCGACCGAGTTCGCCGGTGGGATTGGCAAGTGGCAGGCGCAACTTGGATGGCAGGAAGTTGCTTGGCAAGCGTTCATCGCGTGGGTGGCCACTTGGGTCCCGTTCTGTCGCCGCCAAGACCACCGCTTGGTCTGCGTCAAAAAAGCCAGGCAAGAACAGCGTCATGGCAGCAGCTAAATCGTCATTTAGCTCTCGGTCACCACCCCACACCAAAACACCTTCGCCGGGCGCCGTATGGTGTTGTACATACTCATGTACATGGCCGGCGAGGCGTCCAGTCGCCGTGGACCGCTTTATGGTGCCCATCGGTGTACGTAGATCGCGGTAGATATCCCCGCTTGAGAACAAGGTGGCGTAACCTATGTGTTTCCTGGCCGCAGCAACCTTATGAAATCGACCAGTCGCTATCTGCAACATTGGCTATGCTCCTGGGGACAATCCTTGGTCACTAAGCGTATTAAGGCCAGTCTTCTGGCTAACGCCACCCATAACCGGCAGCAAAAAGTGAAGCGCAGTGTAGCTTTTTGCTGTCCGAGTTAATGGGTTTGTTAGCTTTTTTTGATCACTGTTTAAGTGTCTGCGTTCGACTCAAAGCGGTCATGCGGTATCAGGACGCGAAACTTAACGGGCATTCCATTTTCGTTTGAGTTCTAATAGTCTTCCGTCCGAATTTAAACTTTTATCGGCCTCGCTTATTCGCTGAAGAGTCTCTTCGATGCTATACGGCCAAGCTGCAACATTGTCCGGCAGGACCGCGTGCAAGAGCGCTAAAGTTTGCTGCGGATATAAATCAACAATATTGTCTTTAGATTTGCGCAGATTGGGAAACATTAAATGATCTCGGTCGATGGTTGTCAGTAGTGGTAGGACAATTTCCGCTATCTCTGGAAACCGTTCGACGTTTGAGAATGCGAGGTCACACAAACGAGCTGATATTTGCGGTGTCTTTGCTGATTTCTGACGAGGCCAGACATCTCGAAGAAGTTCTGATAACATTTTAGCCCACTTTTCACCTGAACCATTTACTTTAATCTCTGACCATCTTTCAACCTGCCAGAGGATATGTGAGCGCAAATCGTCATCAGTATGCAATAGAACATCATGCATCTCAGCGTTAGAAATGCACCGTTCTCCAGTTTTTTCATTAATGCTGCCCCAACCCGCAAGAATTATGCCGGCAAGCACCTTTCCATATTTCCGATTTGGCAAGCTGCGTTTATCCGCAAATGTCAAAAAATTTGGCTTCAGCCGCATATATAACTTTTGGTTCGGAACCTTTGAGCCCCAGAAAAAGCCACTCCAAATAGCGTTTCGATCCGAATTATCGCTTCTGTCCAAAACCGACAGCATGTTGGCTTCGGTCCAAATCGGATCTATGGTGTAAAACCAGTTCATGTTGTGCGCAAATATTACCAAGGCATGGCAGCGAAGATCGCCTTTCAATGATAGCAAATTATCCACGAATATAAGCCAATCTGCAGGGAATCCCTCACCCACCTCTAAATCATTCTTTCTCGGATCATTAAATAGAGCCTGCGCAATTTTTCCGACCGGGGCGTTGATCGCTTCCATAGTCCAATCAGGCTCTTTGTTCCCCCTTACGATTGCGGAGTTGCTGCTAGGCGGTTGAGAACGAAGCACGTTGACAAGTTTCGATATTATTCTGTCGAAAGATTTAGGAAAATTAGATGAAAGTTGCTGGCTTATATTCAATATCCAGTCTGATGCGGGGCGAATAAATTCAGCCACGGCGTCATTTGGATATCTTGAAATGCGTTCAGCAATAAGTGCTGAGAATTGGGGTTTGTCACTCTTTCGTGCTTCAGAGTTCAAGAATGTGCGCCACGCCCAATCTGGATATTCATCGCGTTTCGCTGCGTCGGAAAGAGCTGAGAACGCTCGAATAGGGCGTTCGGCAGACAGTCCAGCAAACGGATCATTCTCGACGAGAAAATCTCCTTTTTTCCCGCTCAACTCACAAGCTTTTGCGAGAATGCTATCAAGAGGCTCAAGTAGAAGTAATGAATGCTCAGTTTCAGTTTTAACCCAACCACCACGACCTTCCATAGACTCTGCGGCCTTCTCGGAATATTCCGGTTTCCATTCAGTTGCAAAGCTCTGTAGTTTCGTGGTTTCGGCACCCAAATCGGAAGTGAATTTACACCCCTTGTTTACCAACCAGTGAAGACGGTTTAAAGTCGCCCATGCCTTGTGATGTATGAATTCGGCATCGTCTTCGCCGTCCCACTTAGTGCGACCTTGAATAAGACGATTTTCGATTTCTTTTCGTGTTTGCTCACTCAAATCGCCCCAACGCTTCGCCAAAACCATTAGGAGATCTCTTTTGTGGTAGCTGTCCCAAAAAGCCTCATCGCTCAAGTCCGCGATTACCGGTCCAAAAGCTTTCGCAGAGACCAACTCACCATTTCCAGATGCCCATATCCTTAATCGGGAGAAAATTGTGTCATCGTTTACGGGCCAGGCTTCTATTTCTTGCTTTGCCGACTTAATGTCAAATTTAATCAAGCGTTCGAAAAACGTCGAAAACGATATAACGCTACCCGATAAACCATGCGTTCGTCCGTAGCGATCACTACCTGGTGCATCATCCGGTATGATTGGGCTGATATTATTCAACCCATACCCACAAAATTCGGTTTCTAATTGCATCGCGTGCTCAAGGTTTTTCCGAAGTTCTCGTACCGCAAATGTGAGCCATTCATCAGGTATATTCGCGTCGTCTATAGGTTTTGGATACTCCACCTCTAATCTCAATATATCCTGAATTTTAATGTCTTTCTCCCATTGAGGCGGTTTCGGCCCACTCCAATAATTACGCTCAACCTTTAAATATGGACGATTGATGGCGACAAATTTTCTAATTACCGCACTATTCCAGCCGTCTTTGTCAATTGCCGCCTTCAGCTTATACCAATCCCAACTGAAGCCTCCTTTGTTTTTTTCCCAAGCCTCAAACAGATACCGCCACGCTTGACGTATCACCGACCCAGCTTCTTTTTGCGAGCGTTCCAATTGCCACTGGATTCTCTTTTGTATGTCTGGATGGAGTCCGAATTGACTTGCTGCCCACCATACCGAAGCGGGCTGGTCTGCTACCTTCATTATCCATGTGCCAATCTCTGATAGGCGCGATGGAAGTACGGGGACGTTTGTTGCCCAATGCCCCCGAATAGCTGAGAAACTATCGTCTCTGAGATTTTGCCGATCCAGCCTATTCGCCGCGAAGGCATCCCATGCAGTTGAAGGAACTTCCCGTTTTTCAAAATAATCATCTGGATCTATTTGCTTGGGCACAATATCAGTATCCAATCCATAAAGATCGAACGGATCTACAATTGGCCCATGCCCGCCAAAACCCCCTGTACGTCCCGGCTTTGAATAGCGCTGATTGGGGTCGAATACGCAGAGCCATTCAGCCGGTATAGGATCATCACCCTCCGAAAATTTTCGAGCGCCTTCAACCGTTGAAATTATGTGCGCTACTTGGCCACGTTCATGTGGTTGAAGTTGCTCTGGTCCCTTCTTGGCGAGGCCAATGACTGATTTGTACCATTCATCAGGGTCCTTTGCCCTTTCTGCCCATGCCGCTAATGTTTCCCATAGTGCTCGATGCCCATCATTTTCGGCATAAGGAATGGCCTCAACACCTTTGTGTAGCCATTTTGCTGCTGCCTCGTTTGCCATGCCCGATTGAAATGCGTAAACACCGTCAAGCCCACCAGCCTTTTTATTGAGCGCTTCAAGCAAATAATGAACAGGCGGGTCGTCTGCCGTATATCCTACGAATACAACAACATAGCGGTATAGAATCTCTCTGAAAAACTGAGTTGCCCAACCGTCCGATAGATAGGCGCGACCAAATTCCGAACTTGAGAGAATGAAGCCGTCGCCTTCCGCACCGGTGTAGTCCTTGGTTGCATAGCCATGAAGGTGAATTATCCCATCCATCTCACCATGCCGCGCTGGATCGGGCAAACGAGGTGGTTGCCAGATTTTTAGCGTGTCGGAACAGTCTTCAAACAATCGATCGAAGTTAGTGGTTACCAATTGCACCTTACCTTCAGGTGTAGTTGCCAAATCCAGTAAAATTTGGTGAGCGGATAGGCCGACATCTTCAGCGGGATGCAAAGCTTCAGCAACTGCGGCTTCGATATCACGTACAAGGAAATCACGCTCTAGTAGTCCGAAAATACGATCCGCTGAAATAAGTCCACTTACACCGGTTCGATTGTCTATCTCCCGGGCTTCATTGAGAATTTTACAGGCAGGGTTATCCGTGGGAACACCAAGCTTGTTAATTACATCGTCAGCAAGGCCGAAGAAGTCCGGCAAACCTGCACGCGCCCTTGAAACACCGGCACCACAAAAGAATACCACCCGCCCTTCATCACGGGCAATTAACAAGGCATCTGGTATTGACGGGCTGTCTTTGAGAAATCGCATTTTGACTCTCGTTTACGAAGCTAACGCGCCTTCACCGGTGGCAATGGAGCGCAGCGGAATTGCCATCCGAGTAAAAGGCAATATTGTGATTAGAATTGTTCCCAAGCATTTTTAGGTATCTTTGTCGCCAACTCAAGATATTTTGATACATGCTTTTGAATTTCGGTTCTTTGATGACTTTTAAGTTTGGTTTCTATTTCAGCCAGTAACTGGTGGTCCTCTTCCTTTTGTTTCGGAGGCTTATTTGAACCTATTTTATTGGCAAAGTATATTAGGGCATACAATTCATTTTTAGGTAATGGTTCTTTTGTTCTTAATATCTTATATATACCAACTAATTGACGAGAAATGCCATTCTCATATCGTCTATTTATAAACCGATTGCATGCGGTGGTATAGTCACTAAAAGATAGTTCGATATTTTTAAGTTCTCTGTAAGAATTAGCCCGATTAGCGTATAAATTAGACAAGACAAGATATTCGGTTTCCGATCTATCGGAAAAGGGTTTTAAGAGTTCAATCCCTTCAGAATAATCATCAATGATTAAATCAATAGAATAATTTTTTAATCCTTTTTCAGTGCATATTGATTTTGCAAGGCCTAGCGAATTGAGACTGCTTGCTCTCAGTTCTGCCTCTTTTTCAATTCCAAGATCGAATGTGTCGAGCAATTCTATAGCATGTTCTGCGGAACTTAAAGCTTGCAACTCTTGACCGTTTATCCAATATTTTGAATTTGAAAGATTTATACTTGATCTAATTAGCATTTCTGAATTACCAAGACTTTTCGCAAGATTGAACGTCTTCTCGTATGCGGTTGAGGCTTCAGCCCATCTGTGATCTTCATAAAAAGCATTCCCAATATTATTATATATTCTCATTATTGAGTCAGATGTATCATCTAACAAGTTAGATTCATTTTCATAAATAGTACATGCTTTCTCATATTCATTCGCTGAGACATACGCGGCTATCAACTGATTAACTATCAAAAGGCGATACATGCGTTCGCGTCGCTTTTGTTGATCGCTTAGTTCAGCGTACAGATCCATAGCGGTTTTCAAATCTTCTATGGCTTCCGTTGTCTTATTGTTTTGAAGGTATACAACGCTACGGTTGGCATAAAGAATATAGTTTTTAGGATCTTTTCCTATTGCGCTGGCAAACAAATCTATAGCAGCTTGATAGTTGCCTTTTCCGAATTGATCAAATGCCGAAATGTAAATTTGATAAACTTCATGATTCATATGACCAGGAATGGTGTGATTTCCTGTTGTGGGCGGAACAGGTGGCCCAGAATAGAAAATAAGAAATCCTACAGCGATAACTTCTAAAATAAGTTTCGCGAATAATACATTTTTCATTTTATCCGATATACCGATTCCTTTTTTCTCCAATGCTTTTGCGAAAAAGGTTACCGCTATAGTCAAAATGCCAATAATAACAAAGAATGAAGCAATTGAATATGCGATAACGAGATATAGTATCTTTTCATGCATTTATTGTGCTCCTTTTTCTATCCCAACGTATTGCTGGTAGGGCGCGCGGCAGTTTGCGCGTCCCTACCAGCAAATTGTTATGCAATAATTCTTTCGACCTTTTGAGCCCCGCCAATTTTCACTCTGAATCCACGTTGAGCAAGGTTTTCATATGTCCTCGTAAGATTCACTTTGCTAAAAAAAGGCAATTGCGCCTTTACCTGATCATGTTCATTCCCGAGGATTAAAAACACTACTTCATAATCTGGGCTATTAATACTATTTATCGGTACAAGATCACGCGCAAATGGATTGACACGCTTAAGGACCTTGCGTGCTTCTTTACGGAATCTTTTGTCACCTAACAGAACCTCGGCGGCCACGCCTCCTTGAGCAAAAAGGTGACTCAAACCAGCAGAGCCTCCTTTCCTGTGTTTGACATGAATAAGTTGTTTCTCTGTTGTTAGTAGGTCACAAAGCTCAATTGGGGTGGTTGTCTTTGTGCATTTAACAAGCTTTTTATCGAGTAGGTAACAATTTAAGTGTTCAGCTGCCCGTATATTGTAATCGCCCTCATTTTCGATCTTTTTTTCATCATCTTCTACCCAGACTTCAACGCCTGGAAACTCAATATCAGTCAGATCAATTTCTGATAGGGTAGCTTCGATTCCTGACATAAATGATTTGTCTACTTCATACCAGTGACCACCAAAGATTATTTTTTTAGTATCTTCTCCATCAATCTCAAAGTAGATGCATGTATAAATTGAGTAAGGAAACTTGTTTTCGTGTACATCCGTAACAAAAAGGCGATCTTTTTTTATTGACTCGATAGAGACATCTTCAACGTTAATATTTTCGAGGTATTTTTCAGTGTCAATTGTTGGTGAAAGATCTCGTTTTGATCGAGTAAAGCTAAATCCATGGACATTATCCCATGCAATTATTTCGGGTAGAGTGATGACTAACTCGGGATCTTTAGATCTTACAGATTCAACTAATAAATCATCGAGGTCTTTTATTGTATCCCTATCTTTGACTCGTCGTATATTATCAACCCAACCAAAAGAACTTTTGTAAAGATCAATCTGGTAATATGATAAAAGTTGTTTGGTGATAGCGGGGAATTCGTTTACCTGCATTTCCAAGCCGAAAGAATAGATAGCATCACCACCAGAAATATTCTTGTATCCTACTCCGGCTCGAGGTGACCCTGTCACCGCGCGAAGAACATCACGAAAGATATCAATGCCGAACACACTCGCTTCCGCGCCTCTAACGGCTTGCGATTTTTTCTGAATTGGCTGATCTTCCAAAGTGTGAAGATCAACACTTCTTAGACTTTGTTGGTTCAACGTGTTCAATGCAGTTTTTAAACCAAAATCTTGAACGAAATATGCTATGTTTAGTAGGAAACGACCGTATCCAAATGTAAAAGCGAATACATGGTCATCTATACGAATAAGCAAGACTGCTGAACTTGATTTATTACCAAGTTGGTCGATCTGAGCACCAACAATTGCATCGGCCAGCAAACTCCAGCGTGGCCGCTGCATTTGTGAATTTTTTACATACAGGACACCTTCAAATCCATGATCAGGTGAAACATCGTATGGAGTAACACTTACGTCAGAGGCCAACAGATCATTAAATTCATGTTCTGAGAACTCATTTTTTGCTAAAAGAGCGTTTAGATATCTATACGGCATGTGTAATCCTCATGATGCATAACAGTTATTCGACCGCCGAAAATTTTGGGAAAACCGCGCGGTTATGCGGCGTATGCCGACGCAACAATTGTTCAAAACGTTCATTTCCGTTTAGCAATTTCGATGACTTGTTTTGCAATACAAAAACACCAATGGAAGACTTTCGCCGCTAGTTTACGCGGGCGAAGTCCGGACGCTGAAACTGTTGGACCCAAATTGTAAAACCGGATCGAAGGTGCTCCGAAGGTGTCATGCGTATTCCCCAGCATTATGGCAGCATCTCTCCCGAGAAATTCCAATGGGCTGTTTGGATGGCGCCGTAAAAAAGCAATATTCTCGCATCAGTCTTCGCTCTGCGAGCTACGCCGGACAAGAAGACGCCCTGTGCGCCAAACAAAGCATATTTAATATCAATCCTTTAGCTTTGCGATCTTTGCGGCTTTGCGAGAGATTCAGACTTTTTACGGGATCATCTGTTTTGATGGAGCCGTAAAAAGCCCCAAAGCGCGTCACTCCCGGCGAAGGCCGGGGTCCAGTAGTGCTTGAAATCTCTGGATCCCGGTCTTCGCCGGGATGACAGAAAAATGAGAAATTCAACTTTTTACGAGGCCATCTGTTGTTGGTCTCTTGCGAACCGAACCATTTCAGAAGCTGAACCGGCGCCAATGCAAAGGCCGGATCGAACCGCTTTCCCGGAGTTGAGCTGGAAAACCAGAATGTAGATGAGGGATCTGAAAATGTTCTTAGCGAGATTGTCGGATGGGATCAAGATAAAAGTAGCGGCTCAAACTCAAAATTGATGAATCCGTAAAAAAGCAATTTTCTCGCAAGGACGCTAAGCACACCAAGAAAACCTCCTTTAATATTCGTGTGTTGCCTTTGCGATCTTTGCGGCTTTGCGAGAGATTCGGACTTTTTACGGAAGCATCAAAATTATGAGTGCGTCTAATCGACTCGCCTGTTCTCCCACATGCCCGCAGGCCGGGCCCCTTTGTTCGAATTGTGAGCCGGGGGCTTTTTCCCGGCGACCCGATTCGAACAAATCTTAGCGTCCTTCGCGCGCTTCGCGGTTCAATGTCTTGAGTTGTTTAGAATGGCCAATTAAAAGCGCCCTTGGATACCGGGTCAAGCCCGGTATGACCGATTGGAGTAACGCCCTGACAAAAAAAGGACGAGCCGCCACAGGCGGTCGCGGCTCGTTTGTAGCGGACAACCGATAGGGGCGGCGCTTTTGATGAGTAGTATGGTGTGTTGGACCCTGCCGGCAACCGGGTTGCTTGCATCCACACCAGCTATTTTATGCAATCACACTATTGTGCAGAACAATATCATTTCCGGGCGCAATCGCTTGATATAATTCAGTCAATTTCTCGATACTCGGCATCGAGGTTCCTCGCTCGTATCGGGCATAGGCATTCCGTGACTTGGCGCCCAGCCGCGTTGCGGCTTCGGAAAGCGAAAGGCCGCTCTTTTCACGCTGCCGTCGTAAAAACAGGCTGATCAGGGCGCGCGGATCGCTTGAGCTCACCTCAAAGTCTCCATGCTTGCCCGGGTGCACCGTAACTGAAAAACCTGCCCTGTTCACCAAACTCTCCAACAAATCCGCAACCATGCCAAACGCCTCCATGCGCGTATGGCCCTGTGTCATAGCATCGAGAAGCGGCACCTCCGCCAGCCAGAACTTTCCATCTTTATATACTTTACCGTAAAAACGCATATCAGGATTTCCTCTCCGCTCGCCTAAGAATTGCTCTCGCAAGCGTTTCGTTGATCTCGTTGTGGCGAGGGATTGCCTCCTCGCGTTCCCCGTCGGTCCAGATATCATGGCGCTTGCCATGACGAAGAAACGCCCATCCAAGCCTGCGAAGCGCATTTTCCAAGTCGCGTTTCTTCATGTGCCGACTGTACACCCATGCGTGTACAACGTCAAGAATGGTCTATTTTATCGGATCAAAGAGATTTGACGACCTGCCAATGTTTTTAACAAAATCCGAACAGGTAACAGAAGGCCTCAACATGCCCGCAGGGCCATGCCCCTTTGTTCGAATCGTGAGCCGGGGGCTTTTTCCCGGCGACCCGATTCGATCAAACTTCGCGCCCTTCGCGTACTTCGCGGTTCAATGTCTTTAGTTGTTTAGAATGGCCAGTTAAAGGCGCCCCTTGATACCGGGTCGAGCCCGGTATGACGGCTGGAAAAATTTTCCGGATACCGAATCGGTTTCGGTATGACGGATTTATAAAACGCCGAGACAAAAGAGGACGAGCCGCCAGGGGCGTGGCGGCTCGTAGGTGGAGGGGAAAGCGCCGATAGGGGCGGCGCCTTCGATGAGTGTGTGATTTTTATGATCCTGCCCGGATCGATAGGTTACAATTTTTTAGGCGTGGCGATGGTGGAATTCGCTCCGCACTACCCATCCAGATTGCTTGATCACCACGGAGCCACGCAGGACACGGAGATTTTATATGCAAAATCAGCCTCTTTTGATTTTCTCCGTGCTCTCCGTGGCTCCGTGGTGATCACAATGCCATCGGGGACATCGGTCTTTGGCGCTCAACTGGAGCCTTATAGAGAAGCGGCATAATTTATTCGAAAACCTCCGTGCGCTCCGTGTCCTCCATGTTCATTATGGCTTTTACGAAGCCCCCACATCAGCGCACTCCGCCATCGCCCACCACCACGAACGGCCCCCAGAACAGCGGGTGCCCGTAACTGGCCACCGTGGTGCCGGCGGCGTTCTGCATGCCACCCGTATCCAGGAGTTCCAATATTGACGCCTGCTGCGCCTTGGCCCAGGTGGCTTCGGCATGGTGTTTCTTGTAGCGGAACAGACCGGTGGTGAGCTTTCTGGCCGAAGTGGTCTCCACCGGCCACAGGGTCACCAGCAGTGCGCGGGCGCCGGAATAGAAAAACGCCCGGCCCAGTCCGCTCACCGCTTCCTGGCCGCTGCCGTCACCGGCGCCGGTGTCGCAGGCGCTGAGCACCACGAGATCGGCATCGAGGCGCAGGGTCAGAATCTCACCGGCCGTCAGCAGCCCGTCTTCGTCCAGATCGGTCACCTCCGGCGCGGAAAGGGCCAGCGCGGGCTGGGTGAGCCCGTCGAGATCTCCGGGCAGCAGTGCGTGCGTGGCAAACGCCAGGATGCGTTTTCTCGACAAATCCGTTGTCTTTACCGCGGTTTCCGTCGCCGCCTTGCCCAGAAATACGTCTGTCGAAGTATCGGCGTCCAGGCTTTCGGCAATCTCCAGGATTTCCTCGGTGGTGTCGGGGAGCCGGTTGAGCTGCCCGATCTTCACCGAAGCGCCCCCGGCACTGTCGAGTCCCCCGGCCTCGGTCACGCGAATGCCGCGGATGGCGATGGCGCCGGCCCCGCGCCGGGCCAGCGCGGCAGCGCCGTTCTCTGCCGGTTTGACCTGGTCCGGATTGAACAGCGGATCGCCGAAGCCGGCAAAAGCTTCACGACCCCGGGCCGGCATAGGCATTGCGCGCAACATCACCATGGCCGAGGCCGACGGAAACCGGGTGATCGCGGCTTTGCGGATCAGCCACGGCACGCGGCGGTAACCGTCGAAAGCGAGCCCGGTGTCAACCGGGGGCTGTACCGGGCCTGTGACCAGCAGGGCCAGTGGTATCTGATCCAGGGGGCCGCGGACCACGGTCAGCAGTTGGTCGGCCGCCTGCCACCCCGGGGCCACCGGTTCCAGGAGATCCCGGTACAGGGCGTGCGCGATTTCGACGTCAAAAGCGGGCAGATCGCCGAGTCGCCGGGCGTCGGGTTTGAGGGCGCGCCGGAGCTGCCGGACCTTATCGCCCAGATCCGCCGCACCCAGGGGCACCACGGCAAACGACGGGGCGCCATTTCGGGGGATGGCCCACACCAGGGTTTTATCCGGCAGGGTCCAGATGGTGATCAATGCCTCCGAGGCGGCGAGCGCCCCCTTTATGTCGGCCAGTGACGGCGGCCGTGCGCGGACATAATTGTCGTACTTTGGAAACGCTTCCGCGATGCGCGCCTGAAGCGCCTCCCACGCCCGGGTGAGCGCCTGGATCGCCCTTTCGAGTTCAGCCAGATTACTGCCGCCGGCTGCAACGGCATTGAAATAAGTGGCCTTTAAGCTGGCGACCTTCAGCCCGGTATCCTGCTCCTGCCTCACCAGGTCGGCCAGGGTCGGGTCGGCCAGGGATGCCGCCCTGGCAGCGCTCTGCCCCAGGGCGGTCTCCACCCGGCCGTGCTGGATGTCGGCCAGGAAAAGCAGTGTTTCCGCCACGTCACCGTCGCCCCGGGCAGTGCGATCGAGCAGCAGGTCCACATACACCCGCAGCAGGTAGTCCACGCGCCGGCGTTGCTGAAAGGTGCTGCCCGGGTCCTGAAGAATCGCCGTCAGCTCCGGTACGGCCTCATCGAACAATGCGCCGGCCTCGGCCGCCCGCCCCTCCCGGAAAAGCAGCAGGGCCTTTACGGCGGTGATCTCCGCGGTCTGACGGGATCGGTCGCCGCCGAAGACGCCGCTTTCAGCGCGGCTTTGCTGAATAAGGCGCCAGGCGTCGGTACGCCGTCCGGTTTCAGCAAGGCTCAACATCAGATCGATGTTTCTCAGGGCGTATCGCCGATACAGGTAGTCGTTATCCCGCATCCCCGCCAGAGCCGGATCGAAGCTGGCCATCGCCTGCTCAAAGTCGGCCCCGGCGCAACGGACAGCCCCGCGGAACAGGCGGGCCCGGATCATGATGTCTTCGTCTCCGGGCATTGCCAGGGCGTCCAGAATATTGGCTTGAATGCCCGAAAGAATGCTGGCATCCGCCAGATTCCCCTTGGCCAGCATGACCTGCCCCAGGGTCTGGGCAGCGGCGGCCGCTACCGGCGACTGGCGGCCGAAGAGCCCCACCGCATGCTTTACCGCCCACCGGGCTTCATTTTCCGCGGCAACGAGTCGCCCCTGGTGCAGCAGGTTTTCCGCCATGGCGAGCTCGGCGGTCACCGCGGCCCGCGGCCGTTTCTCCCGCAGGCTGGCAGTGTAGTTGAGCACCTGGGCCCGCAGGGTGAAGGCCCGGGCATAATCGCCCTGTGCCTCCATGAGCTCCGCCTCGGCGCCGATGATGTCAAGTTCGTTGCCGATGTCCATCTGCCCGCTGTCCGTGATCAGACTCAACCGGACGTTGGCCGGCAGTTTCCGGTAATAGCTGTAGGCTCTTTGGATGGCATAACCGGATCTCAAAAAATTGCCCATGCGCTGATGCACGCGTGCCTGGAACGCGTAGTAGGGCCCGATGCGAAACCCCCGGCCCCCCAAAAGCCCCATGGCCGTTTCGCTCAGGTCCATGGCGGCGTCATAGCGCCCGGCCAGCATCTCCAGCTCGGCCAGGCGCAAATACAGCGCTGAGTCGGCAACCCGAATCTGTTTTCCAGTGTCGATGGCCCGGTGAAAATCTTCGGCCGCCTCGTTGAATCTGCTGAACTCGTAGCGGGCGTTTCCCCGGGATTTGTAAAACTGGTAGCGGGCGTCGGCGGGCAGGTGGGCGGCATCCGGCAGATCGGCCCTGCGCTGGAGATCTTTCATGACCGCAGTGGCCCCCCCGCCGGCTTCAAGCAGGCCGCGGATATCGTCCATCTTTCTCGGGGGCGGCGCCATGGGAATCTGCTGCATTTCGAGCACCAGGTCCCGGGCCTCTTCGAAACTCATCGGCTGGCTGGCGGCGGGATCGGAGACAGCCCCCGGCGTTTGACAGCCGGCGACGATCCACAACGACAGCAGCGCTATCGATTTCAGAAATGCTTTCATCTCAGATCCACTCCTGTCTCCGGTTCACGCAAGTTGTCGCCGGAGTCATCTTGAAATCAACGCGGCGCTGATAGTTTTCACAATCACTGAACGATTGCAATCTTTTCATCCTCTTTCAGGCCTATGGCGGGCGGGGAGATGACCTTGGATCAAAGGCTGGATCGAGAAAAAACACGGTGTCCATCGGGTGGGGTATGCGCGGTGTCGCGGTCGCCCGGCGACGACGGCTGCGGCGGGGCAAGCCGCCGCAGCCGTCAAGTCGTTCAGGCACGGCAGGGGTGGATCAGCGGTCGCTGTCGGCGATGCGCTGCGGCGATCCGGCTTCGACGGTGCGCTTTCCAATCAACGCCGTAACCGCCGCCGTTATCAGAAAGGCCATCACCAGTCCAAGGTGGCCCATGTCCATGACAATGACCGTATTCGGTGAAAAGCGGTACCCCGGCAGGTTGCGCAGCACGAGCAGCCCGCCGGTGGCGGCAATGGCCGCCAGCAGCCCTGCTTTGACGGCCCCGGCCGTGGTCAGCCGGTAGCGGCCCCGGCCCTGAAGCAGATGATCGGTCAGGGCAAAGGCCGCGAGCAGCAGAAACAGCGCCGCACTGACGTGGTGTAGGGTAAACGTGGCAGTGTAGTTCGCCAGCCACCCCAGCCCCGGGATGTCGGCGATGTAGTAGCGTTTGAAGATGGGCATCTGGGCAAAACCGGTCAGCGCCGAGAAAAATAGCACCAGCGCGAACCCGCGCCCGAACCAGGGCGATACCCCACTGGGCAATGATTTAGCTGACATTTTCGTCCTCCTTGGTCGCGGCATTGCTGTTTTTCATGCTGTGAACAAAGCGCCCTACGGCAGCGGCCACACCGGCCACCGGGGCCAGCACCAGGGCCGTTGCCATGTTGTCGGCATCGGCCATGGCGTCTGCCACTGGTTTGAGATGGGGGCGGCCCGGGCCTTTGTCGATGGCCTTGTTTAGATCCTTGAACGGCACCGGAGAAACGTAGATGGTGTTGGTGCCGCCGTTTTCGGTTTCACCATAGATATACCCGCCCATCTCTTTGGCCAGATCGTGGGCTTTTTTGATGATCTCATCGCGCGGACCGATGGTCTGCACCCCCTCGGGGCAGGCCTCGACGCACGCCGGCAGCTCGCCTTCTGCCAGCCGGTCATGGCAGCGGTCGCATTTGTACATGACCCCGTTGCCGGCCAGTGACGGCATGAGATCAAGATAGAGGCCCACGCCGGTCTGGCGTTGGGGTATCTTCCAGGGGCACACCTGGCGGCACTTGGCGCCGCCCATGCACAGATCCGAATCGATCCGGGACAACCCATTGGCCTCCTGCCGTGCCGCACCCCAGGGGCACAGTTTCACGCACGGCGGATTGACGCAGTGCATGCAGCGGCGGGGAATATTGATCTCGCGGGCCTCACCGCCAATGGTCACCGCGGCGCTCTGGATCGTGAGCCAATTATACGGCGTCAACCGGTCGTCCACCGCGCGGTTATCGGACCAGTCCTCCACCTTGACACGCTCGGGGAGCATTTTGGGGAAAGGCTTCACGGGTTCGGGAAATTTGTCCGCATTGGACTCGCGGCAGGCCTCCACGCAGGCCCCGCAGCCGACGCACTTGCTGATGTCCAGCAGCGTGGCCAGCGGCTGCCGGGAAACGCTGTCTTTCGCCCGGGCCGTAGCGACGGCCGGCAGCGCCGCCGCACCGGCGCCCAGCAGGGATCCTTTGAGAAACAGTCTTCGGGAAATTTTGGCCGACATCACTCCTCCTGAGCAGCAGATGAGAGGTTTGGGTTTCATGGACTTATGCCGATAGAGCCTCCTCGATGCCATGGGTTACACGAGCACACCGCCGGGACCCCCCATACGACCATGGATTAACCCAAACCGCGGTTGTCCCGGCCAGGCAGATGGGCTATACTGTTTTGCGTCGACGGTTTCCCCTGCATGGGCTGACCACCGTTTATCTGGACCTCCCCTCGAGCGATACCGAAGGCCCGTCACGGGCCCCTTGAACTCACCGGACCCTCACCACAAGCAAGCGCGCCCAACCCGCGATACCCGCAGCCGCAAGCTCAATGCCGTTTGTACGATGGCATTGAAACCAACGTTATCTCGTGTTTCGACTGGAGCCGGTGACCATGCGCATCGTTCTCATCTATCCGCCGCCCTGGAAAATTCACCGCCCCGGCGAGGCCCCCTACCCACCGGGGGAAGGCGCGCCGGCAGGCAGTGATCCGGCGCCTCTGCTGGACGGCGATTTTCTCCAGGCGCCCTACGGGCTGCTCTCTATCGCCGCCCAAGCCCAAAACACCGGCCACGCCGTCACCACCGGCAACCTGGCCAATGCCTGCTGGACCAAAGTCGTCCAGTTCATCCGCAATCAGGAGGCCGATCTCTTCGGCCTGTCGTGCGTCACGGCCAACCGGCGGGGCATCGCCATGACGGCCCGGCTTATCAGGGATGCCCATCCGGGGGCTCACATCATCGTTGGCGGCCCGCACGTGAGCGCGCTGCCAGCGGAGACGCTGGTCCACTACGACGCCATCGACACCGTGGTCATGGGAGAGGGGGAGGCGGTTTTTTCGGAAGTGCTCGAACATCTGGCCGCCGGGGATGCGGTCACCGGAATCGCCGGAACGGCCTGGCGCGAGAGGGAAAACATCAAGCTCATCCGTGAGCGGACGCCCATCGAAGACCTTGACACCCTGGTGCCGCCCCAGTCCTGTTTTGCCATGCGCACCATCCTCACCTCCCGGGGGTGTCCCGGCCGGTGCACCTTCTGCTGCAGCAACCTGATGTGGGGCCGGAGCCTGCGGTTTCACTCGGTGGATTACGTAATGGATATGTTGGAGCACACGGTGAGACAGCAAGGCCAGCCCATCGTCACCATCAAGGACGACACCTTCACGGCCGACAGGGAGCGGGTCATGGCCATCTGCGATGCGATCTGCAGCCGGGATCTGCGCTTTACCTGGAGCTGCGAGACCCGCGCAGACTGCCTGGACCCGGAGATGCTCATGGCCATGCGCCGGGCGGGGTGCAGCCGAATCAGCATCGGCGTCGAATCGGCCTCCCGGAAGATCCTGAACCGCCTTAGAAAACGCATTGTCCCTGAAACCGTTCTGGCTGCGACCGAGATGGCAAAAGATGTCGGCATTCAAGTGCGTTATTACATGATGGTGGGCAACCGGGGCGAAACCTTCGAGACCTTTTCCGAAAGCCTCGATTTCATCGCCCGGGCCCGGCCAAGTCAGTTCGTCTTCACCCAGTTTCACCTCTACCCGGGAACGGCGGAATACGCGGTGTTCCGACGCAGCGGAGCGGTATCCCCTGAAACATTCTTTGACCGTGATTTCATGCACCTGACCTGCTTTGCCGGGAAACCGGAGGATGCCCCGCGTATTCTCGCCGCCCTGGCGCCTTACGAAGGGGTCCAGAATTTCTGGACGGCGACTCCCGAAGACGGCGCCCGGGTCCTGGACAAAATGGGTGATCTGCCCGAGGCCCACATGGATCAATGCAACGCCTGTCTGCGGGCGGGTCACATCAGCGATGCCGAACGCCACCTGAAGCGTTCCGCTGACGCGAAATACGGTCTTCCGGGCCTGATCCACAACGCCCGGGCCTGCATCGCCGCCGCCCAGGGCGATGTCCCGGCCGCCGAAGTCTGGCTGGACAAAGCGCTGTCGTGCTATCCCCACCAGGTGGTCATCGACAACCTTCAACGCCTGTCAGCCTGGCAGGCCGCCGGGGAGCCCGACTCCAGCCAGTCCATAGCGCTTTCTCCCGCCACCGGATTCGAAACCTCGTGGCCGCGTCATCACCCGGAATTTCCCGAGCCCAATCCGCTGGTAGAAACCGTTTCGTATGAACCGGCGATGAGTGAATGGTTTTTTTAGGTCGGTTCCCGAGGGTACCAATGATGGACCGACTCACGGGCATGGATGTCCTGGCAGGTTGGATCGGCGGCAACTGACGATACGGTGCCCCGAGACGCCTGGTTGACGTTGACCCCCGGCCCCGTCAGTGAATTCTCGCGCTCTTTTTCCCCTTGAATCGTCTATTGCGCCTGATTCCTTTTCGAGTATATCCTTCATTATTCTATTCACACCTCATCCATGTTGGATATCATCGTGACAATCTTCTTTAAGGATAACATGCCAACCGGCTGCAATTCACACTTCAACACCGGCGCAACGCTTGTTCGCGCAATCGCGCTGGCCGTTCTGGTGATCGTCGCTCATGTCAATGTTGCGGCAATCACGCCGGCCGCGTGGGGTGCAGCCGATCCGTTGACGCCTGAGGAAAGACAATGGCTCAAGCAGCATGACGGCAAAATTGTCGTCAACAATGAATCCGGCTGGCCACCGATTATCGATACGGATGCCGCCGGCAACCCGTTCGGGATTGTCATGGACTACCAGCGACTGATCGAGCAAAAACTCAACTTCACGTTCAAAATGGACAAGCCGGACAGCTGGCAAAACTTCATGGAAAGATTTCGCAACGGCGAAATAGACGTGAACAACAACCTTCAGGAGAACCCTAAACGCGCTGAATATGCTCTATTTACGAGACCCTATATAAAGATTTCCAATGTCATCATTGTCCGGAAAGATATCAAAGGGCCCCTCTCCCTGGAAGACATGCGTGGGATGAAAATCGCGGTCACCAAGGACTTTGCGATTCATGAGCATATCAAAAACAATTACGGATACCTTCAGCTCGTGCCGCTGGACGGCGATCTTCGCTGTCTGCTCGAAACCTCCACAAAAAGCGTCGACGCATCGGTTGTCAATCTCGCAGCCGCCTCATATATCATCGAGAAAATGGGGATCACTAACCTTCGCGTTGCAGGAAACACCGAGTATGTGAACGCGCTCGCTTTTGCTTCCAGAAAGGATCTGCCGATCCTGCACCGGATACTCGATAAAGGGCTTGAGCTCATCACTCAGACCGAAAGGGAGGCCATATACAGAAAGTGGATCTCTCTGGGGTACGTCCCTTTTTACAAAAGCCGCCAATTCTGGATCATCTCCGGCGGCGCAGCGGTCCTTGCCCTGATCGTCATTACAGCGATTCTTATCTGGAACCGAAGCCTGAAGCGGCAGATCGCCCTGCGGACGTTGACGCTCGAAAACATCAATGTGCAATTGAAAAATGAAATCGACGAGCGCAATCAGGCAAAGAACGCGCTACGGGAAAGCGAGGAGAAGTATCGTCTGATTGTTGAAAACCAGACGGATCTTGTTGTCAAAGTCGATATGGAGGGGCGCTTCCTGTTTGTCAGCCCATCCTACTGTGAACTGTTCGGAAAGCGCGAAGGGGAACTCCTTCATCGAAACTTCATGCCGTTGGTGCATGAAGACGATCGTGAATCGACGGCACGGGAAATGGCGAGGCTGTTTCAGCCGCCGTATTCAGCCTACATGGAGCAGCGAGCCATGACCAAGGACGGCTGGCGGTGGTTGGGATGGCAGGATACCGCCATTTTGGACGATGACAACGCCCTCGTTGCCATCGTGGGCGTGGGCCGCGACATCACCGAGCGAAAACGGGCTGAGGCGGCGCAGCATGAAAGCGAGGAGCGGTTCCGTACACTCGTTGAAAAGAGCCCGCTGGGGATATCGTTGATCTCACACGATGGTCGCTACAAATATTTCAATCCACAGTTCTCGGCCGTTTTCGGCTACACCCTCGAGGATACGCCCACCGGTGCCGATTGGTTCAACAAGGCCTTCCCGGATGCTGACTACCGGCAGGCGGTCATCAGTACCTGGGTCGACGATCGGAAACAGGCCGGGATCGGGCAGGCGCGGCCGCGGATATTTACGGTGACCTGCGGCGACGGATCAAAAAAGGAAATCCATTTTCGGCCGGTCACGATGGAAAACGGCGACCAGTTCGTAATCTACGAGGACATCACCGAGAAATCCAAAATGGAACGGCAGCTCCAGCAGACTCAGAAATTTGAGGCGATCGGCACGCTGGCCGGTGGTATCGCCCACGATTTCAACAACCTGCTCATGGGCATTCAGGGCCGGTCGTCATTGATGTCGGTGGACCTGGATGCTTCCCACCCGCATCTGGAGCACATCAATGCCATCGAGGAGTACATCCGAAGCGCGGCCGAACTGACGCGGCAGCTTTTGGGTTTTGCCCGTGGCGGCAAATACGAGGTAACGCCCATCGATGTCAACGAACTGTTGCTGGGCAGCGCGACCATGTTTGGAAGAACCCGGAAAGAAATCAAGATCCACACCAAGATGCAGCCATCACCACTCGTTGTCGAGGCGGATAAAAGACAAATCGAGCAGGTGCTCTTGAATCTTTATGTCAACGCATGGCAGGCCATGCCCGATGGGGGAGAACTCTATTTAGAAACAAACAGCGCTGTGCTCGACGACGATTACTGCCGGCCATACCAAACGAAACCGGGTCCTTACGCCAAAATTTCCGTTACCGATACCGGCATCGGCATGAATGAATCCACGCGCCGGCGTGTCTTCGACCCATTTTTTACGACCAAGGAAAAGAGCCGGGGCGTCGGCCTGGGGCTGGCGTCGGCATACGGCATCATTCAAAACCATGGCGGCATCATCACCGTATACAGCGAGCGCAACCACGGCACCACTTTCAACATCTATTTGCAGATATCCGATAAAGCGGTGCATCCTGAAGTACCCGTGGAAAAACAAATACTCAAAGGTTCGGAAACCATTCTTCTGGTCGACGACGAAGCCATGATCCTCGATGTGGGAAAAGCTATGCTGGCAAAGCTGGGCTATCGCGTCATTGCCTGCAATAACGGCGCAGATGCAATTGAAAAGGTAACGGCCATGGGCGGAAATATTGATCTGGTCGTCCTTGACCTGATCATGCCGGGAATGGACGGAGGCAAAACATTCGATCGGATCCGTGAAATCATGCCGGAGATGACCGTGATTCTCTCCAGCGGGTACGCCATCAACGGACAGGCGACGGATATCATGCGAAGGGGCTGCAATGGCTTCATTCAAAAGCCGTTCAATATCTCAGAGCTTTCCCGGAAAATCAGACAGGTATTGGATGAAAGGAAAGAACCGACACCGAAACATCCGTGATTGAAGAAGACTTTTCACCCAAGCATCATCCGGATGTCCGCCATGCGCTCTTGCATTCCCAGATAGCCTTCCTCGATAGCCTTTTCCACCTGATCGAAATCCATCATCCGCAGTTCCCCCAATCGCGGCTGGATGAGGATGTCGGGAGGGTCCACGGCCAGATTGATGCGGGTGATGCGCTCCTGCATGATGCCGATGGCCGTGCCGACGGTGTCCATGATATTGGGCATATCGTCATCCAAATTGAGCACTTCCCGGATCTTCTTTTTGACGACGGATTCCGCGCTGTCGTAATACTCCGAAAGTTTTTTCATAAACTCGCTCTGCTCGCCGCCCGGCGCCTCCTGAACGCCGGTATCGCGCTCCGCTGCCAGCCGGTCGCGCCGCTGCCGGCTCACCAGGCCACTGTTGAGGTCCACGGCGATCACCACATCGGCGCCCATGGCCCGGGCGATGCTCACCGGGACCGGATCCACCAGGCCGCCGTCCACCAGCCAGCGCCCCTGAATCCGAACCGGCGCGAACAGGCCCGGCATTGACATGGTGGCCCTCAAGGCCACGAACAGGTCTCCGGACTTGAGCACAACCTTGTCACCGGCAGCCAGATCCGTAGCCACCATCACCAAAGGAATTGAGAGCTCTTCGAAAGTCGTTGCCGCGGTATGCATGGAAAGCATCTCCCCGAGTTTTCGGGTGCCGTCGAGCAGCCCGTGCCGGGGAAACACCACGTCGAAGTAGGAAAACACCTTTTTCCCGTCCATCCGCAGGACGAATTCCTTGAGGCTGGCAAGACCGCCGGAAGCGTAAATCGTTCCAACGTAGGAGCCCACGCTGCAGCCGGCGATCATACCCACGGGAATGCCCGCTTCGTCCAGCGCCTCCAGGGCGCCGATGTGCGCCCATCCCCGTGACGCGCCGCTGCCCAGCACCAGTCCGACGGTTTTTTTCTTTTCCATAGGTCACCTGACTTAAAATTCAGTGGATTACCGCGCCATGATAACCGTCAACGGGTGAGGATAGCAAGGGGCGCAGACATCCGGACCCATTCACCGCATGGCCTGCGGCTGCTGGCCGAAGCCCCGATTCGCTCGAGTATATCCAGGGTCATGGCCGGCTCCAGCGCTCCGGCCTCCGGCGGAGAGCATCCCACTCACCTTAAAACCCATCTTTCCGCTACTTCGCACCGCCGCTGCATTGCGCCTGCACAGGCGGGGGCTGTCTGCCGTACGCGCGGACCCGATGACGCTAGCGCGTCGTCATGCAACGGAGCGTTTTCAATAATCAGAAAATGGGTGTATATTGTCCGGCCAGATGACTACCGGGCAAACCCTTCCGCCACTTTCGAGGAGCCGATACAATGAAGCACTGCCGAATCACGATGCTATTGGCCGCGATGATCCTCGCGGCCTGGACCGTCCCCGCAGTTGCCGATAAATACGAGGACACCATCGCCGTGTTCAAACGATCACCCCAGGTGCAACCGTTTTTTGAAAATGCCTATGGATACGCGGTGTTCCCGCTCGTGGGCAAGGGCGGTATTGTCGTCGGAGGGTCATACGGCGACGGGCAGGTCTACCAAAATAATTCACTCACCGGAACGGCCAAACTGGCCAAGGTCAGCGTGGGATTTCAGGTCGGCGGCCAGGCATTTGCCGAAATCATATTTTTCGAGAACAAGCGCGCCTACGATGATTTCACCGGCGGCGCCTTCGAATTCAATGCCTCCGCCTCGGCAGTGGCCGTCACCCTCAGCGCCCAGGCACAAACGGGCACGACGGGCAACAGCGCCGGTGCCAGCTACACCCCCTCCGAGGGGGTTCAGGTCAAGACAGGCTACAATGACGGCATGATCGTCTTCGTTCACGCCATCGGCGGTCTCATGTACGAGGCCTCCATCGGCGGCCAGCGGTTCATTTTCCGGCCTTTGAAATAGGCCCGATCTATTTTAAGAGTTCTTTTCGCACTATCTCCGCTCCGGCCACCAGGCTTTGGATCTTTCCCTCGGCGATTTTGTAAGGGATCGGCGCCATGCCGCAGTTCGTGCACGGGTAGAACCGCTCCGGGGCCACAAACGCCATGGCCTGACGGATGGTGTCGGCCACCTCCGCCGCCGTTTCTACCCGATGCCCGGTAACGGCCACCACGCCCACCATCACCCCTTTGTCCTTGAGCAACCCCATGAGCGATGCGGGCACTTTGGAACCGGCGCACTCCACTGACACCTGGTCGATGCGACTGGCGTTGAGGGCCGGGAAGATCTCTTCGTACTGGCGCCACTCGCTACCCAGCGTTTCCTTCCAGCGCAGGTTCTCGGCAATCCCGTAGCCGTAGCAGATGTGCACGGCAGTGGTGCACGAGAGCCCTTCGATGGCCCGGTGCAGTGCGGCAATGCCCCAGTCCTTCACGTCCTTCATGAACACGTTGAAGGCCGGCTCGTCGAACTGGATCACGTCCACGCCGGCATCGACCAGCGCGCGCGCCTCGGCGTTGAGCACTTCGGCAAAGGCCATGGCCATGTCCGCACGGCTGGCATAATGTTCATTGGCGATGGTGTCGCAGATGGTCATGGGTCCCGGCAGGGTGAACTTGAACTTTCTGCGCGTCAGCGCCCGGGTAAAGCGCACTTCGTCCAGGTGCACCGGCCCCGGGCGACTAACCGGACCGGTGACCGTGGGCACCTCGACAGTGTAGCGGTTGTCCCGGATGCCCATCTGTGTTTTCTTCTCCCAATCGATCCCGGAGAGCCCCTCCAGAAACCCATGAACGAAATGCACCCTGAACTGCTCGCCGTTGGTGAGGATGTCGAGCCCGGCGGCCTCCTGATGCTTGAGCCAATCGACCACGGCGCGTTCCTTGGCGCGCGTCAATTCCTCCCCTGCCACGCGCCAGACCGGCCAGAGTTTCTGGGGCTCGGCCAGGTAATCGGGTTTTGGCAGACTGCCAACAGTCGTTGTTTCCATCATGGCGGCTCCTTTTTGGCCCTAAGGGCCACTTTCCGTGTTCACGGTTCGGGGTTCACCCCATTGGCCTTCTACCCGTATAAGTGCCCCAGAAAATAGTTCATCTGCCGATACCACCAGGGCCAGTCGTGATTGACGTCGTGACCCCAGAAGTCGACCCAGGCGGGGATGTCCTTGACTTGGAAGATGCCCTCCAGGGCCCGGGTGTCCTCCACGGCAGCCTCTTCCCAGGCCCCTTGACCCGCACAGACGACGATCCGGCTGTGCCGATACGCGTCCCGGTACCGGGGATCTTCCATGCCGGCCAGGTAGTGCACCGGCGAATTGAAGTAAACGGCGGGGATGTCGGCAGCGCTCATCCCGAACTCGGGCCGGTCGAGCCGGTAAAGCCCGCTCAGCGCGATGCAACCGGAAAACAGCTCCGGGTGACGGAAGTAAAAGTTGACGGCATGGTAGGCCCCCATGCTGCAGCCGTTGGTCACCGCCCGCACGTCCGGCTGGCGGCAGTGGTCACGGATAAACGGAACGACTTCCCTGACGATGTAGTGATCGTAAGCATCATGGCGGGCATTTCGCATTTCGGGGGATATACCGAAATCGTACCAGCTCTCGGCGTCCACACTGTCCACGCAGTAGAGTTTGACGGCCCCGCCGTCGATGAAGCCCTCGATGGCCGCAATCATGCCCATTCCCTCATAGTCGAAATAGCGCCCCCGCGAGCAGGGAAAGACGATGAGCGGTGCGCCCCAGTGCCCATAAACCTTCAGCGCCATCTCGCGGGCCAGGTGGGGGCTGTACCAGTGATGTTCCTCGACGTGCATGCGTTACGCCTCTTTGCTGTCGTTATCATGGATAAAGCGGGCGATCTCATGGACGGTCTCCACCGCTTCGGTTCGGAAGATGTAGCCCACATCGCCCAGCGCACTGGCAAAAACGCCGGGAACGCTGGCCACCTGGACGATGGCCTCGCCGTAGCGCGCCATGATCGCCTCGTGGGTATGCCGGTAGGTGTAACGGTTTTTCCGGCTCGCGTAACAGCAATGGTATCGGCGTTTGAAGTCAAAGGTGGTGATGCCGCCGACCAGAAGCTCGGCCCACAGGCGGTAGACATCGATGTCGCAGGCGTAGTTGAACATGTCCGTGGTATAGCCACCGGGCGGACGCATGTTCACCTCCAGAGCCGTGAAGATTTCCGGGCCGGTTTTGAAAAACTCGATGTGGAAAAACCGCTCGCGCACGTTGAAGGCCGCCACGCAGCGACGCCCCGCCGCTTCCAGCGCCGGCGGGATCTCCCTCAGCGAATGGTAATAGATGTGCCGCGCCTGGTTGACGGTCTCCATGATGCCCTGACTGTAAGTGTGGGCGGTATAAAACAACAGCCCGCCATTTCTGTCGGCCAGCCCATCGAAGGAATAGATGGGACCGTTGATGAATGCCTCCAGAATGTAGTCCACCGGCGGCTTGTGCCGAAAGAACGTCACCAGGTCACTGTCACTTTCCAACCGGTAAGTGTCCAGGGCGCCCACCCCGGCATCAGGCTTTGCCACCACCGGATAGCCGGTAGTGCGGATCAGCCGGCGGGCTTCCTCCGGGGAGTCTGCCACGGCCCCGGCAGCCACCGGCACCCCGGCCTCGCGAAAGGTCTCCTTCATCCTGGATTTTCTACGAATGCGGTCGATGGTGTCGCCGCGGACACCGTACAGGTTGAAATCATCCCGAATACGGGCCTCGGTGCCCAGCCAATACTCATTGAGGGATTCAAACCGGTCAAGCTTGCCGTAGCGGTGGGTGAAATAGCCGCAGGCCCGCACCAGCCCATCGGTGTCGTGCATGTCCGAAACGCGGTAGTACTCGGTCAACGCCCCGCGCACCTCACCGGCCAGCGCCTCATAGGCCGCGTCACCGATGCCCAGGACATTGGCCCCGGCCTGCTTGAGATTCAAACAAAAACGGTGGTAATGCGCCGGAAAATGCGGAGATAGATATACGACATTCATGGCACAAATCTTCCGAGTTCGGGGTTACCAAGATCGCTTTTCAAATAGAACCTATCTCAAAAAAGTCTTCACGCTTATACAGAATGCGCCAGTCTTTTCACTGCTGGTTGATTTCATCGAAATCGCTATCGGGATCGGAATCGTTTTATAGCGTCAAGCCGTCAACCGGTTCGCAGTGTCATTTCAGGAGGCCTGTCGAGAGACCTCCTGATGCCACGGTGAGCCTGCCAGCGCCCCCGATGGCGTTTCGATTTCGATAGCGATTTCGATCCCGATTTCGATGGTTTGCCGCCGACAACCCGCTTTATCTCATAGCAACAGGGTGGATCGGTCACTTGATTCTGGAACGCTGAGGTTCACTTCGTCGCTGGAGCATCGTAGATAACCGCTTATGACAACCGCCCCCGCCAACCCCCGGGTTCCGGACGGCGAGGGTCGGAAGGCATGTAAAGGCTAAGTCGGGATTCGCCCCCTGTAAAGCGGACTTATATATAAAAATCGGGCACCGATTTTTCAGGAAGCGCTTTCTATCGGGTCAGCTGCCGGTATTTGATGCGCTTTGGAACGGCGGCGTCCTCGCCCAGTCGCGCCTTCCGATCGGCCTCGTACGCACTCCAGTTGCCGTGGAAAAAGGTGACCTGGCTGTCGCCTTCAAAGGCCAGAATATGGGTGGCGATGCGGTCGAGAAACCACCGATCATGGCTGATGACAACGGCGCAGCCGCCGAAGTTTTCCAGGGCCTCTTCAAGTGCCCTGAGGGTGTTGACGTCCAGGTCGTTAGTGGGCTCGTCGAGCAGCATCACATTGGCACCCTCCCGGAGCATCTTGGCCAGGTGCACCCGGTTGCGCTGCCCGCCGGAAATCATCCCGACTTTCTTCTGCTGATCGGAGCCTGAAAAATTGAACCGCGCCACAAAGGCTCTTGAATTGACCAGTCGATCACCCAGCATGATCTGGTCATTGCCGCCGGAGATCTCCTCCCAGATGGTTTTTTCCGGATCCAAGGCCCGGTCCTGGTCCACATAGGCTAATTTGACCGTCTCACCGATGCGGAATGCGCCGCTGTCGGGGGTTTCCTGACCGGTAATCATCCTGAAAAGCGTCGTCTTGCCCGCGCCGTTGGGGCCGATGACGCCGACGATGCCGCCGGGGGGCAGCGAAAAGGTCATTTTTTCCACCAAAAGTTTCTCGCCAAATGCCTTGGACACCCCCTCGGCGGCAATGACTGCACCCCCCAGCCGCGGTCCCGGCGGAATAAACAGCTCCAGATCCTTTTCCCGGTTCTGGGCATCCTGTGACAAAAGGTTTTCGTAGGCGCTGATGCGGGCCTGACTCTTGGTGTGACGGCCCTTGGGCGACATGCGGATCCACTCCAGTTCGCGCTCAAGGGTCTTCTGGCGGGCGCTTTCACTTTTTTCCTCCCGCCGCAGACGCTCCTGCTTCTGCTCAAGCCAGGAAGTGTAGTTCCCCTTCCAGGGAATGCCGCGCCCCCGGTCCAGTTCCAGGATCCATCCGGCCACGTTGTCGAGAAAGTAGCGGTCATGCGTCACAGCGATGACGGTGCCGGCATATTGCTTAAGGTGGTGCTCCAACCAGGCCACGCTCACAGCGTCCAGGTGGTTGGTGGGCTCGTCGAGCAGCAGGATATCCGGCTTTTTGAGCAGCAGGCGACAGAGCGCCACCCGGCGACGTTCGCCGCCCGAAATGATGTTGACCGGGGTATCGCCCCGCGGGCAGCCCAACGCCCCCATCGCCATTTCCAGCCGGGCATCGAGATCCCAGGCGTCCTGGTGGTCGAGTTTTTCCTGGACTTCGCCCTGCCGCTGAAGGAGCTTGTCCATCTCGTCATCGCTCATCGGCTCGGCAAATTTCATGTTGATCTCCTCGAACTCCTTTAGCAGATCAACGGTCTCCTGAACCCCTTCCTCCACCACTTCGCGCACGGTTTTCTTTACATTCACCAGGGGTTCCTGCTCCAGATATCCGACGGTATGCCCCTCTGACAGGTGCACCTCACCGTTGAACTCCCGGTCCACGCCGGCCATGATTTTCAGCAACGAGCTCTTCCCCGCGCCATTGAGCCCCAGCACACCGATCTTGGCGCCGTAAAAATATGACAGGGAAATGTCCTGAAGGACCGGCTTTTTATCGTAAAACTTGCTTACCCGCATCATCGTATAGATGATTTTGTTGGGATCGTTGCTCATGGATCGAACTCCTTGTTAGTGCTCATCCTGCGGTAACGAAAATGCTCAGGCCTTGCTCTGAACCAAGATCTACCATTTCTGGAAGGGCACTTGTAAATGTTAAGTACCAGACCGAGAACTTCGGATTTATCAGAAAACCCGAATCCGGTGAAAAAAATTCTACTGGATGCCGATAATCTGCCAGGATGAACCCGATTTTTTCAACAGAAGCGTCTTTTCAGCGGCTTCACTGTAGTTGGATGACGCATAATCCTGAAAAAAGGTCACACGCACCGGTTCCCCCGCCATCGGCGTAGCCACTCGGATATCCGATAAACGGACCCGAATCCAGTCCTTGCGACGGTTTTTGCGCCCCTTGTCAGTCGCCCAGGCGGCCTTGTCCATTCCCTCATGGGTAAAGGTGGCTGCGTAGCAGTCAAGATAAGGTCCCAAGGCTCCTTCCAAGCCGGCGGTTTTTTCCCACGCAAGGCGCCAGCTCGAAAGAAAATCGCTCACCTCCCGCTCAAGATCGATGAGCGGTGGTGCGGCAGCAATGGGTTCGTGCGCTTGAGACGGGGCCGCGGCGATGTCATCGGTCTGCGGTGATACCGGGGCGGCCGCCGGCACGGGCAAGGGCGGAATCTTGAACACACGCGGCCCCTGAAAAACCGGCACCGGTGCTGGTGCCGGCAAAGACGGGGCAAAATACAAGTAAACCCCGACGGCCATCACGATCAAAAATACGCCCATGGACGCGGCCAGGACGGCTTCGTTTGCACCGCGCTTGCGCCGTCGCCCGACGATGGTCTGCCGGCGCTTTGCGGCGGACTTCGACGGCACCGCGACATTCAGATTCGCCGGGCGGGCGGATAGCTGTTTCCTTGGTTTCGAGGCAGCAGGCGCTGGCGAGTGTGACACCTGGGGCAGGGGCATCTGCAATGGCCGTCGGGCCCCTGACGGTTCCGGTTCAGCGGCTTTCTGATCCTGAGTGATCAGGTCTTCGATGCTGATGAAATCGATATCCGGGGCGTTGTCCGGCATGGTTTCTCCGCTCAATGCGCTGAAGCCGATCAGGGTTTTTGTGGGAGAAAGACGCCTCCCCGTTGATAAATCGGTACCGACGCCGGTCTGCCCGCAAACAGAGCCCGGTCAGGTCTGTGCGGCATCGCACCGCACGGGCATCGAAAATGACGCCGCCCACTGCCGAGCGGATGGTTTTGAAGTCATATACTGTAACCGCTAAAGGCACTGGATGCAAGGAGGGCGGTGGCCCGCGCACAGAAATTCCCACCGCCAGGTGCGCGGGCAAGTCGTAATTAATTCCAAACCTTCAGGCGCCAGTCCCCCCGGGCGCGCGCCGCGGGGGGCTTGGCATCACAGCGCTGATCGGCAGCCAGTGCAGGTCGCCGCCGCCGCTAAAGGGGCTGTCAGGAAATCAGGGCTGCACGGCAGAAAGCAACTGCCGCGGCGCGTATATCCTGATCGCTGGAAAGGCCGCCGGTCTGCTGCCGAAGCAGACCGTTGATCAAGGCAATGAGGATATTAACCGTCTGCGGGACGGATACCTTCCTGAAGTCCTTGCTGCGAATGCCGGCCTTGAGGCATTTGCCGATATAGTCCTCAAGTTTGCCGCGGAATTCAACGTAGCGCCTGCGACAGGCCTCTGCGTTTTCCTTCAACCGCGCCGGGCAGGACGCCAGCACCAGTTTGGTTTCATTAGGGCACTCTGTCACAAAATCCAACATAACCCCCATCAGGTTCTCGATTTTTTCAAAGGGAGTGTCGGTCCGCTGGGGCAGTGCATCGAAGCGCTTGTTCAACCGGTCGAATACATCGTCCAGGATTTCGGTAAACAGGGCCTCCTTGCCCTTGAAGTGATAAAACAGGAGCGGTTCGGTGGCCCCGGCGGTATGCACGATTTCCTTAGTCGTCGTGGCATCGAACCCTTGTGTCGCGAACAGTCGTGTGGCTGCCTCGATAATCTGAATTTTCTTGCCCATAATATGGCCTCCCGGATGGTGCTGGCTGAGTGGTTGATAAACTACGTACGTAGTTTCCTACTATATTAAGCACTGAAAAGGATTGTCAATTCATTTCCGCGCTTCTTGGTCAATTATTTTTGTCTTTTTTCATTTCAGGCCTTTTTCAGTGAAAATTTCATCGTTTTTGGCCAAAACGGCTGCAGGTATCCCCGAAGGCTCCGACGCACCTGTATTTGAGGGGGCGACGATAACCCATCAGCAGATGGACTCCCGTTAAAGTAACCGTGACTTTTACCGATACAATCTACATTCAACATGTCGCAAGAGGATCATTGGCATGCACTACGAAAAACATCTGCTGGTGCTTGAGGCGCTGTGCGTCAGCGTGTTCGAGAACATGGCGCACCTGCGCACCGAGAGCTATGTGGTCAAAGCCACCCGCCAAACCGACATGGGCCTGTATGTCGCCGGGATGGTGGCGCCCTTTATCCTAAAGGGCAAACCGCTCTACGGCCTGTTCGCGCTGGGGTTGCACGACCGTCGCAAAGCCTTGCGTCTGGCCTCTCTGATTGCCCGTGGCCACGGGCTGGCCTTCTTTAAGAAATTCGACAACGGTGCGGCAATGGTTGTACAGGAATACATTGCTGAAGTAATGGAAAAGACGGCCGCAGCGTGGGCTCTGACTGAGGCGCATCTGACCCTCAGCCCGGCGAAACCCCTGGCGGCTGTACCTAACGCCAAGCCATCAGATACCGCCATTGAAAACCACATCATCACATTAACCGCAGCTGGTGAGGCCATCTCCCTGTTTGCCACGTTTCAGGAATCGGTGGCCACGCAATTGATGGGAAAAAAAGTGCTTGTTGCCGACGACTCGAGGGTCATCCGAATGGTGCTGGCCAAAGAATTTGTGAGCCATGGGTGCGTGGTGGTGGAAGCCGCCGACGGCAACGAGGCCGTGGCGGTCTTTCTCAGGGAAAAACCGGACCTCACCATAATGGACCTCGTGATGCCGCAGATGAGCGGCCTGAATGCCATCGCAGCGATCCGCAAAGCCTCTGCGGCAAGCCCCATCATCGTGCTGACATCCTCGGCCAAGAAAAGCGAAATCATGGAGGCCGCGTCACTGGGGATCCGCAACTACGTCAAAAAGCCGATCAAACCCGCCAGCCTCATCGCCGCTGCCATCGACTGCTTTACGTAGTGCCCATCCATAAACGGCATCTTTTGGCCCAGAGCGGCGTTTTTCTATAGACAAAGGGCGCGTCCCCCGTGAAACCCTGAGGGCATCCACAGGGGGTTGCCCCTACGCAGCCCCAACGAAGGCAAATGCCACTCGCCGGGCCTTAAGAGAAAGCGGCCACTACTCCGTCGCCCGGGGACGCAGGCGGTGGCGCTCTTTGGCGTTGAGCACGGTCTTTCTCAGACGGATGGACTTTGGCGTGACTTCCACCATCTCGTCCTCCCGGATGAAGTGCAGCGCACGCTCCAGGGTAATGGGTTTAACCGGCGAGAGGATGACGTTTTCGTCCCGGCCGGAGGCGCGCATATTGGTGAGCTTCTTTTCCTTGCAGGGATTAGCATTGATGTCGGTGGCGCGATTGTGCTCGCCGAACACCATCCCCTCGTAGACCAGGTCTCCCGGCTGGATGAAAAGCTGTCCACGGGGTTCGAGGTTGAACAGGGCGAAGGCCACGGCCGCCCCCTGCCGGTCGCTGACAATGGAGCCGGTAAACCGGCTGGGGATATCGCCCCGGTAGATGTCGTAACCCGCGAAATACGAGTTGATGATGCCGGTGCCTTTGGTATCGGTGAGGAATTCGTCCCGATAGCCGATCAGCGCCCGGGAAGGGATGGAAAACTCCATGCGCACCCGGCCGGTGCCGTGGTTGACCAGAGAGATCATCTGCCCCTTGCGGCTGGAGAGTTTTTCGGCCACCACCCCCATGAAGCAGTCCTCACAATCGATAAAGAGTTTTTCCATAGGCTCTTTTTTGACCTCGTCGGCCCCGGTCTTGAAAATCACTTCGGGTCGCCCGACTGTCAGCTCAAAACCCTCCCGGCGCATGGTTTCGATCAGAATGGCCATCTGGAACTCGCCGCGCCCCTTGACGATAAACTCTTCACGGTTGCCGGTTTCCTCGACCTGGATAGCCACGTTTCTCAGCGTTTCCTTGAACAGGCGCTCGCGAATCCTGCTCGACTGCACGTAGCGGCCCTCCCGGCCGGCATAGGGGCTGGTATTGATGGTAAAGCGCATACTCACCGTGGGCTCGTCCACCGTGATCCGCTTGAGCGCTCGCGGGGCCGCCTGGGTACAGATGGTGTCGCCGATCTTCACGTCTTCGATCCCCGAGAGCACGATAATGTCACCAGGGGCGGCCATCTCCACGGGTTCTAATGCGATGCCGGTGTAAGTCTGCAGCCGGGTGACCTTGAGCGGCCTCTGGCGACCACCGACCCCGACACACACCAGGGCGTCGTGATTGTGGGCCTGGCCGTTGACCACCTTGCCCACGGCCAATCGACCCAGGTAGTCTGAATACCCCAGATCGGAGACCAGCATCTGAAACGGCGCCGCCGTGTCAAACACCGGCGGGGGCATCACCTCAAGGATGGTGTCTAAAAGAATGTGGAGGTTCTCGCCTTTTTCCCCGGGTGTTTTCTGGGCCACACCATCGCGGCCGATGGCGTAAATGTGCGGGAAATCAAGCTGAGTCTCGTTGGCGTCCAGGTCAATAAACAGATCGTAGATCTCATCAAGGACTGCCGCCGGCCGTGCGTCGTGCCGATCGATCTTGTTGATCACCACAAGGACCGGCAGCCCCGCGGCAAAAGTCTTTTCCAGAACGAACCGGGTCTGGGGCAGCGGCCCTTCCGAAGCGTCCACCAGCAGCAGGGCGCCATCGGACATGGACAGCGCCCGCTCCACCTCGCCGCCAAAATCGGCATGGCCCGGCGTGTCGATGATGTTGATCTTGACCCCTTTCCACACCACCGAGCAGTTCTTGGCGGCAATGGTGATGCCCCGTTCGCGCTCCAGGTCCATGGAGTCCATGACGCGTTCGTCCACCGCCTGATTGGCACGAAAAAGCCCGCTCTGCCGGAACATGGCGTCCACCAGTGTGGTCTTTCCGTGGTCAACGTGGGCAATGATGGCGATGTTGCGGATCTTGTCGTTGGTACTGCGCGTCTGGGTCATGATTGATTGTCCTTCTCACCAAAAAATACGGCACCCCGTTGTCGGGGTGCCCGATAATGTCGTCACCAATGGGCGAATGTCCAGTGATAGGGCGTATATGCGAGAATTACGGGATTGTCAAAGCCAGCGCGTTAAACTGGCCGGCACGGATGAACACGGACACACGGACACACGGACGAACACGGACCGACACGGACTGGCACGGACAACTGCAAAACCCACGATGCACCGGCCACTGTCCGTGACCGTCCGTGTCCGTCCGTGTCCGTCCGTGTGTCCGTGTTGTTGTTTTTTTGGTCTACAATGTGCTACAGTCATCGCCATCTATCATCCCTCCCCGCAAGCCCGAGCGGCCTTCCCTCCCGCCGTTCATGCCATCCTCTCTGCCAGGGCACATCAACAGGCTTCAACCCGATACCCAAATGGCAACCATACACATTTCAGGGAACGACATGGCACCCGAACAACTCATCCCGAAACACGGCGGCTATCGCCGGCTGAAGAGCTTTCAGATCGCGCAGCTCATTTATGATCTGACGGTGCAGTTCTGCGACCGCTATATCGACCGGTTCAGCCGCACCCACGACCAGATGGTTCAGGCGGCCCGCAGCGGCGTGCAGAACATCGCCGAGGGTAGCCAGGCCTCGGGTACGTCGAAAAAATTCGAAATCAAGCTGACAAATGTCGCAAGAGCCAGTCTGGAAGAGCTGCGGCTGGACTACGAGGACTATCTCCGGCAGCGCGGCGAGACGCCTTGGGCGCCGGATCATCCGGCACTGGTGCGGTTTAAGAAAAGGCGGTGTGCCAGTTTGGAGGATATCCGGTGTTGGGTTATGGCTGAGAGAAGGCGCCCCGGGAGGCATGGACACACCGACGAACACGGACACACGGACGGACACGGACCGACACGGACTGATACGGACAACAGCAAAACCCACGATGCACCGGCACCGGTCCGTGACCGTCCGTGTTCGTCCGTGTCGGTCCGTGTGCCCTACCAAACGCCTCAACCCACCATACCGCCACCGACTATAAACCGCCCCGCCCCCTACCCCGTCCTCGTCGCCAACGCCGCCCTCTCGCTGATCAACCTGTGCGGCCACCTCCTTGACCGCCAGGTGGCGGCCCAGGCCAAGGACTTTGAAAATCAGGGCGGCTTCACTGAGCGCCTCTACCGGGTGAGAACCGCACAGCGAAAATCGCGGTCATAACGCTGTGAACATTTCGCCGATGACACTGTGTTGTGCTAATGAGAAATGAATGCAGGCTGTTGTATAAGCGGCTCACCGGCCGTTAATGGGTGAACCCCAGGGAGGCATCGCACCGATGACCCGAAAACGCATCCCCCTTGCCATCGCCTACGACTTCGATGGCACCCTGGCGCCGGGAAACATGCAGGAATACGATTTCGTACCGGCCATCGACAAGGTGGCTTCGGACGTGGCCCTCAAACAGAGTGGCAAAAAGGTATGACAATGGAAGAAACCCGCTTCGGCCCCGTCCGCTTCATCCCCGGCCCCAACCGGGGCAAATACCCTCACTGCCACTCGGTGTACATCGAGGGCGACGGCATCCTCATCGATCCGGCTGGCGACCGGGATCGTCTCAAGCGTCTGCGGGAAAAAGACGGGGTCCGCGAAGTCTGGCTCAGCCACTGGCACGAAGACCATTTCATGCACCTGGATCTCTTCGAGGACCTGCCGGTGCGGATTCATCCGGCCGATGCGCCTCCGCTGGCTGGCATGGAAGCCTTTCTCGATGCCTACGGCATTACGCAGCCCGCCTTCCGGGAGCAGTTCGCGGCCATCGTCACCGACGCGTTTCATTTCCGCCCGAGACGGCCGCGGCCCGATCTCACCGGCGGCGACACCATCCGCCTCTCCTCGGTCACGGTGGACGTCCTTCACACCCCGGGACACACGCCCGGGCACCTGTGCTTCTACTTCAGGGAACCCGGCGTGCTCTTCCTCGGCGACTATGACCTCACCGCCTTCGGTCCATGGTACGGCGACCGGGATTCGAGCATCGCCGAGACCATCGCATCGGTTGAGCGCCTGCGGCAGCTTCCGGCCCGGGCATGGCTGACCTGCCACGAAACGGGCCTTTTCACCGAAGCCCCCCCCGCCCTGTGGGACGACTACCTCGGAGTCATCGGCACCCGTGAGGAAAAGCTTCTCGATGCCTTAGCCGAACCACGCTCCCTTGAAGCGATCGTTGACCACTGGATCGTCTACCGCAAGGCCAGGGAACCCATCGATTTTTACCGGTATGCCGAAGGGGCCATCATGGGAAAGCATCTGGAGCGGTTGGTGGCGGCGGGGGTTGTTGCTGAAGCGGGAGGGGTGTACCGGCGGGGGGGTGGGGGGCACGGACACACGGACTGACACGGACGAACACGGACGAACACGGACTGACACGGACCGGCACGGACGAACACGGACAAAAACAGAACTGCCGATATTTTGACGATGCGAAGTTGTCCGTGACCGTCCGTGTTCGTCCGTGTCAGTCCGTGTTGTTGTTGCCGTTGTTGCCGTTGTTGCCGTTGTTGTTTCATTGCCAAAGCTCTGCTAAACACGGGCTTTTCTCACCGCTTGTAAAGGGAGCCGCCCCATGCTGGAAACCATCCCCGCCGTTGTGCGGGTTTTTCTGATCTTCGGCCTCATCCTGACCCTCATCCGTTTCAAGCTCTCGCTGGGCAACGCCTTCGTTATCGGAGCGGCGGTGCTGGGGATGGTCTTCGGCATGACCCCCGGCGCCGTCATCGTCGCCGCCGGCAGCGCGCTGGTGGATCCAAAGACACTGTCTCTGTCCCTGGTGGTGTCACTGATCCTGGTGCTCAGCCACAGCCTTGAAAAAACAGGGCAGATGGGCCGCCTTCTGGAGCGGTTCGCCGGGCTGATCAAAAGCCCCCGGCTCAACATCGTCATCTTTCCGGCCCTGATCGGGCTGCTGCCCATGCCCGGCGGGGCCATTTTCTCTGCACCCATGGTTAAGAACATCGGTGGACGCAGCGGATTGTCCGGTCCCCAGTTGAGCTTTATCAATTACTGGTTCCGCCATCTGTGGGAATACTGGTGGCCACTTTACCCGGGGGTGCTCCTCACCACGGCCCTGGCCGGCATTGACCTGTGGACCTTTGTGCTGACGCTCTTTCCCCTCACCGTCGTCGCCACCGTCGCCGGATACCTGAACCTGCGCCGGATGATGCCCGCCAATGGCGCGGCGATAGCGGAACAGCCGCGACGTGCATTGGTGATCCCGTTTCTCAAGGAGCTGGCGCCGGTGCTCATCGCCATCGTGCCCGGCATCGTGCTGGGAAACCTGTTGGAAGGGCTGCTGGTGGGCCGGGGCGCCGCGGTAGCCAAGGAGTTGGGGCTCATCATCGCCCTGGCTGGCGCCATCGGCTGGGTCTGGTGGGTCAATGATCTCCAGCCGGCGACGATTCGACGGATCGTGTTTCAAAAGGAGCTGCTGGCCATGGTCTACATGGTCTCGGCCATTCTGATCTTCAAGGGGGTGATGCTGGATAGCCGGGCGGTGGGCGCCGTCAACGGCGAGCTGATGCGCTGGCAGGTGCCGCTGGTGGCCATCGCGGTGGTGCTGCCCTTCATCGTGGGCCTGGTGGTAGGCATTACCATCGCCTTCGTCGGCGCCGCCTTTCCCATCATCATCTCTCTGGTCACAGCCACCGGGGCGAGCGATCATATGCTGGCCTACATGATGCTGGGGCTTGCCGGCGGATTCGCCGGCGTGCTGCTGTCCCCGCTGCATCTTTGCCTGCTGCTGTCAAACACCTATTTTGGCACCGGGCTGGGGCCCGTCTATCGATACCTGTGGCGACCGTGCCTCGTGTTGGTGATCGGCAGTCTGGTCTATTTTTTCATTTTGATGCGGTGGGGTTGAAGGGCAAGGCGTGACACGGACTGGCACGGACACACGGACTGACACGGACGAACACGGACGGTCACGGACAGGGGCCTGGGGCATCGGCTGTTTTGCTGTTGTCCGTGTCAGTCCGTGACCGTCCGTGTTCGTCCGTGTGTCCGTGTACCCCCCACCTAAACCGCTTCACCGCGCTGCTGAACAAAAAAAATAATCCCCGCCGCAGCCGCCACGCCGCCGCTGATCCAGAACAGCCCCGGGATCCCCACGGCGGCCACCATCCAGCCGCTGAAGAGAAAACCGGCCATGAGGCCGAGGCCGTAAGTGATGGCGTTGTTGATGGCCTGGCCCACGGTTTTCACCGCAGCATCGGCGCAACTGTCCACATAGAGGATGCTGGCGATGTGAAAGGCCCCATAGGTCACGGCGTGCAGCACCTGGGCAAGCACGATGGCGGCCGCCCCATCGATAACGGCCAGCACCACCCAGCGCAGGACCGCCACGGCAAAACTGACCAGCAGCACCCGGTCCATCGAGAACCGCTCGAAAATCCGCCGAGAGAAGATCATCACGAGAATTTCCGCCCCCGACGCCACGGCCCAGCACACGCCCACGAAGGTCTTGTCGAAACCCAGCATTTCAAGATGAATGGAGAAAAAACCGTAATAAGCCCCGTGGCTGAAGAGCATGAGAAAGGCACACAGCAGAAAGGTCCGGATGGGAGGGGTTAAAAACGCGCGGATTCGAAGGCCGCCGGACAACGGTGTTGATATCTGGGGCAACCGCCGCACGCCGGTGGCGACCACCGCCAGCGCCAGAGAGCCCGCCAGGATCAACCCGAGGATGCTGCCGGTGCCGCGCGCGTCGATGAGACGCCCCACGAGAATGACGGTGGCGATAAAACTGATGGATCCCCATGCCCGAAGGCGGCCGTAGTGCCGCTTTTCACTGCCGAGGGCGTCCATGGCGAACGCTTCCAGAAAACTGATGAGCGGGGCATAAAACAGCCCGTAGGCAATGGTCAGAAACACCATCGCCGAAAAATCACTGGTCATCAAAAACCCGCCCCAGATAACGGCGCTGGCAACATGACAGCCGATGTAGATCGCACGCCGCGCCCGGTAGCGGTCGGCGAGAATCCCCCACATGATGGAAAAAACCACCATGGTCAGGCTGCGGATGGCCGACAGACTGCCGATCTGAAATCCGCTGAACCCGAGATGGTAGCAGTAGAGGTTAAAATAGGGAAGAAAGACGCCCATCACGCCAAAGTAGAGGAAGTACTGGGCGCTGATGAGGCTGAGCGCTGTCGCTGACACGGCATTTCGAGCGTTCATGCGAAGGGTCCGGAGTCTCTTGCAGTGATCGCGGCCAAATGATCGGCCATCTCAGAAATCGATTTCGGGTTCTGGGTCACAGCAGTGATGGGGAAAACGCTGAATCGACAACAGCGTCAATCAATATTGACCTTTATCTGGCGGGTTATTGCCTCTTCGGGCTTGGGGATGAAAATTTCCAGTACGCCGTTTTTAAAACCGGCGCGGATGGCATCGGGTCGAATCACAAACTGCAGGTTAAAGGCCCGATGAAAGGATCCGGCACAGCGCTCTCGGCGCAGGTACTGGTCGTCCGCTATGGTGTCGTCTTTTTCGCGTCGTCCCCGCAGCGTGAGCATATTGTCTTTGATTTCAACGCTCACATCCTCTTTGCGGACCCCCGGCAGATCCGCCGTGATGAAAAGGCCCTCGCGGGATTCATGAATATCGACCAGCGGCGACCAGTCGCACATAGAGACCTCGCTGCCCGGATGCCCGGACAGGGTGAACGCGTCGTCGAACATCCGGTTGATGCGCTCCTGCAGCGCGACGACATTCCGGAAAGGGTCCCATTTTAGAATCGTCATGGCCTTATCTCCTGTGCGGTGGTGGGTGTGACTCAACATTAACCACCGGCGCGATCATGTCAAGAACCAACAATACCTACTGAAATCATTCGAATAACTTCCTTCGCACCTTTACAAAAAACCCTTCAGGTGTTAACTTGGCGGCAACCGTCTTCCAGCATATCGCCCGGTTGCACCCAACCCACCAGGAGCTGCTCATGGATTATATTAAAATTCGCTTCGGAAAAGGTTCGGACGCCCTGAACTCACCGTTTGACCAGGCGGTGGAGGGGTTGTTCAGGCCCGGGCACCTGAGTCCGGTCTTTTCTTCCTGCGAGCGGTCATGGATCCCCCAGATGGACATCATCGAGACCCAGGACGAGATCATCGTTCTCGCCGAAATATCCGGTGTTGACAAAGACAACCTGGAAGTCGAGATCAACCACAAGGCAGTGCGCATTTTCGGCCGACGCTCGCCCATGCCCACCGCCGAAAACATCACCTATCGCCTCGCGGAGATCCAGTACGGGCAGTTTGAACGCATTCTTTTCCTGCCGTCCCCCATCGACCCGGAAGTGGTATCATCATCCTACTCCAACGGGTTTCTGCGCCTGACCCTGGCCAAGATGGCACGGTCCGAAACCCATCGCATTCCCATTTCAGACGACTAACTGGCGCATCCCCGAATGACGCCCCGGGAAATCGCCCGGCCGAATCACACGAGGAGGACCGATGGAAGAACGAAAAGAATCCAGAGAGCCGGAAACTGACAACATTCCGCAGATCATTCCGATATTGCCGCTGTTCGATGCGGTGCTGTTCCCAAAAATGGTCCTTCCACTGGTGGTGATGGAAGGCGAGTCGGTCCAGCTGGTGGACGAGGCCATGGCCAAGGACCGAATCATCGGGCTCTTGGTTTCACAGAAGAAAGAAGGCGCCCAGAGCAGCGACCAGACCGCGGATCTCGCGACCGTCGGCGCCAGCGCCCTGATATTGAAAATGGCCAAAACGGAAGACAACAAGGCCCAACTGCTGGTACAGGGACTGGCCCGGTTCAGCGTTCAGGAATTCCAGAAGGGAAAGGGGTATCTACGCGCCAAAGTGACCCATGTGGTCGAAGCAGAGGTCGCCGGCAAGGAGATCGAAGCCCTCAAGACCAACATCATCAGCCAGTTTGGACGCATCGTTGAGCTCTCCCCGGGGCTGCCCAAAGAAATCGCCGGTATGGCCAAGTCCATACAGGAGCCGGGCACGCTGGCCGACATGGTGGCCTCCACCATCAACAGCGATACCAAAGACAAGCAAAAAATCCTGGAGGCCATCGACATCACGACGCGTCTCAAAGAAGTGACCCGCCTGATCAACGAACAGCTGGAGATCCTCGAACTGGGCAACAAGATTCAGTCCCAGGTCAGGGGGGACATGGACAAGTCCCAGCGGGAATACTATCTGCGCCAGCAGCTCAAGGCCATCCGGGAGGAACTGGGCGAAACCGACGACAGCAGCGTCGAACTTGACGAGTACCGCACCAAAATCGATGACGCCGATCTGCCGGAGGATGCCAAAAAAGAGGCCGAGCGCGAGCTCAAGCGGCTATCCAAGATGCACTCGTCATCGGCGGAATACACCGTGGCCACAACGTACCTGGACTGGGTCACCGCGCTGCCCTGGAACAAAACCACAGAAGACGAACTGGATATCGCCAAGGCCCGGAAAATCCTCGACGAGGACCATTTCGGCCTGGAAAAGCCCAAAAAACGTATCCTCGAATACCTGGCCGTGCGAAAGCTCAAGCCCGAGTCCAAGGGGCCCATCCTGTGCTTTGCCGGCCCTCCGGGCACCGGCAAGACCTCGCTGGGTAAATCCATCGCCCGGGCCCTGGGGCGAAAATTCCACCGCATTTCTTTAGGCGGCGTTCGGGACGAGGCCGAAATCCGCGGCCACCGGCGCACCTACGTCGGAGCCTTGCCCGGCCGGGTCATCCAGGCGCTTCGCCGGGTGGAGAGTAAAAACCCCATTTTCATGCTCGATGAGATCGACAAGGTCGGCAGTGATTTTCGCGGCGACCCTTCTTCCGCCCTGCTGGAAGTGCTGGACCCGGAACAGAACTTCAGCTTTTCCGACCACTACCTCGACGTGCCCTTCGATCTGTCCCAGGTAATGTTCATCACCACGGCCAACGTGCTGGACACGATCCCGCCGGCGCTCCGCGACCGCATGGAAGTGTTGCAGCTTTTAGGCTACACCCAGGAAGAAAAACTCAAGATCGCCAACCGGTTTTTGATCCCCCGACAACGAAACGCCCACGGATTGAAGGCGGAAAACATCTCCTTCACCAATGGGGCGGTCAAACTCATCATCAGCGGCTACACCCGGGAGGCCGGGCTACGGAACCTGGAGCGGGAAATCGCCAACGTCTGCCGGGGGGTGGCCGCCACCATCGCCGAAGGCACGGCCGAGCACGTCCACATCACCGTCCAGAACCTGCCCAAGTACCTGGGCCCCATCCGCATCACGCTGGAAGCCAAAGCCCGCGTGTCCACCCCGGGGGTGGCCATGGGACTGGCCTGGACCCCCTATGGCGGTGACCTGCTCTTTATCGAAGCCACGGCCATGCCCGGCAACAAAGGGCTCACCCTTACCGGTCAACTGGGTGACGTCATGAAGGAGTCGGTGTCGGCGGCCCTGAGCTTTATCCGCTCCAACGCCAAGCGCCTTAAGCTCGACGAAGATTTCTACAGTAAACTCGACATTCACGTCCACGTACCGGCCGGCGCTATCCCCAAGGATGGCCCCAGTGCCGGCGTCACCATGCTCACCGCCCTGACATCGCTGCTCACGGACCGGTCCATCAGAAAGGATCTGGCCATGACCGGAGAGATCACCCTTCGTGGCCAGGTGCTGCCCGTCGGGGGCATCAAGGAAAAGGTGCTGGCCGCCCACGCTGCGGGCATCAAGACCCTCATCATACCCAAGGCCAATGAAAAGGATCTTGAGGACATTCCCAAAAAGGTCCTCAAAGACATCGAATTTCACTTTGTGGACAAGATGATGGATGTCCTCAAGCTGGCCTTCAATTCTGGAAAAGCCGATTGACGACCTGGCGGAGCCGCCCCTTGCGGACCCTCGGCGACCACGGGTCTGTTATAATTCTGGCGATAACAGTGGCCGGCATGGGATGGCTGTACGGTTGCGCCGGCGCCCCGCCCAAACCGCCGCCCAAGACCCGTGTGGCCACACCGCGCCCCGCACCGTCGCCGTGGGAAACGCCCGCACCCGCGCCCACGCCCGTACCGTCGCCGCCACCCGCAGCCGGCAAACCGCCGTCGGCCAAACCGTACAAGGTGATGGGAAAGTGGTACCACCCCATCCCCACGGCCAGCGGTTTCACGCAAACGGGAAAAGCCTCGTGGTACGGCGAACAGTTTCACGGCCGCCCCACCGCCAACGGGGAGCGCTACGACATGCACGGCACCACGGCGGCCCACAAGACCCTGCCTCTGGGAACGGTGGTCCGCGTCGACAACCTGGACAACGGCCGCACTCTGGACATCCGGATCAATGACCGCGGCCCCTTTGTCGAGGGCCGGATCATCGATCTGAGCTACGGGGCGGCCAAAACTCTGGGCGTAGTGGGCCCCGGAACGGCCAATGTGCGCATCACCGCCCTGGGAAAACCCACGAGCGCCACCGCCGGAACGGCCGCACCGACCTATGAGCCCGAAGACTACAGCAAGGGCAACTTCACCTTTCAGATCGGCGCCTTCAAGGATCCCGGCAATGCCGAACGCCTCAAACAGCGCCTGTCCGGCAGCTACCAGAACGTACACGTGAAGGCCTATTTCAACGAAGCCCACGGAACTCTTTACGGCGTACGCCTGGGCCTGGCCACCACCCTCGAGCAGGCTGCCGAATACAAACAAATCCTGCGGCAAAAGGGCTTCGAGGGGGCGTTCACCATTGCCGAGTGAGAGACAGGATGATCAACGGGGCGATCTACCACTTTGCGGTGGGATGAATCGGCTTGCCTGAACCGACCATCCAAATCGAAATCGGGATCGCTATCGGAATCGCTGTTGGACGGAGACACGACCAAGATAACATCCATGGTATCTTTCTTTGTGCTATGGAATAACGTGATGAAACGACCGATGGCCTAACCGCGGAATACGATTTCGATCCCGATAGCGATTTCGATTCGGAAAAGCCGGCCCCCTCGGTGAAAAGGTAGGCACATCGGATATTGAACATTAATCCCCGGAAGTTATGAAAGACCTATCGTCAACGTGAATGATCTTCCCCCACAACATCCGATTTCTCATGCACAGATCTCAGCCGTATTCCTCGACCGCGACGGGGTCATCAACCGGGACTCGCCCGATTATGTCCGGTGCTGGGACGATTTTGAATTTCTTCCCCGGAGCATCGCGGCCATCGCGCGTCTTACCCGGGCCGGCATCCGAGTCGTCGTGATCACCAACCAGTCCATTGTCGGCAGGGGCTGGGTGGCCCCGGAAATTCTCGAAGACACCCACGCCCGCATGTGCAGCGTCATCGAAACCGGTGGCGGCCGCATCGAGGCCATCTACCACTGCCCGCACCACCCCGACGACAGGTGCGCATGCCGCAAGCCGCAACCGGGCATGATCCTTAGGGCGGCCGCCGAGCGCGGCATCGATCTTTCCCGCGCCGTCATGATCGGCGACAGCGCCAAAGACATTTTTTGCGCCCGAAACGCCGGCTGCGGCCGGTCCGTACTGGTGAAAAGCGGCGACTACCCGAAAGCCGCGGCGGCCCTGTCGACCCAGGGCATCGCCCCCGATCGGGTGGCGCTCGACCTGTGGGAAGCGGTGGACGGGCTTCTGGCGGAAAAGGACTGAAGAATGCTCACCATCACCGGCCAGGTTGAACGGGTGACCTATTACAATACCGAAACCCGATATACCGTGGCGCGGCTCAGGGCAGAGGACTCGGGACGTCCCATCACCATCATCGGCATTACCGCCGGACTTCACCCCGGGGAGAAACTCCGGGTCACGGGAAGCTGGCAGGAACATCCGCGCTACGGCCAGCAGTTGAAAATCGAAACCGCAGAAACCTGCCTGCCGGCCAGCGTGGACGGTATCCTGGCCTACCTGTCCTCCGGGTTGATTGCCGGCATCGGCCCCAAAACCGCCCGCCGACTGGTGGATTATTTCGCAGAAGACACCCTGAAAATGCTGGACGCGGCGCCCGGGCGCCTTTCAGAAGCACCCGGGGTGGGTGAGAAAACCGCCGCCCGGATTGCCGATGCGTGGCGTGATCACCACGGCCTGCGGCAGCTCATGAGCTTTCTCCAGGACCACGGTGTGAAACTCGCCCATGCCAGCCGCATCTACGATCTATACGGCGCGGACGCACCCTCTTTTCTTTCGGCGGATCCGTATGTGCTGGCCGATGACTGGCCGGGCGCCGGGTTCGTCATCGCCGACACCATCGCCCGCCACATGGGCACCCCGGCTGACGATCCCAAACGCATTGTCGCCTGCCTGGTCCACACACTGGAACGGTTCGTCGCAGAAGGCCACGTCTACGCACCCGACGATGAGCTGGTGTCCAAATGCCGGGAGCTGTTCGGCATCGATCCGGTGACCGCACACAGCGCCCTGGCAAAGATGGGCAAAACCGGAGCGCTGGCGATCGAACCGCTGGGCGAAGATGGCATCACCCAGGCGGTCTTTCCGGTCAGGCTGTACGAGGCGGAAATCCGGATAGCCAATCGCATCAAGACCTTGCTGGGCATCCCCTCGTCCATTCCCGACCCCGGCGTGGCGTATATCCGCTCTGAAATCGTCAGTCGTCTGGCCATCCAGCCGTCCGCCGAGCAGCTCACGGTGCTGGAGTCCGTGCTCAACCACAAGGTGGCCATCATCACCGGTGGACCCGGGACAGGGAAGACCACCTTGATTCGATCCATCTCTGAGCTGTGCCGATCGCTGAAGCTCAAGCTCGCCCTGGCCGCGCCCACAGGCCGGGCCGCCCGGCGGCTGTCAGCCGTGACCGGGCGCGACGCGTTCACCGTCCACCGTCTGCTCGGGTTCACCCCCCACGAAGAGCTGCCCGAAAAAGACCGCGACGACCCGGTAGAGGCCGATGTCATCGTGGTGGACGAAGCCTCCATGGTGGACACCTTGCTCATGCATTACCTCGTGGAGGCCGTGCCGATGATGTCCACGTTGATCCTGGTCGGGGACGCCCACCAGCTGCCGTCGGTGGGACCCGGCAGCATTCTCGAAGACATGATCTCTTCGAAAACGATAAAAACCTTCGAGTTCACCGAAATCTTCCGTCAGTCCATGGAAAGCGCCATCGTCAGAAACGCCCACCGTGTGCGGCGCGGACAGGCTCCGGAACTTTCTGAACCCTGGAACCACGACGCGCCGGGAGACTTTTACTTCATTGAATGCCAGCAACCGGAAAAGGCGGTGGAAGCCATCGTGGATCTTTGCACCCGGAGGATCCCGCAGCATTTCAACCTTGACCCGGCCGGGGACATCCAGGTCCTCACGCCCATGCACAAAGGCCATGTCGGCACCATCAACCTCAACCGGGTGCTCCAGTCCCGGCTCAACCCGGCAGCGGCGGAACCGGCCGGGGTTTCCATTTTCCGACCCGGCGACAAAGTCATTCACACGAAAAACAACTATGTCAAAGAAGTGTTCAACGGTGACATCGGCATCGTAATCGATGCGGAACTCCGGAGCGAAACCCTCACCGTGGACTATGAGGGCCGTGCGGTGACTTACCTGTTCAGCGAACTCGAAGAATTGTCTCTGGCCTATGCCATCACCGTTCACAAGTCTCAGGGCTCCGAATACCCATGCGTGGTCATCGCCCTCATGACCCAGCACTACCCCATGCTCCAGCGAAACCTGCTTTACACGGCCATGACCCGGGGAAAGCGCCTCGTTGTCATCGTGGGCAGCCAGCGGGCACTGGCCGTAGCCCTGGAAAACGACCGCTCCGGTCATCGGCGCTCACGCCTGGCCGAACGCCTCAGCACACCGGGAACAAAGGGCACGCTCCAATGACGGCACGGCGCAAACGACGCACTGTGGGTTCTAAACCATTTTTAACGGCGGTGGCGGCTGACGCCGCCGGCAATATTTTCGATATCGAAGGCTACGCCGCCGTGGGCAGTGACGGTATCCGATCCGTACCATTGACCCCCACCGACGCCCTGGCCCTTCCCTTTGGCAGTGAGCTGATGATGCTTCCCGAGCGCGCCCCGATGGTCTACAACATCGCCGCCCGCCGGATCGAGCTCCTCGAAGAAAACCCGTTCGCCCCGGGGGAGCCGCTCTTTGCCGTTGCCGCCTTCAATTCCCCCGGCTACGCCGTCACTCACACCAGCGCCTTTGTGGAAAGACCCGGCGCCCGGCAACTGCCGCTGTTCTCCTACGGCGCGGTGGGCTGGAGAGGAAACGGTTTTAAATCGGCCCTGATCCGCGTAGACGCCGAGCCGCGCCAGGATTTGCGCCGGATGAAAATCGAGGCCGTCACGGCAGGTATCGCCGTGATGCGAAAGCAGCTCCCCGACAACCGGCTGCGGGCCCACCTGGAGCGCTGCGCGGTCACCTTCGGCTGCCCGGCCGGGAAAAACTTCTTTCTAGGCCGCTACGAGGCGCCGCTGCCCACCTCCCGGATCTGCAATGCCCAGTGCCTCGGCTGCATTTCGCTGCAGCAAGGCGCCGAGATCTGCAGCAGCCAGAACCGCATCGATTTTACCCCAACGCCCGATGAGATCGCCGGCGTGGCCCTGGCCCACATCGGCCGGGTCAAACAGGCGGTGGTCAGCTTCGGCCAGGGCTGCGAAGGCGACCCCCTGCTGGCCGCCGACGCCAGTGCGCCGGCCATCGCCCTGATCCGCGCGCAGACCGCCGCCGGCACCATCAACATGAACACCAACGGCAGTCTGCCCCATGTGATGGCGCGCCTTTTCGATGCCGGACTGGACAGTATCCGGGTGAGCCTGAACAGCCTGAGGCCCGAGGCCTACGCGGCCTACTTCCGCCCCCGGGGCTATGCGTTTGCCGATGTTCTCGACACCGTCGCCCTGGCCCTGTCGCGAAAAAAATTCGTGGCCATCAACTACCTTCACTGCCCCGGTGTCACCGATACCCCCCAGGAAATGGCCGCTCTGGAGGATTTTCTTCGAAACCACCGGGTCCACATGATCCAATGGCGCAATCTCAACTACGACCCCCTTCGTTACGTAGCCGCCATGCAGGCCGCCGCCCCGGCCGATCCGCCGGTGGGCATGCGCCGGTGTCTGAGCCGTATCCACAAACTGTTTCCCCACCTCATCTACGGGTATTTCAACCCGCCCAAGGAAAAATGGGCGCCCGCCGAGCGCATGATATGTCAGCGGTCGTAGCACGTCAGCCCGCAGCACAGGCATCGGCGCGCTTCCTGAAGGGCTTCCTTTTCCGAGATCGATCCCACCACTTCCTCGACAAAAGAGCGTCGGCGAATGTTGGCCGGCAGCTCCGGCACCCGCACCTTGGGGATCGCTTCGGTGACGGTCACCTGTTTGAGGATGCTCACGGGATTGATCCGCTGATGGGGCGCGGCCGGCACGGCAATGGCACCGTCGATAAGAAAATGATGAATGGCGCGTGCCGCGCGGCGGCCGCCGGCCACGGCTTGGATCACCGAGGCGCGCCCGCTCTGGGCATCCCCGGCGGCAAAGACATGGGCGATACTGGTCTGCATGGTGAGCGGATTGACGGCGATGGTTCCGTGCCCGGACAGCGAGAGCCGATGGGGCAAAAGTGCGCCGGCAAGCGCATCGATGTCAGGCTTTCTCTCCACGGCCCGGATCACCATGTCTGCGCTGATCAGTGCCCTGGGGCGCCCGTCTGAAATCCACTGTTCAGTGGGCAGCGCTTCTTCATCTGCCGTCGAAACGCAGGCGACATGGCTGACCCGGCATTGATCATCGGTCACAATGCGCACCGGCCGCATCTGGTAAAAGATCCGCACGCCTTCCTCTACGGCCCTGACCACGTCGCGTTTTCGGGCGCTCATATGCTTGTCGTCGCACGGGCAGATCACATCCACGCCGGCTGCGCCCAGCCGGATGGCGCTTCTGGCGCAATCCATGGCGGTGTTGGATTCACCCAGCACCACCACTCGGCGGTTTTCAAGAGAAGTGATCTGCGTGCCGATCCGGTCCAGAAAGTCGATGCTGGCCACAACTCCCCGGGCGCTCTCGCCCGGGATCCCGAGCATCGGGATAATCCAGGCGCCGATGCCGATAAACACGGCATCGAATCCCTGGCGCGCCAGATCCTGAAGATTGAAATCAATACCCAACCGGGTCCGGGTGCGCACTTCGATGCCCAGCGCCAGAATGCCGTCTATCTCCCATTTCACTTCGTGTTTTGGCAGCCGGTATTGCGGGATGGCATATCGGATCATCCCGCCCAGTTCGGGCATGGCCTCGAAAATGACCGGCTGGTGGCCGATGCGCTTTAAAAAATAGGCGCAAGACAACCCGGCCGGGCCGCCGCCGATGACCGCGATGCGGCGATCGGTGGCCGGCGCACACGGCAGTGCCAGCCGCTCGCCGGAGTTCATTTCCCACTGAGCCAGATACCGTTGAAGCCAAATGAGGCCAACGCCTTCGTCGGCAATATTGCGTCGACAAATATTTTCACAGGGGTGCGGGCACACCCGCCCGCAGGTCAGCGGCAAGGGGTTCCGCTCTTTGATCGTCAGCAGGGCCGCCGCCAGCTCCCCGTCCTGGACATGTCGGACAAATCGCGGGACATCGATGTGGGCCGGGCATTTCTGGGTGCACGGAGAAAGGCAGTCGCCGGTCTCCTCCATCCGGATGAGCCGGTGGGTGAGCGTTGTCACGGTGATGCATCCACTGGGGCACACCTGGAGGCATAGGCCGCATCCGCGGCATCGTCCGGTGTCGATGGCCGGAAGGCCGCGGCGATCCATGACGATGGCTCCGAATCGGCAGGCCCGCTGACAGGACCCGAGACCGAGACACCCCTTATCGCAGTCCAGGATCCCGCCAGACAGCAGTGCGGCAGCCCGGCAGTCGGGGGCGCCCCGGTAGACGAACCGGGATGCTGCGCGCGCCCCGCCCTTGCAACTTACCGCAGCGGTTTTCCGCTGGCGATCATACGCATCGTGCCCCATGGCTGCGGCAACGGCCGCGGCCACGTCCGTACTGCCAGCCAGACACACCGCCACCCCGGCTTTTCCCGCCACCACGGCCTTGGCCGCGGCCAGACATCCCGGAAACCCGCACAGACCGCAATTGGCTCCGGGCAGCGCCCAGCGGACGGCCTCGATACGCGGGTCTTCATCAACATGGAATACCCGGGCACCGACGGCCAGCAGCAGGCCGCAACAAAATCCGATGGTGGCAAGCGCTATAACGGCTGAGATGATCATGACAAAATGGCGCCTCTGCGTATGCCTATATCACCGCAACGGTGCGGTGCACTGGCCCATCAGGGAGCAACCCCCGTGCCATTTCCGGCCGGCACCCTCAAAGCGGGCAACCCGGCGCCGGCAAGGTGGTGCACGGCGGTGCACAGCGCTGTCGTTTCTCCCGCGGACGGACCGATGATGTTTTCAGTTCGTAAAAATCTTTGACACTTTCCAGTTTCCGAATAGTGCTTCCGTCCGAGTCGGTTTCGCCCTAAAGACCTGTGATGGTGATCGATCCGGCCGCAGGCTATCTTGGCACAGCGATTGCTCTTTTTTGAAATTACCCAGATTCGTCAACCGCAAACCACTGGCATATTAAGGAGGAAAGCATGGACGCATTGCTGATCATGATCGTGGCCTTTATCGGCTATATCGCCATGTACCGGCTTTACGGCCGGTTCATCGGCAAACGCATCTTCGCATTGTCACCGGAGGCCACAGTGCCCTCGGTGGCGATGGAAGACGGCACCGACTACGTCCCGACAAAAAAGGAAGTGATCTTCGGTCATCATTTCACTTCCATCGCCGGCACCGGCCCCATCGTGGGCCCCGCGATCGCCATCATCTGGGGCTGGGTCCCGGCGCTGCTCTGGGTGTTCGTGGGCAGCATTGTCATGGGAGCGGTGCACGATTTCGGCGCGCTGATCATTTCCATGCGAAATCAGGGAAAATCGATTTCGGACTATACCGCGAAGTACATCAACAGCCGGACCCGGTTTTTGTTCTTTCTTATCGTATTTCTTGAGCTGTGGATCGTCATCGCCGTCTTCGGGCTGGTCATCGCCATCATCTTCGCCATGTATCCGCAATCGGTGGTCGCCGTATGGATCGAAGTGCCCATCGCCATGGTGCTGGGCTACCTGGTCTACCAGAAAGGCAAGGGGGTCATGGCGCTTTCCGTATATGCCGTCATCCTAATGTACCTGTTCGTTTTTCTAGGGCCGTACATCCCCGTCAAGATGCCGGCTGTGGCCGGTATTCCGGCCACCGGCGTGTGGACCATCATTTTGCTGGCCTACGGTTTTATCGCCTCCGTGCTGCCGGTGACCGCGCTGCTCCAACCCCGTGACTTCATCAACTCCCACCAGCTGGTGATCGCCATGGTGCTGCTGGTTTTAGGCGTGTTCATGGCGGCCTTCACCGGTCGGCTTGAAATCGTGGCCCCGGCGGTTCAGGCCGCTCCGGCCCAGGCGCCGTCCATGTGGCCGTTTCTATTCATCACCATCGCCTGCGGGGCCATCTCCGGGTTTCACGCCCTGGTCAGCTCCGGGACATCGGCCAAGCAGGTCCGTAGCGAAGACGACTCGCTGTTCGTCGGCTATGGCTCAATGCTGATGGAAGGGGCCCTGGCGACCCTGGTCATTATCGCCGTGGCCGCCGGCATCGGCATGGGCTATACCACCAAGGCCGGTGAACACCTCACCGGCGTTGCGGCCTGGACGACGCATTATTCCTCCTGGGCCGCCGCCGCCGGACTCGGTTCCAAGATTTCGGCCTTTGTCGACGGTGCCGCCAACATGATCATGACGCTGGGAATTCCCAAACATTTCACCCTGGCCATCATGGCGGTCTTTGTGGCCTCCTTTGCCGGCACCACGCTGGACACCGCCACCCGCATTCAGCGCTATGTGCTCAGCGAGCTGTTCACCACGCTCAAGCTCGATGCGCTCTCGGGAAAATACACGGCGACGGGCATCGCGGTGGCCAGCGCCCTGATTCTCGCTTTTTCCACCGGCGCGGGCGGCGCGGGCGCCCTCAAGCTCTGGCCCCTGTTCGGAGCGGTGAACCAGACCCTGGCGGCCTTGGCACTCATCGTCATCACGATTTACCTGAAAGCCCGGGGTGGTCTCAAATGGATGGTGGCGGGGATTCCGGCGGTGTTCATGTCGGTCATGACCATCTGGGCCTCAGTGATGAACCATGCGGCCTTCGGCAGCGCAAACAACTTGCTGCTGCAGGTCATCAATATGGCGACCATCGTCATCGCCTGCTGGATCGTGGTGGAAGGGCTCATCAAGTTCTTCCAGACCGATGACACGTCAATGGCAGAGGCGGAACCGGTGAGCGCCTGATCGCCAACGATACACCCATTCATCAAAGGCCTTTCCTTCGCTGGCGGTGTTGAGCTAGCGGCTGCAACCCGCCAGCGACGGCATCGATGGCAGCGCACGTGCCGTAAACCAACTGCTGCCATTTGCGGACAGTCACTGACTGGCTGTTGAAAGGGAATCTGCGCAATGATGCAACAACTGAAATTGAGCTACCAGCGCCAGCTGCTGCCCCCGCTGGCGGCCACCGCCGTGGTCATGATCGCACAAGGAACGCACCTTGCAGCCCCGGCGCCTTGGATCGACGCACCGGCCGCGGGGCCTTGGCTGTTTACGCTGTCGGTCGTTTTCGCCGGGGCGGCGCCGGTTTTCCTCAGAACCCTCTTTGCCCACCGAATGCGCCGCAGAACCTTCGTGCCCGAGGCGGACTTTTACCGGTTTCAGCGCCAAGTGATCCACTGGGGCCTGCTCACCCCGTACCTGGCGTGCGGCGCCTGCCTTCTGGCGCTGCCCCAGTTCTATTTTACCGGCGTTGCCTTGGCAACGCTCTACGCCATCTACTATACCTATCCGTCGCAGCGCCGGATCGCCTTCGAGCAGCGGATATTCAGGGTCGGAAAGGGGCGCGATGCTTAACCGGGCCAGGAAAGCGGCGGGACGTTGGTGGCACGCGGCCGATGCGGTGGCGCGCAGCAAGGCGGTCGAAACCATCCGCTACGAAACCGAGGAGTTGGAGCATATCTTCGCCCTTCTCACGCTCGGGGCTTTTGTCGGCATCCCCTCGCCGCCGATCCATATCACCACGGAACTGCTGCCCGACATGGAGCGGGAGCTCGCCCTGTTGTGCGACCGGGTGGCCACGGCCCACGACCCCCTCGGAACCCTATTCTCGGTCTTCGGGATCGACTGACGCCCGGCGCGTCGGGAAAGCGACCACCATGACGGAAATCTTATTTTTCATCGGCAAGGGCGGCGTGGGAAAGTCGACCACCTCCGCGGTGAGCGCGCTGCGCCTGGCCGCCGGCGGCCGAAAGACATGCCTGGTGTCCATGGATCCGGCACACAACTTGAGTGATATCTTCGAAACGCGGTTTTCCGAGACCCCGTGCCGGGTGACCCCACATCTGAGGGTCAGCGAAATCGACGCTGAACGCTGGAGCGCCAAGTACCTGAAGGAAACCCGCGAACAGATTAGAAAGACGTATCTTTACGAAACCGCCTTTGGCCTCGAGGGCCATTTCAAGGTGCTCCAGTACTCCCCCGGGATCGAGGAGTACGCACTGCTGACGGCATTCGAGCATGTGTTGAAGCAAGTCGACGATGCGGATGTGCTCATTGTCGATATGGCGCCCACCGCCGTGGCGCTGCGGTTTTTCTCCCTGCCCTTCACCACGCTGGCCTGGGTGGATCAACTGCTCAAACTTCGAGAGCTGATCTGCCGAAAAAAGGAAATCATCTCCCGCATCCAGGTCGGAAACATGACTTCCGAACGCGATCGGATCAAAGCCAAACTCCAGTCACTGGTGATTCGCTACACCCGCCTGCGGGATCTGTTTTGCACGGATACCGTCCAGATCCAACTCGTCATGAATCCCGATCGGCTCTCCCTGGCCGAAGCGCGCCGAATTCATGCACGCCTGGCCGACTTCGGCATCCGGGTAGCACGGATCATCGTCAACAAGGTCACCAGCGATGCGCCCCTCAACGGCATCGCCCGGGAATTCAGCCAGCTGCCCATTGCACGGATGCCAGCCGCACCGTCCGATCTCATCGGTTTGCCCGCCCTGCAGGCCTACATATCCCGGCACCCCACCGCCTTCACCGATGCACGAGTGCCGGCCACGGCCACCGGCACCAGCGCCCGTGCTGACTGTCGCCACCACACGGGATAGCGCTTCTCTGCTGCCAACGCGGGTCAAAGATGGGAAGAAAATCGTTCGCTTTAAAATGTCACATACCGATGCTGACACCGAGATGAAGCCCGAAATCCGGGCTGTTGTCCATCGTGATGATGTTTTCGATCAGGGCGAAATCCAGCACGCATGTCTTGCTTAGAAGCCATTTGAAGCCCAGGTGGACCTCATGGGAGGCGTTGTCCAGTGCCGGGATGGTCTCGATCACCGCACTGGAGTACAGGTACTGGGTCATCAGTGCCAGTGCGGGAGAATACTGCCATGCCAGTGCAAACATCCCCGTAAACTGTTGATCTCCGAAAACGACGTTTCCGGGTGCTGTCGGTCCCCGGTCGGCATACAGCGTATATCCCAGCACCGCATGGGTGTACCATCGCAAGGCCCATCGTTTGGACAGGCCCACGCCCAATCCGTAATCAAAACGATCGCTTTTTTTAAAAATCTTTGCCGGCACCAGTGCATAACGCGTTACGCCGTAGATGTTCATCGACGGCCAGCCGGGATATCCGAAATCAATATTGCTGTTGAGCAGCAGACTCAGACCGGTGTTGTCCAGTTCGTTGGCAGGAATGCTGGATGTCTGGTTCTGGATTGCCGGGTCGGAAATGATGCTGCGCCCCCGGGGAGCCGCATCGCGACCATCCTGGTCGATACCGAAAAGATTGTGAAACCCGGCAATGAAGTCGTCCATGGCGCCACCGAAATAGGATCGGTTATCCACGAAGACGGCCATGCCCCACCGCTCGTTGAACCCGTATCCCACGCCGGCAACCGTATCGAGCATTTCATAATCGAGCAAAAAAGCGGCATCATTGGCCCACACATTGGTCCAGGTTGCCCCCAGATAACCGCGCCACCCAGTGGGGATATCCCCCGGTATGAGCATGGGCATCGTCAGGCGCAGGCTCTGACCGATCGCCTGGGAGCGGATTCCCAGAATACCCATCCCGTGATTTTCACGACCATGGCCATCATCGGCATGGCCGGTGGAAACCATCATCAACAGACCAGACAGCGCACAGACAAATCGGAAGCAAAGCGCTCTGTGTTTTTGACCTTCGCTCATCGTTATTTTTTGGTCTCCAGTGGCTTGAGTCGTTGCCAACAACGCGCCAGGGGCAACGCCATGCGTGCACGGTAACACGTGCCGCAAAATATTACACCGGCTATGGCTAAAGCGCGTGGTCGCCGCCGGGGACTGTGTTATCTCGTTGCGCCAGCAACCCGGGTTTCTGATGATCTTAAATCCGTGCCGGCGCCCTGTGATCCTGCCGGCCATATTGTTTTCAACTGGTGCGAGGAACTGCCCGGCCGGGCTTACAGCGATGCCGAGGTGGTCCGGTGGCTGGCGCGCCACGGCTATACGTATCCGGATCCACGGCGCAGGTGCTTTCCCTGAGCTGGGACAAATCCGGCGTCAAGGAGTCCCTGGGCGGCGGCGTCCCCACGCCGACGATGTGAATCCCAACCCGGATATCAGTCCGGACACCGGCCGCAACCGTCGCTGGAGGACTTCTGGAAAGCGGCCGCTATAGCAGACCGCTGTACCGGCCACCGTCAACGAGAAGATTCTGACCGGTGATGTAGCGGGCCTGGGCGCTGGCCAGAAAAGCCGCTGCCGCACCGAAATCGGCGGGGTCTCCGATGGCCCGGGCCGGCACGGTATCCATCATCGCCTGATAGACGGCCTCGACGCGGCCGCCTTCCCGGGCCACGCGGCTGGCCACCAGTTGGTCCATCCGGGATGTCTTGTGGATGCCTGGCAGCAGGGCGTTGACCGTAATCCCGAAGGGCGCCAGTTCGGTGGCGATGGTCTTCAGAAACCCGGTGAGACCGGCCCGCGCCATGTTGGAGAGCAGCAGATCGGCGATGGGCTGCTTGACCGATATGGAAGTGATGGCGATGATGCGGCCCCAGCCCTTTTCTTTCATGGCCGGCACCACGCCGTGGATCAGACGCACCGCGCTCATGAGATTCAGCTCCAGCGCCCTGGGGTAGTCGTCCAGATCGGTGGTGGCGAAGGTCCCGGGCGGCGGCCCGCCGGCGTTGGTCACCAGGATGTCTGGGGTGCCAACGGCCTCCCGCACGGCATCCAGCAGACGGGCGATATCTTCAATCCGGCTCATGTCCGCGCCAAAGCCCGTCACCTCGGCGCCCGTGGCGCCGGCCATCACGCTGGCGGCCTTTTCGGCGTCTTCCGCGTTTCGCGAGCAAATGGCCACCCGGCAGCCCTCGGCAGCCAACTGCGCTGCGCATCCTTGTCCCAACCCGCGGCTGGCTGCGGCAACCAGTGCGATTTTCCCTGCGATACCATAATCCATGGCGTCTCCTCCTTCATGTCGCTCGCGTTACGGGGCGCGTTCAGCCGTGGTGGACCGGCAGCAGACGGCCCATCGATTTGTCTTAACTTCCTACCCCCATAGGACGATATTTACAACAGGGCGCCCTCAGGCCGGACGCCAGAAACCGTCACGAACCACAACACGGGAGCACGTCACAAGTGCCTCAAGGAACACGAATACATCCGACTGACACTGGCGCGCGATACCAACTGCCCACTGGGCCGGTTCTGCACCCGCATCCCGATCACCCATTTCCGGCAATACATCCAATTTGTACTGTTGCATCAGGCCGTGAATCTCCGCTATAAGAGAAAGCTTCTCATCACATGCATCGCTTTGCAGACGGCTTTTCATGAACCCGGACGACACCACGCAAACAACTGTCACCGCTCCGCAGGAGGAGATTCGTAAGTTTTTCGAACGCCTCTACCTGATCCTTCTCTACCTGGGCCTTCCCGGTGTTGTCATTGCGGGCTTCAGAGCATTTGAATTCGGTCTTTTGCCCGGCACGATGGTGCAATGGATCTGTCTGGCAGTCATGATGACCGCGTTTGCGCTCAAACGCGCACTTCGGTTTAAATGGCGCGCGTTTATTTTGCTGCTGTCGACCGTCGTATATGGCCTGGCTGGATTGTACACGTGGGGCCTTGTCGGGCAGGGGCTGCTCTATATTTTTACGGCCCCCGTTCTGTCGGTTTTCGTTCTCAACCGCCGCATGGTCATCACATTGGCGACCACCGCTTTGCTGGGCGTGGCCGCGATCGGGTGGGGGTTCACCGCCGGGGTCATTGTCGCGGCGCCGGACCCCGGGCGATACATGATATCGGCAACGGCATGGTTCACCGCTACTATCACCATCGTTATCCTCGGCGGCGCAGCCATGGTGTGTTTCAACCAGATGCGCCGTTCGTGGGTGGCCGGTTTTCGCGCACTGCAAGACAGCGAAGCGCGTTACCGCACCCTTCATGAAAACATCCCCGTAGGCGTTTTCCGCACCGCCATGGACGGACGGATCCTCTCGGCCAACGCCGCCTTGGCGCGTATGCTCGGGTTTGAGAGCCCTGACGCAATGAAAACGCACCGAGTGACAGAATTTTATACCGACCCGGACGATCGCAACCGCATGATAGATGCGTTTCGCGCCGGGCAAACGACGGTGAGCGCCGAGTACCGCTACATCCAGCAAAACGGCAAGGAAATCCTTGGAAACATTTACGCCACAGTGATACGTGACCCGGACGGCCGTCCCCTGCACATTGACGGCATCCTCGAGGACATCACCGAACGCCGCGCCACCCAGCGCGCCCTGGAGGAGAGCGAGCGATTGCTCAAGGGCGTGCTGTCCTCGTCGGCCATCGGCATCTCCCACACCCGCGACCGGAAGATCATCTGGGCCAACGAAGCCATGGAAAGAATCTGCGGTTACGACGATCCGGCCGACTATCTTGGCCGGGACACCCGGATGCTCTATGTGGACGATGCCGAATACGAACGCGTGGGACAAGCGCTCTACCCGGCACTCACCAAAGGCGAGACACCGTCGGTGGAAACCCGGATGGTCCGCAATGACGACGGCCAGGTGTTCACCGCGCTCATGACAGCGGCGCTCCTGGACAAGTCTGACCCGGCCAAGGGGATCATCTGCAGCGTCATCGACATCAGCGCCCGCAAGGCCAGCGAGGAGCGACTGCGCCAATCCGAAAGGCGCCTTTCCCAGATCATCAATTTCTACCCGGACCCCACCTTTGTCATCGACACGGGCGGCCGCATCATCGCCTGGAACAAGGCCATGGAAACCTTGAGTGGTGCTACGGCAGCGCATATGATCGGCAAAGGCAACTATGAGTACGCCATCCCTTTCTACGGCCGTCGGTGTAAGCTGCTCGTCGATCTGGTCAGCGACTGGGACGAGGCGGCCACTCAAAAATACGACGCCATCAAGGCCCAAGGCACCATACTGGTCTCTGAAGACCGCATCGCGTCGTTTCGCGGCAGAGACACGTATTTCTGGAATGCCGCGGCGCTGCTCTACGATGATAACGGAGATGTGTTCGGCGCGATCGAGTGCATCCGCGACGTCACAGACATCCGGCGGACCGAAAACGATCTCAAAAACCTGAACACCGAGCTCGAACAGCGCGTCAGCCAACGGACCGCCGAGCTGGAAACGGCCAACCGCTTCAAAAGCGAGTTTCTGGCCAACATGAGCCATGAAATCCGCACCCCCATGAACGGCATCATCGGTGCCTGTGAACTGGCGCTGCGGGAACAGCCCGGAGGAAAGGCCCGCGAATTTCTCGAAATGATCCACAGCTCGGCCATCACACTGATGGGCCTGGTCAACGACATCCTGGATTTTTCACGGATCGAGTCAGGCCGCGTCAAGTTCGAATCAAAGCATTTTTCCCTCCGAAACACGATCGAACGGATCTATGACGTGTTCCACGACAAGATTCAGGAAAAAGACCTGGAATTTGCCGTGGACATCCCCCGGGACATCCCCGATGCGCTTATCGGCGACCCCCTCAGACTGCGGCAGATTCTCATCAACCTCATCGGCAATGCCTTTAAATTCACCGATGACGGTGAAATTGTCCTTCGCATTCGCCGGCAGAACCACGCCAGCCGCGAACTGCTGCTGCTGTTTTCGGTAACGGACACCGGCATCGGTATCGAAAAGGACCAGATCGCCACCCTTTTCGAGGCGTTTGTCCAGGCCGACAGCTCATCCACCCGGGCGCACAGCGGCACTGGCCTGGGGCTCTCCATCTGTAAAAAACTCATCGAGCTCATGGGGGGCAATATCTGGGTTCAGTCGACGCCGGCAATGGGCAGCACCTTTTCGTTTACCGCGCGCTTTGGTGTTGCCGTTCAGGCCGTCGATCGAGGACGTCGCGCTGATCTGGTGGGACTGAACACCCTGGTAGTGGACGATCACCCCGATGCGCGTGAAGCCATCGGGGCGCTGGTGCTGTCCTTTGGCTGCAAGGTCACCCAGGCGGCATCCCCCCACGAGGCCTTGTCGCAGTGTGCTGAGGCCCATACCCAAGGCAATGGCTTCGATCTGATTCTGCTGGATCACAGAATGGATGAAATGAACGGCATCGAGCTCGCCACCGAAATCAGACGCCGAGCAGGCGAAAATCCCCCGGCCATGGTAATGATCTCAGGGTATACGGCCAGCATCGATACCGCGATGGCCGAACAGGCCGGTATCCGCAAAGTACTCAGCAAACCCATAAAACGCTCGCAGCTCTTTGATGAGCTGGTGGGGTTGTTTATTGAAAACGACCCGGCACGAATCCGGGAGGAAATCGCCGCCAGCAATATCGAAGCGGATTTTTCAGGAAAACGGGTCCTTCTGGTTGAAGACAATCTCATAAATCAGAGGGTGGCGGAGGCGGTTCTGCAGTCGGTGAATCTTGCGGTGGTCATCGCCAACGATGGGGTAGAGGCGCTGGCCATGCTGGAAAAGGAAGCCTTCGATGCCGTCCTGATGGATGTCCAGATGCCGCGGATGGACGGCTATGAGGCCACGCGGCGGATCCGCAATCTGCTCGGGCTGAAAGCGCTGCCGGTCATTGCCATGACCGCCCACGCCACTAAAGGGGCCATGGAAAAATGCCTCACCGCCGGAATGGACGACTACGTGTCCAAGCCCATTGACCGGGAACGGCTGTTTACACTCCTGAAGCGGTTTCTGGGATCGGCATAGCCGCCCGCCGCCGCCTGCCGGCAGCGTCACTCAACGCACCGTGACGAAAACGGGATTGGCCACCACGACGCCGGCCCCATGCCCATTGGCCATCAGGCGGTAGTAGGTTTTTTCGCCCCGGGGGCAAGCCTCGTCGGTGATGGCCGCCGCCAGCGGCAAGGGTCCGCTGAGGGTTTCAACCACTGTCCCATCCCGAATGACAGTCACCGACACCGTTCCCGCCCCAGGCTGTTTCAGCGACAGGGCAATTTGGATCTGAGGGCTGCCCTGCACCGCAATGTCCTCTCCCAGGGTCCCATGGGGGCCGCCGCCGGATCCGGTAACACTGAAATCGTCAAGCACCAGACGCTGCGGGTAAGACCCCTGCACCGCATACATCCGGCCCGCCCGCATGGCCGAAAGCAGCTCGGCCCGGGTCTTTTCCCGGACCAGAAACACAGTGGGATAGTTGCCCAGCCGTTCTCCGGCGCCGCCGTCCTCATGAAAATCGGCCGTGGCAATGCCCCACACGGGCCGAGAGCGGGTTCCGCGGCAGTATTGGGCAAGGACCTGATCCCACTGGCGACCCGGCTCTGTAACGGTAATGGTGTCGCCATAGACGGCGGCAAAACCGGTATAGTCGCGGGCCTGGAGCAGAACCTCCGGGTAGGAAGGGGTATTGAGTTGAATGGGGCCATACGCGCGAACCCCGGAGCGCGTCTCCGGATAGTTCCAGAAGGTCATCCCGCCGCGGGCACTCACATAGTCGATATAGTACTGGTAGGGGGCGATCCCCTGATTGCCCATGTACTGGTCGTAAGGCGCGCTGGCAAATGGATTGGTGTTGATGATCATGAGCAGCGCCACCGCCCCCACACCGAGTCCGGCCCAGCGATACCACCCGCCCCAGGTGGCGATATAAACACCCAGCAGCAGCGCGCCTGAAAATATGAGGATGAAGGGAAGACGCGCCTTCAGGTACCGGGTTGACATCCGGTTGTGGATCACCGGCATGTCTTCATAGTCCGATGGGGCGGTCAGGCCAATGGCCAGCAGACGTTTTTCGTGGTCATTGGCGGTAAGATCCCCACTGAAATAGGAGCCGCTCCAATAGTAGTAGGGCACCGACTCGGAGCCGGGCACCAGGAGCAGGTCGGGGTATTTGTGCTGCGCGGCGGCAATGGCCGTGAGATAGGCCTCGGGCCCGCTGATTCGAAGGGCGTTTTTTTGTTTCTTGACCTGGAAGACATGTCGAAATGGCGGCAGACCGTAGGCCATGGCCAAAATGTCATGGTCGGTAATAAACAGGGCGTCGAAGCCGCGTCCATGGGCGAGATCGGCCTGGGCCTCGACGCTCATGGCCCCATCGCTGAAAGTGGTGCGGGTATCGATGAGTCCCGCCATCTGGAGATATTCCCCGCCAAAAGCCGCACCGGCAGAGCCGACGACTACCCCCAAAATAGTGAATAACAGTATGATTGCCCGGGTCTTCATGCGCTGTTGCTCACTGCCCTTCAGATTTCTTTGGCACCACCACCAGAATGGCAGTGCTGCGCGCGCTTGCCGTCGCAGCGCCGTTATCGACCAGGCGCTCCGCAAACAAGCGCCGAATTTCCACCCGGGCATCCGGATGCCCGGGTGGTGCAGTGGTCCATTCCAGAATGGCGTTCACTTCGGCCATCCGGCTGTATACCGTAGCATAGCCCAGAAGTGTCCTCACCGCGTCCACCTGGCCGCTGCGGATGGCCCGGTACATGGCCTGTCTCATCCGCTCCGAATCCGTGCGCAATTCAGGATGGCGTGTCAGGCAGCGGTGCAACAGATCTGCGTTCCCGTTTTCGGCAAACCACTGAAAGGCATTGAATCCGCGACCGCCTTCCTCCCAGGGCTGGGCACCGGCGTCGATCATGACCCGCATGCTCTCGGCAGAGCCCCGTTTGACGACGACGCTCAGCGGCGAACCCCGGTAGCGATCCTGAACATCGAGATCGGCGACGGCCCCGGCAAGCAGCCGCAGCGTTTCCGGTGATTTGGCGGCCCGCTCGAACAGGGAGATGCGGTCTTCGGCGGAAGGGATTTTCCCTCCTGCGTCAAGCAGCAATTTGACCATTCCCGGATTTTGACTGCTGACAGCATCCATCAGCAACTGGTAGGAGGAGGCACCGGTTGATAGATCGGCACTGGCTTGAAGGAGTATCTCCGCCACCGCCGGGTGTTTCTTCCAGACCGCCAGCGACAGCGCTGAATGGCCATCTGTGGCCGTCGCAGCGACCCGAGCGCCCTGCGCAATGAGCAGTCGCACCAGTCCGTCTGCACCGGATTCGGCAGCGCACATGAGCACCGTGTATCCCCGGTTGTCGACGGCGTTGATATCGGCGCCGTTTTCGATGATCGCCCGCGCCGTCAAAATCTCCGCAGACGGCGACATCAAGGGCTCACGGTAACGCCGCCCGACCACGCTCAGCAGGGCGCTGTCCAGGATGCCCGAGCGCTTTGGGGCCGATGCCACCAAACGCCGCATCATGTCCCACGCCGCCAGGCGCCCGGCTTCCAGCAGGTCTTCGGTGAACCTTTCATTCGGCATTCCGGCATCTCCGGACGTGGCTGCGGTGAGCATTTGCTCAAACATCGCGTCCTGTCCGCCGGCCATCGCCAGCGCCAGCGCCGATCGGCCCGAACGATCACGGCCCACAGGCCGCCAGCCGGCCGCCGCCAGGTGGGCCACGCAGTCGATGCATCCTTTTTCAACAGCACGAAGCATGGCGGTGGTTTGGCCAAAAACGATGCGGTTGGGGTCGGCGCCGGCATCCAACAGCAGCTTCACCATGGCGCCGTCGCCGCGGGTGGCGGCGATAATCAGCGGCGGAGCACTGTCACGCGCATGGAAATCCGGATTGGCACCGCCCTCGAGCAGTGCTTCCGCCACCCGGTGGCGTCCATTTTGAACGGCCTCTGAAAGGGGCGTGACGGAATTGTATGCCGGATCGTCCGGCCGGGAGCCCCGTTGTATCAGCAGCGTTACCGCCGCGGGGTGGTCTCCGGTTGTGGCGGCCATCAGCGGCGTCCAGACCCCGGTCCCCGGGGCCGGCACCGCGGCGCCGTGATCCAGGAGCGCCGCCACCAGGACGGGATCCCCCGAGCGGGCGGCCATTGAAATCATCGGCACGCCGCGTCCGGGTGGGGTGTAGTTCACATCCGCACCATCGCGGATCAGGCTCAGCGCCCGCTCCCGCTGCGCCGGTCCAAAGGAGGCCCCACCGGATGTTGCATAGCTGCTTTGCGTCACGATCCGGTAAAGCGCGGTGTCTGCGGACCGGGTGGCTTCGTGAAGCAGACGATGGGCAGCGACGTCCAGTGCGTTGACGGTGACAAAATAATATCCGCAGACGCTCCAGAAAATAAAAAAATAACTGTAGATCCAGGCGTTTCTGGTGTGCCGGCCGCTGCGGCGGGCCGCAATGAGCGCTATCAGGGTGCAGACCACATGTACCAAAAACGCGACGTACATGGGAATCAGCAACACCATGGCCTCCATCCCCTGCTTGGGGGCGAAGACGGCGCAGACCATCAGCAGCACGGTCGCGCCGATTGCCGTCAAGGCTGCTCGCTCGGCGGTGCGCTGGTGTATTTTTACCCTGTTATCCGAGTCCGGTGTCATAAAAAATCCGTTCGCTGAAGGCCTTCCATACCTCAATTTGCCGGGCTTGTCGAAGGCGGGGTATCTCTCTTGCAATACAGCCGAAGATGCGGTTACGATCAGTGTCCCTGCATCGGCCCTCACGTTTTCGCCGCCGGTTGCAACCACGCCGGGAGCAGTTATCTTGTCCCAGGCGCCAAGAATGCGCCACATGCGGCCCATACAATATCAACAGCCGCAAAGGAGCCGGATCATGAATTGGATGGAAGTGCGGGTGCGCTTCGACGCGCCGGAGCCGGAAGCGGCGGCCGAGCTCATTGCCGAGGCCTTTGGCGAGATCGGCGTGGAAGGGGTAATCATCGACGACCCCCGGCTGGATACGGACGCCGACTGGGGCGACGATGCCCTGCCACCGCCGGCCCACGATGCCGTACGCGGCTACCTGGCCGCCGATGTGCGCTTTTTGGAACGGCGTGAACAATTGGTGCTGCTCTTAAAAGGGCTGGAACGCCGAAACGGAATCCGCTGCCGCCTTTCCGAAAAATCCGTGGACGAGGAGGACTGGGCCGAATCCTGGAAAGAGCACTTCTGGCCCATAAAGATGGGACGCCGGATCGTGGTCAAACCCACCTGGCGAAACTACGCCCCCGAGGCCGAGGACCTTGTTATCGAGCTCGATCCCGGCATGGCCTTCGGAACGGGCAGCCATGCCACGACGATGCTGTGCGTCCAGGCCCTGGAAGACCTTGTCACCGAAGGTATGCGCGTCCTTGACGTAGGCACCGGCAGCGGCATTCTGCTGGCCGCGGCGGCAAAACTCGGTGCCCGCACCGGACTGGGAATCGATCTGGACCCGGTTGCCGTCACCGTGGCCAGGGAAAATCTCAGCCGCAACGACGTTCCGGCAGACCGGTTTGAGCTGCGTGAAGGCGATCTCGCCGGGGCCGTGTCGGGCCGCTATGACCTGGTGGTTGCGAACATCCTTTCTGCCGTCGTCATCCGTCTCCTGCCACAGATCCCCATGGTCTGCGCCCCTGGGGCGTGCCTCATCTTCTCGGGCATTGTCCAAAAAAATCAGGAATCCGTACTGGCGGCCATGGCCGATCACGGCCTGGACATCCTGGCGGTCCGCGCCCTTGATGACTGGGTCGCAGTCATCGGGCGTGGCCCTGAAATCTGAGCGGTAGCACCGGGTTGTTTACAAGGATTGCGATGTGAAGCGACGGCTTCGATCAGGTCAAAGCGCCGACAGCCGGGTCGATAACGGCCGGCAGTCTCACGGTCACCGTAGTGCCGCGGCCCAGTGCAGAGCGAACCAGAACCTCGCCACCGTAGGCGTTGGCCATGGTGCGCACGCTGGCCAGACCGAGACCTGTCCCCTTGCCGGGGGGCTTTGTGGTAAAATTCGGTGAGAATATTTTCTGAAGATGCTCGGGGGCGATGCCTTCACCGGTGTCGCCAATGATAATCTCTGCCCAGTCGGCCTCCGTGGCCGTGGCCACCGTCAACACCTTCTCCTTTGAGGCGTCCATGGCGTCCACCGCGTTTGAGACCAGGTTGTGGATGATCTGCTTGATCTGGGCGGCGTTGCCCATGATGGGGGGCAGGGCCGTGTCCAGGTTAAGGCGGCGCTGGATCCCTTTTTTAAAGTTGGCATCCAGTTCAAAAAAGGCCACCTCGTCTTCGAGGATGGCGTTCAGGTCCAGTCGGTCATGGTGGTGAAGGGCATCATCCCTGGCGTGAAGCAAAATGGTGCGAACGATCTGAGCCAGATGGTCGGCCCGTTGATCGATGCGGTCCAGGAGCGCAAGAACGTCGCGTTTGTCCGGAGGCTCACGGTTGACAGCCATCCGGCATAGTTCCAGGGCGCCAAAAATAGCCTGGAGCGGACTGTTGAGGTTATGGACGATGTGAGAGGCGTACTTGCCGATCTCGGCCTGATTGTAAAGATCCATCAATTGGTCGGTGCGCTGCTGAATCCGCGCCCTTAACAGGTGGTTGGCGCTTTCCAGATCGGCCAGCAGCCGGTTTCGCTCTGATTGAATCTCAAAGAACTCCACGGCCTGGCGGACGGTAATTTTGAAATCCTCGGCATTCCAGGGCTTGACGATATACCGGTAGACGCTGCCGCGATTGATCGCCTCGAGAAGGCTGTCGGTGTCATTTACGGCCGACATGATCACCCGGATGCTGTCCGGGTATTCGGCCTGCACCCAGTCCAGAAGGGTCAGGCCGTCCATTTCAGGCATCATCATGTCGGTGACCACAACGTCCACCGGCTCCGACTCCAGCACTTCAAGCGCCTGGCTGCCGCTGGCGGCAAACAGCGCCCGATAGGGCTCCGCCCGAAAGAGCCGCTGGAGGGCCGAAAGCGTGATGCGCTCGTCATCTACAAACAGTACCGTACGGAGGGGCATTGGCACTCACAAATTGGCGTTTCAGGTGAAAAAGACCGTGGCAGGCCTTTAGGCAGCCACTATATGAGAAGGAAACCGGCGCGTTTGTCAAGCCCCGACAGCTCGGTTCCGTCTTCGGTAACAGCCGCAATGGCTTAATCGATCCAGTCCTCACCGGCAACAAACGCCTTCAGGCGACCGGCTTCCTGCTTCAAAACTGCCAGCAGCCGCCAGGCATCGGCATTTCGCCCGTCAAGGGCGGCGGCCTCCATCTGCCGGGCCAGCCCGTGAATCCCGGTAGCGCACAGGTTGCCGGACGAGCCCTTGAGTTTGTGGGCGATCTCCAGCGCTGTATCCAAGCGGCCGGCTGTCAGGGCCACGTCCAGGGCCAGCAGCTGGTCATCGACACTGCGAACGAAGACATCCATCAGTTCCCGGAGAAAAGACCGGTCGCCCAGCGCGCGCTCCAGGGCCTGGACGACATCCACGGGCGAAGGCACGGCTGCGGGCGCCGGCGTGCACACCGGCGGCGCGCCACCGTTGCGCGTAAGGATGTCGCTCACCATCTCGATGAGATCCCGGGGGTGGATCGGTTTGGAGGCAACGGCGTCCATTCCGGCGGCAAGGCACGCTTCGCAGTCCGATTTCAGGCTGCTGGCCGTGAGCCCGACGATGGGCACTCGAGCGCCGCCAGCCGCCATGGCCCGAATCTGCCGGGTCGCCGTCCGCCCGTCCAGACGCGGCATCTGGACATCCATGAGAACCAGATCAAAGGTTTCCCGCTCAATGGCGCGCACGGCCTTTTCACCATCGGACACGATGACGACGCTGTAGCCGCTGTTGGTGAGCACTTTTCTGAACAGTTGGGCGTTGATGTGATTGTCCTCGGCCAGCAGCACCCGGATCCCCTTGAATTTGCGCTCGGCAACGCTATGACGGGTGACCAGGGGACCGGCGGCCTCCGGGGCGTCGCCGCGGCTCACCACCTCGCGAATCACATCACCAAGAAGGTTCTCGCGCACCGGCTTGGTCAGGTAGCCGTGGCAGCCCAGCGCAGCGAGCTGCCGGGCCTGCCGGCGCTGAGTCATGGAAGTCAGAACGATCAGCCGCAGGTCTTTCATCTCGGACCGGGCACCGATCGCTTCCATGAGCGAAACCCCGTCCATATCGGGCAGCGTCAAATCCATGATGAGCAGGTCAAACGGGCGCCCCTTGGTGAGCCGCCGCTCCAGGACATCCAGGGTGGCCGCGCCCGAGCCCACTGCCACCGGGCTGCAGCCGAAATTCATGAGAATCTTCATGAGAATGCGCCGGTATGTGGCATTGGCATCGGCCACCAGAATGCGCAGCCCGGTGATGTCACGCCGATCCGGGCGGGTTGTTTTTCCGGTTTCTGCAGAAATACCCACCGGCAGTGAAAACCAGAACCGGGAGCCTTTACCCGGAACGCTGTCCACATGGATGTCCCCGCCCATGAGCTGCACCAGCTGTTTGGAGATGGTGAGACCCAGTCCGGTGCCGCCGAACTGTCGCGCGATGGTGGGATCTGCCTGGGTAAAGCGCTCGAAGATGAGGGCGTGCCGATCCGGGGCAATGCCCATGCCAGTGTCCGAAACGGACACCTCGAGGATGGCGTGACCGGCATCGCCTCGCGCTTCACCGGTCGGCATCTTGACCTCGATCACCACCTCCCCGGCGTTGGTGAATTTGATGGCATTGCCGGCCAGGTTGTTGAGAATCTGCCGCAGGTACTGAGGGTCGGCCACCACCTGGCAGGGCACATCGGCATCCACATGGCAGGCCAGCTCAATACCCTTTTGCTCGGCCTGAATGGCCAGCGAGAAGGCTACATCCTCCACCAGCACCCGCAGGTCAAAATCAATGGCGTCGATTTCGATCCGCGAGGCCGCGGCCTTGGAATAGTCCAGTATGTTGTTGATCATGGACAGCAGCTGGCTGCCGCTCTGGCGCAACAGTTTCACGTAGGACAGCTGTTCCTCGGTGAGATCCATATCCATGAGCAGATCGGCAAACCCGAGAATGCTGTTCATGGGGGTTCGCAGCTCGTGGCCGACATTGGCCAGCAACGACTCATGATTCTCGGCGACCGGGTTGCCTGTGGATGGCTCGGCCTGCAGAACACTGACATCTCCGGACGGCGGCGCACTGTTTTCTCTATCGGATGACATTGATGATCCCCAATATCGCTTCAACCGACCCCGGAAGATCGCGCTCAGGAGTAAGGAATGGTTCTTACGAGTGCTGAGGCGGGTACAAAATCTGCCGCCGCCTTCATGGAAGGCGTCATGTCATTCAATGTGTCGAAGGTAACCGAATACGGGTGTCCGATACCCACGGCCTCGCCGTGTTTTTTGGCAATCGCGAGCAGCCGTTCCACCTGGCGACGCACCGAGGCCGGATCCTGATCATGGTCCAGAAAAATATCCCGCTGGGCGAATGGAAGCTGAAGCAGCCGCGCCGACTGCCGGCACATGGTGTGAACAGTGGTACGGCTGTCGATAAAGAAAAGCCCCCGACGTTTGAGCACTGAAAACACCTGGTTCATTCGGTCCTCATTTGCGGTGAGCCTCGAGCCCATGTGGTTGTTGACCCCCACCGCCAGGGGAAGGCCGTCCAGCAGTGCGTTCAAGCGACCGATCAATTCATCGGGCGTCTGTGACATCAGCAGAGCGTCCGGTCCCGGATCCACCGCCGGGTATTCCTCCGGCTCCATGGGAAGGTGCAGCATCAGCTCGATACCGTTGTCCGCGGCGGTTTTCATCGTCTGCGTCCGGAACGGACCATTTGGAAACACCGAGAAGGTGCGCACCACCGCCAGGGTGGCAAACTTATTCGCGAGGCGCCGGTCGTAGCCCAGATCGTCGATGATGATCGCCACACGGGGTTTACCCGCCGGCAGGGCCGGTTCGGTGCGCTCCGCCGGCATATCGCTTTTCGGATACACCTCATAGTGCGGCACCCGGCCATGGACCATGTTAGCCGAGGGTATCGGCGCGCGCTCAGGCGTCGATGCGACCGGTGGCGCGATGCGCGGTGCCGGCGGTAATACTGCCGTCTGAAACGGCCCGATGAATTGGTGGCCCAAGACTGCCAGCACGCCGGTGATGGCCAGGAGCAGCACGACAATGAGCACACCGTTTCTCAGGTTTCGCGCCGGTTCCGGTTTCGACGGCCGTTTTTTCTTCTTCGAGCGCTTGGAGGGCGGCGCCGCTTTTTTGGCAGCCATCCGGACTATGCGCCCGCCCGGAGGATGTTGTAGCCGATAAGGATATCCAGTGCCCTCATGACTTGACTGTCCGTTTTCAGCCGCTCAGCATCCAGCGGGCCAAATCGCGGCTGGTTCTTGGCCGGTGCCGGCTTCTTGTCCGGAATCTTTTTTTCGTCCACGTCGATGACCTCTTCATCAACCACCGTCTCGGCTTCCAGGTGGTTTTGCAGGTCCCGTTCTTTGAGCATTGAACGGTTTTCGGCCAGCTTGGCCGCCCGGTCGATCACCATGAAGGGGACTTCGATATCGGGCTCGATGCCTTTAGCCTGGATGGAGCGCCCGCTCGGCGTGTAATACCGGGCAATGGTGAGCTTGAGGGCATAGCCGTCTCGCAAGGCCTCCACGGTCTGCACCGATCCTTTTCCAAAAGAAGTGGTTCCCAGAAGGATGGCCCGGTGGTGGTCCTGAAGAGCGCCGGCCACGATCTCCGAAGCACTGGCGCTGCCGCCGTTGATAAGCACCACCAGGGGTGCCATTTGGTCGTTGGCGTCATCGTGCGCATCATAGGTTTTGTTGTGCTGCTCCAGACGGCCCTTGATGGAAAGAATGCGCCCCGATTTTAGAAAAAGATCCGACATCTGGATGGCCTGGGGAAGAACGCCGCCAGGGTTGTCGCGCAGATCCAGAATCAGGCCCTTAAGGCCTTTGTTTTCCTTCTCAATTTGTTCCAGCGCTTTCTCAAGATCTCCAGTGGTCTGGTCCCTGAAATGGGTCACCTGCACATAGCCGTAGCCCGGGGCGATGGTGAGACCGCGAACACTCTGGATCGGAATGACGTCGCGCTCCAGCGTAAAGTCCAATGGCTCGCTGACCCCTTCTCTCAAGACGGTCACCTTGACCATCGAGCCTTTGGGACCGCGCATCAGCTTAACGGCATTTTTGAGTTTTTTTATAGGCTTATCATCGACCTTGATAATTTTGTCCCCTGCCTTGATGCCAGCCTCAAACGCCGGCGTTCCCTCAATAGGCGCCACTACGGTGACAAATCCGTCTTTAATGGAAATGCTGACCCCGATGCCGGTGAATTTGCCCTGGGTGTCGATGCGCAGCTCTTCGTACTCAGCGGGCTCCAGGAGTGACGAATGGGGGTCGAGACTGCTCACCATGCCCTGGATAGCATCCTGGATGAGCTTATCCGGCTCAACCGGATCTACGTAGCTTTTCTCAATTATTTCTATAACATCTGCAAACGTTTTTAACCCTTTATACACCGCTTCGTTGTTGGCCAGGGATTCACCGAAGAAACCGGTGACAACGGCCCAGAACACCACGGCGATAACGAGGATCTGTCTAAGGCTGGGTTTTTCTGGTTTTCTGTGGACCATTTGATGCTCCTTTACGGGAAGCCGTCTTGGTTAAGGATCGGCTACCCTTTCTTGATCCAATCGGCTGGATCCATCGGTTTACCGTGGTGGCGCACTTCGAAGTACAGCTTGGGACCCACCAGAGAACCGGTGTCGCCGACTGTGGCAATCACCTCGCCGGCATCCACGGGATCTCCCTTCTGTTTGAACGTCTCTTCAAGATGTGCGTAGACGGTGTAATAATGATCGCCGTGATCGATAATCAACATGTTGCCGAAGCCTTTGAACCAGGCGGCATACATCACCTTTCCGGTGGATACCGCATGGATGGGCTCGCCGTAGTCCGCACGGATATCGACGCCGCTACGGAAATTAACCACATTGTGGCGGCTGTCACGGTATTCCCCGAAACTGTTGACGATATTACCGTTCACGGGGACGGGAAGCAAGCCTTTCAACTGGGAAAACGGTTGACCCGCCGGCGCCGGGGCGGAACCCGCTGTAGCGGCGCGGGCGGCCTCGCGCGTCACATCGGCGGCCATGGCCTCCAGGGCGCGGTCCAAATCGCGGGCGGACTGCTCAAGCGCGGCAATGGCCGCCACCTCGAGGGTTTTTTTCTGGCGGATTTCCCGAAGCATGTCAGCGCGACGAGATTTGTCTGCAGCGAGCGTTTCGAGCTGCGTGCGGGTGGCGGCCTCCAGGGCCGCTTTTTCCTGCCTGCCCGCCGCCAACTGGCGGTTTTCGCTGGCGAGCCGGTCTCTGTCGTCAGCCATCCGCTGGAGCAGCCGGGCATCGGCGTCCAAAATAGCGGACAGGGCCCGTTCCCGGTGAAACAAATCCTGGATCGTCTCGGCCGTGGCCAGTAGCTGTAGGCGGCCCATCCAGCTGAGTTTGTAGTAGGCCACCAATCGTTTGGAGGCGGTGTCCCGATGGCGCGCAAGGTCCGACTGGAGCTTGGCAATGCTGCTGCGCAGGCCTTCCATTTTTTCATCCAGCGCGGCCATCTCCTGCCGGCTTGCGCTCACCTGCTTTTTCATGTCGGCAACGGCACGTTCGATACCGTCCAGGCTGACGATGATGTTTTCTTCCTGGGCCGTATATACGCCCACTTCCGTTCGGGAGGTTTCGATGCGCTCGGCGATCGCCGATGCCTGCGCCTGGGCCTCGGCCATCTTGGCACTGACAACCGCCGGCGCCGTATCGGCGGCGCGGGTTTCAATACGGATGTATTGCTCCCGATTGCGGATAAATCCGCGGTGTTCGCCGGCGATCACCTCCACCCAACCGCCCCGATGGCCGATCACCCGCACCTCGGAGCCCTTGTCCAGAACCGCCACCGGCGTGCCGCTCACATCCGGCGACGCGCGCAGATTAAGTCTCGGCACCTGAACAATGCCTACATCCTGGGCGCCCGCGGCCGCAGGAAGCCACCACAGCGCCATGGCGCACAGCAGGCATGCCAACTGCCGGGACGGGCCGGCGGTCAACGCCGAAGATATTGTTTGAGCGACAGAAAACATCCCATCCACCCGACGGCGACGCTGGTCGCCAAAATGACGGCAAAGGCCGCCGCCGGCAGAAATTGCAGCGCCACGACGGCCGGCATCGTTGTGTCGGCCACCTTGAGAGAGATGGCGACATGGGAGACGAACAGGGCGGCGATGCCGATAACACCGCCGATGAGCCCCTGAAGCATGGCTTCAATGTAAAACGGGGTCTTGATAAAAACGTCTTCGGCCCCCACCAGCCGCATGATCTCGATCTCTTCGCGGCGAGAATAAATGACCAGCCGGATGGTGTTGGCCACAAAGAATACGGCGGCAATGAAAAAAAGGGCTCCCAGCGCATAAGCCATGAGGGTAAACAAACGAATAATGTTGGAAAACCGACCGATCCACCGCTGACCGTACTCCACGTCTGAAACGGCCGAAATCCGCGCCAGGTTGCGGGCCAGTTCCTCTACTTTTTCCACATCCTGCGGCGTGTCGGCCATGCGCACTTCAAAGGCATCGGGCAGCGGGTTGTCTTCCAGGTTGTCAAACAGGGCCGATTGCCGTTTCATCTGCGACTTGAGCCGCTGCAACGCTTCGGCCTTGGAAATAAAGGCCACGGCCTTGACCCCGTAAAGGGCTTCTATCTGCTTTTGAACATCCCCCAGGGTTGCGGGGTCCGTATCCGCCTGAATATAGGCCATGATGCGGACCCCTTTTTTCCACGACTGCATGAGGATGCTGGTATTGAGGATGAAAAGGGCGAAGGCCCCGATCACCAGCACCGCCATGGCAATGGTAAAAATGGTGACTGCGTTCAAAAATCCATTGTCCAGGATATCCCGGACGGCTTTTCTAAAGTAAAGCTGCATGAGGCGCGGTTTCCATTGGCGGCTGAGTGTCGACGATCTGGCCTTGCTGAAGACGAATGATGCGGCCGTTGGCCTGAGCCACCAGATCCCGGTCGTGAGTGGCGATCACCAGGGTGCCCCCGCGCAGGTGAAACCGCTTGAGCAGGTCGATAATCACGGCGGCCGATTCCGGGTCCAGGCTGCCGGTGGGTTCATCGGCCAGGACGATTTTCGGATCCCCCACCACGGCGCGGGCCATGGCGATGCGCTGCTGCTCACCGCCGGAAAGGCTGGGCGGGTAGGCGCCGCGGCGGTCTTCCATCCCCACGTGACGCAGGACGCTGTTCACCTTTTTTTCCACCAACCGCCGCCCCTTGCCCTGGACCTCGAGCACCAGCGCCACATTGTCGAAAACCGTCTTGGTCGCAATCAGCTTGTAATCCTGGAAAATGACGCCGAACTGGCGCCGGAGGTAAGGAATCCGTTTGTTGGGAATCCGGGCCAGGTTCATGCCGTCGACGAGAATCTGACCTTCGGAGGTGGATTCGCCGCGGTAGAGCAGCTTGAGCAGGGTGGTCTTGCCGGCGCCGCTGGGGCCGGTCACCAGCACGAACTCGTTTTTGAAGATGTCCAGAGTCAGGTCCGAGAGCGCCTTCTTGGCACCGTATTGCTTGAAAACGTGAAAGATCTGGATGATGGCGTCTCTTTTGCGGATATCCGTCATTGAAGCGACTCCCGCCCCATCGCCCGCGCCAACGCCGCTTTGGCGATTTCCAGATCATAGAGGGCCGTGTAATAGTTGAACTGGGTTCTGGAAAGCAGGGTGCGGGCATCCAGCACGTCGGTGGATGTGGCCACGTGCTGTTTGTAGCGCTCCTCGCTGATGCGGTAGTTTTCCTTGGCCTGGCTGATGGCGGTTTCCACGGTGCGGATGTTCTGTTCCGATTCGGTGACCTTCAGATAGACCTTTTTCACCTCGAGCTGGATGTTGTCGAGCACCTGCTGGAACTCGTTTTGGGTCTGCTCGGCCTGGCGCCGCTTCTCCTCGACGCCCTTGCGCGTTCGCCCCCATTGCCAAAAATTCCAGGTGGCCACGGCGCGCACGTCCCAGCTTTCCGGATCGGAAACCCCGGGGCCCCCGTTGACCTGGATCTCAGTGCCTGCCTTGTAATAGTTGCCCTGCACATCCACGGTTGGAAAATAGTCTTTCTTGACGAGTTCGACCTCTTTGTCGCTCACCGCCACGCGTTTTTTGGCTACCAGAATTTCCAGCCGGTTTTTTTCGGCCTCGGCCATGCACGCCTCGACAGTGAGCTCGATCCGGCTGAAATCGCTTTCGTCCACGATAACCACGGGCTGGTTCACCGAACGCCGCAGCAGGGTGTTAAAGTTGGCCCGGGCCACGTCGAGCGCATTGTTGGCGGTGATCAGCTGCTGGCGCGTGTTGGCCAGCTCCACCTGGGCCTTGAGAAAATCATTTTGCGCCGTCATCCCCACGTCATAAAAATTCTTGGCGTCCTTTTCAAAAGCTTCCAGAAGGGCCACCGCCTCCAGCCCCACGCCCACCACTTTCTCGGCTTTGAGCACTGAAAAATAGGCGTTCTTGGCCTCGAAGACGAGTTGTTGCCTGATGAGCTGGTCGTTGAGTTTGGCAATGTCCAGCCCCAGGCCGGCAAGCTTGTAGGCATTGGTGATGGCATAACCGGTAAATACCGGCTGCGTGACCGACGCGGTAAACCGGTACTCGTTTTCAGGGGTGGTGATCCCGAAAATAGGATTGAGGATTTCTTCGTAATGGTGCTTGTACTGGTAGGCGGCGCTGAAGGTGGGCAAAAATTTGGTTTTCTCCACACCCACACGACTTTCCGCCGCCGCCACCGCCTGCCGGGCGTTTTTTGCCTGAAGGTTGGCCTCCAGCACGGCCTGGACGGTCTCTGCCAGGTTCATGGGAGGCGCGGTTTCCGCGGCCGGGGTGTGTAGCGGAACCATCGCCGGCGTAAAAACCAACCCCCAGAATACGGCCGAAAGGATGATTGTCCGTGCTGTCATGCGCTGCCCTTTTCTCCATAGTCCGGCCCCGATGGCCATGGCAAAAGGATTTGACCCCGCTGGGGGATGTTGGTATGTCTCGTGCCGAGCTTTAAGGAGTGCTGCAAAACGGTTTTCCTTGCTCGGGGCCTCCACTGAATCCCAGTCCCTGCTTCTTCCAGTTCGGTGGAGGCTTCTTAATATCGAAACCGCCGTGTAAAATCAAGCCCTGCAGCCTGGGATACCGTCTAAATTTCCCGTAAGCTCAAGTATTTACCGATAGCCTGGAACCCCCGGCGCGACAAGGGGCAGCGAGGATCCGCCAGTGAAAACCGAACTCATCGACCTGCTTCGCGAAAAGTCCTTCAAGTTTACCGAAGAGCCCTCGTTTCGTCTGGTGTCCGGACGGATGAGCCGGTTCTACGTCAACTGCAAACCCACGGTCCTGAGCCCCCGGGGCATGTTTCTTACCGGCCATCTCATGTGCGAGGCCATCAGCGACATCGATGTGGCCGGGGTCGGCGGACTCACCTTCGGCGCCGACCCAATTGCGGTCGCCACGGCCTTTGCCTCGGAGCTTCGCGGCCGGCCGGTCAAGGCATTTTCAATCCGCAAGACCCAGAAGGATCACGGCATCGTCAAATGGATTGAAGGGGATCTGCAAAGAGGCGATCGTGTGGTTGTCATCGATGACGTGGCCACCACCGGCGGCTCCACCATCAAGGCCATCGAACGGGCCCGGGAGGAAGGGCTGGACGTGGTCCGGGCCGTTATTCTGGTGGACCGCCAGGAGGGCGGGGTTGAAAACATCCGCGCCCACGTGCCCGACGTGCGCGCCATCGTCACCCGGGACGAACTGATGGCGGCGGATTGAAACGGACTCGGTGACCGTTTTGCAGTGCAGCGAGTATTGGGATCATTGGGCCGCCGTCCAAATCGAAATCGGGATCGCTATCGAAATCGACATGGGCCTGGCATGGACCGTGAAAATTGATTTCGATAGCGATTTCGAATCCCGATGGTTTCAATCCCTTTGAACGCTCATTTCAATAAATTCAAAGCGGCACCGACTATCTTCATCGTGCCTTTCCTGTTCCCCCGCCCTCCCCCACCAGCGAAAACGGCGCCCAGAAGATGGGGTGCGCATAGGCGAACACCGGCTTTCCCGTGGCCGGATCGGTGTAGACCCCGTTGTCGAGAAGATCCAGCATGCTCCGGCGCAGGGCCTCGGCCCGGGAGAGCGCCGGGTCGGCTGCCTGGCGTGCAAACAGATCTGCGGTGAGGAGGCGGGCTGAGACGCTCTCCACCGGCCAGTTGCTCACCAGCACCGCCCGGGTGCCGGCATAGAAAAACGCCTGGCCCAACCCCGACACGGCCTCGCTTCCCTCACCGGCACCGGCGGCGGTGTTGCAGGCCGAGAGCACCACCCAGTCCGCATCGAGCCGCAGCCCCATGATCTCTCCCATGGTGAGCAGCCCGTCATTGGCAGCGTCGCCGGCGAGTCGGGGCGAGGACAGGGCCAGCGCCGGCTGGGTCAGTCCGTCCAGATCGCCGGGTACCAGACCGTGGGTGGCCAGCACCAGCACCCGCCGGTCGGAAAGATCGGTGCCCTTGAACGTCGACTCGGTGGCCGCCTTTCCCAGGAAAACGTCTTTGGACGGGTCCGCCCGGAGGATTTTTGCGATACCCAGCACCTCCTCCCGGGTATCGGGCAGCGGCTGGAGCGCCTCCAGGGTGACCGAGTTCAACCGGGCGTCGTCCAGGGAGGCGGACTCGGTGACCCGAATGGCCCGGGTACGGATCAGGCCGCGTGTGTGCACCGGGTCCGGTGAGGCAGCCGCCGCGGCCTGTTTATCGGAAAACCAGGGATCCCCGAACCCGGCAAAGGCCCGGCGCCCCGGCTGCGGCGGCGGCATGGCCCGCAGGGTTGCCAGCACACCGGCCGCCGGCAGCACGGTGACAGCCTGCTTGCGGATCAGCCAGGGCACCCCGCGGTAGCCTGACAGAAAGACGGCACCGTCCCCGGTAGGGGCAGTCGGCGCGGTGGGCAGCAACCCCAGGGGCAGGCGCCCCAACGGGCCGTGGGGTACTACCAGAAGGATGGCGGCGCCGGTGGTCTGGGGTGCCACCGGTTTGAACAACAGTGCATAAAGATCGTGGGCGGCCGCCAGATCGAAGACCGGCAGGTCCTGCAAGGCACTGATGCCAGGGTCCAAAGCCTTTCTCAGGTGGGCAACCCGCGCGGAGAGCGCTTCGCGCCCCAGGTCGATGGCTTGAAACGCCACCGGGCCCTGGCGGCCGAAGGCCCAGACAAAAGTCTGCCGAACGCCGGCATAGAAGGCCACCACCGCCTCCTCACCGGTCAGAACAGTCCTTACCTGCACCACACTGGCGGGCTTTGGTGCGGCCAAGTCGGCATAGGCGGGAAAACGGGCCGCGATTTCTTCGGAAAAGGCATTTCTGGCCGCCTTCAGATCGGTGATACGCTGCCGGAGACCGGCGACAACGGTTGTGTCCTGACTGGCCTGGGACAGGGCGTTGTAGAGCACCCCCTGCAGGGCGGTGATCTGCTTGTCGGCGTCTTGCTCACGCCGGATAAGATCGGCCAGATCGGCATTGTCGGCGGCAGCCCTCGAACTCAGCGCCTTGACCGCCTGCTGGACGCTGCTGCCGCGGATGGACTCGGCCACCCTGAAGGACACTTCCGCCGCATCCACCCCGGCGGGTCCCGTCACCCGACCGGCCTGCACCTGGGCCAAGAGGTCCAGGTAGTGCTCCAGGATGAACGCCTTGCGACGGTTTCGCGCGGCAAGGGCATCGGATTCGGAGCCGGCCTGCGCAGCATTCCCCATCAGGGCGGGCGCTGCGGCCGCGTAGCGGGAAAAGGCCCCCGGGATATCGCCGCTGAGCAATGCATGGACGCCATATAGCCCCGTAATCTCGGCGGAGGTATAATGCTCATCGCCAAAAAGATCTATGGATTTCTCCAGAGCCACGGCCAGCATGGCGCCGGCGTCGGCCTGGCGGCCGGCCCCCATGAGGGCCATGATCCAGTCCGGGTCGCCGTCGAACCACAGGCGGTACAGCTCAGGCTGGACCACCATGGCGCTGCGGATGCCCTCGAAAACGGCCAGCGCCGCATCCCACTGGGCCATGGCGGCCAGTGACCGGGCCTCAACCTGGCGGGCCATGTTGAGAAAATAGGATGAGCAGTGGGTCTCGGCCGCAATAAACGCGGCGACGGCGGTCCGGGCCACCCGTGCGGCATCGGCATAGCGCCCCTGTTCGTAGTAAATTCGGCTCAGCACCAGTGCCGCCCGGGCCTTTCGGATCGGAACCCGGGCCATGGGGTGGTTCATCACGTCCCGGATCTCCACCTCGGCTTCCACCACGCGCCCCTGCAGCAGGAGGTTTTCCGCCAGGTCGATACGCTCGATCAGAAGCTCGTAAATGCGCTCGGAAGGATGAAGTTCGTGAGCATTCTCTGAGATGTCGATGGCCTGCCGAAGGGCCGTTTCAGCGTCTCTGTAGTTTCCCTCCGCCTGATTCAGGGCGCCTAGGCCGGCGTAATAATTGCGACGCGTGCGCTTCCGACTTTGGTTACTCGCGTTTCGGGAGGGCCTGTTTGAGAGACTGAATTGAGCAGCGGTAAAATTGCCCAAATAGGCATGGCACAAGGCGATTTTCGACATGAACTGGGTTTCGTAGGGCGGAAATTCTTCAATGGCCATCTGGATATAGGTGATGGCCTCCTCAAAATGACCGATGCTCACCAGGAACTCCGCACGACGAAACAACTTCTGGGCTTTGCACCACTCCTCGGTGGAGCAGAACCCTACCGCGGTGGCAGCGAATACTTCCTCCTTGCTCATGATGGTGATGGGGCTGTTGTCACAGACCGCTTGGCCCACATCCACCTTCAGGACGTCTTCCAGATCATCGATGGTGCGCGGCGGCGGGGTGAAGGCACTGCCGGTAAAGGTGAGGCTGATGTTTTTGGCCTCGTCCATGCTCACGGCTTTTTCGGTGGTCTTGCAGGCCGAGCCCAGCCACACCGAAGCGGAAAGCAGCGTGGCGGCAACGAGGGATCCAATCCTGCACCCGAACATCGGCAACGTCATAGGGCGCTCCTTGGATAATATGGTGGAAGAAGTCGTACTCGATTAAAACTAAAGAAAATTGGTGCTCAGTGTCAAGGTGGAAGGACGTACGGTTCTAATGTCGGGATGTATCCAGGGAAGGCGCCTGCCAATGCTTGCGCATGCGCCGGCGCGCCTCGGGCGTGGCCTTCTGGTAGTCCTCCCGGATCCGGTGGCGCTCGGCTTCGGAAAGCTGGTTGAATCGCTGAATATTGCGCCCGGTAGCCAGCCGCTGCTGCGGTGTCATCTGCCGCCATCGGGTGAGAAGTTCATGGCCCTCCGCCATGGGAAGGGCCTCAAAGCGCCGCCGAGCTTCACGCAGCCGCTGCCGGGCTTCCGGCGGAAGGCTGCGGAAGGCTTCAAAATGCCGGCGGATGCGCTCGCGCTGCGCTGGTGTCTTTTGCTGCCAGGCGCCAAGGTGCACCCGGGCCCGCTGGCGTTCTTCGGGCGTCAGTTGCCGCCAGTGACGGGCACCGTCGAGAAGGCGCTGCTGCCGGGGGGCAGGGATATGCTCCCAGCGATCTTCAACACTGCCAAGGATCGCCTGCTCCTCGGCGCTCAATTGCAACCACGGAACGCCGCTGCCCTCGGCGCTCGCCGCTGCCGCCCACCCCAGTGCCAGGACCACTGACAAAAATAGGACCATGATCGGGGCCCACCAGATGCCGCTATTTCGCATTTTCGGTTGCCTCGGCCAGCCAGCGGTAAAAATCCATATCCTCGTAAAATTCAATCGGACCGGCACTGGAAAGCAGGTCCACATCGACGAGCAGAGACTCTGCGACCGGCTCCTGAACCGGCGGTGCCATGGTGAGATTGATGACAATGATCGCCACCGATGCCGCAACGGTAACCATGATGGCCCAGCCCTTAATACGCGTGCTGTTGCCGCGACGCGGCGACGACAGGACGCTCAGCGCCGCCAACCGCTCGCGGCAGCGCCGTGTCTTGATTTCCGGGTCCAGCTGATCGGCGTCCTCGTCCAGGACGGCACGGGCTTTTTCAAAAAAGGCCTTCTCACGTTCAGATGGTTTCATGGCTTCGCAGGCGCAGTGCATGGATGGTGTGGCCGAATTATTTCCATGGGGCGCACCGTTGTGTCAACAGGCTTTCGGAATGGATTTCTCACCCGAAAACTGCCGGGCTACTGAATGGTTTACCACGAAGAACACGAAGGTCACGAAGAAAAACTTTTACAACAATGGGGTATAAAAAAAGAGGGGGCTATTGCCGTGGCCGTTAAGTCGGGACTGGCGCTTCATCGAGAAGCGAAAACTGAAAGCGGGCGAAAGTGGCGAAAAACACCTCCGGCCACCCATGCGACTACCGGACACGCTGAGAAAGTACCGTTATTTCAGCAGATTACGAGGTTCGACGGTAAAATCGCAGACCAGGGGAAGATGATCGGAGAAGGTCACTAGTGGCGCGTAGAATGAATCAACCCGGATCTGGGGGCTGTGCAGGATGTGATCCAGGTGCCGTTTGGGCGCGCGGCTGGGGTGAGAAGCCAACCCTGCGCCGTTGGCGTTGGAAAGACCGGTGGCGGCCATGAAATCCTTCAGCTCGCGCACGCCGCCGAATACGTTGAAATCTCCGGCGACGATGGCCGGCTTGGATGAGGTATTGACGATGGCGCTCAGATCCTTGAGCTGCTTCTGGCGACTCCAGCTTTTCACCGAGAGATGGACCAGAAACATGGTCACGTCCGCGAGCTCCAACTCGATCACCAACCGCTTAACGCCGTTGTTTAGGTAGTGAAAGCGCGTATTGCGGATCTCACGATTGGTCAGAAAGGCGTTACCCTGATTGACGGTGAGGGGCATTTTGCTGATGACCGAACCGACGCGGTACTTGTTCTTGAACACGTGGTCGTGGTCGAGCTGGTGAGCGATGGCCCCGGCCTGGCACTGCCTGCCGGCGCGAAAGGAGCCGTTGTCCACTTCCACAAGACCCACCACGTCCGGGTGGATCGTTTGGATATAGTTACCGATTTCCTGAAGTTTGCGGTGGGTGGACTTAAAATAGCCGCTGTAGGGAACCGGCCAATGAAACTGTTTCCCGATGCCGGCGGCGTAGCGTATGTTATAGAGCATGAAGCGCATAGTGAAGGCGTCGATCCGTTTCGGTATGGCAATCAGTATTCATTTTAAGGGCGCCGGCGGCAATGTCAATCGGCAGTTATGAAATTGCAGGCACCTTGGCAAAAGGACCTAAAGTAGGGCAAAAACACATCCCCTCGCACAAAGAGATCGGTCATGGGCGCTGATCCTTTAGGTCCCTTTGGTCCTTTTCGTCCCTTTAATCAATACAGAAAACCCCTTCTGCCGCCTCACGTTCAATACCGCACCTTCCGATATGCCAGAACGATGTTAGCGGTGAACAGCAGCATGGCACCGAGCCAACCGGCCAGCCCGAGGGCCGGTTCGCCGACCAGGAAGGGTCCGCAGAGTGCCGCCAGCAGGATACGGGTGGAAGAGATCACCGATCCTTCCACGGCGGAAACGTAACGGAATCCGACTGTTAGCAGGTACTGCCCCCCGATGCCAAAGGCCGAACAGGCGGCCAGATACGACAGTTCCAGGGTATCGGGGATAAAGAATCGGTCGTGAAACAAAATCAGTACGGCCAATCCGCCGATGCCGAACATGAACACCAGGATGGTATGGGTGTCGTGCTGCCGCCGGCTCAGATTGAGGTAGATAATGGCCGCCGCCGCGGAAATGCCCGAGGCGAGCCCCCAGAGGTTGTTCAGATTGACGCCCACCTGGTTGGGCGACAGGATGAGCCAGACACCGCCAAAGGCTACCGCCACCGCGATGGTGGCCACCCTGTCCCGCTGATCCCGCAAAAAAAACCATGAAAACAGGGCGATGAACAAGGGGTAGGTCATGTTGAGAATATTGGCCTCGGCCACCGAGGTCAGTGCCACCGATTTGTAAAAACAGTAGACCGCTACGGTATTGGCGATGGCGCGTCCAATGAGCAGGTGCAGATTCTTAGGGCGCACCCGGCCTTTGCCGGCGGCCTGAACGGCGCAGACCACAACGAACCCCAGCAGGAACCGGGCAAACACAAAGAATGCGGGATCGATGGCTGTCCGGGCCTGGGACCACCGGACGATGGTGGTGGACATGTAAAAGCAGAAGGCGGATGCAAACACGGCCAGTGCCCCCAGCAAACCGATGACCCTCGCCCGTGCAACCGCGTCTTGGTGCGCCATAATGAATCCGTTCCGGGCAGTCCGTGCACAACAGATCGACTCTCTATACCACCCTTCAGTCGCATTCAACCGAAATACCCATTTTTCTGTTGACAGCAGTCACCGAATGGTGACAATAAGGTCACCGCGCGGTGACTTTAGAAGAGAGGACACGGATATGAACGCCAATGACACACTCCCCATACCCCGTGACAGCGAGGCCACCCGCCAAAAACTGATCCGGGCCGTGGGCCGGCTGCTGGCTAGAAAAGGGTTTCGCGGTGTCGGCGTCAATGCCGTCGCCCGGGCGGCTGGCGTCGACAAGGTTCTGATATATCGATATTTCGGCGGTCTGCCGGGGCTTATCAAGGCCTTTGGGCAGGAAAGCGATTTCTGGCCCGGCCCCCAGGAACTGGCCGGTGGCGACATGGCCGCTTTCCTGGCGCTGCCACTGCCCGACCGGCTGGCGCGGCTGGCGCGCAACTACCTCGAAGCCATTTCAAGTCGCCCGGTGACCCAGGAAATCATGGCCTGGGAGATGGTGGAGCGTAATGAGCTCACCGTCATGCTGGAGGAAATCCGGGAGCAGAGCTTTCTCGCCTTTTTCCGGAAGGCGGTGCCCGAATCACCGCCCGGAGTAGACACCCAGGCCCTGGCCGCCATCGTGGGGGCCACCGTGAACTATCTTGTGACCCGCTCGCGACACACCCGCTGGTTCAGCGGTATCGATCTGGCCTCGGAGGGCGGCTGGGACCGGTTGATGAATACCCTGGAACAGGTGTCCCGCGGGCTTATTCTGTCTCCGCCCTGATCCGAAATTTTTTTGCCTAAAATGTCACCCATTAGTGACACGCTTGACCATTTCGCTTCGGCCATCATCCCCCACCGATTGAATCTCACGACAGGAGAAGACCCAATGAAAAGCACTCGTCGACAGTTTCTTGCCGGAATTGCGAAAACCGGGGCCGCATGCCTCATTGCCGACCCGCTGCTGTCCGGCTGCAGCAGCCGCAACGTGAGACAAGCGGCTGCGCCGGCTCAGGCAACAGGACTGCCTGCACCGTGGATGCACGGCGCGCTGCACCATGCCGCCATGGCGCCCAGCGGCCACAACAGCCAGCCCTGGCAGGTTGAAATGGAAAGCGATGCCCGGTGGATCGTGCGGATTGATCCGGGGCGGATGCTGCCGGCGGTGGATCCGGACGGCAGGGAGTCGTTGCTCTCGGTCGGCGCTTTTCTGGAAACCCTTGCCATTGCCGCCGCTGCCGGCGGTCAACAGGCCACGGTCGCCATCACGGGCACCCATCCCCTGGACCCCGGGCTGGCCACGGTGACCTTCCGGAAAGCCGCGGCCGCCGCCACCCCTCTGGAACGCATCCGGCAGCGGCGAACGCTCAAAAGCGGGCAGCTTCCCCGAGAGATCCGCGACGAGGATGTGGCACCCCTCACTGCAGCCTGCGGGGGCGGCCTTCACTATTTTCCACGGAGCGGCAAGCATGCGACGTGTATCGCTGAAGGCACCGTCGAAGCCTTTCGCCACCAGAGCCGCCGTGACGATGCCCAAAAGGAGCTGGCCCGGTGGGTGCGGTTCACCCCGGCATCCATTGCCGAGCACGGCGACGGCCTCACGCCGGCAGGAATGGAAGTCGGCGGCGTCGCCGGCATATATATGCGCTTTTTCATGACGCCGGAGGATGTGACCGGCGATGCGTTTCGCACCGCCGGTGTGGATAAGACCGCCGAGCAGGTTTCCCAGGGAGGCGGCTGGCTGATCATCACCAGTCCGGGAAACACCGTGGGCGACATCATCGACGCCGGCCGCCGGTTTCAGCGCATGGCCCTGCTGGCCCGGGAGCGATCCATTGCCGTCCACCCCATGACCCAGCTGCTCGAAGAGCCCCGGTGGCGCGATGAGATCACCCGCATGCACGGCCCCGGCATGGTCCCCCAGTTCATCCTTCGGGTGGGATACGTAGACCGCTACCCGGATCCAGTGAGCCCTCGACGGCCCGTCGGAGCGTTTACCCGAGTACTGGCGGGAGGGGACGGGGGAAAAGGCGGGTCGGTATAAGATGATCTCTTGTTCTCGGTGAGTTGTCACCCTCACCCCAGCCCTTTCCCATCAAGGGAGAGGGGGCAAGAGGCTCCCCATGGATGGACACTATAAAAGCGCCCGGACACAGTTGCGGCCATCCTGTTTGGCCATATACAGGTGCTGGTCAGCAATGCGAAGCAGGGCCTCGGAAAGCACATCGGTTTCATCGGCCGCCGATTCCAGAGCCGAAACGCCGAAACTGGCGGTCACGACGACGGCAGTCTCCTGAATCTGCACCGGCGTCTCTGCGATGCGTTGCCGCAGGCGTTCGGCCACCGCCTTTCCGGCCGCCGCGCCGGTTTCCGGCAGCACGACGACAAATTCCTCACCACCGTAGCGGGCAACCCAGTCGATGCCGGAGCGAAGGCCCCCGACAATGGTGCTCACCGTTTGCTGTAAGACCTTGTCGCCCGCCTGATGCCCGTAGCTATCGTTGATGGCTTTGAAATGATCCAGGTCGCAGAGAATCACCGTGAGGGCGTGCCCGTAGCGCCGCCCCCGCTTGAGTTCTATCGGCAGACGCTCGTCGAGGTACAGCCGGTTGAAGGCACCGGTCAGGGGATCCTTGATGGAAATATTTCGGATCTGGCGGTTGGCCTCTGCCAGTTTTTGCTTTTCCCGGACAAGATCGACGTGTTTGCATTCCATGCCCAGCTGGAAATGCTGGCGGACACTTTCAAATATCATTGCCATGGTGCTCACGAACACAAAGGTCACCAGGAACCGGATTTTCACCGCCGCCGGGTAGGGATAAACCGAAATCAACGACTGTGGAATAAACAGGACCGCGCAAAAAACTGCGAACAATCCAAGCGTCCAGTGGAACCCCCCTTTTCTGCCCAGCAAAAAAAAGGCCACCAGCGGGAAAATATACATCCACAGCATCTTTGAGCCGTGGTCGCCGCCCTGGAACAACAGAAACACAAACAGCAGGCTCACGCCGGCCACGGTGACGGTGAACACCACGCGGCCGCTGTTCATCCCCCTGAGTGAAAATATACTGTAAAACAGATTGATCACCACCAGCGTTTCAATGCTGGCTTCGACATAGTCGTGCTGATAGAAATGAAGTGCGGCAAACGCGGAAAGGGTGGGGATGGCCATAACAGATACGAAAAAATACAGCAGCCGCTTTCGCTGCTCCTCGTATCCGTGCTCCGGCGTGCTGATCACTTTCAAAATGGCACGCCAAAATGGCAGCAACCGGCCTTTATTGGCCGACAAAATGTCTTCAAACGATGTCATCGTGACTCCCAGTGCACGCCCGCTGGAACCCGGCCACGATCCGGCCACAGATTCTAAAACCATCATCGAACCCAACGGCTTGAAAACATATAGATTTTTATCTTTGGAGCGGGAGACCAAAGTTGCATCTGCCGTTGTCTATGATTATCGGTCGTAATGACGGCGCCTTAAGTAATTTTGAAACAATCAGCGAACAATCCCCCTGAATTGGCGATCGAATGCCTCCGAAAAGGATCGCTTTTTAAGTTTCTGGGGATAGCGGCTCTAAGGGCAGGGCCCAAGGATTGCGCCGATACGGCTTAACAGCGACAGGGGCCAAGGGTTCAAGTGACGGCAAGGGGCGTGATACGGGCCCAAGTCTGTTGGCAGTTGAGTAAACGGCCACCGGCAAAACCGGTGGCTTTAAATTGCTCCGCAGGCCGAGATTCTGTGTTTTTCGTGTTGCTTTTCACTCGAACCCTCGAACCCTGCTAAGCGGTATGGCAGCCCTTGATGATGAAGCCGCCGGATTTTTCGTCACGCTCCAGTTGCAGGATACCTTGGGCGCCGGCCTCTTCCAGGAGCTGGCCGAAAGAGCGGAACCCGTAATACGACTCGCTGAACCCCGGCTTGCGCCGTTTGAGGGTCTGCTTGATCATGGAACCCCAGATCTTTTCTTCTTCGCCGCGCTCTTCGATGAGGGCTTCGTAAGTCTCCACGATGAGATCCCAGGCCTCCTGCTTTTTGTCTTCCACGACCTGATCGGCTTTTGCCTTGGGGCTTTTCGATTTGGCTCGGGGCGTCTGTTTTGAACGGCTCTTCGAGCGTTTCTGGCGAACCAGGTCGTCATAGTAAATAAACTCGTCGCAGTTGGCGATGAGCAGATCCGACGTGCTGTTCTTGACACCGACGCCGATGACGATCTTGTTGTTTTCCCTGAGCTTGCTCACCAGGGGAGAAAAATCAGAGTCGCCGCTGATGACGACAAAGGTGTCCACGTGTTCTTTGGTGTAGCAAAGGTCCAAAGCGTCCACCACCAGTCGGATGTCGGCTGAATTCTTTCCTGACTGCCGCACATGGGGAATCTCGATGAGCTCGAAACTCGCCTCGTGCATAACGGCTTTAAATTCCTGGTAGCGCGCCCAGTCACAATACGCCTTCTTGACCACGATATTGCCCTTCAAAAGCAGCCGTTCGAGCACTTTGCTGATGTCGAACTTGTCGTACTTGGCATCCTTTGCGCCCAGTGCAACGTTTTCAAAATCGCAAAACAGAGCCATTGCCTTCGTTTCAGCAGAGTGTGTCATGGTGTCATCTCTTTCATGGTGAGGCACCCCTCGGACCGTTATGGCAAGCCGAGCGTAGAACCGTGATTGATTGTATACCGAAATCATCCCCGACGGTACGAAAAACAAGCATTTCGATAAATTCCGCAGGGCCGGTTCAGTTGCACTATTGCAACTAATTATTTGCAACGGTGCACAACCGTCTTCGAGTCGACCCAGTTTCAAACTGCTTCAAACCCCCTTCTCCATCATCGTCATACACTATTATTTATTAAATTTTAAGGTGGTTATACTTATCCACGCCCGATACCCGCGTCATGGTACAAAAATTGCCATCATTGGCATCCATGTTTGTTTGAAAGTGCGGGCGCCTTGCACGCCATTCGCACTGGCTTTGGCAGGAACAACTATTAATCGCAATTTTTAGGCGCCCATCCGGAACCCTGAGGCACCAGCAGAACCATTGGATACTTTTTGCCGGGAAGGTCGGATCCGGCACCGATGAACGCTTTCACCACAACATTCGCCCGAAGGCGAAGAACGGGAGGAACACAGCATGGCAGAAGAATCCAAAATTGCCAAAAAAGCACCGTCGGTCGCAGACCCGGTGGCGTCTTCCATCGACATCGCCACCCAGCAGATGATCAAACGTGCCCAGGAACTGGGCATCGACACGGTATTTGACCGTGCCGTGACCATGAAACCCTGCGCCATCGGCATGCAGGGGATTTGCTGCAAGAACTGCGCAATGGGCCCGTGCCGGCTGCCCTTGCCCAAAGGCGGCATTGAAGGCGAGGACACCCGCAAGGGGCTGTGCGGCGCCACGGCCAACACCATTGCCGCCAGAAACTTCATCCGGATGGTTGCCGGCGGCGCGGCCGCCCATTCAGACCACGGCCGCAGCGTGGCCGAGGTGTTCATGTCCGCTGCCCGCAAGGATAACGACGATTACAAGATCAAGGACACGGTAAAGCTGCTGGCCATCGCGCCCCACCTGGGGGTGGCCACCACCGTTGAGGTCGACGGTAAGGAAGTGGACCGCGACATCGATGAAATCGCACTGGAAGTGGGGGAAAAAGCCCTTAACGAGTGGGGCAAGCCTGAAGGGGAAGTACTCTATCTGAAGCGGGCTCCGGCGCCGCTTTACGAGAAATGGAAAAAAGCCGGCGTGCTGCCGCGCAACATCGACAGGGAGATCGTTGAGATCATGCACCGCACCCACATGGGGGTCGATCAGGACTACAAAAACCTGGCCAAGCAAGGGGCCCGCGCCTCCCTGGCCGACGGTTGGGGCGGGAGCATGCTCGCCACCGATCTTCAGGACGTGCTCTTTGGCACCCCTTCGCCCATTCAATCTGAAGCCAACCTGGGCATCATGAAGGAAGACCATGTGAACATTATCGTACACGGGCACGAACCGGTGCTTTCCGAAATGATCGTAGCGGCGGTTCAGACCAAGGAGATGGTGGACTATGCCAAGTCCAAAGGGGCCAAGGGGATCCAGTTGGGCGGCATCTGCTGCACGGCCAACGAAATTCTTCAGCGCCACGGCATCCCGTCGGCGGGAACGTTCCTGCAGCAGGAATTGGCCATCATCACCGGCGCCTGCGATGCCATGATCGTCGATATCCAGTGCATCTTCCAGAATCTGGCCAACGTGGCCAAGTGCTTTCACACCAAGCTGATCACCACCCATCCCATCGCGCGCATGGAGCAGGCCAATGTGGAGCACATCGAATTCGATGAGCACCATGCCATGGAAGACGCCAATCGTATCGTGAAAATGGCCATCGACAACTTCCAGAACCGGGGCACAGAGGTGATGATTCCGCCCCAGAAAGCCACCCAGATCGCCGGTTTCAGCGTGGAGTCGATCCAGTACCACCTGGGGGGCACCTTCAGGGGCAGCTACTACACCCTGAACGACAACATCATCAACGGCCGTATTCGCGGTCTGGCCGGTGTGGTGGGCTGCAACAACGCCCGCACCCGTCACAACGAGGCGCACATCACCATCGTCAAGGAGCTGATCAAAAACGACGTGCTGGTGCTCACCACGGGCTGCAACGGCATCGCCTGCGCCATGGAAGGGCTTTTGACGCCGGATACGGCCCAGGTCTTCTGCGGCCCGGGTCTGGCCGAGGTCTGCGAGGTGGTGGGTATTCCGCCGGTGCTGCACCTGGGCTCCTGTGTGGACAACAGCCGGATTTTGCTGGCGGCCACCGAAGTCATCAAGGCCGGGGGTCTGGGAAAAGACATCAGCGACATTCCTGCAGCGGGCAGTGCCCCCGAGTGGATGAGCGAAAAGGCTATCAGCATCGGCCAGTACTTTGTCACCTCCGGTGTGTATACGGTCTTTGGCTACCACTTCCCCACGGTCGGGGCGCCGGTGTTCCAGGACTATCTGTTCAAGGAGATGGAAAAGCTCTACGGCGGCATGTGGGATTTTGAAGCCGACCCGATCAAGCACGCCCACAAGATGATCGCCCACATCGATGCCAAGCGAAAAGCGCTGGGGATCGACAAGGCGCGTGATCGCGTGCTTATGGACATGGCGGATCGTCAGAAGCTACAGGCCTAATTGTCTGGTGCCCGGCCCGCGCCTACGTGACACCCGCGTCGGCGTGTAAAAATCAGGGACACCCCGTCCTTCATCGAAAACGGGTGTACCTGTGCCGGTTCAGTAACACCCGCGGTCCATTGGCCGGAACCTCAAAAAAGATATCCTCAACGAAGGAGGAACACGCATGTCTCGTTTAGTCGCATTTGCCGCCATTCAGGGCGGCTACAATATCGTCAGCAAGGTCGAAGGCAAGCTGCAGATGGCCTTGGCGTCCCACAATGCGGACACTAAGGTGGGCTTTCCCAACACCGCGTATTATCTGC
>JBDRRP010000021.1:0-9774 GCA_043825735.1 Pseudomonadota bacterium | reverse complement strand
GGCCCATCGAAGATCCCGCCACACGGGGAAGGGTCCGGTTTTTCAGGGCTAAACAAATCATTACCAATTATATTATCGGCATAACTCATAGAAACTTAATATCCTATATAGGACGGATCGCCGGTGCCGATGCCGGTTGCACGCACTTTTTCCCCACGGGATACGGGGGATAGCGACACTTGATTCACCATTGTTTACGTCATTACAGAAATCTGCTATAATTATAAAAAATATCAGCGGCATCCAAGATAATTTGAACTGCGACAGTGAGCGCAATCCCTGTCCCGCCACGGCGGGATTGGAGCGCAGAAAACTTTAATAACGAATTCTTATCATCCCCGGTTCTTGGCATCGCTCTTGATACCGTTATATTAAGCCCAAGCTGATCGTTTTAAATTTTAGAAATGATTAAATTTAATAATATTTTTAAGGAATTCTGTTGATTTGAATTTCCAAAATTTTAAACCCTTTGGGCTTCGCTTTCAGCTTCAGACTTCGCTCTTCGAGCTACGCCGGACAAGACGACCCAACAAGTCGGGATTTCCGATTTCACCGCATCTACAGCGTCAAATGCCGTCCCGCATAGCCGACTATAGCGGAACGACATTTTCTCCCGCAGGGCGGGATTTCGCTGCGCTCAACTTGCTTATCTGCGGCAAACTTGAAAATCGCTCAATTTGGGTTAAGGTTACATTCGGCCAGGAAATCATCCATGGTATTTCACAAAAGATTTAAATCCGGCAAAGATCTCGACCTGCCGACCGCCCAAGGGCTTTATGACCCCGTTTTTGAACACGATGCCTGCGGTGTGGGCATGGTCTGCAACCTTAACGGCAACCGGTCCCATCAGATCATCCAAAACGGCTTGCAGATTCTGGTCAACCTCATGCATCGCGGCGCTTACGGCTGCGATGCATCCACCGGCGACGGGGCCGGCATACTCATTCAAATGCCCCACGCCTTTCTAACCGAGGCGTGTCAAAATGAAGGTTTCCGCTTGCCTCAAGAAGGAGACTATGCCTGCGGTGCCGTTTTTTTACCCCGGGATGCGGACCAATGCCAAACGCTGATGGAGATGTGCGCGGCGGTTGTCAAAGCAGAGGGCCAGACCCTGCTCGGCTGGCGCCGGGTACCGGTGCGGCCCGAAGTTCTGGGCGGCCTCTCCCGTGCGGCAGAACCGGCCATCTACCAAATATTTGTCGGCCGCGGTGCCGCCATCAAAGACCGCCCGCACTTTGAGCGCAAACTTTATGTTATCCGCAAAGTCATGGAACGCCATGCACGCGTATCCGGACTTGCCCAACGAGGCCGTTTTCATATCCCCAGCCTGTCCAGCCGCACGCTGGTCTACAAGGGCATGCTGCTGGCCGACCAAATCGAACCATATTTTGCAGACTTGAGCCACCCGGCCATGAAAAGCGCCCTGGCGCTGGTCCACCAGCGTTACAGCACCAATACCTTTCCCACCTGGGATCTGGCCCATCCCTTCCGGTTTCTTTGTCACAACGGCGAAATCAACACCTTGCGGGGCAATGTCAACTGGATGAACGCCCGTCAGCAGATGTTTCGTTCCAGCCTGTTCGGCGACGATATGGCCAAACTGCTGCCCATCGCCACACCGGGTGCCAGCGATTCGGCTGTTCTGGACAACGCTTTGGAATTGCTTTATTATACCGGCCGACCGCTGCCACACTGCATCATGATGCTGATTCCCGAAGCCTGGCAGGCCCACCGCACCATGGATGACGCGCGCAAGGCCTTTTACGAATACCACGCCTGTATGATGGAGCCCTGGGACGGACCGGCTTCCATCGTCTTTACCGACGGCATCCAGGTCGGCGCGGTGCTCGACCGCAACGGGTTGAGGCCCTCGCGCTACACTTTAACCACCGACGGCCGGATCATCATGGGCTCGGAAACAGGGGTGATAGATGTTCCCGCCGATCAGGTCCGCTGTAAGGGCCGCCTGCAGCCCGGGCGCATGTTTCTGATCGACCTGGAGCAGGCACGCATCATCGAAGATGACGAGATCAAAGACGGTCTGGCCCGGCGGCAGCCTTACCGGGCATGGCTCACAGAAAATCTGGTGCGCCTGGCCGGCCTTCCGGCGGCCGAGCCTCTGCCGGCACCCCGAGGTGAAATGCTGTTTCAGCTGCAGCAGGCCCTGGGCTATACCTTGGAAGATTTAAAATTAATTATCAGCCCCATGGCCCAAGGCGGAGAGGAGCCGACCGGTTCCATGGGCGACGACACCTCGCTGGCGGTGCTTTCCGAACAGCCCCGCCCCTTGTTCGACTACTTCCGGCAACTGTTCGCTCAAGTAACCAATCCCCCTCTGGACGCCATCCGCGAAGAACTGGTCACCTCGTTGGTGACAACCATCGGCGCCGAAGGGGATTTGTTCGAGGAATCTCCCCGGCACTGCCGCCAGCTGCGCCTGGAACAGCCGATTCTAACCGATACCGAGCTGGAAGCCATCCGCCGAAACAATGCCGCCGGCCTTAAAGCGACCACGCTCGCAGCCGTCTATCCATTGGATCAAGGTGCCGAGGGCCTGAAAGCTGCTATGGAGGATCTCTGCCGGCGTGCTTCCCAGGCGGTGGACGACGGTTGCGCCATCCTGATTATCTCGGATCGGGCCATGGATATAAAGCATGCCGCCATCCCTTGTCTGCTGGCTGTCTCCGGGGTGCATCATCATCTGATCCGCAAGGCTCAACGTACCCGCTGCGGGATTGTGGCGGAAACCGGCGAAGCCCGCGAGGTGCATCATTTCTGTTGTCTGATCGGCTACGGCGCCGGTGCGGTCAACCCATACATGGCTTTGGCAACGATCCGTGAAATGGTGTGCAACGGCCAGATCAAAGGTGTCGATGAGGATGCGGGCGTTGACCATTTCATCAAGGCCGCCGGCAAAGGAATCCTCAAGGTGCTGAGCAAAATGGGGATCTCCACCCTGCAAAGCTACCGGGGCGCCCAGATCTTCGAAGCCATCGGTCTGGACACAACCGTGATTGACGACTTTTTTTCAGGAACCCCGTCGCGTATCGGCGGCGCCGACCTTGCACGCATCGCCGCCGACACCGCCCGGCACCACCTCCGGGCCTATCCGGCCGCGGCCGTTTTGTCTGACCGGCAGCTTGAAACCGGGGGCAAATACCAGTGGCGTCGCAACGGCGAACATCACCAGTACCATCCCCTGTCCATCGCCAAGCTCCAGCAAGCTGTGCGCACCGGTGACCGCGGCGTCTGGAACGAGTTTTCCGAGCTGGTCAACACCCAAAACCGCAAGGGCGGACTGATTCGCGGCCTGTTAGCGCTCAAGCCCGCCGGGCCGCCCGTACCGGTTGAAGAAGTCGAGCCGTGGACGGAAATCGTCAAGCGCTTTAAAACCGGCGCCATGTCCTATGGCTCCATCAGCAAAGAAACCCACGAAACCCTGGCCATCGCCATGAACCGCATCGGCGGCAAGAGCAATTCCGGCGAAGGGGGCGAAGATGCCGACCGCTATCTGCCGGAGGCCAATGGCGACTGGCGCAACAGCGCCATCAAGCAGGTGGCCTCGGGACGCTTCGGTGTCACCGGCCACTACCTGGTCAACGCCAGCGAACTGCAAATCAAGATGGCCCAGGGCGCCAAACCCGGCGAAGGCGGCCAGCTGCCCGGCTTCAAAGTCTACCCCTGGATCGCCCGAACGCGCCATGCCACGCCGTATGTGGGCCTGATCTCGCCGCCGCCGCACCACGATATCTACTCCATTGAAGATCTGTCCCAGTTGATTTTTGATCTGAAAAATGCCAACCCCCGGGCGCGGATCAGTGTCAAACTCGTTTCCGAAGTCGGCGTAGGGACCGTTGCGGCCGGCGTGGTCAAGGCCAAGGCCGATGTGGTGCTGATCAGCGGTTCTTCTGGCGGCACCGGCGCTTCGCCGCTGACATCCATCAAGTACGGCGGCCTGCCCTGGGAGCTGGGCGTCGCTGAAACCCATCAAACCCTGGTGCTAAACGGCTTGCGGCACAAAATCAAGATAGAATGCGACGGCCAGCTGAAAACCGCCCGGGACACGGCCCTGGCATGCCTGCTGGGCGCCGAAGAATTCGGATTCGGCACGGTGGCCCTGGTGGCCTTAGGATGCGTGATGATGCGGGTGTGCCATTTGAACACCTGCCCGGTGGGCATCGCTACCCAGGACCCGGAGCTGCGCAAAAAATTTGCCGGCAGGCCCGAGCACGTGATCAACTTCATGCGCTTTGTGGCCGAAGACCTGCGTGAAATCATGGCAGGACTCGGTTTTCGGACCATTAAGGAGATGACCGGCCGCAGCGACTGCCTCGACTTTGTACCGGCTGTAAAACACTGGCGGGCACGCGGCCTCGATTTTTCAAAAATTTTGCATAAACCCGACCCGCCGCCGGCCCTTGCCGCCTTTTGCAGCGCACCGGCCGATACCGGTATCGGCAACGTGCTGGACCGCGACCTGATTCAACGGGCACAGCCGGCATTGGCCCACAAAAAACCGGTTTCCATCGAACTTGACATCCGCAACACCCAGCGAACCTTAGGCACATTGCTGAGCAGCGAAATCTTCCAACGCTTCGGGGCCCAAGGCTTGCCCGCAGATACCATCAGGCTGCAATGTAACGGGTCGGCCGGCCAGAGCTTCTGTGCTTTCGGCGCACCGGGATTGACCGTGCATCTTAAAGGCGAAGCCAACGATTATTTCGGCAAGGGCCTGTCAGGCGCCAAGTTATCGGTTCGACCACCGGATGGATCGCGCTTTAAGCCCGAGGATAACATCATCATCGGCAATGTGGCCTTTTACGGCGCCACCAGCGGTACAGCCTACATCAGCGGCATGGCCGGCGAACGTTTCTGCGTGCGCAACAGCGGTGTAAAGGCCGTCGTGGAAGGCATCGGCGATCACGGCTGCGAATACATGACCGGCGGCCGGGTCGTCGTACTGGGCTCGACCGGCAGAAATTTTGGTGCCGGCATGAGCGGCGGCATCGCCTATGTGTATGACCCGGACGGCACCTTCGCCCGCGAGCGCTGCAACCTGGAAATGATAAACCTGGACCCGGTAATCGACCAACAAGACCGGCAGCAACTGCGCCGGATGGTGGCAACACACCTGCAATACACGCAAAGTGCCAAAGCCGGCCGGCTGCTGGACGATTGGGAAAATGCACTTACAAAATTCGTCAAGGTGATGCCCAAGGAATACAAGCAGGCCTTGGCGCGCCTGGCCCAGGAGAATGAAGGTTAGCCCGGATTTTTAATAATAAAACCTTCTTAAAAATTTTCATGAAATATTCGGGATAGGGGGTGAAAATTTCATGGGCAAACCGACCGGATTTAAGGAGTTCGAGCGTGAATTACCATTAAAGCGCCCTGTTAAAGAACGCATTGGCGATTTTAAGGAAATCTATCTTCCCTTTCCGGAAGAAAATATCAAACAACAGACCGCCCGCTGCATGGACTGCGGCGTGCCCACCTGTCATTCCGGCTGCCCGTTGGCCAACCAGATCCCGGACTGGAACGATCTGGTCTATCGCGGCCGGTGGCAGGAAGCCGCCCATCGTCTGCACCAGACCAATAACTTTCCGGAATTTACCGGACGCTTGTGCCCGGCCCCGTGCGAAGAAGCCTGCGTGCTGGCGATCAACGAACCGCCGGTAACCATCGAACAGATCGAAAAAGAGATCATTGAACACGCCTTTCAACAGGACTGGGTCCGGCCGGAACCGCCCAAACGCCGCACCAATAAAACCGTGGCCGTTATCGGCTCCGGGCCTGCAGGGCTGGCTTGCGCCCAACAGCTCAATCGGGCCGGGCATACCGTAACCGTCTTTGAGCGCGACGACCGCATCGGCGGCCTGCTGCGCTACGGCATACCGGAATTCAAATTGGAAAAATGGGTGCTCGACCGCCGGCTGGACCTGTTGAGCGCCGAAGGGATCCGGTTTAAATCCGGCGTGCATGCGGGTATCGATCTGACAGTCGGCGATTTTAACGTTTTTGACGCCACCGTGCTTTGTCTGGGTGCCACTCGCCCCAGGGACCTGCCCATACCCGGTAGGGATTTGGCCGGCATCCATTTTGCCATGGATTTTTTGACCTTGCAGAACCGGCGTACGGCCGGCAATGACCTGCAAGATCAGCTGCCGATTACAGCCGCCGGCAAGCACGTTGTCGTGATCGGCGGGCGGGGACACCGGCAACGACTGCATCGGCACCTGCCATCGCCAGGGAGCCCGATCGGTCGTCAATTTTGAACTGCTGCCCAGGCCGTCCGCTGACCGGACCGAAGAACAGCCCTGGCCCTTCTGGCCAATGCGGCTGCGAACCAGCAGCTCCCATGAAGAAGGGGGCCGACGCTACTGGAGTCTACTCACCAAGGCCTTCGAGGGAAGCAAGGGCAAAATCAACGGCCTGGTTACCGTCGACGTTACATTTGACCGCAAAGATGGGGCGGCACACATGCAGGAAGTACCGGGCAGCGAGCGGCGCTGGCCGGTTGACCTGGTGCTTTTGGCCCTGGGTTTTGCGGGCCCTGAAACCCACACGATCATCGACCAGTTCGGCCTGGAGCTGAACGAACACGGCAACATCAAAACCGACGCCGACTATGCCGCGTCCAAACCCGGCATCTTTGCCTGCGGCGATGCCCGCCGCGGCCAGTCGTTGATTGTCTGGGCCATCTCCGAGGGCCGTGAAGCGGCCCGGGCCGTGGATATCTATCTAATGGGCACATCGAACCTGCCCACCAAGGGGTGCTGCGACCTGCCGCAGATTCCCTAACCCGCCTTTGCCAAGGCCAATTATTTTAGAATCGACACAAGCTGTTTTATTTTTGGAACTTATCGTGAAGTTACAAAAAAATTACCTGAATGATGAATTTTGTGGTATTTTAATACCTGAATCTTGCATAAAAATTGATGAGAATCTTTACGTTATTCGAATACGGAGAATTCATGGATGCTAAATATTTTATCGACCTTGAAGAACAATTTGGGGCTCATAATTATCAGCCGATGAATGTGGTTCTTGAACGCGGGGAAGGCATCTGGGTCTGGGATGTCGAGGGCAAAAAGTACCTGGACTGTCTTTCCGCCTATTCGGCAGTTAACCAGGGACACGCTCACCCCAAAATCAGGCAAACCATGATCGAGCAGCTCCAGAAACTGACGCTCACTTCCCGAGCCTTCCGCAATGACCAGTTGGGATTGTTTTATAAAGAAATCTGTGAGCTGACCAACACCCACAAGGTTCTGCCCATGAACAGCGGCGCCGAAGCCGTGGAAACCGTGATAAAGGCCGTTCGCAAGTGGGGTTATAAGGTCAAGGGGGTTCCGCCGGATCAGGCCGAAGTGATCGTTTGTGAAAACAACTTTCACGGCCGCACCATCGCGATTATCGGTTTCAGCACCAACGAGCAGTATCGGGAAGGCTTCGGACCTTTTGCCCCCGGATTCAAGATCATCCCTTTCGGAGATGCCGGGGCTCTGGAAAACGCCATCACCCCGAATACGGTAGCCTTTCTGGTTGAGCCGATCCAGGGTGAGGGCGGAATCATTGTACCGCCGCCGGGGTATTTGAGACAGGTCAAATCTATTTGTAAAAAACACAACATCGTTGCCATTTTTGACGAGATTCAGACCGGACTGGGCCGGACCGGCAAACTGCTCGCCGAAGAACACGACGGTGTTGAGTCCGACGTGACCCTGATCGGTAAAGCGCTTTCCGGCGGCTTCTACCCCATCTCTGCTGTTTTGTCGAATTCGGAGGTTCTGGGCGTCTTTATGCCCGGTGATCACGGCAGCACCTTCGGCGGAAATCCTCTGGCCTGTGCCGTCGCCCGCACAGCCCTCAAGGTCCTGATTGAAGAAAATATGATCGAAAACGCCGCCAAAGTAGGCGCCTATTTTCAGTCTCGTCTCCAAGCCATCAAAAGCCCCCACATCAAAGAAGTGCGGGGCAAGGGGCTCTTGATCGGCGTCGAACTTTTTCCTGAAGTTGGTGGGGCCCGCCGCTTTTGTGAACAACTTATCAAAGCAGGAATCCTGTGCAAAGAGACCCACGATCATGTCATCCGCTTTGCACCACCCCTGATCATCTCCAAAGAAGATATCGATTGGGCTCTGGAGCGAATCGAACCGGTTCTTACGGGTAATGCGCCATAAGACAAAATTCTCTTTTATCAGGAAAGATAACGGTAATTATTTAGTGGTTATTGATAGTTACCGGAGATGGCAAGATGTACGCAAGCCGAAGAGGAGTTTGAAAAAGGGTCTAATGGTTGCATTCGTCTCGTAAAATTTTCCTATTTCTTGAAAGACAAATCCCTTCCTGCCTTCCAATCAATTAAAATATTTGAAGTTCTGGCCACCCTATGTTATTCAATATTGAAAATCTGAGGATTTAATAGCAACGGAGGGAAATCTTATGACCCTTGCCATTGAAAAAGAAGCGGTCCCCTTTTCAGTAGATTCTGATGGCGTCGTGCGAGTCGGAAAAACCCGCGTAACTCTTAATACAATAGTTACAGGGTACTGCCAAGTTTTTTGTGTAAAATTTTTATCAGCCAGTTTTTTGAAGAATGGCAGATTCTTACGCACTTTTCCGATAGGGTTTGATTTCCAGTGTAACTCCATTTTAAGGCAGATAAATGCCAGGAGGGTATAGCACGCGTTTTCACCGGCTACGATCTCCATCGGCTTTGTTCTGCGTTTAAATTCCTTGTTAAGGCGTTCAATAATGTTCGTGGTCCTTAAAGAAATCCACTCTTCCTCCGGACAGATAAAAAACGTCAGACATGCTTCTATAGAGTTTTCCAGACATTTGACGGCAGATGGAAGATCCTTCTGCCATTTCGTCTTGAAGATTTCAAAGAACTCCATTGCTTTCGATTTTGATGAGGCGTAGAAGATGGACCGCATATCATCAGCCACGGCTTTTTTCAGCTTCCTGGGCACCTTGGCCAGAACATTTCGGGACACATGGATCTGGCACCTCTGGACTTTGGCTTTCGGAAACTCTTCTTTAAATACCTTCTCCAGACCCGGCAATCCATCCATTGCCCCCAAAACCATATCGCGTCCGTCCAAACCTCTATTTTTTAAATCTTTGAAAAACTCTCGCCAGGTAGGAGCTGACTCCTTATCCCCGGCCTGGAACCCCAACACCCGCTTTCGACCTGTTTTTGCAACTCCAATGGCTACCAGTACGGGTACCTTCTCGATGCTCCTATCGATACGCATGTCAAAATTTACACCGTCCAGAAAGATATACTTGATGGGTTCCCCGGACAGATCACGGGTTCTCTATTTCTCTACGGCCTCTATCAACTCCTTATTGGCGTTACTAACCTCCGTTGGAGATACTTTGCGCCCGATCAGCCGCTCGGAAATCATCGAAAGGGTTCGGGTGCTCACATCGGTTAAAAACATCAAACTCAAATCCTGCCGAAGCTCAACTTCATATTGTTTGCTTCGGGGAATGCCCCGGGTCTCAAATTCGCCCTTGCGATCCCGTGGCACCTCAACCTTGACAGCTCCGATACCTTTTAATGTGAAACTGCGAGAATAGGAACCATTGCGATGATTCACATCTCCCTGAGCATGCTCATACCATTGCCGCCCAAGAAATTCGGTACGCTCCAAATCCATCAGTTTGGACAGGTATTGACCAACGCTCTCTTTGATCTCTACGCGGATCATCTCAAAAATATTCTCCGGCTGCTGCTGGATTTCCTTGAAAATGCTCACAACCTCT
>JBDRRP010000020.1:0-51934 GCA_043825735.1 Pseudomonadota bacterium | reverse complement strand
CGAAGATGCTCTGCCAATCATCGCCACATACCCACAGTGATGAGTGATCATTCCTTCCGGCCAGAAGGTTCAGAACCTCCACCTGAGCGGGATTGGTGTCCTGGTATTCGTCCACCAGAATATGCGGAAAGGTCTGCCGGTCGCTGTTGCATCGGTCCTTGTGCGATTTGAGCAATCTGTGGGCTTCCATCAGCAGGTCTGAGAAATCCAAACAAAGGCATTTACGTTTCTCCTCCTCGTAGACCTGGTAAATCTCGGCGACGGCCTGCATCACTTCGTCATTTTCGTGAAATGACCGGAAGCGCTCCCAGTCCATCAGCCTGCTTTTGGCAAGGCCGATCTCACGAAGGGCGAAGCCGGCGGAAAACTCACCCACATCGAGCCTCTTGATCACCTTGCGCATGAGATAGACCTGACGCTTGCCATGAAGCATTTCAAAGGTCCGGCCTTCCTCCTTCAACAGCCGGTGACAAAAGGAATGGATAGTGGAAAGGGTCACCTTGGAGGATTGATCCAGTAGGACTGGCCTGAGCTTGTTTCTCATGGCACCTGCGGCGTTCCTGGTAAAGGTGAGGCCCAGTATCTTGTCCGGCGGGATGCCGCTACAGACCAGATTTCCGATCCTTGCGGCCATGGTAAGGGTCTTACCGCTGCCCGGAATTGCAATCACGCTCGCAGTGCCGAACATGAAGTGGGCTGCTTGCTTCTGTTTTTCATTCAATTCGAGCATGGCATAGGGGCTCCTTTCAGGGTTAGGAAATGGATGTATTGAAAACAAAAAACCCCGAGCACCGACCGAATTGTGGTCAGATATCGGGGTTATTCTGATTTGTGTTCAATAGCTACTTAATAAATTTGCTACCTCAAATCGTGTGGAGCGTTAATAGTTCAATAAAATATCACCAATTAATATCTACTATTCATCATTAGCCTTCGATTTATCTCTTCGACGCTCTTTGGGTTATCTGATAATCTTTCCTTCATGCGGCTAACATCTCTCTGCATTTGTTGATACTCTTTTTCTCTGTCTCTTGCTTGTGATTCACGCCACATTCGTTGTGCAAGACCTTCTGAAGGCACGACAGAGTTTGCATTCTGAGCCTTCAGCATTTCATATTCTATACGGGCATTTAAGGCATTTTGAAATTCTATGAATTCATTGTGCCTATGGATTTTAACTCCAATAACAGGGATAATGACAAACACTAAAATAACGATGGCCATTGCTCCGTATAACCTTTTTTTGTCGGCAAGTATCCATTTTTTTACTCTTAAAGCATTGCCAATAATCCATTCTTTTACTTTAGCAGTTCTTGTAGATAGTTGCTTCTTTTTCTCGGTATTTGTTATCTCTTTTTTGAGCTTATTCTTTTGGTTTTCTAAAGCAGCAATCTTTGCCTTGCTTTCTTCATTTCCTTTTCGTTTGAGGAATTTTTCAACAATTATTCCACATTTTGGGCATTCATTGAAGGTCTCATCTGAACGATAGCTGCACTTTGGACATATATTTGTTTCCATGAGGCTATCCTAAATTTAGTGTAATGAGGAAATTTCTCCTTTGCCTTTTAATCGGCATAAACAATTAGAACTTTAACCCATTTTCATTGAACAGATTTTCTTGTTCAATCGATTGAACAAGTTTTTATGTTCAGTCGCCTACCAAGCCTCACACGCCATAGCGAACTGACAATCCCCACACATCCAGCTCTTGCTCGGCATGAATATGCGTGCCTCGATGCCTGCCAGCACGGCAGCCGTCACCCTGGCGAATCGCCGCCGCTGTTCCGCTGTCCGAATCGTGTAGTGCTGTTCGAACTTGGGCGTTTTGAGTTTCCGCAGGACATCGAACCGGCAATAGACATCGGCCGTAGGAAACACGTACCGGTTGGCCGCCAGCAGATACGCATATGAGGTCAACTGCAGATCCTCATCCACGGCGGTCTGGGCATAAGGGTTCTTGGCCGTCTTGTTGTCCACGGCGATGACGTTGCCGGCCGCGTCCTTCAGCAAAAGGTCGATGATGCCGGTGACCGTCATGTCCAGGGGCACACCGCCCACCGAATACAGCCTCGCTCTCAGCGGCAATTCGACGCCGATCACCGTGAAGCCTGTCATGTCGATGCCGTAATAGAAAGCCTCCAGCATCTTTTTGCCCATATCGACAGCGGCCTTCAGGTTCGGGGTCTGCTGCTTGTAAATGATGGGCACTTCCACCCGGTCCAGGCCAGCGGTCAGCACCTCGGTGAAAATATCCTGAAGTTGCCACAGCGGGTCCGGCACCCCGTTGTCCATCTGGCCCCGGTGATACCGCTCGATGGCACAGTGAATAGCCGATCCGAAGGGCAGCGCGATGCTGACTCTTTCCGCCGGCTGCTGCTCGACGTACTGGAACTGGTATTTCAGGGGACAGGCAAGATAGGTGAACACCTGGCTGTAGCTGATGTGAAGCTCGCTCTGGAAATCGGCCAATGCTTGTTTTCTGGTCATGGTAATGCTCCTTTCCTTTGGCAATGAAAAAGGGAAGGCCCGCGCTGGCACCTTCCCCTGGGGTTGAATGAATTGATTTACCGGCCCTGCAGCCAATCGATGAGGCTGGAGGCATCGGCCCGGGTGATGTGATCCACCACGGAGCCGTAGGTGTTGACGCAGTGCTCGTTCAACTCCTTTTTGGTCATGCCGGCCGTCTGCATCAGGCTCATGATGTACTTGTACTGCTTGCCTGTGATCCTGTTGCCTCCGTTGGACTGGTTATTGGCAGGTTGTTGATTCTGCCTGCCGCCGGTCTGGCGCTGCTGCTGACCGTTGGTGGCATTCTTGTGTGAGCCGCCATTTTCGCCCGCGCGCCGAGAGCCTTCCTCTTGCTGTGAACCCGCCTCCGGTCGAGATGCATTGGTATCCGGCTGCACCTGCTGCCGCGACTGCCCTGGCAAGTCTTCCAGATCCTGGGTGAACAGCTCCGATAGCCCAGCCACTCGCAAGGTGGCGTCAATGTGAGCGGACTTCTCGGCCATCTTGAGGCTCTTATTGATGTCCCCGCTGTCCTGGGCGATACGCCTGGCACCGGTGCCCTCGGCGGCCACGAAACCGCTACCCGTGTGAAGCTCGCATTTGAGAAGGATGACCTTCAGATCCTCCCCGCGAAGGGCGGCGCTTTCGTATTCTTTGATATTCGGAAACCTCGGAATCAGCCCCAGCATGCCGCAAATCTTTTCGGCGCCGGGCTTCCACAAAGATGGCTTACTCCAGTGCCTCGGGTTGATGCACTCGTAGGCTTTCCCCTCGCTGGCCAGCCGGCACTTGTCCTTTCCGACCACGTGAATCTGGCCGTAATCGACGCCGATCTGAAGGTTGGATTGAATCCACCGGAGCAAGGCCTTACGGTTGTCCTCACGGCGCTCCAGAGCCTCTGAGAAGCGCTCCACAGGCATATCCAGCGGTGCCGTAGGGATGAGGCTCGGAACCGTTATGCGACGCTCCTGATGCGTCTCAGGGGGAAGTACTTCTGCGTTGTTGATGCGTCTTGTTTCTTGTCTTTCTTGGGTCATGATTTCTTCTCCTTTTGATTTGATGGGTCCAGAAACACGAAAAGCCCGGCAAGCACTCAGGCTCACCGGGCTTCTCTGTTGGGGTGGATGGGTTGTGGCGGTTACCGCCAGTAAAGGCCGCTATCCAGGGCCTCCTGGGCTTCCTCGAAACTGCGGTAATACCCGCTCTCGCGGCTGTAGGGGCCGCAACAGGGACAGAAAGAGCCGACATAATAGCCGGCCGCGCTGCGCTGGACGCCAATGTCCATCACGGACTGGCATTCACAGCAGAGGGTGCGGACGTCATACACGCATTCACCGGGCATGGTCATGCGGATCACCTCCTTTCGGGTTTGGATGGGTTTTCGCTGAAGGGGCAGTTGCAGCACTTGGACGGGTCCCGGCAGGCCTTGCAGACCAGTCGCCGGTCCAGGATCTGGGGCAAATGCTCGAAAACCCTTTCGATGGTCTGGGTCATCGGCAGGTCCAGAGCCCACGCGATCCGTCTCAGGGTGCTGGACGATTTCAAGGAAAGCTCCGGTGTGTATGCCATTGGCGCATCACCTCCCTTCGAAATAAAAAAACCACTTGCCGGGACTGGCAAATGGCTTCATTGAAATTCTTGGAAATGTCGATCTCAGCTTATCTGGTCATACATCCGCTGAATAATGCCGTTGTCGGCCATGCTGTAATACCGGTCATCGAACATCGAGACGATGATGTGCTCATGAACGGTAATGCCAACGAGATGGCAGGCATGGATCAGCTTCTCGGTCAAAGCCAGATCCTCCGGAGATGGCTGCACATCACAACTAGGGTGGTTGTGACTCAGGATAATTGCCGACGAGCTGGCCAAAATAGCGGGCTTGAGCACTTCACGAGGACAGACCTGGGCGGATGAGACGCTGCCGGTGCTGACGATATTCACGCCGATGATCTCGTTCTTGGTATTGAGCATTAGCACGCAAAACTGCTCTCGATCGGATTGTCCGTGGGTCTCGATGAGTTTGCGGATGATCGGCTGGGCCTGCTGGGAATTGGCCAGACGGCACTGTTCAAAGGGAAGGTGCCGGTCTCTGACCAGCGTGACTCGGTAATTTGAAATGAACTTGGAATGGTGAGGGGTCTCGGCGGGGTCTGGGAAAAGGCTCTGCTGCCTTGGTACTGGGATTTTCTCATGCAAATGGATCACCTCCTTTCAAAGCACGAAAGGCCATCGATAAGAATCGACAGCCCTGCAGATGGTAGCCCTATGGGTGGGGGCTATAATGTATGTTTTCGAATCTTACCCCTTGGCCACTCTACGGGAGCCAGAGGCGATATTTTTGGCGGAATTTTTCAGGACGACCAGGATGGAGCACTGTTGAGATAAGCCAAGTCGCCAAATATACAGGGAATATTTGGATGGGACGACCACAATGCAAGGAAAACATCAAAGGCTTACGCAGTTACGCATTGATATTTGACATTTAGATCGTGTTTCGTTTATTCTTTGCCAGTTTGTGCTGGTTTTTCTGCCTAAATTATGAAGGCCAGTCGCTCCTTACTTCCCAACGAACCGGTTTTATTAACTTTTGTTGTCCTTTTTCCTGGGGCATCCATTTTTTCTTGGAGTGGCTATGGAAGACCGATGGTTGTCAGTTGAGGAGATTGCAACCCACCTTGGCATCAAAAGGGACACCGTCTACCGGTGGATCACCGAGAAACAGATGCCTGCCCATCGGATGGGGCGGCTATGGAAATTCCAAAAGGAAGAGGTAGATGATTGGGTGAGGTCGGGTGGGGCCGGTGATAAAGACAGCAGGCCTGGAGAGGATTGGTAATGGCGGAACCACTTGCAGACCAGATCATAAGGAAGGTCCAGCAAGCCACTGAACTCTATCACCGTCTGATGCTGGTCGTTGCACCAGCAAGCGCAGGCAAGACCACTGCGCTTCACGATGTGAGGGATCGCACCGGTGCGCACCTAGTCAATGTCAACCTCGAGCTTTCCCGCCGGATGCTGGAATTGACCGAGCGCCAACGGGCTTTGCAACTGTATAGTCTTCTCCGAGGGATCGTCGGCGATGGCAATGGTGAGATAATCCTGCTCGACAACATTGAAGTCATCTTCGATGTTGGCTTGAAGCAGGACCCGCTTCGCTTGCTCCAGGGACTTTCTCGCAACAAAACCGTGGTGGCCGCATGGAATGGCACCATCGTTGAAAAATCTTTGACCTATGCCACTCCAGACCACCCGGAATACAGACGCTATCCGATGCGTGATTTGCTTGTGGCATGCCCGGAAGTGACGACCTGAAAACTACAAATTCCATTGCATGGGAGCAGACGCGATGAAATACGGTGACCTGATACAGTTTGAACCCATAGAATCCGTGGTCCAGCTACGGGACGCCGACGAAGCAATTGCGGCCCGACAGCTTGTCGAGACCTATGTCATTTCCGAGGAGATGGCGGAAAAACTAGTGGGCCTTGTTATTCCCCAGCTGCAGTTTGAGCAGCCCACCGACAACAAAGGCCTTCTGGTGGTCGGCAACTACGGCACCGGTAAGTCCCACCTTATGTCGGTGATCTCGGGGCTTGCCGAAAACTTAGACCTCGCCGCCAGTCTTAGCAATACGGACGTAAAGGATGCCGTAAGGAAAATCGGCGGCCGGTTCAAAGTGGTTCGCACCGAGATCGGAGCCACCACCATGTCGCTACGGGATATCCTCGTGGCCGAACTGGAAGAGCATCTTGCCGCGAATGGCGTGGCTTACAGCTTCCCCTCCGCTGACCAGGTGTCCAATAACAAGCGCGCCTTTGAAGAGATGATGACCGCGTTTCGTCAGGAGTTTCCAGACCATGGCCTGCTCCTCGTTGTGGATGAGCTGCTAGATTATCTGCGCACTCGCAAAGACCAGGAACTCATCCTGGACCTGAATTTCCTCCGTGAAATCGGTGAGGTTTGCAAGGACCTGCATTTCCGTTTCATGGCTGGGGTTCAGGAAGCCATTTTCGACAGCCCGCGTTTTTCCTTTGTGGCCGACAGCATCCGCCGGGTGAAAGATCGCTTCGAGCAGGTTCTCATTGCCCGTAAAGATGTCAAGTTCGTGGTTGCTGAGCGGCTGTTAAAAAAAACAGGCGAGCAACAAGCTAAGATACGCGAGTACCTTACGCCCTTCGGCAAATTCTACGGCCACATGAACGAGCGTATGGATGAGTTCGTCCGCCTCTTCCCGGTGCATCCCGACTACATCGACACTTTTGAAAGGGTGACCGCAGTAGAGAAGCGCGAAGTGCTGAAGACGCTTTCCTTGGCGATGAAGAAGATTCTCGATCAGGACATGCCGGACGACCGCCCCGGACTTATTGCCTACGACACCTACTGGACCAATCTCCGTGAGAACCCCTCGTTCCGTGCCGTACCTGACATCAAGGCGGTGATCGACTGCAGCCAGGTTCTGGAGTCACGCATCCAGCAGGCGTTTACGCGACCGGCCTACAAGCCAATGGCTTTGCGGCTCATCCATGCCCTGTCAATCCACCGGCTGACCACTGGCGACATTTACGCCACCTTGGGCGCAACGGCCGAAGAACTGCGTGACGGGCTCTGCCTCTATCAGCCGGGCATTGAGGAGCTCGGCGGCGATCCGGCCGACGACCTGCTATCCCAGGTGGAGACGGTCCTGCGGGAAATCCACAAGACTGTCAGCGGGCAGTTCATTTCATCGAACCCAGATAACCGCCAATTCTATCTGGATCTGAAGAAGACCGACGACTTCGACGCCCTGATCGAAAAACGGGCAGAGAGTCTCGACTCCTCCCAGTTGGACCGTTACTACTACGAGGCCCTGAAAAGGGTCATGGAGTGCACTGACCAGACCTATGTTACCGGCTACAAGATCTGGCAGCACGAATTGGAATGGCTGGAGCACAAGGCCGCGCGTCAGGGATACTTGTTTTTCGGCGCGCCCAATGAACGCTCCACCGCCGTGCCTCCCAGGGATTTCTACCTCTATTTCATCCAGCCCTTCGATCCGCCGCACTTCAAGGATGAAAAGAACGCCGACGAGCTTTTCCTGCGGCTCACCAACACGAACAACGAATTCCGCACAGCACTCAGTAAATACGCTGCAGCCTTGGACTTGGCTTCCACCTCGTCAGGTAACCCCAAGTCCACCTACGAATCCAAGTCATCACATTTTTTGCGGGACCTGGTGCAATGGCTGCAAAAGCACATGACCGATGCCTTCGAGGTTTCCTATCAAGGGCGCACCAAGTCGCTCACTGAGTGGGCCAAGGGCAAATCGATCCGGGAGTTGTCCGGCATCGGCTCCCATGAACGCATAAATTTCCGCGACCTGGTGAACACGATCTCCGGCATTTGCCTTGGGGCCCATTTTCAGGATAAGGCTCCCGAATATCCCTTCTTCTCGGTGCTCATCACCGGGACCAACCGGGATCAGGCCGCGCAGGATGCCCTTCGCGCCATAGCCGGCCAGAATCGCACCAAGCAGGCCACGGCAGTGCTTGATGCCCTGGGATTGCTCGACGGCGAACGGCTTGACCCCTACAAATCGAAACACGCCAAACACATCCTTGGCTTGCTCAAGAAGAAAGGCCACGGCCAGGTGGTCAATCGCTCCGAGCTGATCCAGGACGACAAGGGCGTTGAGTACATGGACAAGGACCGGCAGCGGTTGGAGCCCGAATGGGTTGCGGTCATACTGGCTGTCCTGGTCTACTCTGGTGATCTGGTCCTCGCCATTCCGGGCAAGAAATTCGACGCCACCGGTCTGCCACAACTGGCAGGTACCGGCGTGGATGAACTTACTCAGTTCAAGCACATCGAAAGGCCCAAGGATTGGAACCTTCCGGCGCTCAAGGCTCTGTTCGAACTGCTTGGCCTCACTCCCGGCATGGCCCAGCTGGTCACTCTGGGCAAAGATGAACCGGTCCAACAGCTCCTTAGGGCCATCTCCGAATCGGTGGAAAAGCTGGTCGCCCTGCAGCAGAACCTGCAAGGAGGCCTGCTTTTCTGGGGCCGGAAGCTCCTATCTGAGGGCGAGGTGCAAAAACTGCGTACCCGGCTCGACATGACCAAAAGTTTTTTGGAATCGCTCCAGGCCTACAGCTCGCCCGGAAAACTCAAGAACTTCCGCTACGACGCCCAGGAGGTAACCTCCCATCGGAGCGGGCTAAAATCCCTGGCCGAGATCGAATCCCTCCAGGAATTGATCGGTGATCTTGGGGCCACCGCCTCATTCCTTTCCACCGCCGAGGCAGTGCTGTCTGCTGACCACGAGTGGGTAGGCAAGATGAAAAAGGCGCGGGACGAAGTGCTCGCTCAACTCGGTGATCCGGACAAGCGCCGCGCTGCCACATTTCGTCAGCAAACCCAGCGCAAACTCGCAGACCTCAAAAAGGCATATGTGCAGACCTACTTGGGAATGCATACTAAGGCGCGGTTGGGTGTGAACGAGGACAAGCGCAAGACCGGACTCATGAGTGACGAGCGCCTCAAGGTACTGCAGAAACTGTCCACCATCGAGTTGATGCCTCGCCAGCACCTAAGTGACTTTCAAAACCGATTGGCCGGATTGAAGAGCTGTTTTGCCCTCACCGAGCAAGAGCTAGACGCTTCGCCGGTATGCCCGCATTGCAACTATAAGCCAGGGGCGGAACCGGCCACAGAACCAGCGAGAAAGGTGCTGGACGGCTTGGACGACGAACTGGACAAGCTGGTGGCAAATTGGATCCAGACGCTGCTCACTAACCTATCGGACCCGACCACCAAGAGCAACCTGGACCTGCTCAAGCCCGAACCGAAGAAACTGGTGAATGGCTTCATAATGAAGCGGGAACTGCCCGATGACCTGGGCCAAGACTTCATCCATGCCCTGAGCGAGGTGCTCTCTGGCCTTCAGAAGGTGCCGGTCAAGACGGCGGACCTGCGCGCGGCCCTGCTCTCCGGCGGTTCACCGGCAACACCGGCTGAAATGAAGAAACGATTCGAGGAATACCTGGACGAGCTCACTAGGGGCAAAGAGCCCGGCAAGGTGCGCATCGTACTGGAATAGGAGCGGCTGATGGCCAAAGACTACCACGAACAAAACCAATTCGACTTGGAGCCTGCAGCCAAGCCGCAGGGGCCGGTAGAGTGTCTCGAGATGACATTCGAAAGCGACGAGAAACGCCGTGGATATTTCCTGGACAAGCTACGCGAGAAACTCAAGGACCCGGTGTTTCGCAAGATCGAGGGATTCCCGATTGGTGAGGATGAAGACATCCTGTCCTTGTCCGATCCTCCGTATTACACAGCCTGCCCGAATCCGTTTATTGAGGATTTCATCAAACACTATGGGCAGCCTTATGACTCAGTTACTGATGACTATTGCCGGGAACCTTTTGCAGCGGATGTTAGTGAGGGAAAAAACGACCCAATCTATAATACTCACTCTTATCACACAAAAGTCCCGCATAGGGCTATCATGCGTTACATACTGCACTACACCGAGCCAGGTGATGTAGTCTATGATGGGTTCTGTGGAACTGGAATGACGGGTGTGGCGGCCCAAATGTGCGGTGATAAGGCAACAATTAGATCTCTTGGGTACCGAGTAGAGAAAGATGGTTCAATCTATCATCAGGCAGTCGGAGACAACGGGAATATGAGTTGGCTTCCTTTTTCTTCCCTCGGCAATCGTTGTGCAGTTTTGAACGACTTGTCGACTATAGCAACATTTATTGCTCACAACTGCAACAAGACGGTGTCAACTGATGATTTTAAAAAGCTTTCAAAAAGTATATTAAGGAAACTTAAACAAGAACTTGGATTTACCTATGAAACGGATATTGATGCTTCGACTAAAGGTGAAATAGTCTATACGATATGGTCTGAAGTTCACTCATGCAGTAATTGTGGAGATTTTTCAACATACTGGGATTTAATTACCGACGAGACAGACAATTACAGAAGCGAAATGATATGCCCTAAATGTGGAGCTGAATTAAACTCTCGTACACCTAAAAGAGTTTATGAAACAGTGTATGATACTTTACTTGGCCGATCTATTCGCCAACTAAAGTGGGTCCCTGTCCGAATACATTATAAGGTCGGCACAAAACGATTCACCAAGATACCTATGCAAGAAGATCTTGCTGTCCTTGAAGAGGTGGACAAGCGTCTGAAGGAAATGAACATTCCAGTATTGGAACTCCCTCACGGAGATCGTTGGCGACGTGACGCTCTGAAAGCAAAAGGGATAACATATGTTCACCACTTCTTCACTAATAGAAACTTGTTACTTCTATGCAGGATTTGGGAAATGATTGCGGACGAGAATGTTGACAAGAGGTTAGCCCATTTCCTTATGTCATGGTTCACTTCAACTCATAGTCGACTCCACAGAATGAATAGGTATATTCCAAAACATAATCGACACGTTGGCCCTATGTCGGGTACGTTATATGTGAGCCCATTATGGGTTGAGATATCTCCATTCTATTTTTGTGAAGAAAAACGCAAAAGGTATTCCGGTGTTACAATCCCTAACGCTAATAAATGCGCCATTACTACTGGCTCCGCAAACAATATACGAATTAAATCGAATTCAGTTGATTACATATTTACTGACCCTCCGTTTGGTTTCAACATTCAGTATTCAGAGTTAAATCTTCTTAATGAGGCTTGGCTAAAAGTACGCACAAACGATATGCCTGAGGCAGTTATCAATGTGCCCCAGAATAAAAGCCTAAAAAACTATCAAGAGCTTATGGAATTATGCTTTAACGAATCTTTTCGAATTCTAAAACCTGGCCGATGGATTACAGTTGAATTTCATAATTCTCAAAATGCTGTGTGGGCTGCCATTCAGGAAGCAATGCTGAGAGCTGGCTTTGTGGTTAGTGATGTTCGAGTACTCGACAAAAAGAAAGGAACAACTAAGCAACTTTCCCTTGCTTCAACGGTAAAGCAAGATTTAATCATCTCTGCCTATAAACCTAACAGCGGCCTCGAGGAACGTTTCAAGCTGACCGCAGGAACAGAGGATGGTGTGTGGGATTTTGTTCGAACCCACCTTAAGCAGCTCCCGGTATTTGTTTCTAAAGACGGTCAAGCCGAGGTAATCGCCGAACGACAAAGCTACCTCCTCTTTGATCGTATGGTCGCGTTTTACGTCCAACGAGAGACTACTATTCCGTTATCTGCCGCTGAATTCTATGCTGGGTTGGAGCAACGTTTTCCGCCACGTGACGGTATGTATTTCCTGCCGGATCAAGCCGCCGAATATGACAAGAAGCGCATGACGGTTAGGGAGGTTCTCCAGCTTCAGATATTCGTATCTGACGAGGAATCGGCCATTCAGTGGCTCAAGCAAAAACTCACAAAAAAGCCGCAAACGGCAGGTGACTTGAAGCCAAAATTCATGCAGGAAATTGGTGCTTGGCAAAAGAACGAAAAGATGCTTGAGCTTGATGTATTGCTTGAGCAGAGCTTCCTGCGCTATGACGGCAAGGGCAATGTGCCCGGCCAGATCCACAGCTATCTGTCATCAAACTTCAAGGAATTTCGCAATTTGGAAAAGGACGATCCATTGCTCAAGGCCAAAGCCAAGGACCGCTGGTACGTCGTAGATCCTAACAAGTCTGGGGACTTAGAGAAACTACGTGAAAGAGCCTTGATGCGCGAGTTCGCGGAATACCGCGAATCCAAACAGAAACGCCTAAAAGTGTTCCGCTTGGAGGCCGTGCGGACCGGGTTTAAGAAGGCATGGCAAGAGCGCGACTACGTCACGATCATTGCCGTGGCCCGCAAGATACCCGAAAAAGTGCTTCAAGAAGATGCTAAGTTGCTTATGTGGTATGACCAAGCACTAACTAGAAGCGGAGAGGACGCATGATCACGCAATGGAAACTGTTCAACTTCAAGTCGGTCCGCAACGAGACGGACTTGGATCTTGAGCCGCTCACGATCTTTGCCGGAGCCAACAGCAGCGGAAAGAGCACCTTGCTACAGTCTATACTCCTCGTAGCCCAGACCCTGGCCCACAAGGTAAGCTCCCGATCCGTGGTTCTCAACGGCGCGCTCGCCCGCTTGGGACAGTTTGACGACCTCAAGACGGCTGAGAGCGACGCGGACCAGATCGTCATCGGCTGGACCTGCCGACCACCTCGTGATTTCGTGGAAACTCCCATGTATAGCTTCCGGCGTCTGCCTTATCACCTAATGCGCGGCAGGCAATCAATGGCCGACATCTCATGCGAGATCGCCTTCGATGCCAAGGGCGGAGAGGCACAACGGGAGATCGCTCAGATTCAACCGCTGTTATTTTCTTCGCAACTGTCCGTTACGACGCGCGATCCTGAGTCTGGCGATCGTAAGTCCCACATAACCATACGCCGATCAGCCATTCAAGACGACGAGGCAAAACGAAAATGGATCGATGCGGCTATGGAGGAAGATCCACTTGCTCGACGTAGTCTTCAATACGCTGTGGAAATGGATGCTGAGTCCTTAGAGGAGATTCAGGAGGACTTTGCTTCAGCGCAGCCTGTTGGTTGTGTGCTCCGGCACTTTCTTCCTAAACGGTTAGCCTTTGGCGTAGATATGGTAGCCGAAGATGCCCACGCGATCCTCAACGTCCTCGGCGGCGAAGGTCCACGAGGCTACCAGAGGAGGATGTACTTGGACCGTCGGGTCATCGTTCCGGCTCCTGTCATCGAGAGGATTTTGCAGTTTGCCGACGAAATAGGTGGGGATAAGGATGCCCGAATGACATTGTCTTGCAGACTGGAGGGGAAGGAACAGCAGAGCTTGTTTGGTGAACAGGCGATCCGTCTGGAACAACTGAACGATGCACTGAGAAGGTTGATTCCTCGAACACGGGCAGAACTCCGTAAGAAGCTAATGGAGGATGATGCCTTCGGACAGATTGTGAAGGATTCGGTCCGAGCACTACGTGAGGGGAGGACTGAAGAGCCTGCAGTTGTGCAATTACCTGCCCCAGATCCTATTGCCTGGGCGATAAGGTATACCGACCAGTTTTTCTCTACATCTCTTCGTTATCTGGGACCCCTGCGCGACGAACCTAAGTCACTTTATCCGCTATCGGCCACTGCAGACCCTTTGGACGTGGGCCTCAAGGGCGAACATACGGCAGCCGTGCTTGAACTTCATAAGAACCATCAGGTGCGGTACATCCCAACGTCTGCCTTTGCTGGGTCCGAAATCCAGCTTAAACCCGCAACACGATCTCTTGAGACGGCGGTCATCGATTGGCTCCAATACCTTGGCGTTGCCGATCACGTAGAGAGCCACGACAAGGGTAAGTTTGGACACGAACTCACCGTCAGTATCTCTGGTAGCAAGCGTCCGCACGACCTCACCCACGTTGGGGTGGGCGTTAGTCAAGTGCTCCCGATACTCGTAGCCAGCCTCCTTGCCGATTCCGATACGACGCTCATCTTCGAGCAGCCGGAGCTTCATCTGCACCCTAAGGTACAGACGCTCCTTGCTGATTTCTTCCTGTCCATGACTCAGCTGGGGAAGCAGTGCGTGATCGAGACGCACAGCGAGTACCTCATAAACCGCATCCGGTTCCGTGCCGCTGCCGCCGTGAAGTCGAACCCCTGGGTAGAGGCAGTGAAGGTCTACTTCGTGGAGAAGACCGGCCAGGAATCCTCCTTCCGAGAAGTGAACATCAACGAGTTCGGTGCGATTCTGGACTGGCCGGAGGGTTTCTTTGACCAGGGCCAGCGAGAGACCGAGGCAATCCTTCGCGCGGCAGCATCCAAGAGCAGGGCTAAGAGGGGGAATCGGCCGTGACAGCCGCGAGCGTTACCATCGATGCCGGCGTCCTTTCCGTTCCCGTGCAGAACGGCGCAGAAGGTGACGCACACTGCTACGTCGAAACACTTTTGGACTGGTCTAAGCTTCTTGAGGAGCCTTGGGTTGCCATTTACATGAGCGAGCGAGCATCGGAATCCCTATTTGCGGATGGCTTGTATCCTCTGCGCGATAGGCTGAAGCGGTTGTTCGACGCGCAAGGAATCGTCGAGTACGATGTCAACACGGTGGCCGCTGTCGTGGACCGTCTTCTCCAATTGACACCATCGTTCGAGACCTTCTTCTCCATCAGGGATGTACTGACAGAGAGCCTGAGCCTGGAGCCAGACCTTCTCCGCTTGTGCATGGGCAACGGACTGCGCTCCGATTTAGCGCGATGCGTTGTCTTGATCGCCGTTCTGCGCGCGCATTGTCCACAGGAAACTCACGAGCATTCGCTTATTTTGAGGAACACTGACAGCAGAACCCTTCGGGTCCGCGCACAGATTTCCGAATTAGAGCACGACAGAACCGACCTTAACGCGCTGCCACTCCATCCAGAGTACTTTGAGGGAGATGTGCTAATTTGTGATGACTTCAAAGGCTTGGTCGAATGCTTGGACGAATCGGCGATCTTGCTACGAGCCAGGGACGATGTAGGTGTGGAAACTGCAATCCGCGTGGCACTCTACAAGTGCCGCCTGACGAATCGGCTGGCTCCCGATTGGGACGACGTTCCGCGCCATCGCATCGGTCGTTCCTTCCGTGTGCTCATGCAAGCACTTAGCCCCACCAAACAGCTCACGCTCAAGGTGCTTCGAGCCATTGTGGAAACCCTGGAGAGAACCAGCCTTGCGGATACCCATGCTCTGCGAACTGGCCCCGGCGGAGGTGCCCCTCAGCGAATGCGTAGAGGCGATGGGGCAATGCGCCGCGATATCGACTACCAATACCACTTGCACTACTGGCAATGTGAGGATGGCGCGATAGAGATTGCATCCGTCGCAGTGCATAACGACTTTTCGATACCGGAGTGATACAGACGTGGTCGGAGAGTGGCGATACAGCATCGAGCACAGGCAACTTTGCCAAGTCATCGAGATCCAGACGCTTTGGGGCGAGACGACCTGCCGGGTATGGCTGCCCGGTAGCGATTCGGTGGTCTGCGTCCCTGCATCCAGGCTCGCATCTTTGGAGAATTTTGGAACGGGTACCGGTGACGATATCACCTATATCGCCGCAGCCGCAAGGGTGGCCGACGCTCTGACTCAAGACGTCCTGTTAGCACCTATCGAGTCCTCAGTTATCCCGCTTCCACACCAGATCAGGGCCCTGTCCCGTGCCATCGCAAATGACCGGGTACGCTATCTCCTGGCAGACGAGGTAGGCCTGGGAAAAACCATCGAAGCCGGTCTTATACAGCGGGAGCTGAAGCTGCGAGGACTGGTCAAACGGACGCTCGTCATCGCCCCGAAAGGGATAGTGAGTCAGTGGGTTAGCGAAATGCGCTTTCACTTCGGCGAGACTTTCCAGCTTGTACTCCCCGAGGATATCAAGACGCTAAAACGGATCTCCCTGGCATCCAGGCAGGAAAACGGGGACAAAGTGAATCATGTTTCAGAAGCGCTGCCCGCCAATGCTTGGCAGATGTTCTCACAGGCGGTCGTGCCCATGGATTCGGTCAAGCCCATGGATAAGCGTCGTGGATGGAGCGCAGCCCAAGTTGGCGAATACAATCGCGAGCGGTTCGAGGGTCTGATCTCCGCCGGTTGGGACTTAATAATTGTGGACGAAGCGCACCGACTTGGGGGCAGCACCGATCAGGTAGCCCGTTTCAAGCTGGGCCAGGGCCTCGCTGAGGCTGCTCCTTATTTCCTGCTACTTTCGGCAACTCCGCACCAAGGAAAGACCGACGCCTTTCACCGGCTGGTGTCCTTGATCGACGCCCAGGAGTTTCCGGATATCAGTAGCGTCACACGCGAAAGGGTCCAGCCATATGTGATCCGCACCGAGAAACGTCGCGCTATTGATGCCGAGGGGAGACCGCTGTTCAAGCCCCGGCGAACACAACTTGCTCCGGTCTCCTGGGAGGAGCGTCATCGCAACCAGCAACTCCTCTATGAGGCGGTAACTGGATACGTGCGCGAAGGTTACAACCAGGCCATGCGGGAGAAGCGAAGCTACATCGGTTTCCTGATGATCCTGATGCAGCGCCTGGTGGTTTCCAGCACGAGTGCCATCCGCACTACGCTTGAAAGGCGGCTCGAAGCGCTCGTCGCACCACAGGAGCAACTGACCTTGTTCCAACTCACCTCAGAGGAGGAATGGGCAGACCTGGACGCCCAAGAGCAGGTAGACATGCTGCTTCGCACTCGGCTCAAGGCACTTAAAAACGAGCGCGCAGAGGTCAAATTGCTGTTGGATGCCGCCACCCGTTGCGAGCAAGTCGGTCCTGACGCCAAAGCTGAGGCGATGCTCGATTGGCTCTACCGCCTACAGTCTGAAGAAGGGGACCTGGAACTTAAAGCTCTGGTGTTCACCGAGTTCGTGCCTACCCAGGAGATGCTGCGTCAATTCTTGACCGACCGAGGGTTCTCTGTGGTCTGTCTGAATGGTTCCATGGGTATGGATGAACGCAAGCGGGTCCAGGAAGCCTTTGCCAAAGGTACTCGTATCCTTATCTCAACCGATGCCGGCGGTGAAGGTTTGAACCTGCAATTCTGCCATGTAGTGATAAACTATGACATTCCTTGGAACCCGATGCGCCTGGAACAGCGGATCGGCCGAGTGGATCGCATTGGACAGTCTCATATCGTTCGCGCGGTCAATTTCGTTTTTGAAGATTCGGTCGAGCACCGCGTCAGGGAAGTACTTGAGCAGAAACTCGCTGTAATCTTCGAGGAGTTCGGCATCGACAAGACCGGTGATGTCCTCGATTCGGCCCAAGCGGGCCATATGTTCGACGAGATGTATGTCGAAGCGATCCTCAATCCCGAAAAGGTGGAGGACTCAGTGGAGAACGTTGTTGCCAGTTTGCAGGAGCAGGCTCGCGAAGCGCGAAACACGGCCTCTGTTCTCGGCGCGACCGAGGACCTGGAACCCGGCGAAGCCCAACGTCTACTGACCCACCCCATGCCCCATTGGGTGGAGAGCATGACCGTGAGTTATCTTAAGGCTCATGGCGGCAAAGCCAAGAGGAAGAGCCAGAGCTGGAACCTCACCTGGCCTGACGGTGAAACATACGAGAACGTGGTATTCAGCGGCAAGGAAGCCGAAAGACTTCCAACCGCACGGCACCTTACCCTCGAAGAACCGAGAGTGCGCGGTCTGGCTATGCGGGTTGCCCGTTTCGTTCCAGGTCAGCCGGTCCCGGTGGTATCGATCTCCGGTATCGCTGACGAAGTCCACGGCATATGGTCTTTGTGGCGGATCGCCATCGCCTCCATGGAGTGGAATCGCCGCAGGATCATGCCTCTCTTTCTGGCTGACAACGGCATGGTCTACATGCCGACGGCCAGGCACTTGTGGGATCAGTTCCTTGCGACAACTACGCAAGTTCGCTCTGTTTTGGGAGCCTCGGTCTCGAAAGCTACTTGCGAGCAGTTGGCGAGCGTTGCGGAGGAACACGGACGGCCCATCTACGAAGCGCTCATGCAGGAGCACAGTGCACGCATTTCTCGGGAACGCGAAAAAGCCGATTACGCTTTTGCCGCCCGTCGCAGAGCCACCGAGCGAATCGGCCTCCCCCAGGTCCGCAACTATCGTCTAAACCTTCTGGCCCAGGAAGAGCGAAGCTTCCAGGAGCAGCTTGAGCAGAAGGCCCATGCCTATCCCGAGATGGTGCCACTGCTTGTAATCCGGGTGGAGGGCGTTGGCAATGATTAGCTGGCGCGATCAAATTCTCAAGGAGTTTACACCGAAGGTCGCTCGGCTTACCCTGGCGGCCGACCCGGATGGGCTTTTACTCGAAGAAGGAATTCTCGAAGGTATTCGCGAACGGGGCTTCGAGCTGATTCCCTTTGAAGATCATATCGCATTCCGCTACGCCTATGAATCGAAGTTTCGATCCCGCTGGGACCGGGGCGAGCACACGGACCTCGTGGTCGTCTTGCGTTCCCAAGCCAGCGACCTCGTAGGATTGCCCTTCGATCTGCTTCAGGCCGGTCGAAGGCTCAGTTTCAATCTTGGTGATATTTTCCCGAACCTCAGTTATCTGGTCGTGACCGCCCTGGATCGTGGGGACCTCGATGCATTGTATGAGGCTCAGAGAAGGCATGCCCCGGGCCAGTTGGGCGACAACGCCACCAAGGAGTTCGTTCTCAGACACGTCTTTGGAATAGCTCCGGAGTTGATTAAACAGTCATCGGACCTTTTGCGGGTGCTGCTGCGCCGCCATTATCGCGGCCAGCGCATCCCGACGGCGCTCAATGAGCGGTTCGTCCAAATCCTACAACAAAGCACCCATTTCAACGAATGGCCGTTGGAGCGATTGGTGACGGACCGAGAGGCTTTCTTCAATTTCCTCCAAGAGCGTTGGCCGATCTTTCTCGACCGCGAAGCAAACAAAGGATCATTAGGTGTCCATGATAATGGGAAGCCTTACGGCCTGACCATTGAGGGGCCTGTCGATCTTCCCTTCGGCCACGATGACATTCGTGTCTATATCGATAATCTGTTCGTTGAGGGACTGCTGCATTCAGTGCCCCACGACCAAGCTGATGCCTTATCCAAAACCTGGGTTGGCATCGGTATCCAGACTGTTTCCATCGAGGATAGGTCTCGTCGACTTGGCAAACTAATAGAGAGCCTTCAGATGGCTATTCCGGCCCACGATGCAAAACACACGGAGTGGTTCCACTTTGCCCGTGGTTGGGCGGAGCTGACTTTACTCTTGAATGAGCTGCCCGATACCGTCGACAGGGAATTGATCGAACACGCAGAGGAATTGCAGACACGGGTGGATGCCGGATTTGCCGGTTGGCTGTTAAAGAGATACGCAGGCTTGGTCAACCTCCCACCGGTGCCGCCGGTGATGCTACATCATCTCCCGCGCTTTCTTGCTTATCAGGTGGACAACGACCGGTACGCGAAGATTGCCTTGATCGTGGTGGATGGTCTATCTATGGATCAGTGGTTGGTGGTTCGTGGTGCACTCGCATCAAAGAAGCCCGGTTTCCGTTTCCGAGACCAAGCCGTTTTTGCGTGGATTCCGTCTCTCACCTCTGTTTCGCGCCAGGCCACCTTTGCTGGCAAGGCACCCATTTTTTTTCCGAACAGTATCCACACCACGGGCAAGGAGCCGGCGCTTTGGTCACAGTTCTGGGCGGACCACGGCTATACAACAAATCAAGTGGTGTACGTTAAGGGGCTGGGTGATCGCAGTCTGGAATCCGTTTCAGAGGCGCTCTCTCATCCACAGGTAAGAATCGCCGGGCTTGTAGTCGACAAGGTTGATAAGATCATGCACGGTATGGAAATGGGTTCCGCCGGGATGCACAATCAGGTCGGACAGTGGGCAAAGAAGCCTTATCTCGGTGACCTTCTATATCTGCTTCTGGACAGTGGATTCCGGGTCTACCTGACCTCGGACCATGGCAACATCGAGGCTGAAGGTTGCGGTCGTCCTGCGGAAGGGGTTGTTGCTGACCTGCGCGGAGAACGCGTCCGTGTCTATCCAGACGAGATCCTTCGCAGCAAGGTGAAGGAAAGGTTTCCAACTGCGCTCGAATGGGGCTCCGTTGGTCTTCCCGAGGACTACCTTGCCCTTTTGGCTCCTCCCCGGCAGGCCTTTGTTCAAGAAACGCAACGCACAGTCAGTCACGGTGGCGCTTCTATCGAAGAACTCATCGTCCCTCTGGTACAGATCGAGAGGAGGGGCGTATGACACGGAGAACAGATCAGATCGGATTCAGCCAGCGAGTGCGGCTGGAATGGTTTGAACGAACTGCCAATCTGGTCCTGGCAGGAAATGACAAATCTGTGATCAATGAGGCTCTGCAGGAGCTTTTGAAAGACAAGGTGTCTGTGGGTGGGAAGGCTGAGCGCGGCAATCGTGAAAAAATCATCACGATTCTCCTTAAGACGTGGCTAACGGTTCCAAGCGAACTCAAGGCCCTGCGCGACGAGGGATTGGACCTACTCAAACATGCTCTGCGATCCGACCATCTGGCCATCCATTGGGGCATGGTAACAGCTGCTTATCCGTTCTGGTCGGGCGTAGCCACCCAGGCCGGTCGGCTTCTGAGGCTGCAAGGTTCCGCTGCAGCGGCTCATGTCCAGCGCCGGGTCCGCGAGCAATATGGTGAACGGGAGACTGTCTCCCGAGCAGCACGGCGCGTGTTGCGTTCGTTTCTGGACTGGGGTGTGCTTAAGGAAACCGGCTCAAAGGGTATATACTCATCCGGGCCAACTCTTTTCGTCGAAGACCAACGTATGATCGCTTGGCTGACCGAAGCCGCTCTTCATGCACGTTCTAACGGCTCGGCTCCGCTCAGAGACTTGCTTGACAGCCCGAGCTACTTCCCTTTGAGGATCAAACCGATTCAGGTCGAAACCATTAGAATATATTCCCCCAGGCTCGATAGTCTCCGCCACGGGCTGGATGATGACCTCGTCATCCTGAAATAATGCCTCATGGTAATTTAAGCGCTTCGATTTTGCTTTAAGACGAGTGACTGAAATTGGTGATGGGGATGCCCTGGGTACCACCATTCTGCCTCGGCCGTTGCCGGCGCCGGTTATTGCAGAGGTGATGGATTGGCCCGGATAAATTTTCTCAATATTTCGACAGAACCTTACCATCCGTGTTCATAAGCCATGGATTATTGAAATCTGAGAGAGGAAATGCCCATGAATCCAAATCAGATTACCCCGGGTCAGATGATGGATTGGATATTTTGGGCGCAAAGAAATCAACAACCATGTCCATTCTGCAATACGCCATGCTCCAAGCTTGATTGCGACGCACATGGTAACACCTATTTTATCCATCAATGTGATTGCCTGACGAATTTGCAGATGGCAACCTATGAACCTGATCCCGATATTGATGACGACGACTGGTTACTCGAACAGAGCAATGAATACAATGCGCATGGAAATGTAAATTTCGATGAATGCCCCTATGATCCAGTTGAAGCCCCAACTATTTTCGAAAAGTTAATAGAACCGTACGAAAAATATTGCCATTTTTGCAAAGAAGCAGATGGAGTGGACAGTAGTTTGCCACAGTGCACGCCAGACCCTCCTTACAAATACAAATGTAAGTATTGCGGTCATTCATTGAGGACGCATAAGCTTTACGGAGAGGGCAGGCCTCTTGATATGGGCAATTTTGGGAATACCTGGGCATCCGGACCCAATGGACGGAAAATCCAACTAAAACCTTCCTAATTTCGGGTAGTTTCAGTCCTGTTTTTTAATATCGGACTCCGCGTATTTGACGGGTCATGAGCAAGCTAAACGATTTAACATCCTCCGGAGATTGTCAGGATACCGGTTGACGGGTTCCAAGGGGGGCGCTGGATAGCGTGAGGGCGAGACATGAGTGCTGGCGTTACCATCGATCAGATCTGTCATTTCGTGATGACCAATTACAGGATGGAAGGGACACACACTTTCATTTTAGAGTTGGATTCGATCAGCGACGTGATTTTTTCCGGGGCTGGTCGGCGATGGACAGCTCGGCTGGGTAAATTTAAGTTGATTTGAGTTCAATTGGATTAAGTTGGTGGTTCTGGCCGGTGAGGCCGGAGATGGCCTGCAGGCGAAAAGGGTAGGGCGGTGGTCTGAAGGTGCGGTTTTTGCCTCCATCCAGCGATGGTCTGCAAATCGTGGAAAATGGTTGCGGATAGGTTGCAAAACCCGGCAAAATACCCGCAACCACTCCATTTCCAGTTTAATAATTTCAGTATGTTACGACTCCCCATCCAATCTCCCCTTCGGCACCACAAAAAAGCCGTCATCCTTTTTTTAAAGGATGACGGCTTTTTTTATCTTCGTTCGCCGGCAGCCGGAGACTGTTGAAGATCACGGCGATAGCGGCTGTGCAGCTCTGGCGTCGAGCGCCGCTATAAAACTGGCGATGGCGGCTTCGTCTTCGGGTCGAATGTCGAGAAATTTGATGCCGATCCCCTCATGGTCCTTTCGTGCGATCTCTCCGATGAAGTGGACTTCGCACTCGAGGTGGTCCAAGGGGATGGACAGTGAAACCCTATGCCCCACGGCGATCTGGTTCTTGGTGCGAATGAACGTGCCTCCCCGGCTGATGTCCCGAATGTAATCCTGAAAGGCTTTTTGGTGGATGTCGTAGTTGACTTCCACTTCGTAGGGATGCCGGGCTTCCTGCCGTTTTTCAAGCAAGTGTTTGATCGCTTCTCCGATTTTACCCATTTCTCCCCCTCTCGATATTCCAAAAGAGCGCTGCGGTAATGGGCTATGGGTGCCAGGCCACTGGTGTTATTTGAGGTGGAAGGTTTCGCGGCGCTCATCTGATCCAGCGCTAAAGGACCATGCTGCTCGACGATCACCATCGGCACGACGTTCATCGCCGGAGCGTCGATCGACACCGGGATGAGGCAAAGCGATCTGCCGCCTGTCGATACCCAGACGCCGTCCACCGTGATCCATGATGGCATTTCGTTCGTTAGTCATCGGTGGTATCCCCCAAGATCAGGTATGTTTGCATAAATGGAACGTTTTTATGACAATGGTTCTCAAATGCACTTCCACCGTAATCAACACCATCCAGGCTGTCAAGATAGGCCGTATTGATAGGGAAAAACGCGCATTTAAAATGCCGCTGGCCCGGTCACGGGGCAGCGGCATCATTGGGAAGGACGCTTGGGACGCGAAATCAGTTCAACCGTGTTACAATTGCCGTCCGTCTACGATGAGCATGGTGGTGGGGTCCAGAACCAGCGTGGAAGGGGTGGCGGCGGCGTCCATGCCTTTGAGCACTTCTATGTTGATCACTTTGCCGTCGGGCTGCAGTTGGACCAGCACATCAAACAACTCGTTAAGATTACTCAACTGGGCCGGCAAACCGATTTCATCCGAAGTCTCATGACGATGGGTACGGACAGTGAACCAGACGCGCATTCCACTGCCTTTTGAAAAAGCCTTTAGGGCCGCAAGGTTTTCATGACCGGCTTCTTCGAAGGGGTATCCGTCCATTATGATGACCGTGGGGGTGAAGATGTTTTGCTCCCTGAGATCCCCGAGGCGCTCGGCCAGTACCGGCAGGCGAAAGCCTTCTGCTTTGAAGGTCATGATGAACCGGTACGGCAGCAACTGCTCCCAAAGCGTCCGGGCCTGGGCGGCGTCGTCACCATGAGTCAAATGCCGGTAGACTTCCTGGTACCACAGATTGACTTTGTTGACCGGATCCGTGAGGCTGATGTGCAGGACACGATGGCCCTTGAGCATTGCGTTCATGGCCAACTGAACGATGAGTGCGGTTTTTCCCACACCGGCGCGGGCCAGGATACCGCCGAATTCGCCGACGTCCAGGGCGTTCTCGTTACGTTCGTTGAGAAACCGCAACGGATTGCGTTGGATCAAATCGTTTTTAAGCATGTTAAGGGTCCTTTCCTTCAGGTAGACGATCGACGACGCATCGGGAATCGTCAGGCGTGGCTCCGAGACGATGCTCTGAGTCGAAGGCGTCACCTTGGCGGTGATACTGAATGACGGCATGTGACCTCGTTACGCCACCTTCTTCTTCGTTTCAGCCGCTTTTTTGATCAGTTCTTCAGCGATCGATACCGGTACCTGGCGATATGTGTCGAACTCCATGGTAAACTGTGCTTTGCCCTGGGTAGAGCTCCGAAGCACGGTGGAGAAACCAAACATTTCCGCCAGGGGGACCTGCCCTTCAATAGTACACATGGGGCCTTCGTCCTGGGCGCCGACGATGATCCCTCGGCGCTGGTTGAGCAGTCCCATCACCGCACCCTGAAACTCGGTGGGCGTTTCCGCCACCACCTTCATGATCGGTTCAAGGATCACCGGTTTGGCTCTGCTGTATACTTCCCTGAAGGCGCCTCGAGCGGCAGCCTGGAAAGCCATGTCTGAGCTGTCCACCGAGTGGGCTGCACCATCGTTGATGACCACCTTGATGCCGGATACCGGAAACTCCATTTTCGGGCCTTTTTTCATGCAGGATGCAAAGCCCTTTTCACAGGCAGGAATGTACGCCGTGGGAATGGAGCCGCCGGTGACCTTATTTTCGAAAACAAAATCGGCATCTGCCACCGGCTCGACCCATCCGGCAATACGGCCGTACTGACCGGAGCCGCCGGTCTGTTTTTTGTGGGTGTAGTTGAATTCTGCGCGCTGGGTGATGGTCTCGCGGTAGGCCACCTGGGGCTGTCCGGTGGTGACCGAGGCGTCGTACTCACGGCGCATGCGCTCAACGTAGACTTCAAGATGAAGCTCGCCCATGCCCTCGATGATGGTGTCGCCGGTTTCGTCGTTGACGAAGGTTCGAAATGTCGGATCTTCCTTGGAAAAACGGTTCAAGGCTTTGGACATGTTGATTTGGGATTTGTTGTCTGCCGGCACGATGCTCAGTGAGATGACAGGCTCCGGGACGAACATGGACGTCATAGAAAGGTTTAGACCGGGGGCGGCAAATGTGTCTCCTGAATGGCAATCGATGCCGAAGAGCGCGCCGATGTAGCCGGCAGGAATCTTGTCGATGTCTTCCATCTGGCTGGCGTGCATCCTCACCAGACGGCCGATCTTGATCTTTTTACCCGACCGCGTGTTGATGGCGGTGTCGCCTTTTTTGAGGTGCCCTTGGTATACTCGAATATAGGTGAGCTGGCCGTATTGACCGTCTTCCAATTTAAATGCCAGCGCCACTAGCGGCGCATTCGGATCGGCATTGAGAAAAACAGGGGCCTCGTCATGGTCCATGTCCAGGGCCTGGTTTTCTACCTCCGCCGGATAAGGCAGATACTGGGTCACCCCGTCAAGCAGACTCTGAACGCCTTTGTTCTTATAGGCGGAGCCCATGAACACCGGCGTGAGTTGACGCTTGAGTACTCCTGCGCGCACCGCAGCGATTATCAGCGCCTCAGGGATGGCACTTTCTTCAAGAATAGCTTCGGTCAGTTCGTCTGAGAAAACAGAGGCTGCATCCAGGAGGCGTTCGCGCGCCTCGACGGCCTCTGCCTGGAGGGCGTCTGGAATGGGTTCAAAACGAAGGGTTTCACCATTGGGGCCGTCGTAATAGATGGCCCTCATGCGCACCAGGTCCACGACGCCTTTATAGTCGGCTTCGAGGCCGATGGGAAGCTGCATGGCCACGGCGTTATGCCCGAGTTTTTCCCTCAACTGACGAATCACCCGCGTAGGACTGGCACCGCTGCGGTCGCACTTGTTGACAAAAGCGATGGCGGGCACCTTGTAGCGTTTCATCTGCAGGTCCACCGTGATGGACTGAGACTGAACACCGCCCACCGCACATAACACCAGAATCGCCCCGTCAAGTACCCTCAATGACCGTTCGACTTCGATGGTGAAATCCACATGTCCGGGGGTATCGATGATGTTGATTTCATGGCCGTCCCACTCGCAGTAGGTCGCCGCCGAGGCAATGGTGATCCCGCGCTCCTTTTCCAGTTCCATTGAGTCCATGGTGGCGCCGACACCATCCTTGCCTTTGACATCGTGGATCGTGTGGATCCGGTTTGTGTAAAAAAGGATGCGCTCGGTCAGGGTCGTCTTGCCGGAATCGATGTGTGCGCTGATTCCGATGTTTCGGATTCGTTTAAATTCGCCTTTCATGGTCTTCAGTCCTTCTTGTGGTTGCGTCTGTTGGTGCCTCGGGGCGTTTCTGGAAAAAAAAACCCCCGCCAAGGGTTTCATACCGGACGGGGAATTTGCCATCGACCTGCGATTTTGGCTTCAGATGTATGTAAACACGCTATTATACAATCGAAACCGGTGATGTCAACAAAAAAGATCAATGGCTATAGTTTCTCACAAGATTATCTGGATCTCTGTGAAGCTCCAGTGCCGCAGTTATCACCGTTTTTCAATGATCAACTGACCTGCGCGCCGTATTGCCAAGAATGAATCGGATTGATAGGGCAAGCCACCCAAATCGAAATGTCATTGTGCGGAGCAAGAACACGGCGAGATCGCCCCTGCCACTGGCGCCATTAATCGGCCGATCTCAGAATGTATAAATCGCTTTCGATCCCGATTGCGATTTCGATCCCGAGCAAATCAACCGCCAGTGAAACGGCTGGGGCATTCTGGATAACCAAAAAAATCTCCGCTTCATACGGCCATGCGTGCCCGGAAAATCTCTGAAATAGGCCGGCCACGGCAAAAGGCGGCATAGTCTGCATGGCATCTGAGTGATCCTTTTTCTTGACGATATGATCACATATATATCATATTGGCATCCCAAGGATAAAGTCCATGAATCCGCAAAAAGTCTTCCGATCGAAATGCCGGACGTGATCTGGAATCCAGAAGCATTTGAAATCACAGGATCCTGGCTTTCGCCGGGATGGCAGCAAAAGAGGCATCCGACTTTTTACGGGGACATCAAAGTACAAGGAGCCGCCCATGAATCTCCAACAGTACTGCCCTGAAAAAATTGTTTCCGCCAAAGAGGCGATGACGAAGATCCGGCAGGGGAGCCGCGTGTTTATCGGCACTGCCTGCGGCGAACCCCAGCACCTCATCCGTGCGATGGCCAACGATGTGGGCTTGCAGGATATCCAGGTCTACCAGATGCTCTCTCACACGCTGGCCGAATTCGTTGACGACCCATCGTTTTTTCGCCGGTTCGCGCTCAAACTCTTTTTCATCAGCGCGCCCATGCGGCAGGCCGCATTCGACGGCAAGATCGACTACCTGCCCATGTACCTTTCGCAAATCCCACGACTGTTTTCGCGGCAGCAAATCGGTCTCGATGTGGCGCTCGTTCAAGTCAGCCCTCCGGATCGCTTCGGATACTGCAGCCTCGGTGTCAGCGTGGACATTACCTTATCGGGCATTGAGAACGCCAAGATGGTCATCGCGCAGGTCAATCCACGGATGCCGCGAACATGGGGTGACAGCTTCGTTCATGTCAACGACATCGACTATATCGTGATGCATGAAGAGCCCCTCGTGGAAAGCCTGCCCACATCAAAGAACGAAGAAGTGGCCATGCGAATCGGGTTTTACGTCAACCAGTTGGTAGAAGACGGTGCAACGCTGCAGATCGGCTTTGGCCATCTTCCCTACGCCATTTTGAAATATCTCGACAATAAGAACGACTTGGGTATTCACACCCAGTTGATCACCGACGGGTTGTTGCCGTTGTTCGAAAAGGGGGTCATCACCAACCGGAAGAAATCCTTGTTGCCCGGAAGGGTCGTTGCCTCGCTGTGCATGGGCTCAGAAAAAATCTACCAGTTCGTGGACAATAACCCAGCCTTTTATTTTAGGTCATCTGAATTCGTCAACGATCCGACTGTGATCGCCCGAAACGATAACCTGGTATCCATCAGCTCTGCCCTCGAAGTCGATCTCACCGGCCAGGTCAGCACTGATTCCATGGGCTACCTATTTTATTCGGGCATCGGGGACCAGGTCGATTTCATCCGGGGCAGCGCCATGAGCAAGGGAGGGTTTTCCATCATTGCCCTGCCTTCCACGGCACAGAACGACACCGTTTCACGAATCGTTCCGCATCTCAGCGAAGGGGCAGGTGTGGCCACTACGCGTGGTGACGTCAACTTCATTGTCACCGAATACGGCATCGCCACCCTGCATGGGAAAAGTATTTATCAACGGGTCATGGAACTTGCCCAGGTGGCGCATCCCAAGTTCAGGGCGGAGCTCATCGATGTGGCCCGAAAACGCCATTATATTTTCAGGGATCAGATGCCGCCCGCTCAGGAAGACATGCTGTTTCTGGAAAATTACAAAACCACTATGAAACTGAAAAACGGAAAAGTCATCGAATTCAGACCGTTGCTGCCGTCAGATGAATTCATGTATCGCAACTTTTTTTATTCCCTTCAGGAAGAAACCATCTACATGCGGTTTTTTTACAAGATGAAGATTTTTTCCCATGAGGTGGCCCAGCGCCAGTGGGCTAGCGTCGACTACCGGAAAAACATGTCGGTCATCGGTTTGGTGCAGACCAAGGGGAGAAAAGAGATCATGGCTATCGGTAGCTATGCGGAGGAGTCTGCTGATTGCGCCGAAGTCGCCTTCGTGGTCAGAGAAGACTTTCAGGGCAATAGGATCGGTGCATTTCTGCTGGAATTCCTTGAGAGTATCGCCATCGAAAACAACTACAAATCGTTTTCTGCCACGGTGCTTCGTGAAAACGCCTCCATGATCCGGGTGTTCAAGAAACGCTATCCCAACGCCAAGACCTCTTTCAGCGGTGGTGATTTGAGTATCGTCATGTCCTTCGACGATGCGGTAGCCATTTCGGACCAGCCTTCGAAGAGCAACCCCACCTGTACGCCTTAGTCTGCATGGCTGTTGAGAGACTGGCTCAAAGGATGTGATGAATGCAAATCGGTTCCACAGAATGGAACGCCATTGTTTCCGACGGTGCATCGATGCACGGTGTTACGGTGTCTTCTGCGCAAATGACCTTTTTTGCCGCCTATGCACAGACGCTTCTCGCATGGAACGAGCGGACCAATCTCACGCGCATCGTTGCCGCCGACGAGGTGGCCATTCGTCATTTTGTCGATTCACTGGCACTGATCCCACATCTCGGCGGTTGCCGAAACATTATGGATATCGGTACGGGTGGCGGATTCCCAGGTATGGTGGTGGCAGCCATGATGCCTGAGAGCCGCGTAGTGCTGGTGGATGCGGTCCGGAAAAAAATCAGTTTTCTCCAGTACCTCATACGGGCGCGTGGAGTGCCCAATGTGGATGCGATTCACGCTAGGGCCGATGACATTCACCTTTGGCCGCAGTTTCAGAAAAGCTTCGATGCCGTGGTGAGCCGTGCCCTCGGAGATCTGCCTGTAACACTTCGGGCGGCGTCACCGTTTGCCGGTGAAAACGCGCGCATCATTGCCATGCGAGGGCCACAAGGTGCCGATGAATGCGATGGTTTCATGGCTTCCGCCGAAAGGGAGGCCATGGAAGACACGCTGGGGTATCACCTCATGGTGAGTGTTTTCGTATTCAACCTTCCTCAAGGCCATGGTCAGAGGCACCTCCTGGTTTTTGAGCGAAACCGTTCTGCTTTATGAACCCATCATGGGCCGATGGTTGTTTTTTCAATGGGCACGGAGTATATTTCAGGTCCAAGCCATCTCATCATGGAGGACTTATGACGACTCGTAGCGCAATGAATCGATGCCGGCCGTTAATAATCTGCGCGTTATTGGCTTTTGGAATTGTCGGGACGGCCACCCTCCCATCCTTAGCTTCAGATCCAGTGACCCGGGGAATCTCCGTCGTTCCGGATCAGGAAAAACGCTCGATGATCCAGGAAGTGGACGGCTTTGCATACTTGTCCGAAGACAAGACCCTTTCGCAGACCCGGCAAACTGCCATGGCAAACGCCAAACGTCAGGCGGTTGAGCAGGCCAAGACGTATATTTCGTCAAAGACAACAGTGGAAAATTTTGAAATTACACAGGACGTGATTGAGGGGGCAAGCGCCGGTGTCGTCACAGTACTCGAGCAAAAAGATCTGGGTATCGAAGGCAACAATCGCTATCATGTTTGGATAAAGGCGGAGGTGGAATACGGGCTCAAACCTCCGCCCGCGTCACCGGCGGCGAGCGGAGCCCCTGCCAGCATGGACGTCGATGGCCCACTGACCGTAAAGGTCTGGACTAGCCGAAAACATTACCGAGATGGTGAGCGCATCGAGATCTTCATTCAAGGAAACCGCGATTTCTACGCCCGCATTGTCGATATCACCTCTAACGGGAGCATCATTCAGCTGTTGCCCAACACATACCGCAGGCAAACGCAATTTAAGGCCGGCCAGGTGTATCGTATCCCAGACGCGGAAGACCGGTTCGATTTGAAGGTCTCACCCCCGTATGGTGAAGACCAGATTGTCGTCTATGCATCAGACAGTCCCCTGGGAGACGTCGCCCTTGAGCCAGCCAGCGGTGGGCTCAACAGTTACCAAGGGAGCCGGGAGTCGCTGGGGGTCAGCACCCGGGGCATCCAGGTGTCGGGCACCGCAGGGTCATCGAGGCCCGAAGGGGCAACCGGCGCTGAGTTTTATGAAGGGATGTGGAAAGTCACGACGGGGCCGTAATGGGGCACGTCGTTTCTACGAAAGCCTTACATGCGTGGCTCTGAAAATGTAGGGCGAGGGGTTTATCTGTCCGCCATAGCCTTGGCGAAGGCGGATCCCCTCCCGATTCGGCACACGTCTGCCATGCCGTGGCGTTCCCTGTGGACGGGAGGGGCGATACAGCCGGCACTCCTAAAAACGCGCCACGCTTTCCGCGAAGTTGGCGTCCTGGAGCAGTTTTTTCGCAAACTTCAAATATTTAGAAGTAATTGAACGCACCGCCAGTTGGAGTGCGAAGGGGCGTATGGGTTTTTCCAGCAGGTGGTTCACATCAGAGGCAACGCACATGTTCACGATGTCGTCGCTGGCGTTGCCGGTAATGAGCACCGCATCTTCATGGGCGGTGGGGTATTTTTCAGAAACGCCGTCGAGAAACAAAAACCCGCTTTTGTTATTGAGAAAAATATCCACGATAAAGATAGCCAGCGAGCTCTCTCTGGCCATGCAGAACTCAAGGGCCTTATCTGAGTCCGTGAAAGCGACAATTTCCCCCCATACATAAAATCGCTTGACGATGTCCTCCAGCAACCGGCAGACATCTTCGTCGTCATCTACGATGATCACATCAAGTCCATCTGACATGTTGAGTACCCTTTCGCCTGTGGGGGTTATGCGTTCATTGATTCCTTAAGAAGGTTCTCCAGCGCTTTCCTCAAAAGATCTATTTCAGCCGCCAGCTTTAAGGCAGCTGTGTCGGCCGTGTCAAACTGATTGTCTCGGCCCATATCTTCGAGGATCAATGCCGCCTTGACGGCGGATACCGCCTGAAAATTACCCAGCATCCCTTTGAGGGCATGAGCCTGGCGTCGCAGGCGCTTCGCGTCCGAATCCATGATGGCCGATCTGATTTCATCGACCATGGGCGGGTAGTCTTCCAAAAACATATCCACGGCTTCGGAAAAAAATTCCCAGTCATGGTCGAAGGCATTCAGCAACGAGGCTTTGTCAAAGGTGTCGCCTTCAATGGCTGTCTCATCCGGCAGTGTCGCGTTTTCCGCCACCCCCGTCGTGTACTGGGCAAGCTTTTCCTTAAGGATATCCGAGGATATTGGTTTTGAAATATAGGCGTCCATGCCGGCGTCCAAGCACAATTCCTGATCGCCTTTCATGGCATGGGCAGTCATGGCGATGATGGGAATGCGCGGCAGCCCCTGTGCCATCTCCATTCGCCGTATCGTTCGGGTTGCTTCAAGTCCGTCCATCATAGGCATCTGGACGTCCATCAGGATGACGTCGAAGGACCCTTTTTGGCGGGACTCCACTGCCGCCAGACCATTTTCAACAATGACCGCCTGGTGGTTCCAGCGATCCATGAGGCGGCTGATGAATTTCTGGTTGAATGGGGTGTCTTCAGCTACCAAAATATTCAGAGAAGGTTGGGGCGTCACCGGTTCGAGATGGCGGTCACTCGATTTTTCAGGGGATTTCCATAGAGTGCCGGACTGAGACATTAAAAGATGTTCGAAAAGCACCTGCTGGCTGACGGGCTTAGTGACGGTGCTGCTAAGATTCAACCCCGCCGTGTCGATGGACGTCCGAACACGTGAATAGGGGACCATGAGGATTTTCTTGGGCGCACCGACGGACGCCGTGTCCAGCCACCGGGCCAGTCGGAGGCCGTCATCGTTAGGCATTTCTGCATCCAAGAGAACAATGCCATAGGGTTTTCCTTCATCGGCGGCGGCTTGAACCCACTGTTTTGCTTCGGCCAGCGTCTCTGCGGCGTTAACGATCATTTCAAAATCAGTCAGAACATCATGAAGACTGTGCCGAGCAGCGAAATTGTCATCTATAATGAGAACGCGTTTTCCTTTGAGTTCCAGCAAAGATTCGGCATCCGGCCAAGACCTCTTGTCCTCGGCGACGACAAATTTTGCCGTGAACTGAAAGTCGCTCCCCTGTCCAGGGTCACTGTCCACCCAGATGTCGCCACCCATGAGTCCTACCAATTGAGAGGATACGGCCAATCCGAGGCCGGTGCCGCCGTATTTGCGTGAAGTGCTGCCGTCGGCCTGGGCAAACGCACCGAATATTTTTTTCTGTTTGTCTTTGGGGATGCCGGTGCCGGTATCGCGAACGCTGAATTTGACGAGGGCTTCTGAACGGTTGTCGGTGTCGCAGGAAGCAACGCAGACGATCTCTCCGGCGTCCGTGAATTTGATTGCGTTTCCGATGAGATTGATAATGATTTGGCGATAGCGTGCCGGGTCCCCAAGCAACCAGGTCGGAACGTCTCGTTCGATACGATAGACAAGTTCCAAGTTTTTCTCATGGGCTTTGGAGGCCATAATCTTGATGGATTCGCTTATCAGAGCGCGGAAATCGAAGGCTGTCGATTCCAGTTCGAGTTTTCCGGCCTCGATTTTTGAAAAATCCAAGATGTCGTTTATCACCGAGAGCAGGGCGTAGGCTGCCGATGACACCACGTCCAGATCTTCCTGCTGCTCCGGCGACAAGGTGGTTTCTTGAAGCAATTCAACCAGACCGATGATTGAGTTCAGCGGCGTGCGAATTTCGTGGCTCATATTTGCCAGAAACTCGCTTTTGGCACGGCTGGCTGCTTCAGCTGCAGTTTTTTCCTGCTTCAACGCCTCCTCTTTTCGGCGCTGGGTCACGTCTCGCAGTATACCGCGCAATCCACTGACTACTTGGCGTTGGTTGACGATGGGTGAGATGGATGATTCCAGGAATCGTTGGTCGCCATCGGGTGTGACAATAGTACAATCAAACGTATTCACGGATTCGGAGGATTTTATGATGGCCTGGAATATGTCGGAAAGATCGCCGGAAGCTCCTTCTCCCAGCAACTTGGGCAGGTCTCTGCCCATCAGGTCCTCACCCGGCAACCCCAGAATTCGTTGCAGAGAAACATTGTAAAAAGACAATTGACCGGTTTCCGTCACTTCAAAGTAGCCGTCTTCTATGCTCTCAATAATCGTTCGGTATCTTTTTTCGCTTTCCTGCAGTTCATCTTCAACAACCCGGCGCTTATTAATGGTGAACTGCGCATGGGAACCAAATATGACAAACAGGCAGGTGACGACGAGCCGGGTCCAGACCTCGTTCAGGTTGACACCGAAAAAGCGGTAAAAGATGTTGGTCCGATAATCCAGGAAAATATAAAGGACTGAGTCCAACACCCAATAGACCGCTGCAAGGCCGAAACCCAGTAAAACCATATGATCGGTCAGGTTGACACGAATCTGTGCGCGCTTTGTCATGCCGATACCCCATTTCTGCTGAATCCACTATTGCGCCGCAACTAGTTGCCGCGTATCTGGATTGCATCCTAACGCGTTGCTACTATTACATATTGCATCCGCAAGGATACACACTCCCGGTATTTACTGCAAGAGGCACATGCGCTGCTCCTATTGCATTTGCCAAGGTCGCCACAGAATTACAATTTTTGAAGATCGGTCAGCTCCGGGAGGTAATCCCCGGCCGAGGCATCATTTCCCGAAGGATTGCTTCATGCGGAGAGGGACAGCGTCGTAGTGATCTTCGCAACGAGGTCATTCGTGTGGATCGGATACCCTGCCACGTTGATCCGCCTGCTTGACAAAATGCTATTTTTTTTACAGAATATTAAACGCTTATGCTAATAATGTGAGATAAATACAATCCGTTGCAACAGGTGTTGGCGATCCACAGAAAGTGTTGAAGCCATCGGTGGAGTATAGCAGTGGCTAAATCCGACGAGATATCATCAACTGAAAAGCTCCTCGAACTGATCCGGGATCGCGGCGGCGGCGCTGTTGACAATACCGATGCGGTTGAACCCTTTCCCGAATCGGAAACCGAGGGCAAACCCGCTCCAACAATCCTTTCTTCAAAGATTCCGGTCACCATCGGGGTTGATATACGATCCACCGCTATCCTGCTGGCAGCGGTTTTGCGTGGCGTCGACGGTCGACCAGAACTGTCCGATTTCAAGAAGGTGGCCCTGAAAACCCACATGATTGTGGACAGCGCCGATTTTATCAGAACACTTGGCGCAGCATTGTCTGATTTTACTTCCGGATACAAAAAATATGATATCTGGGTATCCATGTCGTCGGCCAATGTGGAAATGCGGTTATTGAAGATCCCGCAGATCCCGGCGCGCCAGATACCCAATGCAGCCAAATGGTCGTTTCGGCGGGAAACGCCGCTGGACGAGGTGCGGGATGTTTTCGACTACCACGTATTGGGACTCATTTTCGACGAAGGGGTTCAGAAAACCCGCCTTCTTGCCTACACGGCACCCCGGGCTGAGCTAAAACAACTTCAAACGGCCTTTCAAAAGAGCGGTTTCTCCCTAACCGGTGTTTCAATCGTTCCCTTTGCCATCCAGAATTTGATTAAAGCCGGGTGGATCGATCCCGGAGGAAAAACCGCCTGTACTTTGTTCGTGGGAAAGGACTGGTCCCGTATTGCCATATATGCCGACGGAAATCTAATCTTGGGACGTGACATCAAGGCCGGGGTCCACAGCATTGTCGAGGCTATCGCCGAAAACATGCGTCCCGGAGCGTCTGTTGGGAGCACGCATTCAGTGGACTTACAGCCGCAGATGCCGGAGGGCAATCCCTTTGTTCCTCAGAGCGATACGGCCGCTGGCAGCCAATTACTCATCGACTTTTTAAAGGATCAACTATCGGCTCATAACCAGAGCGGGCGGACGTTCAGCAAAGCCCAAGTCTTCGAGATGATTGCCGCGCCCCTCGAGCGCATTATCCGCCAAGTAGCCATGACTATTGAACATTACGCTTCCCACTACGACAGCAGTGGCGTCAGCAAGGTCTTTATTTCAGGAGACATTGCCGGCCATCCATGGGTGGCGCGCCAGATTTCAAAACATCTTGATTTGCCAGTGGAGGCCATGGAGCCGTTTTCTCAGCGGCCCGCGACGGATCAATCAATACCGACCCCGGAAACCCTGTTTGAGCGCATGGCGTATCTTCCTGCGGTTGGCACCGCCCTTTCGGATAACGCGACGACCCCCAATTTTTTGTTCACTCACAAAGAGAAAAATCAGATCCGTCAATCGCGACAAATCAATCGCATCGCATATTCAGCATTCGGTCTGCTGTTTACGATACTGGTAGTGGTGATTTTCTGGCAGACGAAGGCCATCATCACCGTAAAAAATGAAGTCATCCCCATGAGGAAGGAGCTTGAGTCGTTGTCTCCAAAACTGGATCGCACCATGGTATCTCAACTCGCCGGCGATTTGGTGCGACGCATGAAGGTCTTTTCCGTTGCGGCACAGCGCTATATCGGCGCCGCAGTCCTGACGGACGTTGTCAACCGAACGCCCGCCACCATTTCACTGTCAACGACGACCATCGATTTAGGTGAGGTTTCAACGACATCAATAAAAACCAGCGGGCGATTTGTGCTCATCAACGGGTTCGTGGCCACAGAGCGAAACGCACTGGAGACCACTCTGGCCAATTATCTGGCCGAGCTGCGTGCTTCCCCGCTGCTGGGGCAACCCGAGATGAAGAAACAAAGCGTCGAATCCCTGAACGGCCAAAACGTTCTACAGTTTACGGTGACCGTACCCATTAAATAGGGCCTGAGCGCGGCATGATCGAAATCCCCAATAAAATGATCCGCAATATGGTGATTATCGCCGCTTCGCTGGTGTTGATCGGCGGTATCATGATTTATCCCAACTTCAAAGGCTTGAACGCTCTCGAAGAGGAAGCCGTTGTGTTGAGAAAACAGCTGGAAGAGCAAAAGATGCTGATGCCGGTTTTCAGTGAAATGGTCAAACGCTCCAAGAGTGCCAGAAAGAGTCCGTTGCCGTTTCCTGAGCGTCGCCCCTTGACCACGGATGACATCAGAGCCGCCCTAATCGATATGAAACAGCGCGCCGAAGAGATGCATCTCGAAGTGACCGATATCGTCCCGGGGATTCGGGGGTTTGTGGAAAACGCCCAGCGGGTCGTCGTCAACATCAGCTTGCTGGGAGATCTCAAGGACTTCAAGTCGTTTCTTTTGAGTGTGAGTGCAGAGCCGTATGTCGACGCCATTCAAACAATTCAGATCGTGGCTCAGACGGACCGCTCCCAGTTCCGGTTAACGCTGTGGATAGCCAGGCAGACATGAAAATATCGCAGCAGAGTGTGCCGGCGTGTGGTGATGCGCCGAGAGGATCGACATGAGCAAAAGGGAGAAGATCATTGTCGCCTGCATGGTCGGTGCCGTTTTTTACGGCGCCTTTAGCTTCCTTTTTTCCGGTTCAGGGTCAAAAAAAACACTGCCAGGAGCGTCCACACCGGGCCAGCCCCTGCAGCAGTACGTCATCGAAGTGATCGGGCAACTGAAAAGAGCGGATGCCAATGCCACTGACACCGATCTGCTCGATCAGGCCCAAGGGGTACTGAACAGAAATCCGTTTTACCGGGAAGCGGCTGTGGCTGAGAAATCCGAAGCGGTGGCGGGGAAAGAAAAACGTGCCACGGAAGCCGCCGTAGCGACCATTCGTTTTTCCTACACCGGGTACGTGGAAATGGGAAAAAACCGGCTTGCCATACTGGACGGGCGTGAGTTTGCCGAAGGGGACCTGCTCAATGCCGACGGCATGTATCTCAAAACGATTACACCAAACTTTGTGGTCATCGGTATTCACGGGCTCCCGGAGACGACGACCATAGACATCATTGAAACGAACTGATCGGCCATGTTCTCAGCAAACAGGTGCGCGATGAAAATCATGATGGGGATAATTGCAGGATGCCTGGCGTCCTTTTTTATAGTGGGCGGATGCGCTCATCAACCGGACTCCGAGAGCCAGACCGTTTACGACAAGTGGCAGGTCAAGGCCAAGTCGGCCCGGGGATATTCCCCGTCGCCCAAACGGCGCACCGTTTCGGTTGGCCCTGACGGCGTAACGGACGGAAGCGCCGCTGTTGCGGAAGCCACCGTCGCGGCTCAGATGCGGCCGCTGCCCCAGGACCCCATTTCCATCAACATGACGGACATCGACGTTTCCGTATTGCTGCGCGCTCTGGCCAAGGCCGCCAACCAGAACATCATCATTAATGAAAAAGTCAAAGGGCGCGCCAACATCAGTATCGAGCAGGCGCCGTGGGACAAGGTATTTACAGGGATTTTGAACACCCACGGCCTGACCTACCGGTGGGAGGGCGATATCATTCGTATCATGACCCTCGACGACCTCGAGGCGGCGTTAAAGCGGGAAGAACAAAAACAGGATCTGCGAATCGCCGGTCCGGTCACGACCCGTGTGCTGCGCATCGACTATGCCGAGGCCGGCAAAATGAAAACAAACCTGGAGTCTTTTCTCTCCAAGGACAGATCGGGGAAATCCATCGGTTCGGTGATGGTGGATGAGCATACCAATTCCCTCATCGTTCAGGCCCTGCCGGAAGACATCGAGGAGATGCTGACGCTGGTGGCTGAGCTGGATCGGCCCACGCCCCAGATCCTCATCGAGGCGCACATCGTCGAAGCGACCAAGAATACGGCAATGGAACTGGGTGTGCAGTGGGGGGGAGTGTACACCAACGCACTCGATGGTGGCAGAACCTATACGGTTGGCAGTGGACTTGCCTCAAAAGAATCTAACGCCATTAACATCCCATCTGGCAGTTTCGCATCCAATTTTCCGGCTAGTATCGGTCAAGGCGCAGGTATGACCTTAGGTTTCCTAGTAAATTCGCTGGATGGCAACATCCTGGCGGCCCAGTTGTCGGCACTTCAGAAGGAGGGCCGAGCGAACATCCTGTCCAATCCTTCCATCACCACACTGGACAACCAGGTAGCGATTTTTGAAAGCGGCCGGGAAATCCCCTATCAAAGCGTCGATGGCAACGGAACACCGAAAACCGAATTCAAAAAGGCCGTCCTGCTGCTGGAGGTCACTCCGCACGTGATCGACGGGGACGCGCTCAAAATGAAGATCAAGACCACCAAGGACGAAGTCGACACTTTGAGTACATCCACGACGCCACCCATCATCACTAAAAGGGCGGAAACGACGGTGATCCTCTACGACGGGCAGACCACTGTCATCGGCGGCCTCAATAAAGAGCAGGAGGGCGGATCGGAATCCGGGGTGCCGGGGTTGAAAGACATTCCCCTGATAGGATGGCTGTTCAAAGGCACGGACAGCAGCAGTGATATGGAAGACGTGCTGATTTTTATTACGCCCCACATTCTAAAAAGACACATCGGTGGTGACACCCGGGTTGTCCCATCCAACTGAAACGGCTGACAATCAATACCGATTATTTATGGAATACTACGAGCTGCTCAATCTCAAAAAAGAGCCTTTTTCAAACTCACCGGACCCGAACTACCTGTTTCAGTCCCGGCAGCACCGGCTGTGCCTTCAGCGGTTGGAGCTGTCGATTCGCTTGAAACGGGGACTGAACGTCGTGGTCGGGGAGGTGGGCACCGGGAAGACCACACTGTGCCGGCAGCTTCTGGTGAAATTCGGCAAAGACGACGCCACCGAGTCCTATCTGATATTGGAACCCCAGGTCTGCGGCCCAACGGACTTTCTCCATGCCATCGCAACGCATTTTGATGCGGAAGGCGCCCGCCGCGCCGGATCCGACGCGGCGTTGAAGGAGATTATCAAGAACCATCTTTTTAAAAGCGGTGTCGAAAAAGGCAAGACCATCGTGCTCATTATCGATGAAGGGCAAAAGATGCCGCCGTTTTGTCTGGAAATCGTCAGAGAATTGCTCAACTACGAAACCAACGAATACAAGCTGCTGCAGATCATTATTTTTGCCCAGCCAGAGTTTGATACGATTCTGGAAGGTCATGCCAATGTCGCCGACCGCATCAGTATGCGTCATGAACTCCGTCCCATGGGCTTTCGCGACACGCAACTCATGATTGCGTACCGGCTGCACCAGGCTGGATTGACCCAGCGCACTGCCTCGCCGTTCAGTCTTCCTGCAGTGGTGGCAATTTACCTGGCTAGTGGCGGGTATCCCCGTAAAATCGTCAATCTTTGCCATCAGTGTGTTCTGGCTCTGCTGATACAGAACCGAAAACGCGCCGGCTGGCGGCTGGTTCGTTCCTGCGTTCAGCGCATGCGCATGGATCCGGGAAATCGTCTGGGAAAGACTGGTTGGTCGCTCGGCGTTGCGGCAGTTGTCGTTATCGCGGTGGGGATAATCTGGATGCCGGGTTCTCTTACGGCACCTGAAAAACCATTCGTCGACAACAAGATGCCGCCGATGGCTGTGCGCGGCGAAAAAACACCGGCGATGCCACCGGCAGCATCACTTCCCGCAGAACGCCGGCCGGTTGAACTCGCACAGCCCATCGAAACTGCGCCGTCGGAAAGCGCCTCTGACAGGTCAACCACGGTAATGGCACCACCGCTGACAGTGATAGCCCCGACGGTATCGTCGTCGCCGACGGAGTCAAGAATCGTTACTGCCCCGATCATAAGCTCACCCACGGCCAAGACGGATTCGCCTTCCTCGATGAGTTCAGCCGAAACCCACAGCGCCGCCGCGGACAGCGCGGCGGATACGATCGGAGTGGCCAGGCTTCAACCCAATGAAATGCTGTCATGGCTGATGATCAAGATTTACGGCGGCTACGACGCCGAACGGTTGGCGCGGTTACTGGAAAAGAACCCGGAAATCGGGAATCCCGATAGCATTGAAGTGGGCAAGCGCATCATTTTTCCAGCATTGCCCGTGACCATCAGAAAGGAATATGCCGGCAACTGGTGGGTGTCGCTCGCTGATACGGACCGTTTTGACGAGGCCTTGGACATTGTGCGCCGATACCCCCGGCGCCTGAAGCCCATACGCATTATTCCATACGGGGATGCGACCGACGGTTTGCGGTTTCGTCTGGTACTATGGGAATACTATCGTCGAGAGCCTGATGCGGTGGCCGCTGCCTCTGCCATACCGGTTATGGATTCCGGACCCGCCGTGGTGATCGACAAATGGCCGGAAAAAGCTGTTTTGTACGCAGATCCATTTGCAGGAACCAGGAGATAACACTTGCCTCTACGAAAACCTTACCGGCGAGGTCCTATAAATGTAGGGCGAGGGGTTTACCTGTCCGCCATAGCCTTGGCGAAGGCGGATCCCCTCCCGAAGCGCAGCGCACTGGTCATGCCGGCGGGTGCTTTGAAAACCGCGGGCGGGGGTAAACCCCACCCCTACGAAAACCGAAATCGAGTGCCCGAAATCTGGCCAATGATGATGGAACTGCTGCCGTGAGAAACAAGAAACGATTGGGAGAAATGCTGGTCGACGGTGGTCTGCTCACCCAGTTGCAACTGAATGAGGCCATCGAAGCCCACAAACGTACCCCGTTGAAGCTGGGGCAGTATCTCGTGCGCGAGGGCATCGTTAACGGCGGCCAGATCGTGGACCTCCTCTCAGAGCAGCTCCGGATCGAGAAATACAGCCCGGACAAGTATCCCATCGACGTGGAACTGGCCAAGGTCATCCCTGTTGAAACCGCTATGAAACTTCAGGTCGCGCCGCTTAGAAAGTCCCGTTCTCTGTTAACTATCGCCATGACCGACCCTCTGGACATAAAGACCATGGACGCCATCGAGGTGAAGACGAACACCGAAGTGGAGCCGGTGATCTGCACCGATCAGCAGCTCAACCATCTGGTCGGCACCATTTACGGCACGTATTCGGGCATCGGCAACGTTCTCGAAGACATGGAATACGAAAAACCCGAAGACGTCGAACGGGAGGCGTTTTCGGAGGAGGTGGAGGTCGGGTCCCTTCAGGATATGGCCCAGGAGGCGCCGGTAGTGCGTCTGGTCAACTCCATCCTGTCCCAGGCCGTCCGGGAAGGCGCCAGCGACATCCACATCAGCCCGGAGAAGGAATACATCCAAATCCGATTCCGGGTGGATGGTAGACTCCATGACGTACCGGCGCCGCCAAAATCGATGTATCTGCTGATCGTCTCTCGGCTCAAAATCCTTTCAAACATGGATATCGCTGTTTCCCGAATACCCCAGGACGGACGCTTCACCATCAAAATGGACAACAAGGAAGTCAACATCCGTACATCCACGCTGCCGACCATTTATGGGGAAAACATGGTGATCCGGCTGCTGGATACCAGCTCCGGCATCTATTCATTAGAGCAATTGGGTATGGCACAGGAGGACCGGGATCGGGTGGAACGGATGGTGGTCAAACCTTACGGCATGATCCTGGCGACCGGACCCACGGGTTCGGGTAAGAGCACCACCATTTATTCACTGCTCAAAAAGGTGAACAAGCCCGACATCAACATCATCACCCTCGAGGATCCGGTGGAATACCGGATGGAGAAAATCCGGCAGATTCAGCTCAACCGCAAGGCCGGCATGACATTCGCCAGCGGACTGCGTTCTATTATGCGCCAGGATCCCGACGTGATCATGGTCGGCGAGATCCGAGACCCCGAAACCGCCACCATTGCCGTGCAGGCGGCCTTGACCGGCCACCGCGTGCTCAGCACCGTTCATACCAACGATGCAGCCGGCGCCATTACCCGTTTTGTCGATATGGGTATCGAGCCTTTTTTAGTGTCTTCAGTGATGCTGGCCTCCATCGCCCAACGGCTGGTACGAAATGTCTGCCCATATTGTAAAAAACCGCACCAGCCTGCACCGGCGGCCATAGAGTTCTGGGGGCTGGACAAGGAAGAGCATCCCAATTTTGTTGTGGGCACAGGGTGTTTTTATTGCATGGACAAGGGATACAAGGGGCGCACAGGTATTTATGAAGTGCTCGTCATCGACGAGATGGTTCAGGAAATGATTCTCAACAAATCTTCGGCTCAGGAAATATCCAGGGCGGCCCATCGGACCGGCCGGATGACAACACTGAAGGAAGACGCCGCACGGAAGGTGGCCCAGGGGATCACCACCCTCGAAGAAGCCGCCTCGGCCATTATGGTGTGACCATGCTCCTCAAATATGCCTTCAAAGCCATCGATGCCAACGGAAAGCCCGTAAAGGAAGTGATCGAGGCGGATTCCGCAGAGGCCGCTGCCAGCATGATCCAGGCCAGGGGGCTGCTGCCCATGTCGATCACCGAGCAGCGGGGCGGCGGTGGCTTCAGCTTAGACGCCCTCCGTGAGCGGCTGACCGGCGTTAAAGCGCCGGAGTTGATTCTGTTTACCAAGCAGTTTCGAACGATGCTCAAAGCCGGAGTGTCCATCGTGAACCTGCTGCAGATTCTCGGGCAACAGTCGGAAAACTTTACTTTGATCCGGGTATGCCGAACCATGCGAAAGGATATCCAGGAGGGGGCTAGCCTGTACACGGCCTTTGCGGCGCATCCCCGGGTGTTCTCCCCACTTTATTGTGGCATGGTTCAGGCTGGCGAAGCCAGTGGGGCATTGCCTGCCGTACTTGACCGACTGATTTACATCATTGACCATGAAAACAAAATCCGCTCTGACATCGTTGCCGCACTCCAGTATCCTATTATCGTGCTGGTGTTCCTCACGGTGGCCTTTTTTGTATTGCTGACCTTCGTCATACCGCGTTTTGTCAGGATTTTTCTGAACGCAAAACTCGAACTACCCCTGCCGACACAGATCTGCCTGTATCTGTATAACTTTCTTTCCAATTACTGGTACCTGTTGATTGGGGCTGCGGTGGCGGCAGGTGTCGGGCTGTTTTACTATTTCAAAACGCCCCAGGGCCGGTATGCCAGGGATGCCGCCATGCTGCAAATACCTGTTGTGGGAAGCCTTTTTATAAAAGCCTCCATGAGCCGCTTTGCCAGCATCTTTGCCATCCTCCAGTCCAGCGGGGTCAGCATCCTGGCGTCGATGAATATTTTGTCCGGAACGATGGGCAATGCGGCTATTTCCCGGGAATTCGAAACCATCAACGAGCGGTTGGAGGAAGGCCGTGGGATTGCCGACCCGTTGAGAAAAGCTAAATATTTTACACCGATTATGGTCAACATGGTGGCTATCGGAGAAGAATCCGGCAACTTGGAAGAGATGCTCAGCGAAGTATCTTCGCACTATGACACGGAGGTGGAATACGCCATGAAAAAACTCTCCGATGCCGTGGGGCCCGCCCTCACCGTGGGGTTGGCCTTTGTAGTGGGATTCTTCGCGCTGGCGATATTTCTTCCCATGTGGGACATGATCGGAGTGGTGAAGTAAATTTTTCAACAAAGTGGGGCGCAGCCATGACCAGCCGCCAGTCGGAATCCAAAAAGGTTGTTGACCATAGCAAAAAACAATCGCGGTTTTACGTCAGTCTGTATGTGATCATACCGCTGATTTTCTCCGGGCTGACCATAATTTCAGGGATCGTTGCCTTCCAGCTAACAGCGGCATTCCTCAGACAGGGAACGCCACCCGGCACCCCGATCAACCTCTGGGTCGCTTTCATGGGCGCGGTGGCGTTTATCTGCGGATTTCTGGTGGTGCACATCATGTTAAAACCCATGCAGGCGTTCCTTCGGGAAGCCAGCAAGGTCCCTGCGCTGTCGGCTCATGTGGGCGAGGCCAGCGACGGCGGATCAATGGGCGATGAGCTGCAGCGCTACACCACCATGTTCAAACGGGTTACCGATGTGCTCAGCAAGGTCGATGCCCGCCAGTTGTTTCCGGAGATTATCGGTGAAAGTATCGCCATGCGCGGCGTCCTCAGCCAAATTATGAAAGTGGCGCCTGCCGATTCGACGGTGCTCATTCTGGGAGATAGCGGCACGGGCAAAGAGCTTGTGGCCACCAGTATTTACCGGCAAAGCAATCGGGCGGACAAGCCGTTCGTTAAACTCAACTGCGCGGCCATGCCCGAGGAGCTCCTGGAGAGCGAACTTTTCGGTCATGAAAAAGGTGCTTTTACCGGTGCGGTGACACGAAAAATCGGAAAATTTGAAATCGCCAACGGAGGGACCATTTTTCTGGATGAGATCGGAGACATGCCGCTCAACTTGCAGGCTAAAATACTTCGCGTACTGCAGGAGCGCGAGTTCGACCGGGTCGGTGGCACAAAACCCATCAAGGTCAACGTTCGGTTCATCGCAGCCACGAACCAACCCCTGGAAGAAATGGTCAAAAACGGCCGATTCCGAGAGGATCTGTTTTTCAGGCTCAATGTTTTCTCGCTGTATCTCCCGCCGCTGCGTGAACGCAAGGAGGATATCCCGCTGCTCATCGAACGGTTCATGCAAAATGCCCCAAAACCAGCCACTATTTCCGCCAGTGCGCTGCAACTTCTCATGGGCTACAACTGGCCGGGAAACATTCGTGAACTCCAGAATGTCATGGAACGGGCCGCCGTAATGGCCGACGATGTTATCGAAATAGATCATTTGCCGGACGCCATCACCAAGGGGATATCCACCCAGCTGCTCAATGCCTCAGACAAGAAGGAACATCAGAGTATCGATGACCAGCTGCAGGAGATCGAGCGGGTCTATATTATGGAAGCGCTCAGAAAAACAGGCGGCGTCCAGGTGCGGGCCGCTGAATTGTTGGGAATCAACCAGCGTAGTCTGTGGCACCGGATAAAAAAGTATGACATTGATGTGGTTTCCATGAAAAACAACAATTGATGATGATTTTTCTACAAACTTTGTAGAAAATTGTTTCCAATGTAATTAAAAATAGTTGGACACGTAGTGTGAAATAGCATACACAGCCATGTTTTTGCATATAAAGTAGTCAAATTTGCCCATAATATCCTGAATTTATATTCTATTTTATGACTATGGCTTCTTAATAGTATCTCTGGCATGGGCTTTGCATTACTACTTAAGTACCGTAGATTCTGTACCGGTAAAACTTAAACAGTTGAAATGGCATATTGCTCGGGATGGCATCAAAATCGGTGGCATAGGCTGCCAGCGCACGGAAAGAGAGGACCCCATGAGTAAAAGACATCTTCTTAAGGACCAAGGCGGCTTCACGCTGATTGAAATCATCGCCGTTCTGGTCATCCTCGGCATCCTGGCGGCCGTTGCGGTACCTAAGTTTTTTGATCTGCAGTCGAAGGCGCGCGATAAAGCTGTGTATACGGCCATGTCGGAAATGAAGGTTCGGGTCAACCAGTACTTTGCTCAAAAGCTTTTGGAAGGTTATACCTGGACACAGATATGGGCAACATCGGGCACACCCAGCATTGCTGAAATCGGGACAAATCTCGGAGCTGATTTTGATGTCACAACTTTCACTTTGACAAGCAGTGATAAAACAACAGGAAAATTCGACGTAACATTAGATTATATTATTGATGCCGCTAAAGGCACAAAAGAGTCTTTTACCAAAGTAATCGAATTGCCACGGTATACGCAATGATACATATATGTGAATCGGTTTTTCTCCGGCATCAGAATTAAGATCCCCTGACGATATTAAAAACTCCCGCCGCGTGAGCGACGGGAGTTTTTGTTTTTCGAACCATGTCGTTCCGTCTGGAAACTCCCGGATCGCACACGCCGATGGCCGCGCAAGTCTTTTCTTATTTCCGCGCCCTGCTTGGGGCATAGGGTTCTCACCCGACAACCGTCCCCGCGTTGCCTGAAAATGTAGGGCGAGGGGTTTACCTGTCCGCCATAGCCTTGGCGAAGGCGGATCCCCTCCCGCAACGCCGCGGATCGGTCATGTCGGCGGGTGCTTCGAAAGTCCCAGCGGGTGGAAAACCCCGCACCCCACGAAATCCGTTTGCGGCGCAGTAATTCCTGGTAACCGCTACCGTGAAAAGGGACATCTTCGGAGAAAATAGGATGTTTGAACAGGCTTGCCGGTAGCGACCGCAATGTCCCCCAGCAGGCAAAAGAGTGCCTGATCCTGCCAAGGATATTTCAGAGCAGCCCGGGCATGTGCGCGGGCTGATTCAACATCGTTTTCATCCAAGGCCGCCATCCCCATGATGACGTGGAAATGAAATTTTTCTCCACCGATTGCTGCTGCACGCTCGGCCAGTGCCATGGCCTCCCGCGGGCGATGCCTGTCCAGTGCGATATAGGCCAACTGATACCATGAATTCTTGTGCCGCCTCGCCAATGCTACCACTTCACGGAACGCTGCCTCGGCTGCGGAGAGATCTCCCTTGGCGCGATAAGCCAGCCCGAGGTTGAAATAGGTCACCAGCTTCTGGGCCAGCCGTGCACCGCTTCTGCTTTTAAGGGATGCTTCCATTTGCGACAACCCGGATTCAATATCGCCTATATCGAATAAAGCGCGGCCCAGATTGTGCCGGGGCCGGTGCAGATCAGGATAGGTATCGACGTTTTGCTGCCACAAGGCCACGCGACTTGTGAAGAGATCGTTTCGCATGAATGTCGTATGGCCTGCAGCGATAATGACCAGGATGATGCAGGCAATGACCATGTCTCGGACAAACCGACTCGTTGAAAAATGATCGATGACGGCGATAATCCCGGCGCCGGCAGCCACACAGAGAAACACGCTGGGCAGGTAGTTCCGGTGCTCGAAAACCAGTTCCAATGGGAGTACGGAGCCCTCAACCGCATGATTGACAAGAAAAAACAGGATTCCGAAGGAGAACAGGGGGCGTTTTCGACGCTGGTTGACAGCGACGGCGGCAAGGGCCACAAGAAGCATTATTGAAATACCGGTCGTCCAAGGGGTCATGAAACCGGTTGAAACGGTAACATCGTGGAGAAGGGCAAACTGTGAACTGATGGGGTAAACCAGCAGCCACAGATAAAACCAGATGATTCGGGGTTCGGTCAGCAGGCGCTCTCCCAGAGTGAAGGGCCGATCACGGAATCCGCTGGTCAGGGTGTCTATCCCCACATAGTGGCCGGCGACAATAGCGATGAGGATGATGCCGCCCGCAGGCCAGAGCCAACGGCCCATGTGGATCCTGCCGCTGGAGGAAGCCGGTAAGAACACCCATGTGTAGAAAGTTATGGACACCGGCAGCATCACCGCGTTTTGCTTGCTTCCGAAGGCCAGCAACCCCAAGACCAGACAAAGGAGATACCAGAGGGTTTTTCGAGAATTCGTAGTCGATATTTTGCCGCGGGCGAAACAGAGCAGGGCCGCAAGGCTGAACAGCGCTGCCATGGCGGCCATTCTTTGAATGACATAGGTAACAGCGGTTACCTGGATCGGGTGGACGGCCCACAGCAGGGCTCCCAGCAGAGAGATGGCGTGGGCGCTGCTGCCGTATCGCTCCTTGATCCCCGGAAGTGCCAGGGTCGTGCGTGCCAGCAGATAGATGACGCCAGTGGCGAGGATATGGATCAGAAAGTTGACAACGTGATAGCCGGTCGGATCGGTGCCGCCAAGCGCATAGTTTGCCGCCAGGGTGAGGTAGGCGATGGGGCGATCTATCCGCTGATGCGCCTCCGAGCGTCCGTAAATGGCCGGGTGAATCGCGTCCCAGGACAGGGAATCGGCGTGGACATTGGGGTTTTCGTGAATGTTTCCGAAATCGTCCAGAAACCACTGGCCTGAAAACCCCGGCCAATAGATGATCAGGAGTAAAACGGCCAGCAGGAAGAGGCCCAACCCCGGTGTGACCCACCGTCTCATGGTCGATTCGCTGACGTGGATGCAAAAGCCGTCTTGAGAAGACAACATGTGGGCCGGATACCGTTTTGCGGGAGTGTGCGAAGTTTATAATTATTTGAAATCTCAGTCAAAGTGCATGTGCTTTTATACCATTGCACGCGCTTCGGATCAATGATCTTTCCACTGGGCGGTGCCTTGAAAACCCCGGGCGGGGGTCAACACCGCTCCCTACGAAAACCCTTACAGGCGTAGTTAGGAAAATTGATTGATCGGTAAAAAGTCGGGATCTCTCGCAAAGCCGCCAAGATCGCAAAGTTAACACAATGATATTAATTAATTCTTTCTTGGCGTGCTTGGCGTCTTGGCGAGAAATCTGCTTTTTTACGAGTTTGTCAAAATTGTAGGGCGAGGGGTTCACCCCCTCCCGCAACGCCGCGCACTGGCCATGCCGGCGGGTGCTTCGGCAACCCCCGGGCGGGGATCAGCCTTCGCCAAGGCTACGGCGGACAGGTAAAACCCGCACCCTACGAAAACAACTGTCTCGATACATTGCGCGGGGGGCATTATAATTGACTGATTTATTTTATAAAGTTATATTTACAGCACATCGGCTCAGCAAAGCCGAATCAATTGACAAACCGTGGTGGCGGTATGGATAATCTTAAAGCCGAAGATAGGCGTGTCAGTAATATTCCCTATTTGGATGGCTCACCGTCCGGTGCCACCCTCATCGAAATGATCGCCGTCCTGCTGATCCTTGGAATCCTGACCGCTGTTGTCATCAGTCGTAGTATCAATGTCCAGACCATCGATAACCGGGTAAAAACCAATCGCCTTCACAACCACCTGCGCTATGCTCAGTCCCTTGCCTTAAAACAGAATGCCGTGCGGGGGGTAAAGAGCAACGGCACCGGCTATTGGCTGTTTTACAATACCGATCCAGACCTCACGGCAAACCGGCAAACCTTTCCAAGCGAGAGCAATGCCACTGTCGATTTCGCTGATATATCCAATTTCACCGTGTTCTACGACGGTTATGGGCGCCCATTTTCATCCTACACCAGTGCCGATACCAATACGGCATATACGTCGCCGTTATCTATTCAGACTGGGGATTTGACATCCACTCTGAGTCCTGAAACGGGCTATGTACAATGAAGAAGAATGCTTTCTGCACCCTTTCAAGGGACAGTGGCTTTACCTTGCCGGAAATCATCGCCGCCATTGTTTTGATTGGCATTCTGGGGGCCATGGCTGCACAGTTTATGGCGAGTGCGCTGGAGGATTCCACGCTTCCGATCGATCGCGTACAGGCAGCGGCAGGGCGGGTCTCCATTATGGAGAAAATCATTTCCGACTATGTCATTGCCGTGAACAGCGGTACGCCATCCACTGCGTTGACCACGATAGAAACGAATGTATTAAACGGAAATTACAATTCCGGGGCTACGACGGTGGCAACATCATACATCGATTTCAATGGTGCCGGTCAGGAAACGACCGGCGGTAGTAATTACCTCAAAGTTACCGTAACGACAGGAAATGCCAGCATCGTCACAATTTTTTCCAAGAGCCGCACGCTGGCCACTGATCCAAAGGTCAATTTCTGATGCCATACCCAACGCCGCAGTCCGATGGATTTACGCTGGTGGAGGTCATTGCCTCCCTATTGCTGGTGGGGATATTGGCATCGGTTGCCGGCATGTTTATCGTCACTGGGATTAAGGGCTATGAAACCGCCACTACCGCTTCGGAAGGTGCATTGAAGGCGCAGATTGCCATTAACAGGATGTATGCCGAATTGACGGGCATCGATCCCACGCAGACCATCACGGTGGTCACCGATACCTCAATTGCCTACACACACGCGGTGTTGACGCCCAATCTAACGCGAACCCTTTCCTACGACAGCGCACAAAAAAGGATCAATCTGACAACTACCGGAGGCACGTATCCTCTCATTGGCGATATCTCAGCTTTCAAGCTTTCTGCGGCCCCGGCAGACGGTGTCAATTTGAACAATGGCATCGCCTATGTAGACATCGAATTCAATATAGCGGGCATCGGAGGCATCAGACCACCATTTAAGTTAACAGCCTTTCCGCGCAATTTATCGAACATGCCGTAACGATAGGATTTTCAAAGCTGCGCAGGAAGGGTTTTCGTAGGGTGCGGGGTTTACCTGTCCGCCGTAGCCTTGGCGAAGGCTGATCCCCGCCCGTGATCGGTAAACACGAACGGTTGGGGGGCATCTGTGATATTTGCGCTATCGGTATAATGTTTGTTTGGTCAAAAAAGGGAGATTAAAAATGAAGGCGGAATTTACTGCAATACTGGAACCTGCGCCTGAGGGTGGCTTCTGGGCGATTTGCCCGGAAGTGCCAGGTGCCAATGGTCAGGGCGAAACAATAGCGGAGGCAAAGAATAATCTTCGTGAGGCTAAAGAGTTGCTCTTAGAGGACCGAAAGGCTGATATCCTCCGAGGGCTTCCCGATGACGCTATCCAAGATAAGGTGATGGTCGGATGAAGCGACGGGATTTGGAACGAAGGCTGAGAATCGCAGGTTGCTATCTGAAAAGAGAAGGCGCTTCACATTCACTCTGGATAAACCCGAAGAACGGTGCGATTGAAACTGTCCCCAGGCACAATGAGATTAAAGAACCATCGTGAACTTCGTGGTAATCAAGACGGGCACAAGGAAAACACAAGACCGGAGCATAATGGCATTACGATTAAACCACTTCCGAATCGATTCGCCCCTGTCGGGAAGACAGGACGGCAACATGCTCGTCTACACAATTGTCGTGATGATGCTGTTCGCCGCGCTGGGGGCGGCGTTGGTGTCCATATACACCACATCAAACTTGGTGTCCGTAACCGGTGACGATGCCCGGCAAGCCGGCTATCTGGCCGAGTCTGGCATCCGTTACGCGGTTGGCGAGCTCAAAAAGGCTTATAACCGGACGGTGATTCAAACGCTCAATGATACGACGTACACGCTCAGTGACGGCGACAGCTTTACCGTGAATGTTTTCCCAAAATGGTTTCTTGCTGCAGCCAGCGTGTCCATAAGTACAGGAGAAAAAATCGATCTGAACGTGCCGGATGGCGCCACCATTCCGGATTATTTTAAAATCAAAGCCGGCGTTTATTTAGTGAACATCGACAGTTTGCGCGATGCCATCGCATTTGGGAGCACTAACAAAGAATTGTTTTGGGCAGAGGTGAATGTCGACAGCGAGAATGTGGATACGGATACCCTTCGCGTGGAAGTCAAAGATTCATTTCAAGCGGGCGAGAATCAGCCGATACTCATGGCCGTATATCCAAATGCCTCCTACGCGGCAGGCGAGAACGTGATTCCAGTCGACGGATCGGGGGATCTGGAGGTGGGTCTTGACGACCCCGCCACTGCGGAAGCAGTGTTTCATGTGGATGGCGGCACCTTTTATGTGCTGAACCCAACCACCGGTGTCCGACGGATGTATTCTTATGAAGAATACACAACCGCCTCGCCAGTGACACTCAAAAGGATTAGAGGGCTTGAATCGCTGTCAATTGACAAAACGCGCGATCTGGTCATTTTCAGCGAAAAGAATCACACGGTTTCCGCACAAGGCAAGACAGGGCCGTCGAGTTCCCAGGCCACCGAGAGCCATGAGATCGATCTGATGCCAAACACGTCAACGGCGCCGGTGTGGGCGCCGGAAACCGCCGAGGAAACCCCAGCCGATATTGATATTGCCAGCATACTGAACACGGCCGCCACACCGGCATCGACGTCCAGTGCCGTTCAAATCGATACCGCCAATCAACAGATCAAACTC
>JBDRRP010000019.1:0-21428 GCA_043825735.1 Pseudomonadota bacterium | reverse complement strand
TTTTGGTCGGGGCGAGAAGATTTGAACTTCCGACCCCTTGAACCCCATTCAAGTGCGCTACCAGGCTGCGCTACGCCCCGACACAAGCGGCCTAACTAACAGTATCACCGGGTGTTGTCAAGCGGTGATTCCGACATCGCGGCGGCGGCCGTGATGATAAAAAATCCTTTAATACCGGGATGTTTTCTCATATGATGAGAAACGCTTGTCAACGTTGGGTATTTTTGATGAAACCGTAAAAAGTGATTTTGAACCGCAGAGACCGCAGAGGACCGCAGAGAATATTATGAATAATTAAAAAGTTATCTCTGCGCTCTTGGCGTCCTCTGTGGTGATTTCAGACTTTTTACGCGTTTGTCAAATTTCTCATTTTTTTATAACGCACACGGGGCGTATCGGCGCCAGTGGAACCTGCCATGCAAAAAATGGAATCTGAGCGGTTCCGGTTGAAACCAGGCGCCACCATCGGCGTGGCCGCGCCTGCCGGGCCCTTTGATGAAGACCTGTTTGCCACGGGTCTGTCCATTATAGAAGGGATGGGCTTTAAGGCGCATGTGGATCCCCGCATTGCGGCCAAGACGGCGTTTCTTGCAGGAGATGACCGGCAGCGGGCGGACGTTTTGCACGCCCTCTTCGAAAATAAAGGTATCTCGGCCATCATCTGCGCGCGGGGGGGCTACGGCTCTTTGAGGCTGCTGCCGCTGCTCGATGCGCCGCTCATCAGCCGGAACCCCAAGCCCGTCATCGGTTTCAGCGACATCACCGCCCTGCTGTTGTTTCTATCGCTGCGCTGCGGCATTCCCGCCATCCACGGACCGGTGGTCACATCCCTGGCCACCTCTGACGCGGCAACACTCGCGGGCCTTGAAAAACTGCTTTCCGGAGCGGCTATCGCCATCGCAGCGGACCCTGCAGACGTGTTGCGCCCGGGCATTGCCGCCGGGCCCTTGATCGGGGGAAACCTGACCACGCTCAATCACCTGCTCGCCACCGGATTTATGCCGGATTTGAGCGGGTGCATACTGCTTTTGGAAGACATCCACGAGGCGCCCTACCGGCTGGACCGGATGCTGTGCCAGATGCGGATGGCCGGGTGTTTCGACGCGCTCGCCGGCCTGGCCCTGGGCACCTTCGAATACTGCGGTGAGCCTGCACACATCAGGGATGTTTTCCTGACACACTTTGAAAGACTTTCCATCCCGGTGATGGGCGGTTTTCCCATCGGACACGGCGCAACCAATCTTGCCGTCCCTCTCGGTGTGCCGGCAGTTCTTGACACGGGCCGTGCAACCCTGAGTGTTGATTTCTCAAATCAGGCCGGGGCATCGACTTCCCATGGATAAGAACAACTGTTCCGGCTCGCAGTGGCCGGCAGTCGAGCGGGTGATGGCGGCGGCCATCGCCGCGCGTGCCTTTCCCGGAGCAGTACTTCTGGCCGGGCAGGGGGATCGAATTTTCTTCCACCGGGCCTACGGACAGGCCGACCTGTTTCGACGAAGGCCCATGACCTTTGATACGGTGTTCGACCTGGCCTCGGTGACAAAGCCGCTGGCGACCACCCTGGTTGCCATGCATTTGGCAGCGCGCGGCGTTCTGGAACTTGATCGACCTGTCGCCGATACGCTGAGCGAATACTTCCCGGCAGCTGCGCCGCGCTATACGCCGAGAATGCTTCTATCCCACACCGCCGGATTGGCGGCGTGGCGGCCTTTCTTCCAAACGCTCGCACGGGTGCCGCTTTCAGCCCGACGGTCACTACTCTTGGAAATGCTGTCCCGGGAGCCGGCGATCTCTCCTCCCGGCAGCACGACACTTTACAGTGACGTGGGGTTTCTGATTCTGGCGTGGCTGCTGGAAGTACTTTCAGGCCGGCCTCTGGCCGAGACGCTGGAGAAGAACATCTATCCGGAAATGGGCGGGGAGGGACTTTTCTTCCCTGCGATTTCCGGCAGCAGCGGCCATCACTATGCTGCCGGCCAGTTGTGCCCTTGGCGGGCCCGGCTGCTGACGGGGGTGGTGGATGACGAAAACGCTTTCATCCTGGGCGGCGCGGCCGGCCATGCCGGGCTTTTCGGTACGGCCCTGGCGGTGCACCGAGTGGTGGCGGCGCTGTGGCAGTGCTTTTCCGGCGATATCGCGCTTAGCGCGTTTTCACCGGAAACGGTCCGGGCCTTTCTGAGCCCCCCGGCAGGCGGCGGCCGTGCCCTCGGCTTCGATGTCCCGTCGGGGGATCAGCCCAGCTGCGGTGCTTATTTTTCAACGCCAACGATCGGGCATCTGGGATTCACCGGTGTGTCATTCTGGCTGGAGCTGACCACCGGGGTGCATATCGTTTTGCTCACGAACCGGACCCACCCCTACCGTTTTGCCGAAGGGATCAAGAACTTTCGCCCGGCAATTTTTGATGCACTTATGGCCGCCGTGAGACGATCGCCCGGTGGCCTTGCCGCCGATTGAGGGATCTAAGAATACGGACCATCCCACAAAGAGTTGGTCGATGAATAGGGGCCAAGGGTCCGAGGGTTCAAGGGGTCGAGTGAAAAACAACTAACAAAACAGCGAAATACGTCTGCTGACCGACAGACTTAGGCCCACCTGCATTGCGTGTACGTTTTGAGTTCATCGCTGAAATGCCGCCGGGATTTGCTGTCGGCCGCAAAAGTACTGAATATCGCGCAATGCCTTTACTTGACCCCTTGGCCCCTTGAACCCTCGAACCCTCTTCTCTATCAAAATCGGAGAAGACCCATAAAATTCTAAAGTGATTCTGCAAACATTTCGCTTGTAAGGTCAGTAACAATTTGGTAGTGGTTCCAGGGTATTATCAGACCATCGGTCGTGGTGGTTGCGAACATCGGGCATAAATGCACGCGTTGTCGGGCGGGCTATATAATAGGGAATGAAACCGAGATGAGTTTCTTTGATCGTTTTTTGGGTATGTTTTCCAGTGACTTGGCCATCGATCTGGGCACTGCCAACACGCTGGTTTATGTCAAAGGCAAGGGCATCGTCCTTAGGGAGCCGTCGGTCGTCGCCGTGCGCCTTGATCGCACCAAGAACCGGGTGCTGGCCGTCGGGACCGAGGCCAAGAAAATGCTGGGCCGCACGCCGGGCAACATCGTGGCCATCCGACCCATGAGAGACGGCGTGATCGCCGATTTTGAAATCACCGAGGCCATGCTCCGGCATTTTATCGCCAAAGTGCACAATCGCAGCCGCCTGGTGCGGCCGCGGATCATTATCGCCGTCCCCTCCGGAATCACCCAGGTGGAAAAACGCGCGGTGCGCGAATCGGCCGAATCCGCTGGCGCCCGGGAGGTTTTTCTCATTGAAGAGCCCATGGCGGCCGCCATCGGTGCGGGCCTGCCCATCACCGAGCCGACCTGTAATATGGTGGTGGACATCGGCGGCGGCACCACCGAAGTGGCGGTGATCTCCCTGGCCGGCATCGTCTACAGCCGCTCTTTGCGGGTGGCCGGTGACAAGATGGACGAAGCCATCATGCAGTACATCAAGCGCAAATACAATCTGCTCATCGGAGAGCGCACCGCTGAGATCATCAAGACCACCATCGGCAACGCCTACCCCGATCCCAACGACCTGGAGACCATCGAAGTCAAGGGCCGGGATCTGGTCTCCGGCATCCCCAAGATTCTGGCCATCGACAGTGAAGAGATACGGGTGGCGATTTCCGAACAGATCGACGCCATCGTCGAGACCGTCAAGATCGCGCTCGAACAGACACCGCCGGAGCTGGCCGCCGATATCGTTGACCGCGGCATCGTGCTCACCGGCGGCGGCGCGCTGCTTAAAAATCTCGACAAACTGTTGATGGAGGAAAGCGGTCTTCCCATAACCGTTACCGAAGACCCCCTGTCCACTGTCGCCCTTGGGTCCGGCAAAGCGATCGACAGTATTGAAATCCTCAGACAGGTGGCGATCTCATAATCCATCATGTTTTCCAAACAAACGTTGATGATCGTTGGTTTGATCGTGGTGGTCGCGGTCAACATCATCGTTCTCGCCATCAGCAGCCAGGGGCACGCCCCTTCCAGAGGCCTCGGGCGATTCGCAATACAGGTGGTCGCTCCCTTCCAGAGTGTCGTGACCGGCGCCATCCGTTCCTGCCGGGACGTATGGCTGCATTACTTTTACCTTGCCGGTGTATCCATGGAAAACGACGCCCTGCGCCGAAAGCTTGACGAGGCGCAAAACCGCAGTCACGTCTTCCAGGAAATAGAGCGCTCCAACCTCAGATTGCGAAGCCTGCTCAGTTTCCAGAAAACCATGCAGCAAGACGTCCTGGCCGCCGAAGTCATCGGGCAGAACCCTTCGCCATGGTACCGCACCGTGGTCATCGACAAGGGCAATCGGGACGGCGTTAGAAAAGGGATGCCGGTGGTGGTGCCGGAAGGTATCGTCGGACAGGTGATGGCGGCCGGGGCCGGCTATTCCAAGGTGCTGCTCATTGTCGACCAGAACAACGCCGTTGACGCCCTGGTGGAGCGCAGCCGCGCGCGGGGGATCGTTTCAGGAAATCCCGACGGTATTTGCGATTTCAAATACGTATTGCGAAAAAGCGATGTGGTCGTTGGCGATCCCTTGATATCTTCAGGACTCGACGGCGTGTTTCCCAAAGGCCTGCGCATTGGCGCCGTGTCGGGTGTCATTCGAAAGACATCGGGCATATTCCAGGACGTGACCGTAACGCCATATGTCGATTTTGAAAAACTCGAAGAGGTCCTGGTGGTGATCAGCCCCGCGCCAGAGCCGGATAGCCGGGTATCAGAAAAATGACAGTGATATTTATTGCCATTTTGTGGCTGCTATTCGTGCTGGGGCAATCGGTGATCCTGCCGGCGGTGTTTGGCTGGGGCTTCGTTTATGATCTGACCATTCCCATCGTGGTTTACCTCGCCTTGTTTCGACCTTCACGGGAAGGCGCAGTGCTCGTGTTTGCACTGGGGCTGACTATGGAAGGACTCTCAGGTGGGCCTTTTGGCATCTACATGACCGCCTATTACTGGCTATTCATCGTTTTGAAATGGCTCATCAGCCTTTTCAATGTCCAGAGCACCCTGTTGATCCCTTTCGTTGTGGCTGCCGGTGTGGCGCTGGAAAACGCCGTTGTGGTGTTTATGATGAGCGCGGGCGGCAGCGCCCCGATGGCGATTGACGGTGTTTTGCGCCATATGGTGATTCAGGTCTTGTGGGCGCTGCCGACCGGACCCGTCATCCTCATAGTGATCCGCAATCTGCAAGGATCTTTCGAGCGCAGAGTCGTTGAACGGTTTCGCACGAGCGATATCTGAAAATGAATCAGGACAACTTCTCTTGTATCTGCGTACCATAGACAACGAGTGGTTTCGGATGCGGCTGACGGGTTTGGTCGTGATCACCATCGCTGCGTTTATCGTTTTGTTTGTTCGGCTGGTATATCTTCAAGTTATTGTGGGGGAGGAAATGCAGCGTTTTTCCCTCAATAATCGCATCCGGCTGCAAAATCTGGACCCTCAACGAGGGCTCATTTTCGACCGCAACGGCACCCTCCTGGTGGACAACCGCCCGGCTTTCGATCTGTCAATCATCACCAAGGACGCCAAGCCCGTAGATGTCACGTTGAGCAAACTGGCGCATTATACCGGGATTCCGATTGCAGAGCTCAATAAGCGCTACCGCAAGCATCGCCGCGTCGGGGCCTATACGCCAATTCCGCTGAAACAGGACATCGGCAGGGATATGCTGGCGACCATTGAAGTGCACAAATTCGATCTGCCCGGTATCGTCGTCAACGTCAAACCGCGGCGCCACTATATCGAAGCGCAAAACGCGGCGCACCTGATCGGCTATCTGAGTGAAATCAGTGCTGACGAGTTGCGCTCCGAGAACTACACGGGGCGACAACCTGGAGATTTTATAGGGAAATCAGGCGTAGAGAAGCTCTATGACACCTACCTGACCGGGGAGCATGGCGGCCAGCAGGTGGAAGTGGATGCCACCGGAAGGATCGTCCGGGTCATCAAGGTCGTGGCGGCAAAACCGGGCAACAACATTTTCCTGACCCTGGATCATGCCGTTCAGATAAAAGCCGAGTCGCTGCTGCATGGAAGCGCCGGTGCCGCCGTGGCGATCGATCCCAATTCTGGCCGAATTCTGGCCATGGCCTCAAGCCCTTCTTTCAATCAGAACGTTTTTGTCGACGGTATGAGCACCGAAGACTGGCAGGCGTTGATTTCAAATCCCAACCATCCCATGGAGAACAAAGCCATCCAGGGGCAGTACCCGCCGGCTTCCACGTTCAAAATCGTCACCGCTATGGCGGCACTGGAAGAAGACGCCATCGATGCGGCCACCACCGTCCGGTGTCCGGGATATTTCACCTTCGGCGACCGCACTTTTCGGTGCTGGAAGAAAACCGGCCATGGCACCCTGGAAGTGGTCCAGGCGATAGCGCAGTCCTGTGACGTGTTTTTTTATCAGGCGGGTGTCAAACTCGGCGTCGATCGGCTCGCCTGGCATGCCAAGGCCTTCGGGCTCGGATCCATCACCGGCATCGGCTTTGAAAACGAAAACTCAGGATTAATTCCCACGGCGGCCTGGAAACTCAAACGTTTTGGCATTCCCTGGCAGCAGGGGGAGACCTTGTCCATCGCCATCGGGCAGGGATACAATCTGGTGACCCCGCTTCAAATGGCCGTCGTCGTGGGGGCGATCGGAAATGGGGGTGCAAGATACCGTCCGCTGGTGGTGGATGCGATCAAGACGCCCGATGGCAAGACCATCTTTCAGGAGTTGCCTGAGCTTGTCGGTCGGATCAACGTGTCGCCGGTGAACCTGGCGCTGGTTCGCCAGGGTCTTTTCGAAGTGGTTAACGGCGCTCATGGTACCGCCCGCGGCATTCGCTCGAAGGCCTATGCCATCAGCGGGAAAACGGGAACGGCGCAACTGGTGAGCCGCCAGGGGGACGAGGATGGCGACGGGGCCGAGGACGAGACCGGGATCAAGGATCATGCCTGGTTTGTCGCCTATGCCCCCTCGGAGGCGCCGCGAATCGCCGTTGCCGTCATCGTGGAGCACGGTGAACATGGATCCAGCGCCGCTGCACCGATCGCCCAGGAGATGATCGCGGCTTTTCTGAAACCGGACGCCGCCCGGCAATGAGGTCTTTGGGCCGATCGACTGATAGGCTTAGGCCGAAAGATCCTGCAGGTTTTTTCACACAGTGAATTGAACCACGGCGTTCACGGAGAACACGGAGGTTTTAAAAACCGGATCATCTTTCAAAGAGTTGGTCGATGAATAGGGGCCAAGGGTCCGAGGGTTGCGCCTATACGGCTTAACAGCGACAGGGGTTCGAGTGAAAAACAACAGAGAAAACAGCAAAAGGTGAACGATGTTTGACAGACGTTTGGCGCAGTGCTTTGACTGGGGGCTGCTGGCGCTGACTGCGGCCATCGGCATCGCGGGCGTGATTACCCTCTACAGTGCCGTGTCCTCGGATGGCGCTTCTTCGCAAAACCCATTGTTCATTAAACAGCTCATATGGTTTGGATGCGGCACCGTGGGGATGGTGGTCTCTTTCCTGTTCAGCTACAAAACCCTGGAGCGGTGGGCCTATGTCATCTATTTCGCCTGCATCGCCATGTTGGTATGGGTGTTGATTTTTGGCAAAGTGGTCGGCGGTTCAAGACGCTGGTTGGCATTGGGGCCCGCCTCTTTGCAGCCTTCGGAATTGGTCAAGATCGCGGTGATCATCGTTTTGGCACGCGTGTTCGCAAAAGTGGCAAACGCCCGGGGACTGACCTTCAGGGAACTGCTTCAACCGATGGCGCTGACCCTGATTCCCTTTTTGCTGATCGTCAGGCAGCCCGATCTGGGAACGGCAATGGTGATGGCACTGATCGCCGTATCCATCACCATTTTTGTAAAGATCGAGCGGCGCACGCTGATTGCGCTGGTATCGTGCTGCACGGTGTCCGTGCCCGCGGTGTGGTTTTTTCTCAAAGGTTACCAGAAACAGCGCATCCTCACCTTTTTCAATCCTGATCGGGATCCGCTGGGGGCGGGCTACCACATTATCCAGTCAAAAATCGCTATCGGCTCCGGGATGATCAGCGGCAAGGGATTCCTAAAAGGAACCCAGAATGCCCTGTCCTTTCTGCCGGAGCAGCATACCGACTTTATTTTTTCAGTCCTGGCCGAAGAGTGGGGGCTGATCGGCGCGAGCGTATTGATCCTGTTGTTCCTTTTCATGATTCTGTGGGCGCTCAACATCGCTCAGCATTGCCGCGATCCCTTTGGCACCATTTTGTCGGTGGGTGTTACGGCCATGATCTTCTGGCAGGTGTTTATCAATATTGGGATGGTCATGGGGCTGTTGCCGGTGGTTGGGGTCACCCTGCCGTTCATCAGTTACGGCGGCTCGTCAATCATTACCGTGATGATCGGCATTGGGATGCTGCTCAATGTCAGCATGCGGCGTTTTTTGTTTGAGTAAGTGCGGGCGAGGCGCAACGGAAAATCGCGTTCAGCCGCTGACGTCGGATCAGCGTCGGGAGGGGCAACGAAGGGCTGCGTTTGGCCCCTATTGCAGCGGCCTGTTTCCAACATGCTTAAATCGTTGTTAATATTCTCATTCTCCCGCCCCGGAGACGGGGAAATTGCTGTATAAAAAACCTTTGACAGGTAAATTATCTAAATGCTATAGACGCGTGGGTTTCCAGTAGAGCCCATTCTCTTCGTTTAGGGGCGGCGGCAGGTTTCTTTTTTTTCAGACACATGGGCAGTGGATGAGGGGCGCGTTAACGTCTGTTAACGTTCATGGGCAATCCGGAGCCTTTTGCCAGTGCACAGTGAAAAGAGATTGCGGAGGACGGTTAGATGAAGATGCTCTTTGGTTGCCGGAAACGGGCACTGACTCAAACAAGCATTGCTGGCCTGATCGTGCTGGCGGTGCCTTTTGAAGCACTCGCTGCCGGTGGTATGGTTGACGTTGATCCATCTTTGTTCATTCAGATCATTAACTTTCTTTTTCTCATCTGGGTCTTGAACATTATTTTGTATCGGCCGATCCGGCGCATTCTCATCCAGAGGAAAGAAAAGATCAACGGCTTGGAAAAGGGTATCGAGGCGGCTGAGGCAAATGCCGGCGCAAAACAGGAAGCCTTTGCTGAGGGTATCAAAGCGGCGCGAATCAAAGGACAGAAACAAAAAGAAATCATGATCAACGAAGCCTCCGCTGAAGAAAAGGAAATCGTCGATCGGATTAATGAAAGCGCGAAAAACGAGTTGGCTGCCGCAAAGAGCAAGGTCGCTGAGGACATCAGCAAGGTCAGGGAGGCATTGCGGTCGGAACTGGACACATTTGCCAATGCCGTATGCGAAAAGATTCTGGGGAGGGCGGTTTGATGAAGATTCATTTTGATTGCCGAAAATGGGCAATTGCCCTGACATGCCTCGCGGCCTTGATTTTTATGGCGATGCCCGGTGCCGCGCTGGCCTCCGGCGGTGGCGGGGAAAAAAGCACTGCAGCCGAACACGGGGGCGGCGGCGGCGGCTCCCATTGGGCGGCCACCGACACGTATAAAGTCATGAACTTTGCGGTGCTCGCCATTGCACTGGTGTTTTTACTTAAAAAGCCCGTGGCGCAGGCCCTGAGCGGTCGCATTGCGGGCATCCGTGAACAGTTGGAAGAACTCGAGGCAAAAAAGAAAGCCACCGAAGCCGAACTCGCTTCCTACGGTGAGAAACTGGCCAAACTCGAAACCGAAGCACAACAAATTGTTGACGAATATATCAAGCAGGGCGAGAGCGCCAAAGCGCGCATTTTGAAAGAGGCTGAATCCACGGCCGAGAAGATGGAAGCGCAGGCGAAAAAGAATATTGCGCATGAATTTTTGAAGGCCAAAGAACAACTGAAGCGGGAAATCGTTGATGAGGCGCTGGCTAAAGCCGAAGCATTGATCACGGACGCGATATCATCTGATGATCAGAGCAAACTTGTTGATGAATACTTACAGAAGGTGGTGGCATAGTGAAGAATTTGGCGATTGCACGGCGGTATGCCAAGGCACTGATGCTCATCGGGCAAGCGGATGGCAACGCTGAAACATACAGAGATGAGCTTGAGCATATCACTGGCTTGATCAAAGAAAACAGTGACCTCGAACTGGCCATCAGAAATCCGCTCTATGATGCCGCCGGACGGAAAAAAGTGTTGCAGTCAGTGATTTCAACGTTGACGTTGTCGGAAGTCATGCGCGCGTTTCTGCTGCTGGTTTTTGATAAGGGCAGAATCGGGTTCCTGGCAAGCATCAACGATTTTTACAAAAAGCTGGCCGATGAGGTAAAGGGCATTGCCAGAGCCAGCTTGGTTTCGGCGGTGGCGCTTTCGTCCGAGACCGTTGAGAAGATTCGGGCAACCCTGTCAAAAAAGACAGGTAAAGATATTATTCTGGAGGTTGAGCAGGATCCCAGCCTGATCGGCGGTATTGTTACGCGGATCGGGGATCTCGTATTGGATGGCAGCATTAGAACGCAACTGCTTAATATGAAAGAATCTTTAAAAAGGGGTGAGAGCGTCTGATGGAACTACGAGCTGAAGAAATAAGCCAGATTATCAAAGAGCAGATCACTGACTATGACAAGCAGGTCGAGCTGAGCGAAACCGGTGTCGTGCTGTCGGTAGGTGACGGCATTGCCCGCGTCTATGGCCTTGAGAAGGTCATGGCGATGGAGCTGGTGGAGTTTACCGGCGGTGTGCTGGGGCTCGTCCTCAACCTTGAAGAGGACAACGTCGGTGTCGCCATTATGGGTGAAGACACCGGTATCAAGGAAGGCGACATCGTCAAACGTACCGGCAAGATCGCCCAGGTCCCCGTCGGCGAAGCCGTACTCGGCCGCGTCGTGGACGGCACCGGTTTGCCCATCGACGGCAAGGGGCCCATCGACGCCAAGGAATTCAGGCGCGTGGAAATGGTCGCACCGGGCGTTATCGCCCGAAAAGGTGTTCACGAACCGTGCTACACTGGTTTGAAGGCGGTTGACGGCATGACGCCGGTGGGACGCGGCCAGCGCGAGCTGATCATCGGCGACCGCCAGATCGGCAAGACCGCCGTGGCCATCGACGCCATCCTGGCTCAGAAGGAAACCGATGTCTACTGCATTTATGTGGCCTCCGGTCAGAAAAAGTCCACCGTTGCCCAGGTCGTCGACGTGTTGGAAAAAAACGGCGCCATGGAATACACCACGGTCGTCTGCGCCGCAGCCTCTGATCCGGCTACCCTGCAGTACATTGCGCCTTACGCTGGAACCGCTATGGGCGAGTACTTCCGCGACAAGGGCCAGCATGCCCTGATCATCTATGATGATCTTTCCAAGCAGGCTGCCGCCTACCGCCAGGTATCACTGCTCCTGCGTCGTCCGCCGGGACGTGAAGCGTATCCGGGCGATATTTTCTACAACCACTCCCGTCTGCTGGAGCGCTCCGCCAAGCTGAGCGACGCGCTGGGCGGCGGGTCTCTGACCGCACTGCCGATCATCGAAACCCAGGCGGGCGACGTTTCGGCCTATATTCCGACCAACGTTATTTCAATCACCGATGGTCAGATCTACCTGGAACCGGGTCTGTTCTTCGCCGGCATCCGGCCGGCCATCAACGTCGGTCTTTCCGTGTCACGCGTCGGCGGCGCCGCTCAGGTCAAGGCCATGAAACAGGTGGCCGGTACCCTGCGCCTCGACATGGCCCAGTTCCGCGAGTTGGAAGCCTTCGCGGCTTTTGGGTCCGATCTTGATGCTGCGACTCAAAAACAGCTGATCCGCGGACAGCGTCTTGTCCAGATCTTGAAACAGCCCCAGTACCAGCCGCTGCCGATGCATAAACAGGTGACCATTCTTTATGCCGGCACCAAGGGGTTTCTTGATGAATTCCCCGCCGATATGGTGGCAAAGTACGAATCCGGCCTCTATAAATTCGTAGAGGATCGGTTCCCGCAGCTTTTCGAGGGATTGAAGGAGCAACTGCAGTGGACGGACGACCTGAAAAAACTGGCCGATGAAGTGTTGAAGGCATACGGTGACGAGTTCCGCGACACCATTAAATAGGTTCGCCACCTAGGTCCACCCGACACCCAACTCATTGAAAAGCAGTGAGGATATTAGAGTATGCCGACACTCAAAGATGTACAGCTGAAAATTCAGGGCGTCAAAAAAACGCAGCAGATCACCAAGGCTATGAACATGGTGGCTACCTCACGGCTGCGCGGCGCCCAGACAAATATGGAAGCCTTCCGCCCCTACGCCTTGAAATTCGGTGAGGTGCTTGGCAGTTTGGCGGAAAAGGCCGGAGAGGGGGCCAGCCCGTTGCTCGTCCCCAAGGCGGAGGTTAAAAAGATCCATATCGTTTTATGCACCTCCGACCGCGGCCTCTGTGGTGGTTTCAACATCAACCTGACAGACAAGGCAAAGGCCTTCATGGCCGAGAAAGCCGCTGACGGTGTCTCATTCTCAATGACCTATTTTGGGAAGAAAGGTCGCGACTGGGGCAAAAAGAAAGGTTTAGACGCGGTCGAGGCGCATATCGGTGTTGTCGGATCGCGCTTTGGCTTCAATGTCGCATCGACCACCGGACAGAAACTGGTCAACGGATTTCTATCCGATGAGTACGATGAGGTCTATCTCGTCTATTCAAAGTTCATCACTCTGGCAAAACAGCTCGCGACAGTGCAGCAGCTCTTGCCGATTCCGGCCATTTCGGTGGAAGGTCAAACCGAAGCAGCGGCCGATGCGCCCTACCAGGCAGAGCATATCTGCGAGCCCAGCCCCGGTGAGCTTTTGGGGGAACTGCTGCCTAGAAACATCTATGTGCAGCTGTTCAGCGGACTACTGGAAACATCCACCAGTGAGCATGCGGCTCGGATGATGACGATGGAAAATGCCACCAAGGCCTGCAAGGACATGATCGCAGCCTTGACACTGACCTACAACAAGGCCCGGCAATCGGCAATTACCGCCGAACTGATGGATATCGTCGGCGGTGCCGAGGCTCTCAAAGGATAAATACGGTTCACAGGAGGATTGTAATGGCTGAGAATATAGGGAAAATTGTACAGGTCATGGGCCCTGTCGTAGACGTGGAATTCGAACAAGGCAAGCTTCCGACGATTTTGACAGCGCTGTTGATCACCAACCCGACGATCAACGATGAAGTTGACAACCTGGTTGTCGAAGTCGCCCAGCATCTGGGAGACAACGTGGTTAGAACCATAGCCATGGACGTCTCCGATGGTCTGGTTCGTGGCATGCCCGTAAAGGATACGGGAAAGCCGATCATGATGCCCGTCGGCGAAGCCAGTCTCGGGCGCGTGCTCAACGTAGTTGGCCGACCCGTTGATGGTCTCGGTCCTATCAGCCAGGAAAAGATGATGCCGATTCATCGCCTTGCACCCAAGTTCACGGAACTGGACGTCGAGGTTCAGGTTCTGGAAACCGGGGTTAAGGTTATCGATCTGCTGGTGCCGTTTCCCCGTGGCGGGAAGATGGGGATGTTCGGTGGCGCCGGCGTCGGCAAGACGGTTATCATGATGGAAATGGTCAATAACATCGCCATGCAGCATGGTGGTATCTCAGTGTTCGCCGGTGTCGGTGAACGCACCCGCGAGGGAAATGACCTTTACCACGAAATGAAAGAATCGGGCGTTCTTCCCAAGGCCGCACTGGTCTATGGCCAGATGACCGAGCCGCCGGGAGCCCGCGCCCGCGTTGCTCTTTCCGCGCTGACCTGCGCCGAGTATTTCCGTGATGTGGAAGGCCAGGACGTGCTGATTTTCATCGACAACATCTTCCGGTTTACCCAGGCTGGTTCCGAAGTATCCGCCCTCTTGGGACGCATGCCGTCCGCCGTAGGCTATCAGCCGACACTGGCCGTTGACCTTGGCGGGCTCCAGGAGCGCATTACCTCCACCGACAAAGGCTCGATCACGGCCGTTCAGTGCGTTTACGTGCCTGCCGACGACTTGACCGACCCGGCGCCGGCAACCACTTTTGCCCACTTGGACGGCACCGTGGTGCTCTCCCGGCAGATCGCTGAGCTCGGCATCTACCCCGCCGTGGACCCTCTGGACTCATCCTCGCGTATCCTTGACCCCAATGTCATCGGCGAGGATCACTACCTGACGGCGCGTAAAGTGCAGCAGATGCTTCAGAAATACAAGGAGCTGCAGGACATCATCGCCATCTTGGGTATGGAAGAGCTTTCCGATGAGGACAAACTGACCGTTCAGCGCGCCCGCAAGATGCAGCGTTTCCTATCCCAGCCGTTTCACGTGGCCGAAACCTTTACCGGCAAGCCGGGCAAATATGTGAAAGTCGCGGACACCGTCAAAGCCTTCAAGGAAATTGTTGAAGGCAAACATGACAGCATCCCTGAGCAAGCTTTCTATATGAAAGGTGGCATTGAAGAGGTTCTTGAGGCTGCTAAAGAAATGTAATCGCCGGAAGGGGAAGCAATGGCTGGAAATATTCGACTCGAAGTGGTCACGCCTGAAAAGGATGTTGTCAACGAGGATGTGCAAATGGTGGTTTCGCCCGGTTCCATGGGTGAATTCGGTGTGCTGATCGGGCATACGCCGTTTATGACCACACTGAAAACAGGAGCGCTTAGATATACCGATGCCGGCGGCAAGGAGCGGTTTGTGTTCCTCAGCGGCGGATTTGCTGAAGCCCTTCCCGATAAAGTCACCATTCTTGCTGAATCTGCAGAGCGCCGAAAGGACATCGACCAGGCCCGGGCCCAGGCGGCTCTGGAACGCGCACAGGCCCGCATCGCTCAGGCCAAGGAAGATCTCGATTTTTTGAGGGCTAAGGCAGCACTGGAAAGGGCCCTCTACCGCCTGCGGATTGCCGAGAGCCGTCGCATTTAAGAACCAACGGTGTCCGCCGCGCGGATCGTTGAGGCCCGATCGTATGGGCGCAATCGTTGTCTGTGAGAAAAACAAAGCGGGGCAAACCATGGAATGGTTTGCCCCGTTGTTTTATCATTGATCCTCATGACGGGCACGGGTATTACCGTCCAACAAGGAGTGCTCCGGGAATGAATCTGAATCATACGGCCATTGTCGTGTTGGCTGCGGGGAAAGGCACCCGCATGAAATCTGACATGGCCAAGGTCCTCCATCCGCTCCTTGGAAAGCCCATGATCCAATACGTGGTGGACACGGCCTCGCAGCTGGTTAAGGAACGTGTCGTCGTTGTGGTGGGACACCAGGCGGAAGCGGTGCGTAAGGCTGTTACTGAGATGGCCGACGCGCGGTTTGTCGAACAACGCCAGCAGTTAGGCACCGGCCATGCGCTGCAATGCGCCTTGCCTCAGATCGCCTCATCGGTTGAGACCGTTGTCGTGTTATGCGGTGATGTGCCGTTGATATCGAAAGAGACCCTGTCGGCTTTTGTCAATGGGCACCATGCCAGCGGTAGGGATGTCAGCGTATTGTGTGTCCGTATGCCAGATCCCACCGGTTACGGCAGGATCATCATCGACCGGGAAGGGCGCTTTACCGGCATCGTCGAAGAACGGGATACGACAGACGCGCAGCGTGAAATAACTCTGGTCAATGCAGGTATCTACTGTATACGCCAGTCGCTGCTGAAAATCGGGTTGGCGCAGATTCAGTGCCACAATGCCCAGGGCGAATATTACCTTACCGATATTGTCCAGATTGGCTGCGCCGCCGGCTGGCGTGTAGGGATCGAGGCGTGTGCTGGCCTTCAAGAGGTGGTCGGAATCAACACACTCGAGGATTTGGCGCGGGTTGAGGGTACATTAACCCTAAGAAATCGCACCTAAAATCAAGGCCATCGCGACTGTCGAAAATCCCACTGCGCGTGGCCGAAATGGCCAGGCTGGTTATGCACAACACTCAAGTAACTGCACAGATGCCTCGGCAGCCCCCGATGTTTTTGATCACCACCAAATTCACGAAGGGCACGAAGGTTTTCTAACACACTTGTTTTTCAGGTTTTCTTCGTGCACTTCGTGGCCTTCGTGGTTCACACGCAGTGCTGCGGGTAACGTCAATTTGAGGACTGTGCATAAGCAGGATGGCCAATTCCAAAATGGTTGACTTTCAATCGGCCGAACGGCTATATACTAAAGGTACTATTAGAGGTCTGCTTTGGATAACGTTTCAATAATCAAATATTTTGACGAAGTTGAACAGAAAATTGACCAGCTTTTAGGCGCTTATGCGGTACTAAAAAAGGAAAATATCGAGTTATTTGAAAAGATTGAGAGGCTAGAACAGGAACTTCAGGTGAAATCTGAAGCGGTTGCGCAGTATGCCCAAGAGAGGGATCTGGTCCGTTTCCGAATTGATGGCCTCCTGGCAAAATTGGGAGAGCAGTCTCAAGACGCACTGAGTGAATAGATTTACACCGGGTTGTAACCATATTGTGAATCATCTCCACACCATCACGTTATTTGGCCGGGCTTATACGTTTCAGGCCGATTCTGCCAGTGATCACGCTGAGGAAGTGATGATGCATCTGGCCGAGGAATTGAGACAGATTGAAACCGCTGAGACGGGCAAGCCTGTCCCAAAGAATGAAATGGCCCTACTGTTGTCTGCGGCACTGAATATCGCCAATGCGTACGTTGAATTAAAAAACTCGCAGGCCGCACTAACAGAGGAGTTGAGCCGCCGCATTCAGAAGCTGACCGAGCGGCTTGCAAAAATCGGTCATTGCCCCCAGGCGCAATGAATAACGTTGCTTGGGGCCGGCGGTCGTGGAGATACACAACCCGTGATATTCTGAAGTGAATGATCATGCGTCATCAGATCTGACCGATCCAGAGTGTGTTTTCGGAATATGATTACCCCCTGCCGTGTTCGTGATTGGAAGAAGCTCTTTGACCCAACACCTTGGCATCGGGAGCCTTCACTTACCTCGGTGAGCAAGTTCTGCTTGTACAGAAAAGCCTAAAGAGGTAACGGGGCACCCACTTAATGGTCTTTGGTTCTAAGACCTACCGACACGGCACAATGGCAGGGGGTCTCTCTTGCTTTCCGCTTTATGGGGTTCGCCTTACCGCGTTTGTTCAATATCCTCCTTGCAAGCCTGTCTGTCTCTCTCTTTCTCCGTTTTGATAGGACTTGATTCTCAATTTTTCCATTAGCAGCACAATATCCTTGACCAGCAGAAAACGTTCAAGAGATGGATGCGGGAAGGGATGATACTGCTGTTTTCGGACTGTAAGGCCATGAATTTTGGGTGATGCTTTTTCATGACACGGACTAATTCTCAATGAGGAGCGTTGTATGGATACAGTGACGATTTTGTTTAGTGTACTCGCCTTCAGTGCTGGCGGCCTGGTTGCCTACTGGCTTAAGGGGAAAGCCTTGACCCAGAGACTGCGCGCTGCGGAAGAAGAGGCGCAGCGGATCGTATCCACTGCAGAGCGACAGGGTGACGCTTTGGTTAAGGAGGCGGAGCTTGAAGTCAAGGATCGCTTGCTTAAGATGAAAAGCGATTTTGATTCGGAAACAACCGAGACACGCCGGTCCTTAAACAAGAAAGAGCGCCGGTTGCTTGAAAAAGAGGAGAACCTTGATCGAAAAGCAGACCAGCTGGATGAGCGCGAGCAGGGGTTGACCGATAAAGAAAAAGATTTGCAGCAGCATGAGGACGAGATCGTTCAGCAGCAGGAGCGCTATCAAGAATTGATTGCTGAGCAAAAACAGCAACTTGAGAAAATTTCAGGATTGACCTCGGAACAGGCCAAGGATCTGCTGATCAAAGCGATGGAAAACGATGCCCGCTACGAAGGGGCGAAACTGATCAAACGCATCGAGAATGAAGCCCGTGAGGAGGCCGAAAAAAAGGCCAAAAAAATCATTGCGGTGGCGGTTCAAAGATATGCCGGTGATTTTGTCGCCGAACGTACGGTATCGGTGGTGCAATTGCCCAATGATGAGATGAAGGGCCGGATCATCGGAAGGGAAGGGCGAAATATCCGCGCGCTGGAGGCTGCTACCGGCATCGATCTGATCATCGATGATACCCCCGAGGCCGTGATTTTGTCCGGGTTCAATCCTGTTCGGCGTGAAGTGGCGCGCTTGTCTTTAATGAAACTCATTGCCGATGGTCGCATTCATCCGGCTCGGATCGAAGACGTTGTGAAAAAAGTGACCTTAGAGGTGGACGGCGCCATTAAAGAGGCCGGTGAGCAGGCCGCCTTTGATTTGGAGGTTCATGGGATTCAACCCGAATTGGTAAACTATCTGGGGCGTTTGAAATACCGAACGAGCTACGCTCAAAACGTGCTGCAGCATTCGGTTGAAGTCGGTTTTTTGTGCGGTATCATGGCCGCGGAGCTTGGGTTGAATCAGAAAATCGCTCGGCGCATGGGTTTGCTCCATGATTTGGGCAAAGCGGTTGACCATGAAGTGGAAGGCCCTCATGCACTGATCGGGTCTAAGCTGGCGAAGAAATTCGGCGAAGCGCCGAAGGTGGTCCACGCCATTGCGGCCCATCACGAAGACGTACCGCCAAATTCCGTGTACGCTTTGCTGGTTCAGGCGGCAGACGGTCTTTCAGGGGCCAGACCCGGGGCCAGGAAGGAAATGCTCGAAAACTACATCAAACGCCTTGAAGACCTGGAGGGCATCGCCAAGGCCTTTACGGGCGTTGCCAATACTTACGCCATTCAGGCCGGCAGAGAGCTGCGCGTCATCGTTGAGAGTGAAAAGATCAGCGATGAGGATGCCACATTGCTGAGCAAGGACATCGCCAAGCGTATCGAGGAATCGCTGACGTTTCCGGGCCAGATCAAGGTCACCGTCATCCGGGAGACGCGTGCCGTCGAGTACGCCAACAAATAAACAGGGGTCGAGGGTTCAAGGGTCCAAGGGGCCGAGTGAAAAACACAACGGCACAGTGCCTTCAAACCGCAGGCCTTTGCGCCGTCCTCAGAGGGAGAGCGTGTTTTGACTGGGGCTCGACTTGCCGTCTGGGCCGGCGGCCAACCGCCAGAATACCACATGACGCCCAATGCCGTCACTTGAACCCGCCACAAAGCATCGGCGGGCAAGCCCTTGAACCCTTGAATCCTTGAACCCTTTCCTCAAATTGAAAGAGAAAGACCCGTAGATAAGGAAAAAACATGCCAACCGTGATCGATACGCTCAAAGAACGTGGGTTTATTGAAGACACCACTCATGGTGCCGAGCTGGAGCAGTACCTGGCCGTCCCCGGACGCACCTGCTACATCGGCTTTGATCCGACCGCTTCGAGTCTGCATATCGGCAGCCTGGTGCCCATCATGTCGCTGGCCCACATGCAGCGCCATGGGCATCGTCCAATAGCGTTGGTGGGGGGCGGCACGGGCTTAATTGGTGATCCTAGCGGAAAGACGGAAATGCGACAGGTGTTAACCGCCGAAATCGTGCAGGAAAACGCCGTGGCCCTGAAAATGCAGCTGGCCAGATTCATCGATTTTTCTGAGGGCAAGGCCCTGTTGCTCAATAATGCGGACTGGCTCGTACCGATTAACTATATTGCGTTTCTCAGGGATATCGGCCGCCACTTTTCGGTGAACCGAATGATCAAGGCGGAAGGCTACCGAATGCGTCTTGAATCCGAGGAAGGGCTCAGCTTCATCGAGTTTAATTATCAGCTGCTTCAATCCTACGATTTCCTGGAACTTGCCAATACCCATGACTGTTTGCTCCAGATGGGTGGCAGCGACCAATGGGGAAATATTGTCGCGGGTATCGAGCTGATCCGGAGGGTGAAACAGCAAACCGCTTTCGGGATCACTTTCCCGCTCATTATGACCAGTGCTGGTATTAAAATGGGCAAGACCCATGCCGGGGCGGTGTGGCTGGATCCGGCGCGAACCAGTCCCTACGAATATTATCAATACTGGGTCAACACCGACGATCAGGATGTGAAACGGTTTTTGTCGCTGTATACGTTTTTGCCCGTTGATGAGATCCGTCAGGTGGAAAACCTGAAGGATGCTGATATCAACGCCGCCAAGGCCGTCTTGGCTTTCGAAGCCACACAGATTGCCCACGGTGCCACAGCTGCCATCGAAGCCATGGAGGCGGCGCAGGACATGTTTGGGGTCAGAAGTATCCCCTCCGGGCTTCTGCCGTCGAGTACCATCCCCCGTAAAGGTAGAACGGACGAGGAGACCGCAGTTCCTCACACGGCTGTGAGTCTGAAGGAACTCCAAGAAGGCGTGCCAGCATTTAAGCTGTTTGTCACCGCCGGTCTTGTGGATTCCGGGGGGGCAGCCCGTCGGCTCATTGCCCAGGGGGGGGCATATATCAATGGTGCACGGCTTACGGTCCACGATCAACGGGTATCTGACGCTGATCTGAAAAACGGCGCCATCTTTCTGCGGGCAGGGAAAAAGCGCTTCCACAAAATTGTTACCGGTTAGTTAACTTTATGCTTGACCGAACCTCGTACAACATGTAGAAGGCATTTCGCTTCACTGAGCCCGGTGGTGCAACCCCGGTCACGGTCAGCGAAAGGAAATGAAAAACAGGTTGACTTTCTCAAAGTAGAAATGTATAAAACCTGCTTCGACACTTCGGGATGCCAATCGCACCTGGAGCTGCTCTCAAAGACGAATACGGCGTAAGACTGGCACCTTGGGCACCTGGATAGGTCGTCAAGGCGGCTGTCAGAAAAACGCTGAGCGGACCAAAAAAATATTGACAGAAATAAATTCTGTGAGTATAAAGTTTGGTTCTCAGGGGGGCAAAATGATGCCCTGCTTCAAAATTCGATCTTTAAAAAAGTCTTGACAGAAAAATGGCGATTAAGCTATAAAGTCGTTTTTCGCGAGGTGCCGAAAGCACGGCACGCCGCTCTCCGGAGCGGGGTTTGATCTTTGAAAACTAAATAGTGACGATTTATGTCGGGTCGGGTCTCAAGAGTTAAATTACCGTTGCTTCGGCAACGGTTTGCAATTCAATTGGAGAGTTTGATCCTGGCTCAGAATGAACGCTGGCGGCGTGCTTAACACATGCAAGTCGCACGAGAAATCTTCAGCTTGCTGAAGAGAGTAAAGTGGCGCACGGGTGAGTAACACGTGGGTAATCTACCTTCAAATCGGGAATAACGTTGCGAAAGCGACGCTAATACCGGATAACATCGATAAAACCTTGGTTTGTTCGATCAAAGACGGCCTCTACATGTAAGCTGTTGTTTGAAGATGAGCCCGCGTCCCATTAGCTTGTTGGTAGGGTAATGGCCTACCAAGGCAACGATGGGTAGCTGGTCTGAGAGGATGATCAGCCACACTGGAACTGACACACGGTCCAGACTCCTACGGGAGGCAGCAGTGAGGAATTTTGCGCAATGGGGGAAACCCTGACGCAGCAACGCCGCGTGAGTGATGAAGGCTTTCGGGTCGTAAA
>JBDRRP010000018.1:0-10585 GCA_043825735.1 Pseudomonadota bacterium | reverse complement strand
TGTTAGTGATCGCCGCTATAGTGCCATTCCGTGATCGCCGTAAACGAGCCACCCTGTGATCGCCGCAATGAGGCCACCCTGTGATCGGCGCAATCGAGCCACCCTGTGATCGCCGTAATGAGGCCACCTTGTGATCGCCGTAATCGAGCCACTTTGTGGACGCTGGCCAGGGATGAAATCGCTCGTAAAACACTTCTCGGATCCAAACCTGCAATCAGGTAGACTCTCGGCAACTCAAACCGCCGAGAGGAACTGCCATGGCCAACAGGAGATTCGAGATGCACCAGTATCGTCAAGTGATTCACCAGATGAGAAGCGGACAGTCCGGGAGCCGGGGTCGGGCCAAGCATAAAGCTGTATTATCAGTTTGTTAGGTTCGAAAAGCGGCCTTTCCCGCGCTTAAAATGGCGTTTTTGGGGGTAAAAAGTGCGGTTTAAGAGAAAGTGGTCGTGGATGCCGGTTTGACTGTTTCGCCCCTTTGTTTCGTGTGCCTGAGAATCCGCTGGTCAACTGTTCGAATTAGGCCGAGCGCGCCGCAGACATCAAAGGGTTACAGCCACCACGCTGTAGCCCTTTTTGTTTAGCGCTCGGCCGCGATCATTCCCATTGCCGAAACCACGGGGTGAGGTCTTTGAAGACGCGTTGCTCAAAGTCCGGTCCTCTTTTCCAGCGCTTCGGGATAACGGTCCCCCTGGATCGTGATCTTTGCGGCGGCGTCGTCGATTTCACGCAGGTCCGTCGGGGTCAGGGTCACGGTCACCGCGCCAATGTTCTCACTCAGGCGCGAGCGATTCGTGGTGCCGGGGATCGGCACGATCCACGGTTTCTGGGCCAGCAGCCAGGCGAGTGCGATCTGTGCGGGGGGCGCTGTCTTTTTTTCCGCGATGGTGCCGAGCAAAGCCACCAATGCCTGATTGGCTTTGCGGACCTCCGGCGTAAAGCGGGGTAAGATGTTTCGCAAATCGGACTTGTCGAAGGTGGTCTTTTCGTCGATCTTTCCCGTGAGAAAGCCTCTGCCAAGCGGGCTGAACGGCACGAGTCCGATGCCGAGCGCTTCGAGGGTCGGCAGCAGCGCTTCTTCCGGCCGCCGCCACCACAGCGAATACTCGCTCTGGATGGCGGTCACCGGCTGCACCGCATGAGCGCGGCGGATGGTTTGCACGCCCGGTTCGGAAAGGCCGAAGTACTTGACCTTACCTTCCCGGATAAGGTCCTTCACCGTTCCGGCCACGTCTTCAATGGGCACCTCGGTATCCACGCGGTGTTGATAATAGAGGTCGATGGCTTCCACACCGAGCCGCCGGAGCGAGCCTTCAAGACTCTTTCGGATGCGCTCCGGGCGACTGTCCTGGACCTGCTGCCCGCTGTCATCCGCCCTGATTCCGAACTTGGTGGCAATGGCGACCTGTCCGCGAAACGGCGCCAGCGCTTCACCCACCAGTTCCTCGTTGACGTAGGGACCGTAGAGCTCCGCGGTATCAAATAACGTCACGCCGCGTTCCACGGCCTCACGGATCAGCGTGATCATCTCCTGCCGATCGGCAGCCGGACCGTATCCGAATGTCATGCCCATGCAGCCAAGGCCGAGCTCCGACACTTCCAGGCCGCTGTTTCCCAATTGACGCGTTTTCATTTTTTTCTCCTTACACATCCGACTTTCTACCTGCCAGCCACTCGACGATGGCAGTATCTCGTTGCGAGAAGCCGGCGCTGCTCGCCGTGTCCATTACTGATATTTTGGTCATGTCGGCCGTGGAAAGTTCAAAATCCAGCACATCGATGGTTTCCGCCATGCGCTCTTTGCGTACTGACTTGGCCAGTGTGACAACACTGCGCTGTGCCAGCCAGCGCAGCATCGCTGTGGAAGGCGAGGCGTCTCATCTCCCCGGAAATGATTGCCATCATGGAAAGTGGCGGCACTCCGATGCTGGATCATTACCACGCGTCCCCTTTAAATCCAAGCAAATCCCGGTGGGTTGAAGCCCGGCGCCCGATCACGGTCTTGACAAAATTATCAAAAATTAAGAACATGCACTTGCGGAAAGCTGATGCACAGAGTTGGTGATTCTATTTGACTGAGAACACAATTTGCCAAGCGATCTGCGCGCCAGTCTTTCGAACCGGTTACTATTTGCTACTCCAGCTTCGATCGCCACTCCGGAACTGAACGCCTCCCCAAGCAACGATAGCAACTGTTTTGTGACCGGAAGCGCTGCCGATCTTCCCACAGGCTAATGCAGGGCGGTCATTGCTGCCGAGTCCGACATAAGCGTTGCCATTTTCCGCCACGCCAAAAATCGTCATGTCACATACAGTGTCCCGGTTATTCGCACCAAGGTAGGAAGGGATGAGTCGAATCTGTTTGCTTGCATCCATCGTGGCAGTTTTATCGCTGGTCGGCTGCACAGTTATCGAACGGTCCGGGAGTGAGATGGAACTTGAGCCAGTACTCGTCGATTCAGTTCAAGCGCCTTGCCAAAGCACCGATATGGAGACCGGTGGCGTCGTTTTCGGGAAAGCCGCCTGTGAAGAAGGCGAACCCGGTCAGTACTACTGCCCGGGTGACCGGATCTGCCAAACACTGCCCGATGGCTTGGGCGGGGTTACAATTGTATGCCAGCAAGCACCGGGACAACCGCCGCCACCCCAGCCCGGTGAGGGCACCATTGTGCGTGAACCGCCCGAAGAACCCCACGATAAAGAGATCACGCGCGAGGATGATTCCTGCAGTGTCGCTGTATTGGCCAAAGTGCGCATCAAGCGATCCCGCCGAATACTCGAGACTCACAATTTGGCTCATGGATTTAACGAGGTGGTGATACCGGATGGTTTTGAAGGTCAGGCCATTTTCATGCCGGGCCCGGATGGTACCGGACCCTATCCGGGGACTCTGACTGGCACCTGGGGCATAGAAGGTGATGCCAACCCTTATACGGGTATCGTCAGCGAGGACAAAGTCCGGCTGGCAAGAGGCTGGCCGCGCACGACAGGGCGGTCCGGGTTTTCACCAGGGCCGCGACGACCCGACATCCAACGTCATCGGCCGGGGTTTTATTTGGACAATGCCAAGGTGGCTCAAGTGGCCGTCACGACGGTCCGTTTGAATTTTCAGGGCCAGCAGGGGATTGTGCGTCCGCAGCAGCCATACCGGCAGCCAACCATTTCCGTGAGTTTCCAATCAAGAGATGGCTGTTGTGCGGGTTTGCGACAATTCCTCGACGTCAATTCAAGATTTCTGAGCGCTTTGGAAAGGCCGAGTCAGGACGCCAGAGGGCTTCTTCTGCTTCCCCCCGGGCGATACAGTGAGTTGTCAACCGATGTGCAGCAATGGGAGGATGCGCCATTTGAACAAGTGCGATTTCCGTGACGTTGAATCGGAGTTCCGCTCGATGGCCGATTGCCAAAGTGAAGACGAAATTTAATGGGGTTCATTATGGGTAAAGATGACAATAAAAGAAAGATCGCTGTTTTTATCGCATCCCCAGGGGACCTAACCGCCGAGCGTCAACAATTTCGAGATGCCATACGACAACTTAATGTTGGGTTCGCAGATGGTGCTAATGTTGAATTTGAGGCAATGGGATGGGAAGACACCCTGGCCACGACTGGGCGCCGTAATCAATCTGTGATTAATGCAGAAATAGATAGGTGCGATGTTTTTTTTCTTGTGATGCACCGACGGTGGGGGCAAGCATCGCCAGATGCAAAGCCATATTCATCATACACCGAAGAAGAATTCCACCGTGCATTGGAACGGTGGCGAGAAACGAAAAGACCGGAAATTTTCGTCTTTTTTAAACGCGTGGATGCCGCACAGGAGGCAGATGCCGGACCACAACTTCAAAAAGTATTGGAATTTAGGAAACATTTAGAAGAAACAAGACATGTTCTATACCGCTATTTCGATAACGGGGAGAAGTCATTCCTAAAGGAAGTGGACTCCCATCTTCGCGCGTTTGTCAAAGGCGAACTCAGTGAGGTCAATACAACATGCGATATCGTTATATTGCCAATTATGGCAATCAATGAAGTTAATAAGGCGAAAGAAGAAGCCAAGCGGCAAGCAAAGTTGGCTGAAGAAGCAAATAGAAAAGCTGAAACCGCATTATTGAAAATTGAAGGGCTACAACTTGAAGCTGCTGAGGAGGCTGCAGATCTAGCAGGGCAAGGCTTTTTGGAGAAAGCGCGGGGTAAATTCGTAAGACTTTTTTCAGACACTGTAAATATCCGAGTCCTTTTTTTATCATACGAGTTCTTCTATAGAACGGGCGATTTCGTTTCTGCCTTAGGTGCCTTGGAACGATGGATTGAGCTCAGTGGTGCAGATACAAAATCACCTGATACTGCGACTGCTTACGGCAAACTTGGGAACCTATATAAAACCCAAGGCGATCTCGAGCGTGCCGAAGCCATGTTTGGAAAGTCGCTGGCCATCGATGAAGCGCTCGGCCACAAAGAGGGTATGGCAACTGCCTACGGCAACCTTGGAAAACTTTACAAGACCAGAGGCGATCTTGTGCGTGCCGAAGCCATGTTCGAAAAGTCGCTGGCCATCGATGAAGCGCTCGGCCACAAAGAGGGCATGGCGAGAGACTTCGGCAACCTTGGCAACCTGTATAAGACTCTGGGCGATCTTGCGCGTGCCGAAGCCATGTTCGAAAAGTCGCTGGCCATCGATGAAACGCTCGGCCACAAAGAGGGCATGGCCAGTGATTTCGGCAACCTTGGAATCCTGTACAAGACCCGAGGCGATCTTGCGCGTGCCGAAGCCATGTTCGAAAAGTCGCTGGCCATTGAGGAAGTGCTCGGCCACAAAGAGGGTATGGCAACTGCTTACGGCAACCTTGGGAAACTGTTCAAGACCCGGGGCGATCTTGCGCGTGCCGAAGCCATGTTCGAAAAGTCGCTGGCCATTGATGAAGCGCTCGGCTGCAAAGAGGGCATGGCAAGTGACTTTTGCAACCTTGGAATCTTGTATCAGGCCAGAGGCGATCTTGATCGCGCCGAGGCCATGTTCTAAAAGTCGCTGGCCATTGAGGCGGCGCTCGGCCGCAAAGAGGGCATGGCAAGTGACTTCGGCAACCTTGGAATCCTGTACAAGAGCCGAGGCGATCTTGAGAAAGCCGAAGCCATGTATGAGAAGGCGCTGGCCATCGATGAGGCGCTCGGTTGCAAAGAGGGTATGGCGACGGCCTATGGCAATCTTGGAAACCTGTACACGATCCAAGGCGATCTTGAGCGTGCCGAAGCCATGTTCGAAAAATCGCTGTCTATCGAGGAAGCGCTCGGCCGCAAAGAGGGCATTGCAAGTGATTTTTGCAACCTTGGAATCCTATACAAGACCCGCGGCGATCTTGAGCGTGCCGAAGCTATGTTCAAGAAGTCGTTGGAAATATTTGATGCCCTTTGTTCTCCTCATGTTGACCAAGTAAAGGAATTATTAGAAGCGCTTAGGACGCAATAATCTTTAAACGCGGAGGGGAGATCGGCCACGTCTGGTTTATATACTTTATGGGTTGTCTTGATAGTCATAACCTAACGCATTTATGCTGGAGGATCACCAATTGCTTTTTTTCAGCACGCTGATCATTTGTGGACTCAACTGCTTGAACAGATATGCGTTGTACGAACCGTGGTACGGTACGGGAACGGCAGCATTGCTCAAATCCACAGTCTTGATCGTCGGATCGTTGGTGTCGGGCGCGTCGCTCTGTGGCCGGGTGGGATCCATGCTCGACACAGGGAGCTTGCCGGTACCGCCGGCCGTCAAATTGTTCGGATAATTCTGATTCAAGTCGTTCTGGACGATCTGCTGCACCGCAATGGCGTGCTTGCGCGATGTGGCGGCCGGCGTTCCCTCCGCGACCGCCGGATCAACGTTAACCGTGACAATCGAAACGGTGTAGTCGCTATTCAGATAGATCTCGAAAGTCCGAAACTGTTGGGGAAAATCCCTCAGCGATGAGGTTTCCACCTGCCAGAAGCCCTGCTCCGGCTTGTCGGGATCCAGCGAGGGAAAGGCCTTCACGGTATTCAGATGCCGATGTCCGGCAACCCACATGAGCAGATTCGGCGTGCTCTGCAGCGTCTTGACCAGGTCTGCAAGGCTCACGGCGTTCTGGTGTTGGGGTGCGATATTAGCCGTCTCGCCCCACCATTCCAATTCCGAGCCGATGGGCGCAACACCAATGGGGGCATGGGCGGCGATAATCATCAACTGGTTCTCGGCCTGGCCCTTGGCCAGTTCGGCCTGCAGCCACGTCCAGCGCTGCGCGTCCAGATAGCCATGGCCATGGATATCGGTCGAGCCGTCGTCTTCCCTTTGTGTATCGTCCAGCACGATCACCTTGAGCGGTATCTTCGGGTTGGGAACGAAGCTGTAACAGGTGAAACCGGGCGGACTGTTTTTGGCGACCAGATTGAAGCCGTGGCCGACCGGTGTGGTGGTCGTCTTGAAAAACGCTTGTATCCACGCTGTCCTCACCAGCGAGCGGCGATCCGGATCGGCGGCGACTTTTGGCGCGCCGGCAGCAAAAGCGGGATCGGTGGCCGGCCCGGCGTAATTGATTTTTCCGTATGAGGTCGAACCATCGATCACGCCCGTGTAGAACCGCGGCTTGGCAGTCATTTCTTCAAAGTTGAACAATGCGGGAAATGCCCGCAGGTTGGGGACAAGAATGTTGGCAATGGACCAGACAGAATCGGAAATGTACGACTGACGAATACCCAGCGCCGGATTCGCATCCACGGGAAACGATCCGAGATAAAAATGATCGTGGTTGCCCATCGCCTGGTACCAGGGGATGGACTTGTCCAGTCCGGCGGCCTGGTATGGTTTTTGATAATCAATGCTGTCTGCGCCGAGATGGGCGCCGGAGCTGGGTGTAATGACTTTGCCGTCGATGACATCGATATACCACCTGAGCTCGTTGTACGATGTGCTGTTGCAGGTATCGCCGAGCGAGATGCCGAAATCGAACGGGTTCTGTTTGTGCAGTGCATTAACCGTCTGAACCGCTGCATCCAACACATGCGTGGTCCGCATCATCACCGGCGAGTAGATTGAAGTGTTGTTGTAAGCGAATCGCTCGGCCTGCTGAAAATAGATCAGCTGATTCGGCGCTTCCTTGTCGGTAATGTGAATATCAGAAAAAGTAAAAAAGTTGATGAGCTTGGTTTTTTTGGCAGGCGACGGCTTGGTATAGTTCTTTGGCATGATGTCCGTTCGCGTCATCAACGGAAGCGGCGAGCCGACCGTCCAGTTGCCATAGCCGAACTTGCCATATTGTTCGACCTCGAAAATCTGCGACTTTGTCAGACCCGGCAGCGTTTTGGGAAATGCAATCATCTCCTGAAGTGTCGTAGTGACTTTAGGACTGATCGGGTATCGCTGTATCTGGGTACTGCCTTTGCCGGCACCGACACCCCCCCAAGCAAATGGACTCAGCGTCATCGCACCGAATGTCCCGGCGGAATAGTATAAAAATGCCCGCCGGCTGATTGTGCCGGCACCACTTGAATCAGTGATTTTTTTGCGTTTTTTGATCGCCATGTTTCAACTCTCCAGAGTGCCCGATTTTCCTCAAGTGTTGAGGACGGATAGCCATTTCTGCGTTGGACTTGATGTTGTTTTCGGTATTGTGGGAAGAAACTTTAATCGAAGGAGTTCTCTGCTGTCCGCTCAAGGATGGGTGAAAACTCTATAACTATTTATAAATATTGAAAAATTTGCTGAAATACAGTGTTATCGATTTGAAATTTGTCTGGCTGAGCGCTACGGCTATCGCAACGGATAAACCAATGCGGAGAGGCCCGGGTCATGAATGTCGGCATGATTGTATTTCTATTTTAGCTGGTAAAGGGGACTGTCCTTGCCGAAGTTGATGATGAGCGGCGTCTGGCTGTGGCCGATCTCCCTGGATATATTCGTGGTCATATTTTTTGAAAATTCACCCAAGCCAACCACTGTTACCTTCCCGTCTCTATTTTTGTCGGCCGCTTTATTGTTGTTCAATCCATCCAGTAATGCATGAGTGAATAGTCCGTTGCCTTTATAGCCATCCATCGCCGACTGCTTGTCGTTCGCTGAAGCGTAGATATGCAAACCCATCTTCTTGGCAAGTACCGACATTCTGGCATCATATAATCCACTGACGATGGTGTCCACGCCACCGGCATGGCAAGTGTCGAAGATGAACAACTGGCTCAGCGATTTTATCTTTTTGGATATCTCGACAATTTCGTTGGAGCTGATCATGTTCGTATCACTCACCTGCCCGTTGAAGTCATGGGTGAGCACGTAATACTGGTTCTGCAACAGCACACCGTGACCGGCTACAAAGAGAATAAAGCTATCCTGAGGCCGCATGTCTTTCGCCAGCGCATCGATCTTTTTGGTGATGTTTGCTTTCGTGGCTTCCAGATCCGTCAAAAGCACGTAATGGATATTCTCGGGGTTGTACAAGGTCGCCGCCTGAGTCTTCAACTTCTCTTCGATGTCTTTGGCATCTTTTACGGCATACTTCAAATTGACGGAGTTGTCTTTGTATCGGTCTATACCGATAGCAAGTATGAAAAGATGTGGTTCTGCGGGTTTCAATTTTGAATTGAAATTGATCGTTTTCATATAGCTCTGGATGGTGTTGCTGCCGTTGAAAGCGGCAACACTCACTTCGTTTTCACCGGCGATAGGATCTATCTCTGTGCAATCTTCGAACGTATCTCCTTTGAGCCGGATGATCGTGGGACCAGCGTCCGCTTTGCCTTTTATGGACACGCCCCGCATGTCGTCGTAGATAGCCTTGCTGTTTAGAGTGGCCAGTTGGGTCTTTTCAACCGATGATTTTGTCGCTTCACGGTAATATCCGTCTGACTGGATGAGTTTCCCGTTGTGGAATAAACGGACCTCGCCAATCCCGCCGCCGCTGCTTTTCACTTGATAGCAGACCTTTACCTTGGGCTGGTCGGTATCGCTGATTCGGGAGGTGATCTCCACGGCAGGTGGTGGGCTCTCGATGGCGTCTTTCATGGTGACGGTTACCAGTCCGCCGATTTTTTCTCCCCGTAACTTAGCCGCCACGATGTCGGGCCTGTAGAAGACATCGTAGAATTTATCTACGCCGTACATACGATCTCCACGAACGACGCTGAGGTACTGTGCCCCTTTCTCTGAAGCGTTGTAGTAGCCTTCTTTGGTAATGGCGAGCCACTCGCCGTCGGCAAAGCCGATAAACATCGCCATTTCTTCACCCGTTGCCGTATCGTACACTCTGACAGCGGAATCGCTCAGATTGAGCAGTAAGCGTCTGCCGTCCGGGTGATACGCACCGGAAAGCGCATTGCCGGTATAAATTCGCAACCCTTTCCATGCGTCTGTGAAATCCACCAACGCGTTTCCTGTTCCCACGTCCCATGTTTTCAGCGGCTTTGCGAATATCATGACCTGCGTTCCATCAGGCGAAAGGGCAATGCCATTAACCCCGGACCATCCATCTCTTTGACCTCGAACCACTTCGAAACCGGAAAACTGCCTCAGTGCTTTGCCACTTATGACATCCCACACATGAACCACATCATCGCACCTCGAACTTGTCAGAACAGAACGCCCATCAGGGGAAAAGGCGATGGCATTTGCGCCCTCGCTTAACAGGCATGATTTGTGCCCTTGAATGCGCCAGATCTCTCTTGATGTATCAATTTCCCAGAGATGGAGGAATCCGTCTTCATCCCCTGCAAGAAGGCATTTGCCGTCAGGGGAAAAATCGGCAGCTATGCATCCTTCTGCTGAAAATTTTCGAATGGCCTTCCAGATTTTGGTATCGAACAAGTATATTTCATTGAGACTTGAAGCCAGAAAGTACCTGCCGTCGCGCGAAAATCTGACATCATGGACATACAACCACGGCCCCTTGAACCCGCTGAATTTCTTTATAATTGTTCCTTTGGCCAAGTCCCATACATTCAGTGCATACTGCTCATGTGCTTCTTGTACAGTCCCTCTCGTCTCGCCGCCGGTCACCGCATATCTGCCATCCGGTGAAATAGCGACTGCCAGAGCGAGTTTCAAAGTATTCGTCTCCTTGAAAATCTGGCGTCCTTCGACGATATCCCACATTCTGACAATGCCGAGGTCGGTCGCATTCCAGGTCCCGCCGTTGTCCACAGTAAGGAGATAGCGCCCGTCCGCGGAGATCGACATGGCGGATACAGCACTGGCTTCTTTGTGAATATCCATAACCAGATCGCTGTTCTTCAAGTAGACTTTAGGTACGGAAACCGGCTCGGGTATGGATGCGCAGGAGGCAAGAAAAACGAGCGACAATAGAAAAGATGCTGTTGAGATTTTCATGCATATTTTCCTATTAATTTTTTATGCTTAATGGTAATTTATCGCATCAGTTTTTGCAACCACGCCAGTTAAGGAGGACTGTTATGAAACGGTTTTTTGCGGTGGACCCCGAAATTCGGACAATGTGCTAAGCTAAGAGTCAGACCACTTCAACCAAGGAGGATCTGACAATGGGGAAGAGACGAAAAACGCACAGTGCCGAGTTCAAAGCCAAGGTAGCCTTGGCGGCAATCCAGA
>JBDRRP010000017.1:0-54565 GCA_043825735.1 Pseudomonadota bacterium | reverse complement strand
CCCAACGATCCCAACGATCCCAACGATCCCAACGATCCCAACGATCCCAACGATCCCAACGATCCCAACGATCCCAACGATCCCAACGATCCCAACGATCATAACGCTCTAAACGACCTAACCGACAAGAAGACGCCGGTGGCGCAGACAGCATCCCGGATGAGCGGCGCGAGACTTACGGCGCGCCGCATGAAAAGCGCCTGTGCGAAGCAGCTCTGATTTGTGCCCACTGATTGATTGTCATTCATTTAATATATATCCGAAATCATTGATTTAATCATTGCTCCACGATACGTTCGCCGCCGTTTTTGACGGTGATCGTTTATTCAATCACACGCAGGAGTTGTTTATGATGCCAGACAATATTACCAAAGCCATCGTTCGACTGGACAACAAGCAGGTCACCATCGAGAAGGGGGACCGGATCCGCGTGGACGATCCGGCGATAGACGGCTGCGAACGAAAGATCATCGATTCCGCACTGAAAGCGCTCAAGAGCGCCATCCAGGAGTTTTCCGGCGCCGCTCATGCCAATGCCGATATGCAAGCGGAAGGCTATGGCGAAGTGTATACCATCACCCATGGCGATACCAGCGTATCGCTTTTCATGACCGCCTGATCCGGCAGGCCGCTCCGGTTTCATCCATCCGCTCACGTTGACCTTGTCCGCCGCACTGCAGGTGAAGCACGAAGAACACGAAGTGCACGAAGATAGCCCCAGACACAGCGGCGCTGTAAAACCTTCGTGTCCTTCGTGAACTTCGTGGTTTCTTCTCCCCTTACCCGTCAATGCCGGCGATGGGGTCTCGATCATCGGTGCCGACAACGATACGATATGTCCTCCGGGACCACCGGTAAGAACGACCAGCGCGGTTGGCGGATCCGCCCTGGTGCCCTGCGCTTGACATTTCCAGATATTTGTTTCATACGATATGACAAAATTATGATACTACGAAATACACTGCTGTCCATCCTTGCCACTCCCTACCTGCCGCCGGCGCCCCAGCCGGAGGTTCAGCGCCGGTTGATGGACGATCTCGCCGTGCGGGGCGCCCAGGCCACCGTCCTGACCGGTGTGCGCCGCGCGGGCAAGAGCACCTTGCAGGCCCAGCTCATGCAGCGCGCCGGAAAAGCGTTTTACTGCAATTTCGAAGACACCCGCCTGTTTGGAATGGGGCCCGATGATTTTACCTCTTTTCTGTCGGTACTGGATGAACTGACCGGCCCGGAGCATCCGGTGTTTCTGGATGAGGTCCAGGAAATCGACCAGTGGCAGCGATTGGTCCGCACGCTGCTGGACCGCGGGCGGGCCGTGTGCATCACCGGCTCGAACGCATCCTTGCTGGGGCGCGAACTCGGGGCCAAGCTCACCGGGCGGCACCTGTCGTTTGAGGTGTTTCCCTTCGGTTATCGCGAATACTTGTCGTTTGTCGGTAAGGCGCCGGGCGCGGCCTCCCTTGACGCCTTTCTGGAAGACGGCGGGTTTCCGGTGTTCCTGGGCGAGCGCCGCGGTCTCGTTTTGCAGGAATTGCTGCGGGATGTCATCCAGCGGGACGTGGCCGCGCGTCACGGGCTGCGCGAGACCCGGCATGCGATGAATCTGATCCTCTTTCTTCTGGCAAATACCGGCCAGCCCCTATCTTTCCAGAACCTGACCAAGAACCTGATGATTCCAACCGTCGGGCAGACGTCGCGATATATGGAATTTCTCCAGGACGCCTATCTGATCTTCGCCGTTCCCAAATACAGCGCGTCGTTTAAAAAACGGGTGATCGCCCCAGCCAAATATTTTGCCATCGACAACGGGTTGCGAAGGGCCAATTCCCCCCAGGTTCAGCCCGATCTGGGGCATCGGCTCGAAAACGCCGTTGCGCTTCACCTGCGGCGGCAGTCGCCGGAGCTGCACTATGCCGGCGCGCGCGACCTGTGGGAATGCGATTTCATCACCCGGGAGGCGGCCATCCAGGTGTGCCGCGAACTCACGCCGGCCAATCTGGGGCGTGAGCTGCGCGGTGTGATCGAGGGCGCGCGCCTCGACGGCCGGCGCCGGGCCCTGGTGGTGACCCGCGATCAGAGCGACCACCTGCGTGAAGACGGCGTAGACATCGAAGTGATTCCCGCCTGGCGGTGGATGGGCTGATTTTCAGTCTTGTGCGCGAAAAAAAGCGAACGTCGAACATCTTTTAATGTTCATCAATATCGACGACGGGCGTTAGCAGGGCCTCGGCGAGGGTGATGCGTTCCGGGACTGGCAGGCCAGGGGACATCTGCCGGAGGAACAGGGCGTTGACGGCGGCGAGCATTTCGTTGAGGCGGTCCAGGTCGGTGACGATGTCGCCGGGCAGCTCGGTCAGATCCTTGAAATTGAGCGGGCAAAAGTCGATCTTTGTTTCACCATCCACCCGCACCAGAAGCGGGAGCCCCTGGGTGCGGCAGATGACCGGCCGGGCGCCATATAGGCGGCAGGCGCCGTTTTCAAGGAGCGGGCAGGGGCCGTCGGCAGGCGCCGTGCGGGCGCCGGCCCGGATGACTGACTGAACCTCAGCGGGGACCTGCGACAGGGCCGCATGGATGTAGGCGGCTTCCACCGGAAACACGGCAATGTGCCGGCAGCAGTGATCACAGCCCTTGCGGCAACTCATGTGGTGCCCCCACCGGCGGTGGATGGTCGCCGCGCGCAGGTCGATTTTTTCAATGAGCTGACGGTAGTTTCGAAACACGTTGCCCCCCATTAAGCGCTTATTACCGATGCCCCGGCCGGCTATTCAGTCTATCGGCGTTAAATACTATAACGCCGATTTTTGGTTTCACAAATATCTCGCGCCAAGATACCCAGAAAACCCAAGAGATGACTCACGCAACGGCGCAAAGAACGCTAAGAAAACCGGAAAGCGTTAAACGGTTGAAGCGGCCCTGCGGCCTTAACCCCTGGAACCGGAACCATGAGCTTGAAACAGCGCCACAGGCACTGAACAGCGGCGCGGCCGCCGAACCCGGAACCCCCCGCAACGCGGGTTTCATGGCCAGCCTGGCCTACGGGAAGGGCGAATACGCGGGGCTTGCCGATATGTCCGAGAGCGATCTGCAGGAGATGGTGAGCCTGGAAAAAAAATTCCTCGATGGGTAGACCCGGCGGCTGTCGTGACCCATATTGTCCAATATGGACCTCGGCGTTCACGGCCATTGGCCCGCCGCCTGGACAACCCTCATATTGGGAGGTATCGCCATGATCACCGCTGGAGATATCCTGAATGAAAAGAATGCAGAGATGGTCTGCATCGCGCCGGATCTCACCGTTTTTGACGCCGTCAGCCTGATGGTGACGCGAAATATCGGTGCGGTCCTTGTGAAGGACGGCGGGCGCATCGTCGGCATCTGGACCGAGCGCGACCTGCTCAAAAGCTCCGCCGCGCCGGGCTTTGACGCCGCCGCCACCCGAATCGGTGACGTGATGACCCGAAAGCTGCATACCGTGGATGTGGATACGTCGCTGATCCGGCTCGAAGAAATGTTTCTCGGGCTCTTTATCCGGCACCTGCCCGTGGAAAAAGACGGTGAGATCATCGGCCTGATTTCCATCGGCGACGTGCTGCGTATCAGCCTGCTGGAAAAGGACCGCAAGATCAAGGAACTCAATTCCATGGCCAGCTGGCAGTATTACGAAAATTGGGGCTGGACGGGAAAAAAGAAATGAGCGGCGTCGACGGCAGGTATCCCGCCGGCTTCCTTGACATCAAAAAATAGGCCGGTGTATGACAGACTATCCAGCGCGTTGCCACCTGCTGTGACGATCCACGCCAAATAGCCCTTTCAAGCGGTGCACCCCCATTTAGGAGAACCGCCATGGAAACGATCGCGAATGCCGGGTCCTTGTCGTCCTGGTCCCCGGGCGTGTTCAGCCTGATCGTCTATGGCGTCGCGGTGATGGGGCTGACGGTGATTCTGCTTTTTGCGTCATCCTGGCTGGGAGAACGAAAACCCTCGCCCGAAAAGCTCAGAGCCTACGAAAGCGGCATCATCCCCACGGGGTCCGCACGGCTTCGCTATCCCATCCCTTTTTTCCGGGTCGCCATCTTTTTTCTGCTCTTCGATGTCGAAGGCGCCTTCATCTTTTCCTGGGCCGTTGCGCTGCGGCCCCTCGGGTGGATCGGCTGGCTGGAGATTTCTTTTTTCATCCTCGTTCTGCTGGCCGGCCTGGTCTACATCTGGCGGAAGGGAGGCCTCGCGTGGGGACCCGAACCGCACCGCCCATAGACCGGCTGGACAAAATACTCACCCCGGTCGACATGGTGATCAACTGGGCAAGGGCCCGGAGCCTGTGGCCCATGTTCTTCGGCCTCTCGTGCTGCTTTGTGGAAGAAGCCACGGCCATCACCGCCCGGTACGACATCGCGCGCTTCGGGGCGGAGGTGTTTCGCCCGTCCCCGCGCCAGGCGGATCTGCTCATCGTTTCCGGGACGGTGTTCAAGAAAATCGCCCCCGTGGTGCTGCGCCTCTATGAGCAGATGCCCGAGCCCAAGTGGGTCATCTCCATGGGCTCGTGCGCCAATACCGGCGGTATGTACGATGCCTACAGCGTGGTGCAGGGCGTCAACCAGATCCTGCCGGTGGATGTCTACATCCCCGGGTGTCCGCCCCGTCCCGAGGCGGTGCTTCAGGGGCTGGTCGTGCTGCAGCAGAAGATCGCTACCGAGCGGCCGGCCCGCCCGGTCTTTCATCTGGCCGGCGGCACCCAGGGAACCCAGACGCCGGTGCTCGTGGACGGCCGCAGCAAGTCTCGCGATCCGCGGGGCCCGGGCATTGAAGGGGCGGCGATTCGCGGCACCGACGCGACGCCCGCGGCGTTTGCCGACAGCCGAAGCGATCTCATGTGGACCCCGCCGGCCGCTCCGAAGGCCCTTTCCGGGCGCGATCGGGCGCTGGCTGAAGATCTCCACCAGCGCTTCGAAGATATCCAGCTGGACACGCAGGCGCCCGATTGCATGACCCTGAACGTGCCGCCGGCGGAAGCCGCTGCGGTTCTTCGGTATTTGAAATCGGAAGCGTCCACCCGGTTCCAGCGCCTCGAGGATCTCACCGCCGTGGACGAATCCGCCCGACGCGACCGGCAGCGGCATCCCGACACCACGCTGGTCTACCATCTGCTGTCCATGGATGCGGCGCAGCGGGTACGCATCAAGGTGCCGCTCGTCGGCCAGGCCCCTACGGCCGCCAGCATCACGGGCATCTGGCCGTCGGCCAACTGGTATGAACGGGAAGTGTTCGACATGTTCGGCATCGGCTTCGACGGGCACCCGGATCTTCGCCGGATTCTCATGCCTGATGACTGGCAGGGCCATCCGCTGCGAAAATCGCACCCCGGCCGGGCCACCGACATGCCCCCTTATACCCGTGCCGACGCCGCCCGCCACCAGCCGCTTGGCGCCGGCGTTTTTTTGAAGCCGCAGGGCGAAACGCGGATGATTCTCAACATCGGGCCCCATCACGTGAGCACCCACGGGCTCCTTCGGTTTGTCGTCGGCCTGGACGGCGAGGTGATTACCGATCTTGCCATGGAGATCGGCTACCACCACCGGGCCGCCGAAAAAATCGGCGAGCGCCAGAGCTGGCACCAGTTCATTCCCTACACCGACCGCATCGACTACCTGGCCGGTGCGGCCAACAACCTGCCTTACGTGATGGCCGTGGAAAAACTGGCGGCCGTTCGCGTTCCGGACCGGGCCCAGTTCATCCGGGTGCTCTTGAGCGAGCTTTTCCGCCTGAGCAACCACCTGGTTTATTTCGGCACCTTCGCCCACGATGTGGGGGCCATGACGCCGACCTTCTACACCTTCCGCGAGCGGGAGATGATTCTCGACATCGTCGAGCACATCACCGGCGGGCGGCTCCACCCCTCGTGGTTTCGGATCGGGGGCGTGGCGAAAGACATGCCCGAGGGCTGGAAAACGGCCGTGGACGATTTTGTCCGGGTGTTCGCCCGGCGCATCGACGAGTACGAGTCCCTGGTCACTAAAAACATCATTTTCAAAAAACGTACCCAGGGCATCGGCACGCTGTCGTTGGAAGATGCCATCGACTGGGGGGTGAGCGGGCCGAACCTTCGGGCCTGCGGCATGGCCTGGGACCTGAGGAAAGCGTTTCCCTACAGCGGGTACGAGGCCTTTGACTTCGAGGTGCCCATCGCCGATGCGGGCGACTGCTACGCGCGCTACCTGGTGCGGGTGGCGGAGATGCGAGAGAGTCTTAAAATCATCGCCCAGGCCGCGGCCGAAATGCCGCCGGGGCGCTGCGTCACCGACGATTACCGCTACGCCGTGCCCCGGCGCCGGGACATGCTCGAAGACATCGAAAGCCTCATTCACCACTTTGTCAACGTGACCCGCGGGCCCCGGATTCCCCGGGGCGAGGCCTACATGAGCTGCGAAATACCCCGCGGCGAGCAGGGCTACTACGTGGTCAGCGACGGGCTGGGATACGCCTACCGGATGCGGATCCGCTCACCGGGATTCGCCAACGTTCAGGTGCTGCCGATGATGGTCCGGGGCTGGTCCATTTCGGACCTGATCGCCATCATCGGCTCGGTGGACTATATCCTGCCGGACATCGACCGGTGAAAGATGATTTAAATCGCTATCGGGATCGCTATCGGGATCGCTATCGGGATCGCTATCGGGATCGAAATCGAAAAACCATGGCACTTGGGCACGAAAAATTAGACGTTTATCAACTTTCGATTGCCTATGTCGCCTGGGTATTTGAAAAATGCGATGGACTCACCGGAACCCATCGACATGCAAGAGACCAGTGGCTTAAAGCCAGCCAATCGATTCCGCTGAATATCGCAGAAGGCAACGGGAAAGCGCTTGACGGCGAAGAGAGCCTAATGCGGAAGCAGGAATTGGATCGGATGGCTGCGATGCTTAGCCGATTAGGCGGAAGAGGTTATTGCGTCCGGGAAGATATCGCGCCTTACGAAACAGCAGGATTCGATCCCGATAGCGATAGCGATTTGGATCCCGATGATTTCCAATAACGGCCATAAGCATGCTGCGCTTTTGACCCTAAATGGACCGCCTGAGACCATGCTGCCAGCCGAACTCAACGACAAACTCATGCGCGACATCGCCGCCACCGACCATCCGCGGGAGCTGGCCGTGGACGTCATGTTCGCGCTTCAGGACCACTACGGTTATCTGAGCGATGCCGCCGTGGCCGATGCGGCCGCGCTGCTGGGCATGACGCCCATGGAGATCGAAGAGCTGGCGACGTTTTACACGTTCATCTACCGGGAGCCGGTGGGCGCTTATGTGATCCATGTCTGCGACAGCCTGGTGTGCGTGATGGACGGCGGCGACACGCTGTTGGCCCATCTTTCGAAAACGCTCGGAATCGCTCCCGGTGAGACCACGCCGGACGGGCTGTTCACCCTGCTGCCGGTCTGCTGCATCGGCTACTGCGACCGCGCCCCGGCCATGCTGATCAACCGCAAGGCTTACGGACCGCTGACACCCGCGACCGTAGACGAGATCATCGGCGGGCTGCGCGCCCGAAACGCTTCACTCGATAAAAAGGCCCCGCACCCATGACGCCACCGGTCCTGTTACAGAACCGTCAGCCCGAGCGCATCGCCACGCTGGACGAATACCGCCACAGCGGCGGTTACGTGGCGCTCGCGCAGGTACTGGCCAGCGCATCGCCGGCGATCGTTCGGCAAACGGTCGCCGATGCGCTGCTGCTGGGCCGCGGCGGCGCCGCCTTTCCCGCGGGGGTGAAATGGGGTACCGTTGCCGAGGACGCGCCGCATCCGCGCTACCTGGTCTGTAACGCCGACGAGATGGAGCCGGGCACCTTCAAGGACCGGGTGCTGATCCACGCCGACCCCCACCAGCTCATCGAAGGCATGGCGATCACGGCCCGGGCGATCCAGGCGGCCCACGGCATCATTTTCATCCGGCCCGAATACGAAAGCGCCGCACGCATCCTGGAGCGTGAGATCGGCATTGCCCAGGCGGCCGGTTACCTGGGAGACAACATCCTCGGCAGCGGATTCGATTTTCATCTCATCGTGCACCGCAGCGGCGGGCGCTATATCTGCGGTGAGGTCACCGCCCAGCTCAACGCCCTCATGGGGCGCCGGCCCAACCCCAAGCAGCCCCCGCCGTATCCTACCGAAAAAGGGCTCTGGGACCGGCCGACGGTGCTCCACAACGTGGAAACGCTCTGCTGCGTGCCCCACATCGTCCGCAACGGGGCCCAGTGGTTCAAATCCCTGTCGTTTACGGCCGCCGGGGCCGGGACCAAGCTTTACGGCGTGAGCGGTCGGGTCAACCGGCCGGGCTGCTACGAGCTGCCCATGGGAACCCGGTTGAGGGAGATCATCGAGACCCATGCCGGGGGCATGCGCGGCGGGGCCCCATTCAAGGCCTGCCTGCCGGGGGGCGCCTCCACCGGGTTTTTGCCCGCAGAGCATATCGACATCGCCATGGACTACGACAGCCTCAAGGCGGCGGGCAACCGGCTGGGCACGGCGGCCATCATGGTGTTTGACGAACGGGACTGCCTGGTGGCGGCCACGCTCAACCTCATGACGTTTTTCGCCAGAGAATCGTGCGGGTGGTGTACCCCCTGCCGGGAAGGGATTCCGGTCATCCGGGATCTGTTGTGGCGGATCGAAACCGGCCGGGGCAGGCCCGAGCACATCGAGATGATCGAGACCATGGCCCGGCACCTGTGGCGCGCCTACTGCGCGTTTGCGCCCGGGGCGGCCGCACCGGTGCAGAGCCTGTTGGCCCTTTACAAGGACGAGATCATGGCGCACATCACCCTCGGCCGCTGTCCGCTGCCGCGCGCCGGTGAGAGATGAACCATGCCGAAGCTGATCATCGATAAACGGGAAATTTCAGTTCCCGATGGAACTCCGGTGATCGATGCCGCCGCCGCACTGGGCATCATGATCCCCCGGTTCTGTTACCACCCGGCCCTGGGATCGGTGGGGGCGTGCCGGGTGTGCGCGGTGATGTTTCTCGACGGGCCGGTGAAGGGCATTCAGATGAGCTGCATGGTGGCGGCCCGAGAGGGCATGGTGGTTTCTACCACGGATAAGGAGGCCGTGGACTTTCGCCGGCAAGTCATCGAGTGGCTCATGGTCAATCATCCCCACGACTGCCCGGTCTGCGACGAAGGCGGGCACTGCCTGCTGCAGGATATGACCGTTTCCGGCGGTCACGGCATCCGGCGCTACGAGGGGCTCAAAAGGACCCACTGCGACCAGGACCTGGGCCCACTGGTGGCCCACGAGATGAACCGCTGCATCCAGTGCTACCGGTGCACGCGCTACTACCGGGAATTTGCGGGTTGCGACGATCTGGGCGTCATGGGCATCGGCGCGCGGGTCTATTTCGGCCGGCGCCGCGACGGTGCGCTGGAAAGCCCCTTTGCAGGAAACCTGGTCGACATCTGTCCCACCGGCGTCTACACCGACCGGCCGAGCCGATACAAGGGCCGCCGCTGGGACCTCGAGCGCCGCCCGTCCATCTGCCTCAACTGCGCGCTGGGCTGCCACACGACGGTGAGCGTTCGGTACCGGGAGGTGATCCGGCTGGAGGCGCGCCACAGCGCCGCCGTGAACGGGCACTTCATCTGCGATCGGGGCCGCTACGGGGCCGCCTATGCTTCGGCCCCGGATCGCCCGCGGCAGGCCCTGGTCCACGGGCACCCCATCGCTGTGTCGAGCGCCGTTGGCGACGCTGTGAAGATCCTGGCGGGGATCGCAGTGAAGTGGGGTGCGGCCGCCGTGGCCGTGGCCGGCGCCGGCCGCAGCAGCCTGGAAACGGTGGCGGCAACGGCGGACCTGTGTCGCGCCATGGGCTATCGCCCACCGGTATTTCACGCCACCAGCGCGCAGGCCGCCGCCGCAGCGGCGGTGGCCTGCCGTCTGCGTGAGGATCGGGCGGTCTCCATGGCCGATCTGGCCGCGGCCGACGGGATCGTGGTGGTGGGCGCCGACCCGGTCAACGAGGCGCCCATGCTGGCGCTGGCCTTGAGACAGGCCTGGCGGGCCGGGGCGTGGGTGACGGTCATTGATCCCAGGGCGGTTCGGCTGCCGTTTGCAGCAGAAATTCTCCCGATGCCCCCAGAGGACCTGCACCGCTGCGTTGCGCGACTCACGGCGCCTGCCGCGGATACCCCGACCGAGGATGGCGCGACATCGGCGCTGGCCGCGCTTCTGGCCCCGGTGGCCGAACGCCTGGGTGCCTGCCGCCGGCCCGTGATGGTGTGCGGCACCGGACTGGCCGATGCCGGTCTCATCCACCAAGCGGCCGACTGGGCCGATGCCATGGCCGGGGGCGAGCGCCGTCCGGGGCTTTTTTTCATCCTGCCCGGGGCCAACGCGTTGGCCGGAGCCATGGTCGCCGGCGCGCCGGAAGGTCTGGACCAGGTGCTGGACGATATCGAAAGCGGGGCCGTGCGCGCGCTGGTGCTGGTGGAAAGCGATCCGTATGACGACTATCCCCACCGCCAGCGACTGGCCCGCTGCCTTGAGCGACTCGAGGCGCTCATCGTCTTGGACTGTCTTGCCACCGCGGCCGGCGATGCGGCAACGGTCTTTCTACCCACCACCACGGTTTTTGAGACCGGAGGCACCTTCATGAACACGGCGGGCCGGCTCCAGCGGGCGTCGGCGGCCTTTGGCGGCGGGCTGCCCGCCAGTCAGGAGACCGGCGGCGCGCATCCGCCGAGGGTGTTCCGCCCGGCCGCGCCCGGCACCGATCCGGCGCCGGCCTGGCAGATCCTGGCGGCCCTGGCCGCCGGGGGCGTCCTGCCGGAGGGCTTCTCGTGGCCGCGGGCCCTGCATCCGCTCTTCGCCCTGGCCGCAGAAGCGGCGCTCACGCCGGACACCGGGGTTTGCGGGTTGGTGAACCCCGCCGCCGACCATCCCGGGGAAGCGCCGGCAGCGACGACGGCAGGGCAATTCGTGCTGCTGGCCGTGGAACACGTTTTCGGCACCGAGGCGCTTTCCGGCCGGTCCGCCCCGCTACGGGAACTGGTGCCGGATCCGTGCATTCTCATGCATCCGGCGGATGTGGCTGACCTGGGACTCGCCGGGGCGCGGCGGGTGACCATTGCAACCGGGCTGGGCGATATCACGGCGAAGCTTGCCATCTCTGAGCGGATGGCACGGGGCGTGATCGTGGTGCCCCGGCTTCGCGGGTTCGATTGGCAGCATCTGGCGGGCCTGCGCACGACCATTGACACCGGTGGCATCCGAATCGCGGAAGGGGGCGCCCCATGACGGTTTGGCTGATCGGCTTCGGGGTGCTGCTTATCAAGCTCGGTGTGGTCCTGGGTTGTCTGCTGTTTCTGGCGGCCTACCTGGTCTGGGCGGAGCGAAAACTCCTGGCGCGGCTCCAGATCCGACTCGGCCCCAACCGGGCCGGGATCTTCGGATTGCTGCAGCCGGTGGCCGACGCGCTCAAGATGCTCACCAAGGAGGATATCGTTCCGGCGGCGGCCGACCGCGTCATTTTTCTGCTGGCACCGGCGGTCGTGGCGGTCACGGCGCTGCTCATGTTCGCCGTGGTGCCCTTCGGGCCCGATCTGACCATCCGGGGTCAGCGGATACCCATGGTCATCTCCGACATCAACGTGGGACTGCTGTTTGTCTTTGCCATGTCCTCACTGGGGATCTACGGGGTGGCCCTGGGCGGGTGGGCCTCCAATTCCAAATACAGCCTGCTGGGCGGCATCCGGGGGGCGGCGCAGATGATCAGCTACGAGCTGTCCCTGGGGCTTTCCCTGGTGCCCATCGTCATGCTGGCCGGATCCTTCAGCCTGGTGGACATCGTCACTGCCCAGGCGCGCCTGCCGTTCATCCTGGTCCAGCCGGTGTCATTCGTCATTTTCGTCATCAGCGCCATGGCCGAGAGCAAGCGCATCCCCTTCGATCTGCCGGAGGCGGAAAACGAGCTTGGGGCCGGGTTTCACACCGAGTACAGCGGCATGCGTTTTGGTCTGTTTTTCATCGGCGAGTACGTGCACATCCAGGTGCTGGGTGCTCTGGTGGCGGTCTTTTTTCTAGGCGGCTGGCACGGGCCGCTGCTGCCCGGCCCCGTCTGGCTGCTGATCAAGGTGATCGCCGTGGCCCTGGTGATGATCTGGATCCGGGGGACCCTGCCCCGGCTGCGCTACGATCAGCTCATGGCCCTGGGCTGGAAAGTGCTGGTGCCGGTGGCCCTTGTCAACATCGTCATTACCGGAGCGTTGATTCTGATATGACCCGAGCGCGCGATCAATCCTGGATGGACGCGGTGGCAGAGGCGGCCGGCGCGATGGCCGGCGGTTTTGCCACCACGCTGCGGCACCTTTTCCGCAGGCCCATCACCGAGCAGTACCCGGAGTACAAGCGCCCCCTGCCGGAGCGCTCCCGCGCGCGGATCGTGCTCACCCGGGACCCGGGCGGCGACGAGCGTTGCGTGGCGTGCTACCTGTGCTCGGCGGTGTGTCCGGTGAGCTGCATTTCCATGCAGTCGGCCGCGCGTGCGGACGGCCGCCGGTACGCCGCCTGGTTTCGCATCAATTTCGGCCGCTGCATCTACTGCGGTCTGTGCGAGGAGGCCTGCCCCACGTCGGCCATCCAACTCACCCCCGATTTTGAAAACTGCCGCCGGGACATTCTGTCGATGGTTTTTGAAAAGGAAGACCTTCTGGTGGATCACTGCGGCAAGGACCCTGATTATAATTTCTACCGGCATGCCGGGGTGACTTCCCCCGCCGGCGACAAGGGCGCGCACGCGCGCGAGTCGGCGCCGGTCAACGTCAAGAGCAATCTGCCCTGAGGCGACCCGTGACAGTGCTTTCAATCATGTTCTACACCCTGGCCGCCGGTATTCTGGCATCGACGGCAATGGCCGTCACCCGCCGGGATCCGGTCCATGCCGTCATCTATCTGGTCGTCTCCTTTTTCGGCACCGCGCTGCTGTTTTATCTTCTGGGCGCGCCCCTTTTGGCGGCCTTCGAAGTGATCATCTACGCCGGCGCCATTATGGTGCTGTTCTTGTTCATCGTCATGATGATGCGATCGGACCCGGCGGCCGGCCGCTTGATTTCACGGCCCCAGCTGGTGCCTGCCGTGGCGGTGAGCGTCGCCTATCTGCTCGTGGGCGCGCTGGCGCTGATCACCGATCCGGCGAGCGCCGCCGCGCTGCAGCCGGCCTTCGCCCGGCCGGCAATGCTGGGTTTTTATCTTTTCAACCGGCACCTGCTGAGCGTCGAGCTCGCATCGTTGCTGCTGCTGGTCGCATTGGTGGGCGCCATGATCATCGGCGGTCCGGGCAACTCCGGCGGCCAGGCGTCCAATGAGGATATCCCATGATCGCAGCCTTCGAGCATGCCGTCATACTGGCGGGAATCCTGTTTCTCATGGGGCTCTTTTGCGCCGTGACCCGCCGAAGCCTGATCATGATGGTGCTGGGCTTTGAAATCATGATCAACGCCGCGTCCATCGTTCTGGTGGCGGCCGCGTTGAAGTGGCAGCACATGGAGGGCCAGGCGTTCGTGATCTTCATCATGGCCGTTGCCGCGGCGGAAGTCTCCGTCGGTCTGGCCCTGATCGTGGCCTACTATCGGCAGACGGGGACCCTGGACCCCGATGCCTTGGGGAAATGAGCTGATGGACGCCGCAATCCAAACCCCCTATCTGATGGCAGCGGCCGCAGCGGCCGTTGCGCCGTTTGCCGGCTTTCTGGTGATCATGGTGCTCGCCCGCAAAAGGCCCGGCGTGGCCGCCGCGCTGTCCATCGGCGCGGTGAGCGTCTCCTTTGTTTGTGCGCTGGGGCTGCTCGTGCACTTCCGGCACCTGGCCCGCCCTCTGATCTTCACGGCTTCCTGGATGAGCTCCGGAAGCTTTACCGTGCCCATCGGCGTGCTCATCGACCCGCTCAGCCTGCTGATGCTGACCATCGTGAGCACCGTCAGCCTGCTGGTGCAGATCTACTCGCTGGGATACATGGCCGGCGATCCGGGGTTCGGGCGTTATTACGGTTTCATGTCGCTGTTTTCCTGGGCCATGATCAGTCTGACGCTTTCACCGACCCTGCTCCAGCTCTACGTGTTCTGGGAGCTGGTGGGGGTGGCCTCCTATCTTCTGATCGGCTTCTGGTTCGAAAAATTTAGCGCCAGCACGGCCGGCAAGAAGGCCTTCGTGATGACGCGGCTGGGCGACGTCGCCTTTTTGCTGGGACTGCTGGTGCTGCTGGTGCCGCTGGGGCATCTGGATATCGTCTCCCTGAACGGTGCGGCGCCCGCCGGCCTTTCGCCCGGAACGATCACCCTGGCGGTACTGCTGATTTTCGGGGGCATTGCCGGCAAAAGCGCCCAGTTTCCCCTCATGACCTGGCTGCCCGATGCCATGGAGGGCCCCACGCCGGTCAGCGCCCTGTTGCATTCGGCGACCATGGTCGCTGCCGGCGTTTTTCTCTTCGCCCGCCTGTTTCCGTTTTTCAGCCGCTCGCCCGCGGCCATGACTCTGATGCTCGCGGTGGGGACCCTGAGCATGCTGCTGGCAGCGACCATGGCCATGGTGGCCCGGGACATCAAGCAGGTGTGGGCCTTTTCCACCATCAGCCAGCTCGGGTTCATGATCATGGGGCTGGCTGCCGGGGGCTACGCTGCCGGCGTGTTTCACCTGACGACCCACGCCGCGTTCAAGGCGCTGCTGTTTTTGTGCGCCGGTGTCTTTATCCATGCCTTTGGCACCAACGACATGTTTGACATCGGCCGCCGTGGCGGGCGCCGGATGCGGGTGCCCATGATCAGCATGGTCGTGGGGGCCGGCGCCCTGTCCGGGCTGCCCCCGCTCTCCGGTTTTTTCAGCAAGGAGGCCATCATGGGCGCTCTGGCCGGAAAAGGCAGCACCTTCTGGCTGGCGGCCGGTCTCCTCGGCGCGTTTTTGACGGCCTACTACACGTTTCGCCTGATTTTCATCATGGGGTTTCCGCGGACGGCGGCGCCCCCGGCCGACACGCCGGACGCCGATCACGGCCACCACGGCGCGCGCGATTGGGTGATGGAAATGCCCCTTATCGTCCTGACGGCGGTCACGCTGTTACTGGGTGCGGCCCATGAATGGCTGAGCGGATTTCTGTCTTTCGGCGCCGAAGGCCACCCCGCTGCCGCCGGCCATTTCCTGCCGGCCGTTGCCGTTGCCTGCGCCGTGGGCGGGCTCGCGCTGGCCTGGTTCGAGTTTGGCCGCTCCGGCGCCGCACAGGTGGGCTTTGTCGAACGAATGCCCGTGGTTAAAAAGCTCTTTGCCGAGCGCTGGTACATCGACCGGTGCTACCGGTGGCTGCTCGATCATTTGATTATTAACGGCATCTCCCGGCTGTTTGCCGCTGGTGACAACCATGTCATCGACGGCGGCGTCGACGGCGTCGGCGCTGCAGCCAGGGCCGGCGGCCGTTTCCTCTCGGCCCTTCACGGGGGGATGATTCAATACAAACTGATGGCGGCGGCAGCGGCCGTCATCCTATTATCCTTTTACTTTTTTCTGTGACCATCATGGCGCCATTAACCGTTCATCCCGCATCGTTCCCGGTCTTGAGCCTGCTGCTCGCGTGCTGTGTGGGCGGCCTGCTGGCGATTTTGTGCATCCCCGCCGATCGAAAGGACCTGATCAAGCGGGTCAGCGCATGGGCGTCCGGGCTTTCGCTGCTGATTTCGGTCACTGTGTTTGTCGCCTATGACCAGGCTTTAGGCGGGTTCCAGTTCGCCGAACGCATCGCGTGGATTCCCGCCCTGGGCATTTCCTATTTCAATGCCCTCGACGGATTCAGCACGCCCATGGTGCTTTTGACCGGCATCGTGTTTTTTACGGCCGTTCTGACCAGCTGGGAACTCGATCACCGGGTCAAGGAGTTCTTTGCCCTCCTGTTTTTGCTGGTGGCCGGCGTGTTCGGCATGTTCATGAGCCTGGATCTTTTTTTCATCTTCGTCTGGTTCGACATCTCGCTGTTTCCCATGTATCTGCTCATCGCCGTGTGGGGCAGCACCCGTAAAGAATACGGTGCCATGAAACTGACACTGTATCTGCTCGCCGGCAGCGCCCTGATCCTGCCGGCCATCGTTTACCTGGTGGCCCATTCCGGGCGCGCCACCTTCGATGTCACAGCCCTCATGCAGGCGGGCACCTTCACGGCGGCGCAGCAGCGCCTGGCGTTTTTGATGCTGTATATCGGCTTTGGCATTCTGGCCGCCGTGTGGCCTTTTCACACCTGGTCGCCGGTGGGGCACGGGGCGGCGCCGACCGCGGTCAGCATGGTCCACGCCGGGGTGCTTATGAAGATCGGGGCCTTCGGCATTTTGCGTGTGGGGATATTTTTGTGCCCGGAGGGCTGGCAGTACTGGTCCCATCTCATGGCGGTGCTGGCCGTGGTGGGGATCGTCTACGGCGCCTTCGTCGGACTCAGGCAGACCGATCTCAAGTTCGTTATCGGCTACTCCAGCGTGTCCCACATGGGCATTGTCGGTCTTGGCCTGGCCACCGGGACGGTGGACGGGCTGACCGGCGCCGTGTTTCAGATGTTCGCCCACGGCCTGATGACGGCGCTCTTTTTCTCCGCCGTGGGCTACATCTACGATAGGACCCATACCAAGATGATGGCGGATCTCGGCGGCCTGGGGCGCACAATGCCGGTGGCCGCCGGCTATTTTGTCATCGCCGCACTCACGGGTATCGGCGTGCCGTGCCTGGCCAGCTTCTGGGCCGAGCTGACCGTGTTCGTGGCCGCTTTTTCCGTTTATCCGCTTTACGGGGCCCTGGCGGTCGGCGCCCTGGTGGTGAGCGCGCTGTTCATGCTGCGCGTGGTACAGCGTACCTGCTTTGGCCCGGAAAATCCGCGGTGGGCGCATCTCACCGATATTCCCATCGCTCTCGGCATCCCCCGGGCGATGCTGGTTGCGGCGATCCTTTTCTTCGGACTGTTTCCCTCGGTCATGGCCGATATGATCCGCGCCACTGCCGTCCAATTTCTGGGAGGGTTGCCATGAACGGGTGGATGGCCCTCACTCCTGAGATGGTGCTGATCGCCACCTGTGCTGTTTTCTTCGTGCGGGCCATGATGCCGCCGTCGGAATCCGGTCGGGACTATCATCTCGCACTGATCCTTTCCACCGTGGGCGTCGGCGTCAGTCTGGCCTGCATTCACGCCTCCGGCGACTTTTTTTCCGAAGTCTACCGGGTGGATCTGTTTTCGCAGGTGTTCAAGTGTCTTTTGTCCATGGGGTTCTTTCTGGTGGTCTGCCTGTGCGGCCATCTGGACGGCGTCGCCGAGCGGCGCCACCCGGAGTTCTTTTTCCTGCTGAGTACCAGCACGCTGGCCGTGATGATGCTCGTCAGCAGTGTCCACCTGCTGGCGGTTTACCTGACGCTGGAAATTTCCAGCTACAGCCTCTACATTCTGGCCAGCCTGAGACGGCAACAACCGTTGGGGACCCGGACCGGGATCACGTATTTTCTCATCGGGGCGGCTGCTTCGGCCACGATGCTTCTGGGAATGGCGCTGCTTTACAGCCAGACCGGTCAGACCTCACTCGTCGGTCTGCTGAGAACGCTGCCCGGGCTGATGGGGCAGCCGCTTGCCGCGATCGGCCTGCTGCTGAGCCTTTGTGGATTCTTCTTCAAGCTGGCGCTGTTTCCCTTCCATTTCTGGGCCCCGGACGTCTATGCCGGCGCGCCCCACCCGGTGGCCGCCTATATCGCGACGGTCTCAAAGGTCGCGGCCATTGCCGTTCTGATCCGCATGACGGCCCTGACCGGGGCGAGCAACCCGTTCATCATCCACAGTTTGGCCGCGCTGGCCATCGTTTCCATGACCATCGGCAATCTGATGGCCGTCGTCCAAAAGGATTTCAAGCGGCTGCTGGCCTTCAGCAGCATCGCCCACGCCGGCTACGTGATGATCGGCATCCTTTGCATGAGCCCGTCCGGGTACGCCGGCGCCGTGTTTTACGCCGTGGCCCTCCTGGTCATGAAGTTCGCCTGCTTTCTGGTGGTGGTCATGGTGGCTGTCGGGGACCAGAACCCGGCGGTAGCCCAGCTGGCCGGATTGCACCGCCGCGCTCCGGTGCCGGCCCTGATGCTCATGGTGGCGCTGTTCGGCCTGGCCGGCATCCCGCCCACCATCGGGTTCACCGGAAAACTGCTGCTCTTTACCGCGGCCATGGAAAAGGGCTACCTTTCCCTGATCATCATCGCCATGATCAACGTGGTGATCTCCCTTTACTACTACCTGCTGGTGCTCAAGGCGGCCTATCTCACCGAGCCTGACGACACGCTGCCCTCCCCGGTGGTGCCCCCCCACATCCGGGTGCTTGCCGGCATGCTGATCGCCGTTATGGTGATTGGCGGCATTTTCCCGCGGTATCTGATCGCGCTGGCCCAAGCTGCGGTGCGGGGTTTTTAGGTATCGGCCATGATCGCCGTGTGAGCTCTTGAACCGCTGCCGCGGGTGACTATGTTCTTTGTCTAAAGTGGACAAACTCGTTAAAATAGCAATTTTCTCGCAAAGGCGCCAAGCACGCCAAGAAAGACATCATCTATATCCAGGAGACTTCAATGGACGCCGACGCTCATCCGGAAACCTTCAAGGCATTCAAGGATTCTTTATCATACGGCATCCGCACGGATCTTAACTTCAAGTTTCTCTCCCACCTCAGCGACGCGGAGGCCGGCCGGTTTTTTCAGGAACTGCTGCGCGTCGTGGCGGGCACTGTCGATGAGGGGGACCCGGCCCGGCTCACCGACCTGGTCTTGCTTTGGCAGGCCGCCGGCTACCGGGAGCAAAAGAATTTCGGCTACGAGACCGGACCGTTCACGCCGATGACAAAACCCTTGTCGGAGATCCGCCTGGCCGTGATGGCCTCCAGCGGTCATTTCGTGGCCGGTGACGACCCCAAACCGTTCGGCGTCGAGGACATGAGCCAGGAAACAGCCGTGCAGCGGGTCATGGAATTTGTAAAGGCGGAGCCGGTGCTTTCTGCCATCCCGGTGGACACGCCGCCAGCGATGCTGCGGCTGCGTCATCCCGGTTATGACATCACCGGCGCCGCTGCCGATCCCAACGTGGCCCTGCCCCTGGAGCGGCTCCGGGAACTGGCAGCGGCCGGTCTCATCGGCGAGCTGTCTCCAGTCGCCTATTCGTTTGTGGGCGCCTGCAGCCAGAAGCGTCTTTTGAAACGAAGCGGGCCCGAGTGGGTGGCGCGGCTTGTCGACCAGGCGGTGGATGCCGCGCTGCTGGTGCCGGTCTGACCGGTCTGCCACGTGTCCATGGGGCACGTGGCGCGGCTTCTGGAAGAAGCCGGCATCGCCACCGTGATCATCGCGGTGGCGGCTTTTGAAAACCGGATGCGCATGATGCGCCTGCCGCGGGTGCTCTTGACCCCCCACCCCATGGGCCGCCCGGTGGGGCCTCCCGGCGACAGGGATACCCAGCTCAGTGTCATCCAGCGCGCCCTCGATCTTCTGGAAACGGCCCCGGGGCCCGGCACCATCGTCATGGCGACCGGTCCCTACCGTCGCCGGTGGAAGATATGAGCCGCATGGCGGCGTTAGGAACAATCGCTCTAACATATAGATATTAAAACTATTCCTGTTTATGCGCCATTTTTCAGTGAATGGGCAGGCGCAGATTGGACATATGAAATTAGTCGATGCAGTGAAGCATCCATCGCGGTATTCCATGTGGGTCCCAGAGACCACTCAATCAGTGTAGGGTGCGGGGTTTACCCCCGCCCGTGATCGGTAAACACAAACAGTTGGGGTGATCTGCGCCGATTGCGGGAGGGGATCCTCCGTCGCCAAGGCTATGGCGGACAAGAAAACCCCTCCCCTACGAAACAGCCGAAACCCCAACTTGAGAATAGTGCATAACCAGAAAATTGCTTTTTTACGAGTTTGTCAAACGATGAGGAGGCGTTGGGTATGAAGTCGATAATGACCACTGTCGTTTCCGTTTTGTGCCTGCTGGCGCTGCCGTGCCTGGCTGTCGCCGGTGCCCCGGCCGTGGGAGAGCGTTTTCCGGATCTGGCGCTTTCGGCGCCCGCAAACGCCGCGCACAACGCTGAACTCGGCGTGTCCGGCAAGGAGACGTTCCGGATCGGCCAGACTGCCGGACAGGTGCTGATCATCGAAATCTTCAGCATGTACTGCCCCTTCTGCCAGAAGGAGGCGCCGCAGGTGAACCGCCTTTACAAGGCCATCCAGTCCAGGTCGGACACGGCCGGAAAAGTGAAGCTCATCGGCATCGGCGCCGGCAATTCGCCCATGGAGGTGGATCTTTTCCGTGAGACTTACAGCGTTCTCTTCCCGCTCTTTTCCGACGGGGACCTGTCGATCCACAAGCTGGTGGGCGAGGTGCGCACACCTTATTTCTTTGCGATGAAACGCCTGCCGGACGGCGCCATGGAAGTGATTTTCTCAAAGCTCGGCGGCATTGCCGATGTGGATCAGTTCCTGGACGGCATCGCCCGCGACGCCGGTATAGGTAAATAAGGTTTTCCGGTTATCCAGAAAGCGTAAATGAATTTGAACCACGAAGAACACGAAGTGCACGAAGAAAACCCTGAAAACAACATGGTTAGAAAACCTTCGTGTCCTTCGTGAACTTCGTGGTGATTAGAGTAATTGCCAGAATAATGTTCCGTTTCATCCCTGAGATTCTCTCGGGGTCGGGATCGATATCGATATCGGGATCGAAATCGATGTTTTCCAAGACCGATACCGATACCGATAGCGATTTCGATTTCAATGCTCACCAGGAGGTGTTGTGCAAACGGAACGTATTTATGTCAATAGCTCTAAAATGGTGTTGGTAGAACTGGTCTTAGACGTTACACATGCGTTTCTCATACGGAGGTAACCCCATGTACCGTTTGACGATAGCGGCCCTTGCCGTTTTGATGACCACCCTGGTCGCCGTGCCCCCGGCGGCGCTGGCACGTTCCGACGCATTCAAGGACAATATCTACAACCCCGGCCAACTCAATCCCGTGGACAGCACCCTGAAAGTCAAGCCGGGGGACCCGGCTCCGGATTTTCACCTGGAATCGGTGTCCGGAGAGATCGTCACGCTCAGCGATTACATCGGAAAGAAAAATGTGGTGCTCTCCTTCGTGCCGGCGGCTTGGACCCCGGTCTGCTCCGACCAGTGGCCGGGTTACAACATCGCCAGACCCTTTTTCGACAAGTATGACGCGGTGCTTTTGGGCATCACCGTGGACAATATCCCCACCCTGTTTGCCTGGACCCGCCAGATGGGCGAGTTGTGGTTCCCGGTGCTCTCCGATTTCTGGCCCCACGGCGCCGTCGCCTCAAGTTACGGCGTTCTGCGCACCGACGGCGTCACCGAGCGGGCGCTGGTCTTCATCGACAAGAAAGGGCGTATTTCCTCGGTTTTTGTGGGTGATATCAACATGCGCCCCAAACTGGAGGTGATCGTGGAGGGGCTAAAAACGATGGCCGGAGAGTAGATGCCCCGGCTGAAGGAAAAACCGGCGGCAGCGGAAGGAAATCCATGACCGATCGTGGACGGGCGTTCCTATCGGATGCCTCGGTGCCTGGTGTCAGGCGGAGTTGACATGACGATCCCGCCCCATTATGAGAGTTCTGTACGAATTCGGCGGGTTTCTCGGGGTAGTGAGCGTGCTGAAATCCGTCTTACACCTTGGCCTGCTCGGTCCGGCCGGAACGCTTGAAAAGGGGCGCCGCAATGCACAGCATCCTTGTCATCGACGATGAAACCCCGACGTTGACCATGTTCCGCCTCTTTCTGGGCGCTTACGGCCACACCGTGTTTACGGCCACCAGCGGGGAGGAGGGGCTGGCGGTTTTTGCACGGGAGCATCCACCGCTCGTAATCACCGACATTCGGATGCCACAGATGCAGGGCATCGAGGTGTTGCGGCGCATCAAGGAAATCGCCCCCCAGACGGAAGTCATCGTGATCACCGGACACGGCGACATGGACCTGGCCATTCAGGCCCTGAACCTGGACGCCACCGACTTCATCAATAAACCCATTCAGCGTCAGGCTTTGGATCAGGCACTCAAAAGGGCGGAAGAACGGATGCGGCTCGCCCGCAATAAACAAAACGAGATCGACGTTCGGGCCCATGGCGACGCCGCCGTCATTGACATCCAGGGCCGATTCAATTCGGGTTCGGAGACGCATATCGATGCGGCATACACTGAGGCACTGGCTCTGATGAAGGGCCGAATCGTGATCAATTTTTCCGAAAACGCTACCATCAACGGCGCCGGTCTGGCCGTTCTGGCGCAACTTCTTTTAGCCGGCAGGAAGAAGGGGCATCCGGTGGCTGTCGTGGCTCCGTCGATCAATTTCAGCAAGGTTTTCGATATCGTCGGCATTTCGAAATTGGCCAGCGTGTTCGATTCGGAGCAGGCCGCTCTGCTGGGGCCACTGTGACCGGCGCCCGGCCGCCCTGAGTCACCCTGTGGCAGCAAAAAGGATTGAGGAGAAGAAATGGATAAGCTGAGGCGTATGACAGCGCCGGTGGCATGCCTGCTGTGTCTGGCGGTGCTGCAGCCATTTTCTGCGGTTGCGCGCGAGTTGCCCGCAAAGGGCGCCGCGCTTCCGGAGTTCCAGATTACGGCCCCAATTGACGCGCAAGACCGTCAGTACCTGGGGATTTCAGGGGATTCGTTTCAGATCCGGGATGTGGATTGCCGGATCATCGTCGTCGAAATCGTCGGCGCATACTGTCCGCGATGCTATGAGCAGGCCCCGCTGTTAAACACCCTGCAAAAGCGGCTGGAAAGAGCCAAGCTCGGCGAAGCGGTCAAGATGTTGGCGATTGCCGCGGGCGCCACGCAGGCTGAGGCCGATATGGTGCGTCAGCAGTGGGGACACCGATTCCCCGTGGTGGAGGACGAAAAGTTTTCGGTCCATAAACTGCTGGGCGAACCGCGGACGCCGTTCACACTGGTGGCCGACCGGCAGGGCCGGGTGCTTTTTGTCCATGCCGGGACCTTTCAGGAAATTGACGGATTCTACCAGACCATCAAGAGCCTGCTGGGCCGCTGACCAGCGACGTGCCTGCCGTTTTGCCGGTGAACCTTCCCGAAGAGCCGCGACCATGCCCCTGGAACTCGAAAAAAAACGCTTCTATCTGAAAACCCTCCACGAGGCGTCGCGGGAGCTGCCATCCTTTATTCAGCCCAAGAAGATTCTGGACGCTTTTTTGCTTACGGCCATGGGCCCTTTGGGAATCGCTTTCGGGTTCGCCGCCCTGCTCCACACCCCGTCCAAAAGCGGCACCGTCACCAGCCGGGGGATGACGGCGGCCGAGGCGACGGGGATGGAAAACAGCATCCCCGCCATCTGCGATCGATACTTTTCATGGACCAATGACGACGCTGTCGCCTCGCCGCGGCCGCTCATCGTGGACAACGCAGCGGAAATCGCAGACCCGGCGATTTTCCCATCCGGCACACGCATGTTGGTGCTGTGGAATGTCGACAATCAGTTTTCCGGCGTCGTGGGGTTCGGGGCACCGTTTACCGGCCAGGAGCTCGACGAAGACGGGCTCGAGCTGCTGCACGGCCTCGTCAACATCCTCATCGGTGCCGTGGCCCATGCCCTCGCGACGCAAAGCATCCATCAACTCAACGCGGATTTGGAAAAAAAGAACCGATCGCTCCAGAGTGCCCTGGATGAGGCGCAGGAAACCCGCGGGCGCCTGGACCGCAGCCTTTTTCATCTCAATGCCCTCAACGATCTGTCCGTGGAGCTGAGCCAGATTTCTGAAACCCGCAAACTGCTCGAAGCCTTTCTTCTGACGGCCATCGGAACATTCAGCGTCCGCAGCGGCGTGGCCATTGTCTACGACCGCAGCGCCAGAAAGGTCTGTACCGTCGCGCGTGGCGTCGAAAACGCACCCCAACTGGACGCGGCGGCATTTGAAGCATGCTACCTAAGGCTGCTGGAAGTATGTGAAGATAAAAAGATGGCCCCCATGAGCAAGTCCTGGATCCAGACGCCGGCCATTTTCGACGACTTCGGGTTTTCCATGGGTACCCAGGTGGCCCTGGCGTTCGTCGTGGACACATCGCTGATCGGATTTCTGGCCCTGGGCCCCTCGCTGTCCGCCGGAACCCTGCCGCCAGCCGAAGAGGATCTGTTGCTGACCTATGTTTCCACATTTATGGTCTATTGCCGCAACGTGCACGCCTATGAGGCCATCGGGGCGCTCAACGATGACCTCAAGCAGCGCAACATCGCGCTCGAGGCCGCCATTCGCGCACTCTCGGAAGCGCGCCAGAAAATCGATCTGCTCGAAAAGGCCAAGGCGCACATAAAAGCCCTTGTTCACAAGGAACTGCAGCGGACCGGTCATGCCTCGGTGCTGGATTTTATCCTGATCCTGGCTTTCGCGGTCATTGTGGGCATCCTGTTCAACGGCGCCAGCCCGAATGGGATCCCACTGCTTTCCGAATCCATGAGCCAGAGCGAATCGCCCCGGATCCAGGCTGCCGAGGCCCGGTTCTTGCTGGATGCCGGCCGAGCCGTTCTGGTTGATGCCCGGCCCAGGGCGCTTTTCGAGCGGGAACACATCCCTGCCGCGGTCAATCTCACGCCGGCGCTTTTCGATATCGTCTACATGATGCACCTGAGCCGCGTCAGCCTTGAGCAATCGATCATTGTCTACGGGCGCACGGTGAGCCGGCATTACGATGCGGTGGTGGCCCAGCGGCTCCGACAGCGGGACCACGAAAAAGTTATGGTTCTGGACGGCGGCCTGGCGGCCTGGGAAAGGCAGGGGTATCCCGTTGAACGGTAAGCTCTGGCAGCGTTTGGGCGCCCGCAGCGGCCACCGGTACCTGGCGCTGGTGTTTCGGCTTGTGGTCGGCGGCGTGTTCATCTACGCGAGCATGGCCAAGATCAATTACGCCGGGGAATTCGCCGAGATCATCGCCGGCTATCAGCTGGTGCCGTTCTGGGCGGTCAACCTGCTGGCCGTTACCCTTCCCTGGGCGGAGTTGATCTGCGGCCTCATGTTGGTCGCCGGCGTCCGGTCCAAGGCGGCGGCCCTAGCCATTTCGGTCATGCTGGCGCTATTCACGGTGGCCATCGCAATCAGTCTGCTGCGGCAGATACCCATCGACTGCGGCTGTTTTCACAATGTCGACGAGCCCATGACCTGGGCCACCGCGGTGCGGGACCTGATCTGGCTGGCCATGTCCGTTCACGTCTATTTTTTCGACGACGCGTTTCAGCTGGAAAACAAATTCATGCTGGCCGTACGGGAAATTTGACCATGAAAACCATCTGCCTGCTCGTCTGCCTGATGGCGCTGAGTGTCATGGGGTTGCTGTCTTGCACCGGGGTGCCCTCGCTGGAAGGCACCTACGCGGCATCCCGCCCCGGTCCTGAGAGCGGCCCTGTCGTGCTCGTTCTCGCCGATGGGGGAAAGGGCTCCTGGTCTCTTGAGGGCGAGGCCGTGGAACTGCGCTGGGAGGCGCGCGGCGGAAAGGTTCTGCTCCACACCCGAAGCGGCGGGGTCATTGCCGGCACTGTCTCCCCGGAAGGCGCCATCGATATCAGTCTGCCGGGCGTCGGTTCCTTCCGGTTCGTCAAGCGCGCGGGTGACGGATAGCCCCGCGGCGTTGGGCTCCGGAAGACAATCCATGCGCCGTCCATCAAGGAGGCATATTGAAACAGGGTATCCGTTTTTTTGTCGGGGCGGTGGTGCTTTTTTGTCTGGCCGGGGCCATGTGGCCGGCGCCTTGCCTTCATGCCGACGAATCGCTCATCGAGCGCATCGACCAGCCTTACACCGGAGACCTGCCGCAACTGCAGAAGATCCGGCGCATCCGGGTGCTGGTCACCTACAGCAAGACCAACTACTTCTTTGACAACGGCCGGACCAGGGGGTTCGAGTATGAGATGGTCAAGTCCTACGAAGAGTTTCTCAACCGAGAAGTCAAGCGGACCAGTGACTGGACCCGGGTGATCTTTGTCCCGGTCCCCTTCGACCGTTTGCTAGAGGCCCTGAAGGAAGGGCGCGGGGACATCGCCGCCGCCGGTCTCACCGTCACCGGCGCACGGGCTGAGTTAGTTCGTTTCACAACGCCGTACCTGACGGGCGTCAGCGAAGTCGTGGTGGCCCATTTGCCGCACGCCGAGCTGACCGCGCTCACCGATTTGGCCGGCAAACGGATCCATGTGAAGACCGGCAGCAGTTATGTGCCGCATCTGGAAGCGCTCAGCAAACAGCTTGCGGCGGCGCGTCTTGCGCCGATCCGCATCTGGGACGGGGCGCCGTATCTGGCGGCCGAGGACTTTCTGGAATTGGTCAACGCCGGCACGTTTCCTCTCACGGTGACCGACGATTATATCGCCGCGGCCTGGGCCCGGGTGCTGCCGGATATCCGCGTGCTGGACAACCTGGCGATTCACACCGGTGGGCAGATCGCCTGGGCGGTGCGCACCGACAGCCCGGCGCTGCTGGCCAGCCTCAACGCTTTCATCGAAAAGCACCGCAGCGGGACGCTGCTGGGCAATATTTTTTTCAAGCGTTATTATGAGAACACCCGGTGGATAAAGGACGCCGGCAGCGAAAAGGAAATGGAAAAGCTCGCACCGTTGACGGCGCTCTTCCAGAAATACGGCAAGCGCTACGGATTTGACTTTCTGGCGCTCGTCGCCCTTGCCTACCAGGAATCGAAACTGGACAACGCCCTGGTCAGCCCCTCGGGCGCGGTGGGTATCATGCAGGTGCGCCCCAGCACGGCCGCGGACAAAAACATCGATATCCCCCACGTCGAAGCGCTGGAAAACAATATCCACGCCGGCAGCAAATACCTCGCCTTTTTGCGGGACCGCTATTTCAGCGATCCGGCCATCGCCCCCCGGGACCGCGTCTTTTTCTCCTGGGCCGCCTACAATGCCGGACCGGCCAAAATCAATTCGCTGCGCGAGGCGGCTAAAAAAAGGGGCTTTGACGGCAACCAGTGGTTTTTCAACACGGAGGTCGTGGCCGCCGAAGTCATCGGCCGGGAGACGGTCAACTACGTCACCAACATCGCCAAATACTTCATCGCCTACCGCCTTCAGTTCGATTTGCAGCAGCAGCGCCTGAAAGAAAAAAGCGCGCTCGAAGCCGGTAAATGACGGGGGCCGCGGCGATTAGCCAGATCCTGCCCGACGGTGGCCTTCATCGTCATGAACTATAGATGGTCCACCCGCGCTATTTGCCAATGCAAATCATGGACGGTCATCCTGGCGATCGCTAAAACGGTCTGCCGGCGCAAAACTGAATCCATCGCGGAGCATACTCTCCGATCGGGCAAACTCTTCAAGGTCTGTGTAGTAAATGGCTGTGGCTTTGAGATTGTTTTCGGCGATGAAGCGACCCATCTGCCTGTAGCCGGGCAGTCGCAGCCCCAACGGGCCGAGGACCGTCACCACGAAAAACAGCACTGCCATCGAAAACCCCAGCCTCAGCCAGGGGGACAAGCCCCGGCAGTCGGCCGGGGCTTGGGATGGTTGTCGTTTCGGTAGCATAGGACCTCTTAGATCCGGGCGGTGATTTCAGGAAAAACAAGATAGAACATGACGTATGCCATGGCCAATGTCAGGACCAGATTGAAACTCTGACCGCAGACATACAAAATGATGGGCTTGCCGCCTTTGAAGTATTTGGCCAGTTCCTTGAAGTTGGTGGCCAGACCGATGGAGGCAAAAGCCAGGGCAAAGAACCATTCCCGCAGTTCCCGTGTAAATCCGCGCAACACCCCATGATCCAAAAGCGCATTGCCCGCATCGCTGCCCAGCATGCCGGAGATCCAGGAGAAAATGATGGAGGCGGCGATAAAGCCTATGACGAACTTTGGAAAGCGGTGCCAGATTTCCACGACGCTGACTTTTTGCCCTTCTACGCAGTCGACCCGGGCGCACCAGTACAAGGCGACGAAAAACGCCGTGACACCGATCAGCACATTCTGGATCATCTTGACCGTCGCGGCGACGTAAAGCGCCCGATCACCCAAAAAGGCACCCGCCGCAGCGACGGCGCCGGTTGAGTCGATCGTGCCGCCGATCCAGGCACCGCCCAGAATTTCGGGCATTCCCACCGCCTTGTCAAAGGCCGCTTGGCCGGCGGCATTACGGGCGTCGGCCGTCGCTTTGGAGAGGTAGAGGGACTCGATCGGCTTGATTTTCAGAATAACTGTCTGATATTATGCGACATGCCGGGCAGGGTGCCGGAAACTTGAAATGAAGATGTCACGCGGAGGCAAGCGAAAATGAAAACGATCATCCATATCACCGCAGCGGCGGCGCTCTGTATGGCCCTGCTCGGCGGGTGTGCCACTCAGGAGGATTTGAAGCAGGCAATGGCCGGCATGGATCAGCGCTACACCGCCATGGATCAACGGGTGGCGGCACTCGACGGCCGGGTTGGCGACAATCGCCGCGACATCGGCGCCCTGCAACAGACCAGCGCCGAGCAGGAAGCCCGGCTGGCGGCTTTCTCGGCAACGGCGCAGGAAGCGCTCAAGCGCGCCGAAGCGGCCGAAAAGCTCGCGGTCGGCACGCTGCTCAGCGAAACCGTCTTCTCAGAGGAGCGCGTCCCCTTCGCCTTGAACAGTGCCGTCCTCTCCGATGAGGCCCGGGCCGCGGTCGACGCTGTAGCCGCACGGCTCATCGAAGACAACCAGGGGGTCTACATCGAGGTGCAGGGCTTTACCGACAGCAGCGGCGACGAGGCTTTCAACCGCCGGCTGGGAAAGAGACGCGCCGCGGCCGTTTTTCGGTATCTCTATATGACCCATCACATTCCGCTACACCGGATGCGGACCTACTCCTACGGTGAAACCCGTCCACTCGTGCCCAACGACACCCGGGAAAACCGCATGAAAAACCGAAGGGTGGCCATCATCGTCATGAAGTAGCGACGGTCTCGTGAAACACCGCTTACCGCTGTTGGCAGGCCCTTTCTGCCGGACATGATCTCATTCGAGCCCGAAACAGGTGCCGATGAACAAGGAACTCTTTGCCGTGATCGGCGCCGGTCCGGCCGGACTTGCCGCAGCGCTTGAACTGGCCGAGCGGGGTGTCAGACCGATCCTTTTCGAATCAGGCGCAGAAATCGGCGGGCTTGCCAGAACAGTGCCCTTCAAGGGCTGCCTTTTCGATATCGGCGGTCACCGGTTCTTCACGAAGAACAGCGCCATTGATCGTCTGTGGCACCGGATGCTCGGCCCTGACTTTATACCGGTAAAAAGATCGTCACGAATATTTTACAATGGCCGCTTTTTTGACTACCCCCTGAAGGTGACCAACACCTTGAGAAACTTAGGGGGTGTGGAAAGCGCCCGGATTCTATCCAGTTATCTCCGCTCACAGCTTTTCCCGAATCCCCGAGAAGAAACTTTCGAACAATGGATGTGCAACCGTTTTGGAATGCACCTGTACCGGGTTTTCTTCAAAACCTACACCGAAAAAGTGTGGGGGATTCCCTGTAGCGAAATGCGGGCGGAATGGGCGGGGCAGCGGATCAAGGGGCTTTCGATGACATCCATTGTCACAAACGCCCTTTTTGGCACACGGTCGGCCAAAACGCTGACAGACCGGTTTCATTACCCCACCCGGGGACCGGGCATGATGTGGGAGCGCATTGAAACGGCTGTTTCCGAGCGGGGGGGAGACATCCAGACGGGTGCGCAAGTTATCGGGCTGACACACGCCGATGGGCGCATCACCAGCGTGCGGATCAGTCGAGACGCTGTGGTTTCGGATATCCCGGTTCACCAGGTCATTTCCAGCATGCCGATCACCCAGTTGGTGAATGCCCTCGATCCCGCACCGCCGGAACATGTACGTGCGGCGGCCGCCCGGCTTTCCTACCGGGCATTGATTATGGTGGGGCTGATTCTGGACAGGGACAATCTGTTCCCGGATCAGTGGATCTATATTCACGCCTCGACTGTCAGGGTCGGGCGGATTCAGAATTTTAAGAACTGGAGCCCGGACATGGCCCAGAACGGACACCGCACCAATATCGGCATGGAGTATTTCTGTAATGAGGGTGACGGCACCTGGACCATGACGGACGCCGCTACCGTGGAAATGGCGTCTCGTGAGCTCGAAACACTTGGGCTCGCCCGTCGACAGGATGTGATCGATGCGCTGGTAATCCGGCAACCGAAAGCCTATCCGGTGTATGACAATGGATACCGGCCCAGTCTGGACGTCATCCGTCGATACCTTCAATGCTTTGATAATTTGCAGACCATCGGCCGCAACGGAACACACCGCTACAACAACATGGACCAGGCCATGTCGACCGGAATCATTGCGGCCCGAAATAGTCTGGGCGCGCACTATGACTTATGGGAAGTCACCGGTGAGGATGAATACCTGGAAGAGACGGGCGGCCGCCGGGATGATGAATCGGCAGCGGAAAATCTATTTTCCCGGGTATTTACCCGAATGGACAAATTTGCATTCGGGACGGCCGTCGGCGCAGTGACCGGTATGGTCATCTGTCTGGCAACCCTGTGGCTGGTTATAAAGGGAGGCCCTCTGGTCGGTCCGAAGATGCGCCTGCTGGCGCAGTTTTTTTTCGGGTATACCGTGACGGTTAAGGGCGCGGCAATCGGTTCCATGTATGGTTTCATAACCGGGTTTTTCACCGGTTGGCTGTTTGCGTTTTTGAGAAATCTATTCTTTGCTTTATATCTTTACAAAATTCGCAAGACAGCCGAATTTAACTCATTAAAAGATCTACTGGATCGCATATAACTGACGGATGAGGCAGGCATGGGAAAAGAACCTGAAGGCGATGGCGATCAGTATGACGCGCTGATGGATCGCACCCTATGGTTGAACACCACGGTTTTAGCGCTATCGGCGGGTTTGATCTGCGGGGCAATCATATTTGTTGCCACCAACTGGCTGGTCCTCAAAGGCGGAAACCCGGTGGGCCCGCATCTGCGGCTGCTATCCCAGTTTTTCTGGGGATACCGGGTGACGTTTATGGGCAGTATCGTGGGTTTTTTATACGGGTTCGTTTCGGGGGCACTCTGCGGCGGTTGTGTCGGTTGGATTTACAATAAGATGGCCGGTTGCCGGATTAGAGACTGAACGGAACCCGCAAAACGTTTGCTTGCCCCGCAGCCAATCGACATGAGCGCGACGACAAGGATTGCCGCAAGGCGTTTTCAATCATCCGAGGAAACCGTCAGATGAGAACGATCGTCAATTTTGCCCCCACAGGAATGATACCGACGAAGGCCATGACGCCCCATGTGCCCCTCAGCGTCAGCGAGATCATCGAGGATGTGCACATGGCGGTTGAAATCGGCATCACGATGGTTCACCTGCATGTCCGGGAAGGCGCCTCCCCATCTCGGTCGACCGGCGGGGCGAAGGCATATGCCCGGATTATTTCGGGTATCCGGAAGTTTGCAGACGATCTTGTCATCTGCGTGTCGTTAAGCGGCAGAGCCCAACACCGCTTTGATGAGCGTTCCGAAGTGTTGGGGCTGGATGGGGACCTGAAGCCCGACATGGGAAGCTTGACGCTGAGCTCGGTCAATTTCAACAATGACGTCAGTATCAGCACGCCGGAGATGATTCAGCGTCTGGCCGCCGAGATGAAACAGCGCGGTATTCTTCCGGAGCTTGAAGCCTTTGATGTCGGCATGATTAATTACGCCAAATATCTGACCAAAAAGGGGCTGCTGGAACCGCCGCATTATTTCAATCTATTGCTGGGCAACATTGCCTGCGCCCAGGCGGATATCCTCCATGCCGGAATGATGATTCGCGATCTGCCTCCGGATTCGTACTGGAGCATGGCCGGTATCGGCGACTGCCAGCTGCCGGTAAACGGCGTGGCGATTGCTGCTGGAGGCGGCGTGCGGACAGGGATAGAAGATAATATATGGTACAGCCAAAAGCGAAGTAAACTGGCCACAAATGCGGATCTGCTCCGCAGAGTGCATCGCCTGATAACAGCAAGCGAGAGAGAGATGATGACACCGGATGAATTCAGAAAAAGACTGAATTTGCAGGGCGGAAAAGGCCGTTATGGCAGGGCGCAATTTTGATATATGGCGTGGCGATGGCCGTTATCGCTTTACGCGGAGCCTTCCAAGGCATTTTGCTGACGCCGCCGATGTGTTGAAATGCCACATTTTAAACACCCCGATATGCAGTCCTCGGTCGATGACCCTGCCGTGGAGCTTTTTTTTAAACCGCAACGCCGGTTCGTTGAATCTTTCCGTAATGCTGTAAAAAGTAAACCGGCCGCGTTCTTCGAGCGCCCGATACATTTGGTGGCGAACGAATGGCGCCAGCCCTTTTCCCCTGAAAGCGCTGACGGTATGGGCATCATAAAGATAGGCCTCGGTCGGTGACAGCGCGAATGGATATCCCGGGAAATGGCACGCATCAAGGTCGCACCAGGAAAAGGCCGTCAGATGGCCGCGGCTGAAAACACCGAGACAGCATTTTCCTTCCAATATCCGGGCGCGCAGGGCGGTTTCGGAAATCGCGTAATCCGGCAAAAGGGCGATGGTCCGCATGTCTTCTTCTTCCAGGTATCGGATACTCATTTCTGGAAATTCAGGGGGTGGGGGCGGGGCGAGGAGTGCGGTTATCCCTTCCCGCACGACATAGAAGGGTTGTATATGGATGCCAATCGCATAGAGCGCGCCCAAAATGATCCGGGGCCAGGAATAGTATTTATATTTCAGAGATACAAATCGCAGATACCGGCGGATTTTCTTTGCGCGGTTTCGGGGAAGGCGGCCATTCATTTTGATACCGGAACCGTTTCCTGGTCATGGAAAATGGTTTATACCCCTGTGGGTACCGAGCTGAACCGACACCGGTGACTTTAACCGATTCGGATCTTTCCGGGCAACAGTGAAATTCGCGGCCATCCACCGTTTTGATGGCGCTGCCGAAAGCCTATTTCCCATCATGCCGGCGAAGGTCGGCATCCGAATGTTTTGATTTTGCCGGTGACCGGCCTTCGCCTGGGGGACAGAAAAAGGGGAAAATAGCCTTTTCACGAGTTTGTCAGTTATTATGATCGGATGAAGCGGATGCCTGCGACGCCTGCGGCAACTGGAAACATCATTTTCGGTGATACCCCCGATGACATCTAACCCTGTCGATCCTCCGGCGGCAAGCGCCCGTTTGCACGGCTACCAACTAGCCGTGGGTTCTTTACAAGGGTTTATCGGCTCGGCCGTGAGCCTGCCCACGGGGATATTGACCGCCGCCTTCCTGTCCAGACAGCTGGGCCCGGAGCAATATGGTGTATTGTCCGTGGTCTGCAGTCTCGTCCTCTTTGTTGAAATCGCCATCACCCTTGGGTTTGAGCGGGCGGCGGTCAAGCTCACGGCGGAAACGGTGAGATGGGAAGCTGCGCTCGGTGGTGTTCTCCGGGTGCAATTGATGGCAAGCATCGCGGCCGCCCTGCTGGTGATCGCCGCGGCGCCGCTGATCGCCCTCTGGATGAAATCGGGAGACATCGCTTTCTATCTGCGGATCTATGCGGTCGGAATCCCCATTGCCGGCCTGGCAAAGATCCATCAAGCCGCACTCGTCGGGCGGGGATATTTCAGCATCCGGGCGTGGTTGAACGGCGGGTACTGGGTCGTGAGACTGGTGCTGGTATTGGTGATGGTCCCGGTCAGCCCGTCGGTTACGGCGGTGATCATCGCCAATATGACTTCGGCGGCCGTCGTTCTCGCCGTGGCGCGGATTTTTGTGAAACCGGCGATAAGATCCCCGCATCCGGAAATCTGCCTTAAAAGGGTATGGGCGGTTGCCGGGTCGCTCTATTTTTTTACCTTGTGCATACACCTGTCCCAGGCGATGGACCTCGTTTTTGTAAAAGCGTGGACGGCTGCAGATAGCGCGGGTTTTTTCGCCGCCGCCGAAAATCTCGCCATTGTTCCGAGTCTTGTGGCCATTGCCCTGACACCGGTCTTACTCTCGAAGCTTTCCCACTTGCTGGCAGGCGGCGGAACGGATGTGGCCGGTCGCCTGCTTGGATACGCCATTCGCTTCGTGGTGTGCCTGCTGCCGTTTGCGGGCATGTCGGCGGGCGCCGCCGGAGAGATCGTTCGTCTGGTTTATGGCGACCGCTTTTTACCGGCCGCACCCCTGCTGTCTGTTTTAATTTTCGGCGCCCTGGGACTGACCCTGACCCAAGTGAATGCTTCTGGCCTGATCGCCGCGGGCAAAACCTTGTTTCCGCTGTGCTTTCTGGGACCATTGATCCCTCTGGCCGCCGTCGCCCATTTCTTTTTTATCCGTGAGTATGGCGCACTGGGCGCAGCAGGGGTTACCGCTGTCATATCCGGCTTTACTGCCATTGGGACCGGCGTCGCGGTTTCGAAGACCTGGCGGCTTCTGTTTCAGAAGAGCTTGTGGGTCTACAATCTGGTGCTGACAGCGGCTGCCTTTTCTGTTGCAGCGCTGTGGGAAACCGCTGGTGTCCTGTTGCTGGTCAAACTGCTGCTGATGAGCATCGGCATCGTGTTCGCATTGTGGATTCTCGGTGAACTGTCTTTCTTTAACCCTCCAGGCGATACACTCCCGGTGTGGGCCGGCAAGAGAAAATGAATACAGAACCGGCTTACTGGGATCATGTTTTGGATCTTATGCAGAGAAAATCACCGGACAGGCTGTGGCGGCGCTACAGCGATACGATCGACTCCCGATTGCTGGCATCCTGGCTTTCGGCGGGCACTACCGGGTATTTGTTGAAAACGGATATGTTCGGCGAATCCCTGGGAGGCGGACTCAGGGTGCCTTCTAGTCATTGCGGCTGGACAACGGTGGGGATGGATATCTCGCCGGAAATGGCGAAAGCGGCCCGGAGCGCGAGTGGCTACCGGCTGCTGGTGGCCGCCGATATCAGAAATGTCCCGTTTTCAGCCGACGTTATCGATACCATTTTCTCCAATTCCACACTGGATCATTTTACTTCAGTTGATGAAATTGTGCTCAGTCTGAAGGAGTGCTACCGGGTTCTGAAGCCTGGAGGCCGGCTCATTCTTACCATGGACAATCCGGTAAATCCGGTATTGGCTCTGAGAAGCATCATTCCTCACAAAATACTGCTCAAACTGCATGTGACGCCCTATTTCTCAGGCAAAACGCTATCCCCGGACAAATTGAGAAAAGCGTTGCACGATATCGGCTTTCACATCAGCGATATGCACCCGGTGGTGCATTGCCCGCGAATCATCGCGATTCTGACCGCCCGGATTGTCGATCGCCTGGCATCGGCAAGAACAAAAGAAGTGTTTTTGGAAAAACTGATCCGTTTTGAGACCCTGACCCGGTTTCCCACCCGGTTTTTGACCGGCTATTTTACAGCCGTCTGCTGCGAGAAATGATATTCTCATTTTTGGCCGGCTGCCGTTGAGAGCATTTTCAGTTGCTTTGCCAGGATGTCGGGAAAACAAAATCGTTCGCGGAAACGCTTTTCGGCCAGACTGCCCATTCTCATCGCCAGTGCCGGATTTGCCAACAGCATACCGATTGCTGCTGACAGCGCCTGGACGTCTCCGGGCCGGACAAGCAGGCCGGTTCTGCCGTCGGCGATCAATTCCGGGATTCCGCCGACCCGCGTTGCCACGGTGGGGAGTCCGCACAAACCGGCTTCCACGATGACCCGCCCGAACGCTTCGTAGAGCGCGGGAAGCACCAGCAGGCTGTGCCGCCGATACACCGCCGGTAGCTCGCGGTGGGCCTGAAAACCGATCAACGCGACCGCCGCCGTCAGTTTCAGGCGCCGGATCAGCTTTTCCAGGTGGGCGCGCTGGGAGCCTTCTCCGGCGATGGTCAGCGAGGCGGAAACGCCGGCTCGCTTCATCCGCGCTACCGCGTGCAGCAGCAACGGAAGCCCCTTTGACCTTTCCAGGCGGCCGACGAACAAAATCTTGTTCCCGCACAAGCGATCCGGACACGCCGCGCCGGGGCGAAAAAGCCCGGTCATCATCGGGGTCGTCAAAATGGTCATTCTCTCCGGGTTGCCTCCCAGACAAACCAGATCCGTGGCCACCCTGCGGCTGACCGCCTTGAGCCAGTCGGCTCTGCGGATCATCCAGATAGAAAACAGATAATCCAGATGATACCTCGGTGACTCCCGGCGCCAGGCAGGACTGCTGTAATAGTCTGAGTGACACTTGATTAGCAGTGGCAGCCCGAAGCGGCGTTTGAGCAGATATCCCACCAGCCCCGACCACATGGGGTCATCGGCGTAGATCAGGTGGTACCGGTGCTGGCGGTGGAGCCGGCAGGCCAGTTGGTAAGCGTCCTTGAAAAAATGGAGTTTTGTCGCCGATGTTGTCGGGTAAATGGTGAAATTGCTGCGTACCCGGGTTGCAGACAGCTTGTGCCGGGCCGGGGAGTAGACGATGTGGTCCAGTCGATCGATGTGTTTTGCAGTGGCCCGGTCAATCTCCAGGGCACCGGCAAGGTTGTTCAGCAGGGCCCAGTCGATCACCCGGATGCGCAGGATCCTCAACGGCAGTTTTAGCTTGGCGACCTGTTGGGGCGCAACGGTCTTCCTCCGGTCCTCGCTGTCTCTAATCTCAGTATTCATGCGTGATATTTTTGAATCCTGCCGCATTAAAAGTTGATAACCCCGTAAAAAGTGTTCGATGGCAGCGTAGGCGAAGGCGGCACCGCAGTACAGATAATATACCCAGTGCCAGGCGATGGCCGGAATTAACCAGCGCCAGCCTTTGTGTTGCAAGGCAAATTGATACCAGTCCATGTTCAGCACAATCAATAGTATGGCCGCACAGAGCGCAGGCCATAAGGCTATGCCGGTGAGCAGCCCCATGGGCAGCAGGCCGGCCAGCAGGGTCGCCAGCAGAACGCTATAGCGATAGCGTTTTCTTGTATTGAGATCATCAAACAACTTGCGCGATTGAAAAATCAGGCGAGCCCAGGGAAGCGCCCGGTCGAAGATGTCGGCGCGCAGAATGCTTGCCAGGGTCCAGTGTTTCAGGTGTGTTGCCAGGAGGGTTTTTTCCAGTCGAATCCTGAACCCGCCGGCGCGCAGCCGGTAGCCCAGCTCGATATCTTCGATACACGGCCGGACGTAAGCTTCATCAAAACCGCCCACCGTTAAAAACACCTTCCGCCGGACGGCCCCGCAGCCGGCCCAGAAGGTCGCAGCATCGGTACGGGCGTGCTGGTGGGTGAAATGGTGGAACAGATTTTTATACTGCGAAAAGAAATTCTTTTCCGGCGGCCGGTCGTCATAAGAGCCAAAGCAGGCCGCCAGATCCGGATCTTTCCCGAAACAATTCCGGACCTTTTCCAGCGCGTCCGGGTGGAGTGCCACATCGGCGTCCACGAAGAAGAGAATGTCGCCGGCCGCACGGCGGGCCGCTGCGTTGCGGGCCGCGGCCGGTCCGATCGCCGCGGGAAAATCAACGATTGCCGCACCGGCCAGGCGGGCCGCCGCGATGCTGCGGTCCCGGCAGCCGTTGGCCGCAACGATGATCTCTTCCGGTGGCGGCCGGTTTTGCAAAACGGCCGTAAGGCAGCGGACAAAAGACGGGCCGCCGTTATGGACCGGTATGATGATCGACACTGATGGTGACGGCATGGAACAATCCGTTCAGGGCTTTAGCGGCAGTTGCCCCGTTTCTGGGGCGGTTCGGTGTTCAGGGCTCTGGTCAGTTCTTGATCAAACAGGTTTTCCACTCCCGGGTAACTCATCGCTTTGGCCGACTGCAAGTGCTTTCCGGCACTGACAAAATCCCCGGCAAAGTAGTAATCCACCGCCAGAAAATAATGCTGCTCGGCGTTGTGAGGATCCCTGTCCAGGCCCTTTTGCCGCAGGTCGGCGGCTTCCTTGTAGCTTTTCCGGACGGTCAGAAGGCGCGCCAGGCCGAAATAGTACCCCGGCGCCTGGGGGGCGATCCGGATTGCCTCCCGATAAAAGCGCTCTGCCGAAGTGTAATCACCGCCGGCAGCCAGCGTGCCGGCCAGGTTGCCCAGAGCGTCGGCGCGGTCAGGCTGGACCGACAGCACTTTGCGCAAATGCGCCTCGGCCGCGCTCAAATTTCCCTGCAGGAAGTAATAGCGGCCCAGGTGGTTGTTGGCATAAATATCGTCCGGGTCAATGGTCAGAACCTGTTCGAATACCTGACGGGCCTGCTCCATTTTTCCCAATTGCAGCAGGCAAAGGCCCTGGTTGCTCATGGCGGCGACATATCCCGGCCGCAGGCCGGTGGTGCGGGTAAAACTCGAAAGTGCCTTCGCGAAATCCTGTTTATAAAGATGGGCAAGCCCGAGGTTGTAGTGGTATTCCGGCTTGTGCGGCGCCAGGGCTGCCGCTTCCTGGTGAAAACGGATGGCGTCGTCGATGCGACCGTGCTCATGCAAATAGATACCCATGTTACTGCGCGCAATGGAACTGGAGGGGTTGACATCCAGGGTGTGCTGAAACAGTGTCAGGGTGTTTTTCCAGTGAGCGGTCTGCTGGTGGGCGATAACCGCCAGCATGCCGACCAGGACGCTTGCGGTGAAAAGGAGCGGCGTTTTTACGCGGGGCCATCGCCGGTAGGCGGCGGCACCGCTCCAGAACAGCAGGATATAGATCCCGATCAGCGGGATATACGCATACCGGTCGGCCACCCTGAGCGGCCCATAGAAACCGGCCACGGGCAGCAGTGTAACCAGATACCAGCCCCAGCCAAGCGCCAGATAGGGGTGCTGGCGGGACCGATGGAGCACCCCCACGGTAGCCAAAAGCACGAGGGCTCCTGAAAGGGCCGGTTTCCAGTAGGTGATCTGGGCGCTGACAGGATACGGGGTGATCAGCCCCACCGGGTAAACCAGACCGGCGAGATAGACTGAGAAAGCGGTCATTCCCTGAACCAGCGGCGCAGTGCTCGGCAGCAGCAGCGGGGAGTAAACGTGCTGCGCTTTAAGGGCGTGCAGGGTGACAAGACCGACGGCTGCCGAGATCGCGAAAAGGGGGATTTTTTCAAAAACTAGCCAGCCCAATCCGGAACGCGCGGCACGGCTGCCGGCGCCGACGGCTTGCCCGGGATGGGCTGCCTCGTGCCGCTGCAGCGGCCAGAAGTCGAGCAGCAACAGCACCAGCGGCAGGGTTACCGCCATTGATTTGGCAAGGAGAGACAGGCAAAAGGCCAGCAGGACAACTGCATAGCGCAAACCGCCCGGGCTTTTTACGTATGCGGCGTACGCGTTCAGGGCGGTCATCCAGAACAGCGCGCATAGCAGATCCTTGCGGTCCGCCACCCATGCGACGTTCTCCACGTGCAGGGGATGGACCGTCCACACCAGCGCGACAAGCAGGGCCGGGACGCGCTCACCGGTGGTGCGCACCAGGAATCCGAAGAGCAGCAATGCGGTTGAAAGATGCAGCAGCAGGTTCACCAGGTGGTGCCCGGCCGGGTTGAGGCCGAACAGTTCCACGTCCAGCATGTGCGAGAGCCAGGTGAGCGGGTGCCAGTGCTTGGACACCAGGGCGGTCAAGGCCCACGAAACGCTCTCCGGGGTCAGGCCGCTGATGACCTGGGGATTGCGAAAAACGTATTCATCGTCGTCGTAATAGACAAAGTCGAATCGGTAAACCTGGGCGTACACAAGAATGGCGATGCCGGCGATCAGTGTCAGCGCTACCCATAACGGCAGGGCTTTTTCTCTTTGGACAGGGGCTGACACGTTTATCCGCTCCTTATACCGAAATGGAAGTTTCGGGCCACCTGTCAAAAAGTCCTGAAGTGCGATTGAGAAAAAAGGGCACCGGCGGACTGCCGGCACCCTCTGTTTGCCTGCGTGTGCGGGAGGCCGTTGTTACCGTTTGCCTTCGAAGCCGAGGACGGCATGGTTTCCGCTCCCGTAGGACATGGCGGCGCTGCCGCCGAGCGCCTCGCCGTTGGGTCCGTAAAAGCCGCCGATCGCCCGGCCATTGGCATAATTGCCATCTATCTTAAAGTCGGCGTTTCTGGAGTCAAGATTGAACCCGCCCGGTGGGTAGATATAAATATCGCTGGTTTGATGAACGGTGACCGTATTTGTCCCATTCGTCGCGCTGACGCCAAGATTTTTCAGCACCGGCCCCCCCATGGCCACATCGGCGGTCATGGTTCCGGTCAACTTGCTTCCGCCGGAGTCGTTCCACAGAGTACCCCAGGCGGTTCCGGTATAGTGACCGAAGATGCCGGCCAGGTTTTCAGAGGGGGTGGGATCGCCGTGGACATAGACTCCCGGATTGTCGATGACATAGATTGCGGAGCCGCTCGTCATCGCGGCGGGCATGATCCAATACCCCCATTCCAAGAACTGATTGTGGCCGATTCGCGTCGCCTGGACCTGGTGCTGGGGCCCCAGGTTGGTGACCGGTACACCCCAATTGGCCACCACCCTTGAAGCTGTCGGCGCCTCACCCGGGCGGCCGTTAAAAACAATATCGCCACCCCCGGTAATGGCCGTGCCCAAAATGTCGGGGCCCTCGTAGTCCTGTCGATCAGTGCTGATGAACACGTTATCCGGTAATGGCGTTCCGTATTCGTTTCGGGTGAGCATGGCGGCAAAATAGCCGATTTTATGGGTGGGGCTGGCATTTGTCAGTCCTTGCTGGGTGATGGTGCTGGCCGTGTCGGCCGAGTCGTCTCCCGCGTCACCGGTCGTACTCGTGCCACTAGTACCTTCGCCGTTGTCGCCGCCACCGCCACCACTACCGCTGCCGCCACCAACGCCGGGGTCCGTTTCATTGTTCAACGCCTGGCTCAGGTTTGGGTCTGTGGGACCTGTGGCGGGGGGACCGGTGGGCCCGGCGGTACCCGTCTGCCCGGACTCCAAACCCGCGGTGGTACCGCCGGCCGTCATGAACCCGCTGCCTTCTTCCATGATCATGATGGTTTCCGTGCCGCCACCGGCGCCGTTGTCGGCCAGCAGTAAGTTCAAGGGCATTCCCGGCGCAGCGGCCAGATATATGGGGCCGCGCCTGGAGGACAGCAGACCGGTTTTCTTTTGAACGATGACGCCGAACTTGGTGCCCCTGACGCCGCAAACCGCGGTGGGGGTATGTACCTCGGTATCCACCTTGTTGTACTTCAACAGCCGCATGACATAGAACATCGCCTTGCCGCGCAGCATGCTCAGCCGGGTCTTTTTTTCGCCATTTTGCCGGTCATCCACCAGCTCGTCGACTCGGATGCGTGAATCGGCGCCCATATTGACGATGTCAGCACTGGAAAAGCGGACGCGGACGCGGCTTTCTTCCAGCGTGAACAGATCGTCATGGGCGTACAGATCGTCTCCCTCGGCGGCAAAGAAGGCTTGCCGGTCATTGCCGCGGCGAACGATCAGGTGACCGCGCATGTTTTGCACCATGCCGATCGGAACGCCCTGGCCGGGGATAAACTGGCGTTGCACGGTGATCGCGCGCAACTCCTCCGGCAGCTGGGCGTCGGTCACCCCCTGGCCTCTGGCAGTTGCTGCCGCAGCAGACGGCGGACCGCAAATGATTGCAAGCGCCAGGGCCATGCAGCTGACGATCGTGGATACTTTATCGATTGTTCTCATGAGACACCTCCCGCTTACCATCAGAACTTGCATCCCACGCTGATGGTATGAGTCGTTTTATCCCAGGTATACAATTCCAGGTTTGACTGGTTGTCGGTATAGGCAAACGCGTAGGATGCGTAAAAGTGCTTCATAAAGGGTTGACTCACGGATGCCGTGTAGTAGTTACGCTTGTCGTGGCGCATCAGGCCGTTGTAAGGGAACGGCTGAACTCCGGCATAATCCCTTTGGGTCCACTGGTAGGCCAGGTAAAGCTCGGTCTGGGTCGAAAAACGGGTGAAGTAACTCAAGGCTGCGTATGGGGCGTAATAAGCGTAAACGTGGTTTTTGGCCATGTGGTGGTCATAGCCTATCCGGCCGGTCAGGATATGGCTCCGGTTTTGAAAATAGAAGGTCGGGGCCAGTTCCACGATGTTGGAAATATTATCCAGGTTGGCCGCCACGCTTTCTTGGTAAAAACGTTCATCCTTGTACATGTAAGCCGCCCGCAGACTGAACATGCGCGAGAAGAAATGCTCGTAGCTGGGATCCACACTCATCAGATACGAAAGCCGGTCGCTGCCGTAGTAGGTGTTGGTGAAGTTGAACGGGACTTTGACGATGCCGTCGCGGCGGGCCCACCACGGTCCTGTATACAGGTTCGCCGCCAGATAGTCGTACTCGCCGTAACTCTTATAGGTTTTGCTGTAGACGTTGGCGCCGGTGTTCCACATGAAGCCCCCCCGCGCACCGGCATCGTAGAGAACGTTGCCGGTTGCAGTGGCCAGGAAACCATCGTCGCGTATCTTGGAGGAACTCGGTGCCGGCGTAAAGGTCGAGCCGCCGGGCAGGGTGTAGACCCCCGGATCCGGTCCGGCGGTGATGTTGTCGTCCCAGATCCAGCCCGCTGTGGCCTGGACGTTCCAGGCATACTTACGGGAACTCTCGTCCATGGCGGTTTCCAGTTTTGCAATGCTGGCCAGAACCTGGGCTGGTGGATTGCCGGCCTTTACCGTTGCCAGTTCTTTGCGAGCGGCCTCGACTTCCCCCATGGCAAAATAGACCGTCGCCAGTTCCAGCCGCACCCGGTCAAGAGAGGGATCGATCTGCAGCATTTTTTGATATTGTTCCCGGGCGAGCTCCAGTTTATCGCTGCGTGCTGCGCTGGTGCCGATCCAGAACATGATGTCCATGGTTTCGACTTTTTTGGCGACATCCTGAAAAATCGGCAGGGCCGCCGCGTATTTCTGGTCGTAATAGCGGGTAAGCGCTTCGCTGATCCTGGCATCCAGGGCGTCGACCTCGTCCCGGCTCATCTGGCTCAGTTTTTGTACCGCTTCCTGATTTTTCACTTTGTAGCCGGTGGGTACGGCGGCTTCTTCGGCCATGGCCGGCGTCGCGAATGCAACGGCCGCCAGCGAAAACACAATGGCCAAGCCGGCGATCGCTGCGCGCCTCAGGGGGGTAGGCATTGTCAGGGCCTCCTGTTTTGGTAACTGTTGCGGACTCGGTTGATTGGCCACCCGGCGGCTGAAGGTTATGCCGCAGGCCGATGATTCAGGGGATAGGGCTCAGGACTTGCTTTCCCCCGTTTGCTTCGGTTTTCGTGTTTGGCATCGCACCGCCAAAAGAAACGGCTGTATATAATTTTTTTATTATATACATAAATCCCGAGCCATCGGTCAAGGCATGAGCCGTTCTATCTGTCGCCATGCGGCGGTCTGCCACCAGCACTTCAAGGTCGGTGTTTTGTGACCATAGTAAAAGCCGGCGTTACTTTATCGCGATTTTGTATTTTTTGTATGTGAGGCAATTCACATTTCAGGCTTTTTTCATTAAAATATCTGAAATCACCATAGCGGACGCAGAGAGCGCGGAGATAACTTGCGAAATGAAGCAGCGGCGGTTTGCCCGAGCCGGCGCTCTTCGACGAGATCCAACCATATGGCCGATGCCACCACCGGTTCGGTCGCTGGGCGCTGAACCCAGCCGCCAGTCTTCCATCCTCAATTGCTCTATACCGGCCGGATCGAAAATGGTATCGTTTTCAAGGTCAAAAGCGGGTTTTGATGTTTATATATTCCGTTGTAACAATAAGAAATTATATAAATAACGCCTGAAGCACGCGGCGATGCCCACATCTCAGAGATGTGCCGCAGGCTGTTTGTATGTCAAACGGCTCAATGTCAGGGATAAAAACGCGATCGGTGGACGGATGTCAAATATCGAGAGGATAAATTCCATGAACGATCGCAGCGATCAGTTTGTCAGCGCGCTGTTGTCTATAGACCGCCTGTCGGCCAGACGCATCGTCGATGAAGAACTCAGCCGGGTCAGTCCCATCGATTTTGTCGAAACTGTTGTCATCGGGGCACTGGAGCGCATCGGTGCCCAGTGGCAGACCGGCGACGTCGCGTTGTCGCAGGTCTACATGGCCGGGCGCATTTGCGAAGACCTGGTCGACGAGATCCTTCCCCCGGCCGATCCTGCCAGAAAAAACCAGCCCAGGATGGCGATCTGCGTGCTCTCGGATCATCACAAACTGGGGAAGGTCATCGTGTATTCGATGTTGCGGGCAAGCGGGTTCGACCTGTTGGACTACGGCACCATGGAAATCGACCCTCTGATCGATCGGGTGGCAACAGACAACATCCAGATTCTGCTGGTTTCCGTCCTGATCCTTCAATCGGCGCTGAAGGTCAAACAACTGAGGGCGCGGCTCGCTGGGCGAGACGTCAAAATCATCGTCGGCGGCGCCCCGTTTCGATTCGACGATCATCTCTGGCGGGAAGTGGGCGCCGACGCCATGTGTCGCAGCGCTTCGGAAGCCGAGTTCAGCCACAGCATTTGCCAGGATTGTGCAAAGACAATTTACCCCGAATTTGATATTTACAACGACGACGGGAATGTCCGGGATGCTTAGACGAGAGCCCCGAAACTTCGGCTGCGAATCCCATACGGCAATGACTGGAGGGAAATCATCCTGATACGCAAGACGGTTGCATTAAGTGAATCAAGGCGGATTCAAGCGCGTTCATCCCAAACGCTGAAGCATCAAGGATGTCACCATTCTGACTGCCGGTTCATCCTCTACCAGTAAAATTTTTTCCAGTTTTTCTTTTCCGGTGAATTCCAATTGGATTTCCCTCTTAAAGTATTGCGCTGGCCATTTGTTCAAGCTCACTTCTATCTGGCGCCTTCCAATTCTTTGATCATGTATTTGAAAGAGGTGGTAGATGGGGCGCGAGGGACGATGTCGCCCCATCTACCATTGGGAGGGAATGTTAAAAATCGCCGAAGTCATCATCATCGAGAGGGATGATCTGGCCTGGGCTCAATTCCTGGGCCGTCCTCTGGGTCAGGGCTTTAGTACCTGACGCTTTACCTTTCGGGCCGGCACTGGGGCGAGGTCCATGATGGATCACATGCCTTGGCGCCTTGGTGCGAGACACGCCGCCACCGTCACTGCCGCCGACCATTTGCACCAACTCTTCGACAAAAGCCTTCATCTGTTCGGCCTGGGCATTCATTTCCTCTGAGGCCGAAGCAGACTCCTCTGCGTTGGCCGCGTTTTGCTGGGTGATCTTGTCCATTTCGGTGACCGCGCGGTTGATCTCCTGGATGCCCTGGGCCTGCTCGGTGGAGGCTGCGGCGATTTCACTCACGATGTCGCCGACCTTGGACGAACTCTTGGCCACTTCGTTGAAGGCTTCGTTGGTGGAACTGACCAGTGCCGATCCGTCGTTCACCTTTTTCACCGTACCCTCGATAAGGGCCGCCGTGTTTTTGGCGGCTTCGGCCGCGCGCATCGCCAGATTTCTCACCTCGTCGGCCACGACGGCAAAACCGGCGCCGGCTTCACCCGCACGGGCTGCCTCCACTGCGGCGTTCAGGGCCAACAGGTTGGTCTGGAAGGCGATCTCGTCGATGGTCTTGATGATCTTGCTGGTCTCCTCGCTGGCTCTGGAAATCTCCTGCATCGAGTTGATCATCTGGCCCATGGAGGTGTTGGCCTTGGCCACTACCTGGTTGGATTCCTTCATGAGATTATCGGCCTGGCTAGCACTGGCCGCGTTCTGCTTGGTCGTGGAAGACATCTCCTCGAGCGAGGAGGATGTTTCCTCAAGGGAGGCGGCCTGCTCGGAGGCGCCCGAGGCCAGCGACTGGCTGGCCGATGATACCTGGCCGGCGGCCGAGGCCACCTGCTCGCTGCCTTCGGTTAGGCCAGCGATGACACGGTTCAGCGGTTTGGTGATGCCGCGGGTGATGAAAATAGCCAAAAGAACGCCAACGATGAGCGCCGTTACAAGACCGGTGATCATTATGGTGGAGGCCATGGACAGGCTGCTGTCGGCCGCCTTGGCGATCTCTAAAGTATGGGCAATACCGGTTTCGGAAGTGTCCTTCGCACTTTTGAGGACTTCATCGGCCGCAATGCCGCGCTCTTTGTTGAGTTCCTCCCTGGCCAGCCAGTCGGTCAAAAACTGCGTCATGGCCTTTTTGTAATTATCCGCAGCCTTTCGGGTGGCGGCAATATGCTGAATATTGACTTCCAGGCGGGTGACGGCCGATAGCTTCTGAAACATATTTTCCACATCACCGAGCTTTTCGATGGTGGCTTTGAGAAGCTCCGGGTCGCGGGTGGCCTGGGACTTAAAGTTGCCAACGCGCGTAGCGTTGCCGATGTCGATGATGTCGTTGACTACGGTGATTTTCACCATTCGCTCGGAGAGCTTCTCTGGCGCGGCCCCTGCGGCGATTTCCTTTTCCATGGCCTTGTTCTGGGATTCGAGAAACTCATTGCAGTTTTTCATGTAGTCATCGGCAGCGGCATACATATCCAGACGTAGTTTTGCCAGGGCTTCATTCATTTTAACGGTTTCCTGGACGAGCCGCTCATATTCGGCGACCCCTTTCTGGGCCTCTGGCACGGCAGCCTTCAGTTTGACCAGATGGGGGGAGCGGTCTGCCAGCTGTTTAATGTCATCCAAGTACTTTTTAACCTCGGCCAACCGGGTTTCCCCCTCCTTCAGATAAGCGGCCTCTTCGGTGGTGGCATAACCGCGCATGGCGTACATGGTCAACAGCGAGCTGCGCTCCACATCATTGGCCAGGGACACTTCCGGCGCGTATTCCGTGGCCAGCTTATTGGATTCGCCGCCCACCGCCTTCATGTTCCAGACCGCGATACCGCCCAGCACCATGGCGATGAGGATCAACAGGCCAAACCCCATTCCGATCTTTGTCCCGAGCTTCATGTCCTTCATTTTCCTGGTCTCCTATTTCTTCGATCCATCGACGTTAATGCCGGTAAAAGAAGTCCCGGCTGTTATTATACCGCCACCGCCATGAGGCTCTTGTCAGGCGGCCTGTTTAAGCGAATGCACCTCGTCGCTGCTCAGGACCCGGTCGATATCGAGCAGCATCTTCACCCCGCCGTTGATCTTGGCCATGCCGCTGATAAAATCGGTGTTCACACTGGCGCCAAAGGACGGCGGCGGCTCGATGTCGGCGCCCTTGATGTTGAGCACCTCGCTGACCGCGTCCACCACGATGCCGACTTCGACCTTCATCTGTTCGGTGGCCATTTCCACCACGACGATGCAGGTCCGGTCATTATGTTCCCGGGAATCCAGGTGAAACCGCAGTCGCAGGTCGATCACCGGAATCACCTTGCCCCGCAGGTTGATCACGCCGGTAACGTAATCCGGGGTCTGGGGCACCGAGGTGATGGGCATCATTCCCATGATCTCCTTGATCTTGAGGATGCCGATGCCGTACTCCTCTGCGGCCAAGATGAACGTCAAATACTTACCGTCGTTAGCGCCGGTATTTTCACCGACATTGCGCTGTTGATGCTGTTTGCTCTGCATTTTCGATCTCCCTCCTGATTTTTTCAGATTCATGATTTGAAACAGATGACTTCCATTTCTCGACGATTTCCGAGATATCTTTGAAATCAGAATCCAGATAGGTGATGAACCTTGGAAACAATTGGTGGGCTTTTGAGACGGTTTTTAAATCGCAGTCGGGCAAAACAAGCAGTAGGCGGTGCCCGTCCAGAAACTTGCGATTGGCAATGAAGTGATCGAGCAGGGTGTCCGTGTCTATGATCAGCACGACCATAGGGTATCTGCTTTGAGCCAGTGGTTGTGACAGCGCATGGAAAATCTCGGTGGTCGTTATAAGCTCGACCTTGATGTCAACGGACACTTGGCGAATGGTGTCCATAATCCTTGAGCCCAGATCCTGAATCCGTTGATGCGCAAAAACTAAGATTGGCATTTGGATGTCGCCCTTTCCTTCTATCAAGTCTGGTCAAGGCCACTCCAACTTTCGTGCCAACTTCGCCAAAACGCGGTATGGTCTGCAATTACAGATAGATAGGGCTTTCAGAGACATGCGATGGATTTTGAAACGAATATCTAAGAGTAGATAGTAAAAACAGATAGAAGGGCTTAACTATTGCCCATCCATGGGGAGCCTCTTGCTCCCTCTCCCTTGATGGGAGAGGGCCGGGGTGAGGGTGACAACCCACCGATAACAAGAGATAATTTTATGCCGACCTGCCCCCGCCCCTGGCCCCTCCCCCCAGGGGCGGGGTATTTATGGCGGGACACCAACTATCGTTACGGCAGGAGATATGGAACTGTGGAATGGAAGTCTGAAAAAATGGACTGTCTGGGAAAGTGGACCCAGCCAGCGGAGAAAGAATCTCGACGTGCGGATGACTGGGAGAAACCTTTCAGTCTGAGACGTTAAGGATTTCCGATAGATTGCTGGCCGGGCAAGCATCCTGCAAGGCGGTTTGATTTTGTGGGGCAGTCAGCGACCGCCTGGCTCCCATCCGTGGAGGTTTGGCGGTATGTTTTGCAGAGAAATTTAGGCGGAACCTTCCGGGCAGTCCCTGGGCGCAATCCATTTTGCCCGTAATAACCGCAGACGATTACACCGTCTAAATAATTGGGTTTAGCTATGTTTTTCATATAGTTAGCCTCGTGACGCCCAGAAAGCCCCGAGGCGTGCCGCCAGATACGGGTTGACCCGCGGCATTCTTTGAGGCATATATAGACTTCAGATATTTAATCCGGTTCATTTAATTGTGTCATCTGTAAAAAAGGAAGCTTTCGTGCGTCACTATCAACGCCATGCTTTTTCACTGTTAACCGCCGCGATTTTTTTGCTGAGCGGGTTCCATTGCGATGGGCCCGCGTGGGCCCAAAAGCAGGCGTATTTCCAGGATATCACCCTGAACGTTTCGGTCATTTCCGGAAATGAAGCCTCGGAGCTGTTTTCCGAAATGGGGCTTCCCCCCGGTCCATACACGATTGCGCCCCCCGAACCCGGTCTGTTGATAGGGACTGCTTCCCGAGACCTGATCCCTCTGGATTCACAATGTAAAGGCTTAAAAAGCCGAGCCCCCCCGATCCTTTTTCCAGCCTAGTTCCAAACACTCTGATGGCGTTATGACTTTGGATGTATTCCTCCCGCCTGGATCAGGGCACTGGCGTGTCTCGTTGATACGCCGCTCAGGCGGGATTACCATGGCCAACCACTTCATCCCCCAACAGGAGGCATTATGCGTAATCTGAATCTGGTGATAATTATAGCGATCGTCGTTGCTTTGGGCTTTATGGTTACCGGCTGCAGCAACAAAAAAAATATTGTTTCCGAAATGACCGGAACCTGGAAAAGCGACAAGAACGCCGAACCCATTAAGATAGATTTGTCCGGGGAGCAGAAGGCCATCGTGATCGGCACCAATAGCGTACCGGTAACGGTGACGAACGTCGATGAAGGGACCAACATCGTAAAGGTGGACGCAAAACCCGCCAACGGCAATGCTGCGGTGTGGTCATTAAGGCAGGTCTGGAATGACAACGGTTCTTCTTTCACCATCATATTCGACCACGATGGCGTGGAAGAGAAACTCACCCGCGGATAATGCCAACAGGAGGCGTTGCGCAGATGGAAAGCTTTTAAGACAATTGCTCTATCTTGCAACTTCGAGCAGTAATACGCATCATGGCGCACTCCCGCCATCGGCGGGATGCGCCGTTGTCCGGAACATGGCAACATCGTGTGGCCAGCCATTCCAGAGCATTGAAAACCCTTTGATTGCGGCTACGGCCGACATTGACGCCATTCTTGTGCCCGAGCCGTACCCCGGATCGCCGAGGCGTAGGATCAGCGAGGCATGGCGGCCATCGGTTTTGTCGACTGGTGTTACTTCAGGCGCAGCAGCGGTTGCTCGATGAGGTGCCATGAGAGCATGGCCGGCACCAAGGTAACGAGCCATGCCAGCCCAAACATTTCCGCCACGCCGATGCCCGGCAGAAGTGATGCGATCGACTGCTGCACCGGGAAAGCATAAATGTACATTCCGTAAGAGTAGTCGCCCAGTCGGTTAAAACACCATAACCGGCCGGTCGGCGCATAGGCACCGTAGAGCACCAAGTAGGGGATCGTCAGGGTGTACACAATAAAAAATAAACGGATATTGACGCCTGCGACCAACAGCGCCGCCACGCATAGCAGGGCCAGTCGGCCCGAAAGAGGGACTCGCCCCCGGAGGATCCACAAGGCCCCTCCGCCAAAGAAAAGCGCCAGCAGCCGCAGTGGCACCCATTCCATGACTTGAAACACTTCGATGCAGACAATGGTGTGAATGGATAGATAACCGCCCATGGCGACGAGGCCTATCAGTATGATGCCGACGCGGGCCCTATGCGGGCCGATCAAGCCGCCGCGCATGAATGCCAGCACACTGAAAATGGTCGCCAGCAGGTAAAGGCGCAGTTCATGGGGCAGGGTCCACAGTGAACCGTTCACTGTGTAGCGAAACGGGATGTCCATGAAGACGCCCGGAAGCCAGGATTGCAGCGGACCGAGCACCAACAGCGTATTGTTGACAAAGTAGCGCAGCAACTGACCCTGCTTTAGGTAATCCACTAACGGGAGGCGGGTAAACAAAAGCCCCACCACGCCGATGCACACCAGGTTGCAGACAACGAGGGCGGGGAAAATGCGCAAGCAGCGAGACCGGATGAAGGACAAGGTGTCGGCGCGGTTGAACAGGCTGCCGGTTACCAGAAAACCGCTGATAACGAAGAATGCATCGACCGCGACAAAGCCATAGGAAAGTCCCAGCCGGCTCAACGGCTCTCCCGAGTTTCCCGTCAGCGGGTAGGAGTGGCTGAGCATCACCATGGCGGCGGCAAGGAAACGGATCAGATTGAAGTTATTGTTCCGGCCGGAGGCGCGCTCGGCCAGCATGGGGGGCGAGGAACGCAGGTTGGTCATAATGAATCCACAAGCGGAAGCGATGCCCGGGAAATCCCGGATACCGCGGTTGCGTGCCAAAGAGACACCGTTTTAACGGGGGAGCAGATCATTTTCCCTTACGGATGGCTTCGATGAGTTCTTCGGCCGTGTAAAAATCGGCCACCAGCGTGTTGCGGCCGTCAGGGGCGCGTACGATGACCAGGGGGATGGTGAGCCGGCCGGTGGATTGGAGAAAGGCCCGGCCGTCCGGATTGGGGGCGGTGAGATCGATCTTCACAGGGATGGCCTCGCCGACGGCAAACAGGCGCACCACTTCCGGATCCCGGTAGACCTGGTGTTCGATGGCCTTGCAGTTGAGGCACCACTCGGCGGTGAACACCAGAACCACCGGTTTTTGGCGCGCCATGGCCTCGGCATAGCTTGCCGGGGTGTAGTAGACCCACCGGATCTCTCCCATGTCAGCCAGCAGCCAGCCCATGCCCACCGACGCCAGCGCGGCCGTAAGGCCCAGCGCGACCCCCATGCGTTGTTTCAGGCGCGTGGCGGCCATCGGTCGGTACCTGTGTGCAAACCACAGGCCCGCAAGGGCGCAAAATCCCATCACGACCCACCAGTAGCGGCGGCCCGGTGGCACCGGGGCAACGGTCATCAGGCCGCTCACACCGGTACCCACAAAGTAGGCCGCGGCGGCGAGCATCAGCCAGCCCATCACTTCCTTTAACAACTGATTGGCCGGTCCGGTTTTGGGCAGGCGGCGCGCCAGTCCGGGCCGGGCCGCCAGCACGGCGTAGGGCAGGGCCATGCCCATGCCGACGGCGATGAACACGGCAAACGCCCGCACCGGCGGCTGGGTTACGGCCCAGGCCACTGCCGCGCCCATGAAGGGGGCCGTACACGGAGTGGACAAAACGGCCGCAAGAATCCCCAGCAGAAAAGATCCGGGCAGCCGGTCCTGGGAGGGGTTGATCAGGTAGACCCAGCCGGGCAGTGTGACGGCGGCCGGCCGCAGCATTCCGGCAGCCATGACAGCGATGACGAGCCCCACCGTCACCGTGAACCACGGGTACTGGAAGAGCTGGTTGGCGGCGGTGAGCGCGCTGATGGTGATGACCAGCATGCCCAGCACGGCCCAGAAGGCGATGATGCCGGCAGTCATGGCCATGCCCAGCAGCAGACACCGCCTCGGGTTTTTCTCGGCTGCTGCAGACAGGCTGATGATCTTGATGGGAATCAGGGGCAGCACACAAGGGGTGAGGTTAAGGAGCACCCCCCCCAGAGCGGCCATTACCATCAACAGTATCCGGCCGATCCAGTCGGTGGCATCCAGTGACAGGCCACGGCCAAAGAGGCTAAACACGACAGGCCCGATCGGGCGGGCCGATGGCCCTTCGCCAACACCGGGCGCTGTGGGCGCCGGGGTCGCGGCATCGATCGATCCCGTCGTGAGGGTCAGTCTGTCCGGGAAAAAGCAGGTGCGCTCGTCACACGCCTGGTAGGTGAGCACCAGGCGGGTAGCGGGAATCGTTTCTCCCTTCAGCCCTTCGCCCGTCAGTGGGATCCTGACTGCAATCTGCCCTTCGAAGACCATGAGGGGTTGCTGGCTAAAGGATACGGTAACGGCATGGGCCGGCGGAAATTCCGGTTCGGCGCTGGTCACTTCCGGCGGCAGCGCCTCAATGGCGATGCGCGTAGCAACGGGCGTAAATCCATCGGTGGCTTTGAGCTGGGCGGCGTCAGCGTTGATGTGAATCCCGGGCGGGATCGACACCGACAGATTCAGGAATCCACCGCCCGGTGCGTGCTGCCAGTGGACCGTGGCCGATACGACGGGCGGCGATCCGCCCTGTGCCCGGCCGGGCCCGCCGGGGCCGGCCAAGATGGCCAGCACGACCAGCAGGCAAATCATCCATCGCCAGCGGTGCGAGCGCTCCGGGAAACTGTATCTACCATCTTGATCTTTCGGGCGTCGCCCCATAAAGTGAATCTCACGTCTATCTATCGGATACTCCCCTTGCGGAGTGCCATGGAGTAGTCTTCATGCCAATACTGCATCCGTCTGCCCGCGCAGCCGCGCATATCGGCCGGCAGATCTGGGCCGCGGCCGCCGTCCTCATGATCCTGTGCGGCGGCTTGGGGTGTGAGCCCGCAGCGCCGCCGCGACGGGCCGAACACGCGGTTCCCGGAGTGACCGACACCGAAATCCGCATCGGCACCTCTCTGGCCCTGGGCGGCCATGCCAGCTATCTCGGCGTCCAGACACTCCACGGCGCCCTGGCCTACCTGAGGCATGTCAATGACACCGGCGGCGTCCACGGGCGCATGATCCGGTTGGTGACCTATGACGACCAGTATGATCCCCCCCGGTGTGTGGCCAACACCCAGCGGTTGATCGTGGAAGATCGCGTCTTTGCGCTCTTCAGTTATGTGGGCACGCCCACCACCCTGAAAATCGTTCCCCTGGTTGAGGAAGCCAAGATTCCGCTGGTGGGGATGTTCACGGGTGCCAGCGCCCTGAGGGAGCCGCTATCGAGATATCTCATCAACGTCCGGGCTTCTTACTATCAGGAAACGGCAGCGGCGGTAAACCACCTTGTTGACAAACAGGGGCTCCGGCGGATTGCTGTGTTCTACCAGTACGATGCCTACGGCTTCGACGGCCTGCGGGGGACCGAGCTGGCCCTCAAGAACCACGGTCTGGTGCCGGTGGCCAAGGGGACCTACATCCGCGGAACGCTCAACACCGCCGAAGGGTTGGCCCGGATCATGGCGGCTGATGCCGAGGCCGTCGTCATGATCGGCACTTATGATCCGTGTGCGGAGTTCATTAAAAAAGCCCGGGCTCAGGGCTCCCGGGCCCTGTTTTACGCCGTGTCCTTTGTCGGCGCTGACGAGCTCAAGCGAAAACTCGGCGCCGACGGCGAAGGGTTGCTCGTGACCCAGGTCGTCCCGTTGCCCGAACACCCGGAGAACAGCAAACGCCTGTGGGGGGTGGTGGAGTACGAGCGTCTGCTGAAGACCTATTTCCCCAGTGACACCCCCAATTTCGTGGGGCTCGAAGGCTATCTCAACGCCCGGGTGCTCCACGAAGGGCTTCGACGGTGCGGCCCGAACCTGAACCGGGAGGCCTTCATCGATGCCATCGAAACCATCCGCGACTACGATCTGGGTGTCGACAACACGCTGTCTTTCAGCCCCCGGGACCATCAGGGGTTGCACCAGGTCTATCTGACGCGGTTGGAGGAGGGGCATTTCGTGCCCATACGGCCTTAAGGATGGCGTTATCGACGAAGACTGTAAAAAATGATTTTGAACCACAGAGAACGCAGAGGGCCGCAGAGAATACATTGAATAATGATTGGGTCGTCTCTCTGCGCGCTCTGCGTCCTCTGTGGTGATTTCAGGTTTTCACGGGACTGCCAAAATTGCGTTTTCTGGATAAGCGGATAAAAAATTGATTCAGCAACTGAAAAACCTGAGCCTGAAGAACAAGATCTTCTTTTCCACTACGGCGGTGATTCTGCTGATCAGTGTGCTCCTCGCCCTGTTTACCCGGTGGGTGCTCATTTCCAGTCTCACCAACGAGCTTCAGCACAGGGGCTTGGGGATCGCCAACAGCATCGCGGAGGGCAGCCGCAGCTATATCGTCACCGAGAATATCCCCGAACTGGTGAGCCTGC
>JBDRRP010000016.1:0-57205 GCA_043825735.1 Pseudomonadota bacterium | reverse complement strand
TCCCTTCTTTTAAAGGTCAGAAATGGTCCGCCGGAGCGCTATCTGTCTAACGATCTGGAGGCAGCGATCTTGCCGCGCTACCCTGCGCTCGTCGAAGTGAAACGTGCGCTTGTGCAAAACGGAGCTCTGGGCGCCTTGATGACCGGCAGTGGATCGTGTGTGTTTGGACTGTTTGGTGATCTGCACAGCGCTGATACTGCGCGGCTGGAACTATCCAGTAACCCTTCCTGGAGCGTTTACACCGCGCCGCTGCTGACGGATGGATACATTTATACACCCGGGACTCCCGGTTGACGTAAACGCAGAGAGAGCGCGGGCCGAGCATTGCCTGCAAACCAGTCGCTGCGTTTTTTTCTGCCGGCTTTTTCGGGGACTCTAATCATGGGGCGTCGTCAAGCGGTAAGACACAGGATTTTGGTTCCTGCATTCGGAGGTTCGAATCCTCCCGCCCCAGCCACATTGTTGAGCTTTGATATGAGCATTTCAGAAAACAGTCACCGGAACGGATCGGTCAGCAACGACTTTGTCATATTCACCGGCAACTCGAATCCCGTGCTGGCACAGCAGATCTGCGATTACCTGCGTGTCCCGCTCGGCGGCGCAAAGGTGAAATCCTTCAGTGACGGTGAAATTCTGATCGAAATCACTGAAAATGTCCGAATGAAGGACATTTTCATCGTGCAGTCGACCTGTCGCCCGGTCAACGACAACCTTGTGGAGCTGTTGCTGCTGATCGACGCATTCAAACGATCCTCGGCAAAGCGCATCACTGTCGTGATCCCGTATTACGGCTACGCGCGACAGGATAGGAAAGTGGCGCCTCGGGTGCCCATCAGCGCAAAGCTTGTGGCCGATCTGATCACCACCGCCGGGGCGAACCGGGTCATTACGATGGATCTGCATGCAGGGCAGATCCAGGGCTTTTTCAACATCCCGGTGGATCACCTTTTTGCCGCGCCGGTGACGCTTCGCTATATGAAGGAGCGCTTTACCGAAAATGTCGTCATGGTCTCTCCGGACGCCGGCGGCGCCGAAAGAGCCCGGGCCATCGCCAAACGCCTGGGCTCCGATCTGGCCATTATCGACAAGCGCCGCTCAGGACCCAACAAGGCAAAGGCCATGTCCGTCATCGGCGAGGTGAAAGGCAAGTGTGCCGTCATACTCGATGACATGGTGGATACTGCCGGCACCCTTACCGAGGCGGCAAACGCCCTTGACGCCCATGGCGCCGTGGAGGTGCATGCTGTTTGCAGCCATCCGGTATTGTCCGGTCCTGCCGTGGAGCGCATTGCCAATTCCGCTTTAAAGAGTTTAATTGTCATGGACACCATCCCTTTGGACGCCAGCGCAGTTGCCTGCGGTAAGATTATTGCCCTTTCCACGGCAGGACTCTTTGGCGAAGCCATCATCCGCAGTCATACCGGTGATTCCGTGACTTCTTTGTTTGTATAATATTTTGAAGGAGGCTTAACCTTGGAGTATCTAGAACTGAGTGCATCAACGAGAACAGAAACAGGAAATGGTCCGGCCCGCCGTCTGCGTGTTGAAGGGCGCTGCCCGGCCATTCTTTACGGGGCGAAAGCCGAGCCCGTCATGATGTCCATCCATACCCACGATTTTGAACTGAGCTTGAAACGCGGCGGTGGCACCATGGCCTTTTTCAACCTGACGATTGAGGGCCATGACGGTGGCAAGCGATTGGCGATCGTGAAAGAGCTGCAGCGTGATCCGGTGAGCGCACAACTGGTTCATGTCGACTTCTATGAGATCGACATGAACCGCAAACTGACGGTTAAAATCCCCGTGCACACTGTGGGCAAATGCAAGGGCGTTGAGTTCGGCGGCCTGCTGCAGGTGATTCGCCGCGAATTGGAAGTCTCTTGCCTGCCGTCGAATATTCCGGCAGCCATCGAACTGGACATCACGGAACTGGGGGTCGGCGAGGCCATTCATGTCGAGGATATTCAGTTGGCCGATGGGGTTGAGATTCCCCATGACGTCAATTTTACGGTAATAACGGTCTTGAGTCCGAAGAAGGACGTGGCCGACGAAGAAGACGACGAAGGCGAAGATGAAGATGCCGCCAAAGTCGCCGTGACCGAAGAATAACGCGCCACTGGCCGGCCGAGTGCCTGTGTCGAGCGGCCTGTGATGGGATCGTGCGTTGTCAATGGCTCAATTACTGCCGGATCGACTGATCGTCGGTCTTGGAAACCCTGGAGCAGCGTATGCGTTAACGCGCCACAGCATCGGTTTCAGGGCGGTCGATGCGATTGGCGCGGGTTGCCGTATCGAGATGGACACGCACCGAGATGGGGCTGCCTTCGGTATCGGCAGAATCTGCGGGCACAGCGTTGCGCTGATCAAGCCCATGACTTACATGAACCGGAGCGGCGTACCCACCGGTTCTCTTCTGACACAGTGGGGTCTTACATGCAGGGAAATGATCGTCATTCACGATGATATGGACCTGACATTTGGAAGAATAAAAATTAAAACGAAAGGGGGGGATGGCGGACACAGAGGAATACGATCGTTGGTCGATGCCTGCGGTGATGACCGGTTTTGCCGGATCCGTGTGGGCATCGGGCGTTCCGCATCCGACGCTGATGCCGTGGACCATGTGCTCGGGGGTTTCGATGAGCATGAAACCGCCGCGCTGGGTGGCATCATCGACACGGTGAGGGATGCCGCCATTGCCGTACTCTGTGAGGGCGCAGAAGTGGCAATGAATCGGTATAACCGAAGGAGTTCCGACAATTCTTAAAGCTTCATTATGGAGGAGAGAATGAACGCAGTATTGAATAACATTCCGTTGACTTGTACGCTGGTCGGTCTGGTGGGTGTTGCCTACGCGCTGATTATGGCAACCATTGTTAAAAGTGCCCCCGCGGGCGATGAGAAGATGCAGAAAATCGCCAGCGCGATCAAGGAAGGCGCGGTTGCCTACCTGAATCGTCAGATGAAGTCCATGGGCATCACCGGTATCATCATTTTTGGGGTTATCTTCGCCACCCTGGGCCCCAAAACCGCCATCGGTTTTGCCCTGGGCGCAGTGGCCTCTTTCATGGCGGGCTACATCGGCATGCGGGTTTCCGTCATTGCCAACGTCCGTACGGCCGAAGCGTCCAAAAAGGGCCTGGCCGCCGGTCTGTCCCTGGCATTCAAGGGCGGTTCAGTGACCGGTATGATGGTTGCCGGCCTGGCGCTGACCTCTGTTGCCGGCTTCTACATGTTCACCCATGACATCATGGCGCTGGTCGCCCTCGGTTTCGGCGGCAGCCTCATCTCCATCTTCGCACGTCTCGGCGGCGGCATCTTCACCAAGGGCGCCGACGTCGGTGCCGACCTGGTAGGCAAGGTCGAAGCCGGTATTCCCGAAGACGATCCGAGAAACCCTGCCGTCATCGCCGACAACGTGGGCGACAACGTCGGCGACTGCGCCGGTATGGCGGCCGACCTGTTCGAGACCTATGCGGTAACGGCCGTTGCGGCCATGCTCATCGGCCATTTGCTGTTCCCCAAGGCCCCTATGGCCACCGAGTTCCCGCTGGTTCTGGGCGCCATTTCCATCTTCGCCTCCATCGCAGGCATGTTTATGGTGCGACTGGGCGGCGGCACCTACATCATGGGCGCGCTCTATAAGGGCATGTTCGGCTCGGCTATCATCGCCGCCATCGCCTTCTACTATGCCACCATGAAGCTGATGGTGGGCGTGGGCAACTTGAGCCCGATGCACATCTACTACTGCACCCTGATCGGGCTGATGCTGACGGTCGTCATCGTCATCATCACCGAGTACTACACCGGAAAGTACGGCCCAGTGATTTCGGTCGCCGAAGCTTCCACCACCGGCCACGGCACCAACATCATCGCCGGTCTGGCCGTCTCCATGCAGGCGACCGCCGCGCCCGTTCTGGCCATCTGTCTGAGCATTTTTCTGGCCTTCAAGTTCGGCGGGCTTTACGGCATCGCCATGGCCGCCATGTCCATGCTTTCCATGACCGGTATGGTCATCGCCATTGACGCCTACGGCCCCATCACCGACAATGCCGGCGGCATCGCCGAAATGGCCGGTATGGACGAATCGGTCCGCGCCGTCACCGATCCGCTGGACGCGGTCGGCAACACCACCAAGGCCGTCACCAAGGGCTACGCCATCGGTTCCGCCGGTCTCGCAGCGCTGGTGCTTTTTGCCGCCTACGTGCAGGAGTTCAACATCCAGAGCGGTAAAGATGTGGTCGCCATGCGTTTTGACCTGTCCGACGTCAATGTCATCCTTGGCCTTTTCATCGGCGGCCTGCTGCCCTACCTGTTCGCCTCCATCGCCATGAAGGCGGTCGGTAACGCCGGCGCCGCGGTGGTCGAGGAAGTGCGTCGTCAGTTCCGCGAAATCCCGGGCATCATGGAAGGCACCGGCAAGCCCGACTACGCGGCCTGTGTGGACATCGTCACCAAGTTCGCCCTCAAAGAGATGATGGTCCCGGCGCTGCTGCCGGTCATCGCTCCGCTGGTGGTGGGCTTCATTCTGGGCCCGGTGGCGCTGGGTGGTCTGCTCATCGGCTCCATCGTTACCGGCGTGTTCGTGGCCCTGTCCATGACCACCGGTGGTGCCGCATGGGACAACGCCAAGAAATACATCGAAGACGGCAACCTGGGTGGCAAGGGCTCCGATGCCCATAAAGCTGCGGTTACCGGCGACACCGTCGGCGACCCCTACAAAGATACTGCCGGCCCGGCCGTCAACCCGATGATCAAGATCCTGAACGTTGTGGCGCTTCTGATGGTGCCGTTCCTGCTGTAATCAGCGCAACGACAGTTTCACGATCTAGGCAATACCAGGATTGGCGCCTTCGGGCGCCAATCCTTTTTTGTTTGCTTGTTCTTTGCGCCTGTGATACTATCCCCGTGTTAAGTTTTTGAATTTCTAAGGCTTCCTGATAATCCTGCCGTCCATTGATCATCCAGCAGGGTGATTTTGAAAGGCCATTACGGACCGCACATCAGCCCCCCCTCAGGGGTGGCTATCGGTCAAACAGTCGGTAACCACATGGCGGACAAAAAAAAGACAAAAGAAGCGGCGCCCGTAGTGACTCCAACCGCAATGCGGGTGTTCACCGTCGGCGACCTCGCAGTTTATCCCGCACATGGCGTGGGGCGCATTGAGGCCATTGAAAGCCGCGCCGTTAACGGCGAGACCCATGATTTTTATATCATGAAGGTGCTTGAAAACGGCATGGTCATCATGATTCCCACCGATAACGTGGATTCAGTGGGACTCAGGGATATTATCGGCGAAAAAGACATCCCCAAAGTCTATGATGTGATGAAGGCAAGACGCGGCACCGGCGCGTCGGAAAGCCAGACCTGGAACCGACGATACCGGGAATACATGGATAAGATCAAGACCGGCTCACTATTCGATGTCGCCGAAGTCTATCGTGATCTGTCCCTGCTCAAAACCACCAAGGATCTTTCATTTGGGGAGCGCAAGCTCTACGATACCGCCCAGGTGCTACTCGTCAAGGAGCTGTCGACGGCACGTAAAATGGATGAAAGCGCGATCGAAGAAGAACTCATCGCGCTCTTTGCCATCCAATCGGACGCCGATGCCGAAGCCGACGGCGGCGTTTAAGCCCGCTTTTCGGACATGCCATCAGAGGGCATCTCATTTTACGAGGTTTATCCCACCGCAGATGGTCTGCGTCTTGATCAGTTCGCTGCGCTGATCTGCCCGGACCATTCCAGATCGTTTCTATCGACCCTGATCCGATCAGGCAACATTCGTGTTGAAGGCAAGCTCGGGAAACCGAGCCAGAAGGTGCATGAAGGCGACAAGATCTGGGTGCAGATCCCAGAACCCGCGGACGCCGACTACCGCCCCGAGCCCATGGATTTGGACATCCTGTATGAGGACTCCGATCTTCTCGTCCTCAACAAGCCCGCCGGTCTCGTCGTTCACCCCGGCCCAGGGCATGCGCGGGCCACCCTCGTTAATGGACTGCTGCATCACTGCACCGATCTTTCTCCCATCGGCGGTGTTCTTCGGCCGGGGATCGTTCACAGGCTCGACAGGGATACCTCCGGCACCATGGTGGTGGCCAAGTCTGCGACTGCCCATGAACACCTGTGTGCTCAGTTCAAGGAAAGAACCATAGGGAAAACCTATCTCGCCTTGATATGGGGGCATTTTCCAACCCCCTGCGGACGGATTGATCAGCCCATTGGGCGCCATCCGGTCGACCGTAAAAAGATGTCGATTTTCAGTAAATCGGCCCGTTCTGCAGAAACCCTGTGGCGCGCGCGAAAAACCTACCCGGACGGAACGCTGCTGGAAGTCGATTTAAAGACGGGCCGCACCCACCAGATCCGCGTTCACTGTGCGGCCGAAGGACACCCCATCGTCGGAGATCCCGTCTATGGCAACCGAAAGCCGCCCGGGGCAGGAGGGCGCCCGGCAACCCCGGCGGCAATTCGCCTGAGAGCCGTTACGCGTCAGATGCTCCATGCCTGGCGGTTGTCGTTCATCCACCCGGTGAGCGGTGATGTCATGAGATTCAAGTCACCGCTGCCGGTGGACATGATCAGGGCAATCTGGTGGATGAGCGGACGCGACGCCTATCTTGTTCACCAATCCCGGGCGGGGATAAACCCCGCACCCTACACGATTGCGTGACCCCCGGCGCCACAATATGGAATGCAGCGGTGGGCGCTTCTGTGCAATGACGAATTTTATTTGCACAAACAGCGCCTGTCCATTAATTGGAGAATAGTGCGTAAACAGGTAGGTTTTAATATATAAATCAAGAGGCCGCCGGCGTTGTCGGCGGCCTCTTGATTTATGATTTATGCGGCTTTTGTGTCGGGGTTGTAGCAGATCCGGCAGCAGGAGAGGCACCGGCCGGATTCATGCCGGGCGGCATCTTCGCTGATGACCAGATCGGCTTCATCAAAAGATTTGATCCGCTCGGCCACCGGCATCTCCGGCATGGGGGTCCTGGTCTTTTTCTCAACGCCCGGGACCGTTTCAAATAGCGACTCGGGAATGTGTTTCTTTCGCAGCGATTGCGGGACCGGCGTTACTTCCTCTTCCATGAGAAAGCGATGGATGGAGCGCGCCGCCCGGCGACCGCCGCCGATGGCCTCCACGACCAGGCTGGCGCCGGTGGCGGCATCGCCTGCCGTGAATACGAAGGGAATATTGGACTGAAGTATTTCAGGATCATTGTCGATGGTATTCCACCGGGTGATCTGAAGTTCGCCAAGCTTGCGGTCGGCGTTTTTGAAGGAGACATCGGGCCCCTGGCCGATGGCGGTGACGACCATGTCGGCTTCAATGACAACCTCCGAACCTTCGACGGGAACGGGTCGGCGGCGGCCACTGGCGTCCGGCTCCCCGAGAGCCATCATCTGGATTTCAAGCCCGGTGACCTTGCCGTTGTCATCGCCGACGACCCGCACGGGAGCTGCCAGAAACGTGAATCTGATCCCTTCGTGTTCAGCCGCCACGATTTCGACATCGTTGGCCGGCATTTCGGTTCGGGTGCGCCGGTACACCAGATTGACCTCATCGGCGCCCAACCGCACCAGCGTCCGCACGCAGTCGATGGCAGTGTTGCCGCCGCCGATCACCGCGCATTTTTTGCCGATGGGAAAGCCCTTGGGGGCTGCAGACTGCTGGTCTTCGGCAAAGCGGGTGAGAAAGTTGATGCCCGTGTAGCAGCCGTCAAGATCTTCGCCCGGCACGTTCAAGCTGTAGTCTTTCCAGGCGCCGATGCCGAGGAAGATGGCATCGTATCCGTCTTCCTGCAGCGAGGCGACGGTGACGTCTTTGCCAAAGCGCACACCGGTCTTTGCGTCAATGCCCAGGTTGAGTATCCCGTCGGTCTCCCACTTGAGGACGGCCTTGGGCAGGCGGTATTCGGGAATGCCGTAGCGGATCATACCGCCGAGCTCGGGCATCATATCGAAAATGGTCACCGCATGACCCAGGCGCCGCAGAAAGAAGGCACAACTCAAACCGGCGGGGCCGCCGCCAACGACGGCTACCTTTTTGCCGGTATCCGGCGCACACGCCACCGGCAGGCGGGCGCCCGACTTCATTTCGTAATCGGCCACAAACCGTTTCAACTGGTTGATGGAAACCGCATCGTCTTCGATGCCGCGACGGCAGAAATTCTCGCAGGGATGCGGGCACACGCGTCCGCAGGCCAGCAGCAGCGGGTTTCGTTCTCGGATGGTGTGCACTGCGCCGGCGTAGTCGCCGTCATGGATCTGGGCGATATAGCGGGGAATGTCGATTTCGGCCGGGCACGTTTGCGCACACGGAGCCAGCGCATCTTCGGTCTGGTTGAAATGCAGCAGCCGCTGGCTCATGGTCCGGACGGTGAGGATGTGCTTGGGACACGCCTTTTCGCAGGCCCCGCAGCCGACACAGGCCGTCTCGTCGACCACCGGAAAACCGTTGGGACCCATGTGGATCGCGTTGAACTTGCAGGAGCGCACGCAGTCACCTTGGCCAAGGCAACCCACATGGCACACCCGTTTGCCGCCGTAGAAAGCGGCCAGGGCGTTGCAGGTGGAAACACCCATATAATGGAATCGGTTTTCGGCGCGATCTCCGCCGTCGCAGAAATTTTTCGATTTGAGCGGTTCGGCAGTGCCCGGATCGATGCCCATGATTCCGGCGACGGCGACGGCGGTTTCAGGGCCGGCCACTACGCACACACTGGGCGTTGCCTTGCCGCCCACGACTGCCACCGCGGCGGCCGAGCAGCCGGCGAACCCGCACCCGCCGCAGTTGGCGCCGGCGAGATTGCCTTCGATTTCAGCGATGCGCGGGTCTTCCCAGACGTAGAAGACTTTGGAAGCCACACTCAGGATAATGCCACAGGTAGCGCCGATGCTGAGGAGGACGATGATGGCTGATAACACGATGCAACCTCCGAAGATGGCAAACGGTTAGACCCGGAAAGCGGCCGGCTGTAGTTCGTTCAGCCGCAGGACGATCTCGTTACTGCTCCGGTGCGTCTCCACTGGTCCTTTCACTGTGAAAGTCCGACGGATCAGACCATGCCGCGAAAGGCGAAAAAGGTCAGGGACAAAATACCTGCCGTGACCAGTGCGATGGATGTATCTTGAAGCGGTTTGGGAACGCGCGCCAGCAGGATCCGTTCGCGCACGCCGGCAAACAGGACCAGCGCAAGGCCAAAACCGGCCGCGTAAGTAAACGATGTGACAACCGTTTGGATGAAGGTGTATTCTTTGTCGATGTTGATGACGCAAACGCCCATGACGGCGCAGTTGGTCGTAATCAGCGGCAGAAAAATGCCCAGGCCGGCATATAATGCAGGAATGCTTTTTTTTAAAAACATTTCGACAAACTGCACCAGCGCAGCGATCACGAGGATAAAGGCGATGGTGCGAAGGTAGACCAGGCCGAAGGGGACCAACAGATAATACTGGACCAGCCAGGTGATGACGCCGGCCATCACAAGAACAAAGATGACCGCCATGGCCATGCCAATGGCGGTTTCCATCTTTTTAGACGTGCCTAAAAAGGGGCAGTTGCCCAGAAACTGCGCCAAAAGGATATTGTTGACAAAAATACAGCTGATGGCAAGAACGATCAGATCGCCCATCGGTTATCTCCTATTTGCTGCCCGCGAGGTTCATAAAGCAGAGCATGAGGCCAAGGAAAATAAAGGCGCCCGGTGCCTGGACCGCAAACCCGAAGGGCTGAAAGCCGGGGAAGGCATGGGCAATGTTGAACAAAGGGTCGCCCCAAAAGGTCAGCGTCCCCTTGCCGATGATTTCGCGAATGCCGCCCAGTGTTGCCAGTGACAAGGTGAAACCGATGCCAATACCCAACCCGTCGGCAAAGGAAGGCAGTATCCCGTTTTTGGATGCAAAAGCTTCCGCTCGGCCGAGCAGGATGCAGTTGACGACGATGAGCGGGATAAATACCCCCAGGGCCTGGAACAATTCGTAGGCGAATGCCTGCATGAGCAGTTCCACGACGATGACGAAAGTGGCGATGATAATGATATAGCAGGCGATGCGCACCTTCGAAGGGATAATCTTGCGTAGCATGGACACCAGGATGTTGCCGCAAATCAGAACGAAGGCTGTTGCCACACCCATACCGATGCCGTTTTTCATGCTGGTGGTCACACCGAGCGTCGGGCACAGGCCCAGCACCAGTCGAAACGGTGGAATTTCCTGCCACAGGCCTTTAACGAACTCTTGCGTAAGCGATTTGGCCATCGGAAAAACTCCCTATGGTTTGACTTCCTTGAGTTTGGTGAGCAACTCCGGTTTGATTTCCTTATAGATATTCGCGGCATCGTTGGCCGCGTTGCAAACACCCTGGGAGGTGATGGTGGCGCCGCTGATGGCGTTGATATCACCGCCGTCAGCAGTGACTTTAAACGTTTCATCAACGGATTTGCCGCTGAACTGGGCCGCCCATTTCGGATCTTCCTTGGCATTGGCGCCAAGTCCGGGGGTGTCCTTGATAGTGGTGACATTGACGCCGATGAGTTTGTCGGTATCGACGTTAAACCCCACCATCAGCCCGATGTTGTCGGCAAACCCCTTTCCGGGGACTTCGAAGGCGACGGAGTTGGGTTTCCCGTCGAATACACCCACGAAGAAGCTTTTCTCGGCCTCACCGACCTTCATCTTGAAACGATCCGTCAACGGATCGTTGCTGGCCCCCTTGAGCAGATTCATGACGGCAGGGCCTTTAACGAGGCTCAATTCCTGGTTTTCGATGCGTTCCTTGGTGCCGTCTTTCAGCGCCGCCAGCAATCCTCCGGAAAAGGCGCTCAGCACGGTCAGGACCACTACCATATTGATCATCTCACGCATGTCACATCACCTTTCCCAGCGCTTTGGGGCGAATCTTGTCGAGCAGGGGATTCACCAGATTGGCCACCAGAACGGCGAAAATGGCGCCGTCGACATAGGCGCCGATGTTGCGAATCAAGACGGTCATGATGCCGCCGAGCAGCCCATATAGAATCATGGGTACCGGGTTGACCGGGGACGAGGAATCTTCCGGCATGAGAAAAAAGGCGGCGATCAGGGTGTATCCGGTAAAGATATGAAAGAACGGCCCGGCATAGGCGGCCGGGTTTGTAATGTTGAACAGCATCGCGGTGATAAAAACACCGGCCAGATAGGAGAAGGCGATTTCCAGACGGATGAATCCGCGGGCGATGAGATACAGTCCGCCGACGATCAGCCCGATGCCGAATGTCGCCCCGATGCCACCGGCCTGCTGGCCCAGGAGAAGGCCCCGGAGGCTGTATCCGTTGATGGCATCTACGCCGAAGTGTTTCAGGGTGGCCAGCGGGTAGGCGGCGATAAACCCGAAATCATAGTTTCGCAGCGCCTGATCGAAATCGAAGAAGTCCGCCCAGCTCACCATGAGAATGGCCATGGCCAGCGCGGCCGGGTTAAAGGGGTTGCTGCCGATGCCGCCGAAGATCTGTTTGGCGATGACGATGGCGATGAAGGTGCCGGTGATGACGATCCACCAGGGGGTCGGCGCCGGCATGAGCATGGCCAGGACGATGCCGATCAGCGCCGCATTGCCGTCACCGACGGTATCCGGGCGCTTCATGAGGCGGTTCATCAGCGTTTCCCATAAAATGGCCGTGGACACGCTAAGGCAGACGACTGCGATGGCGGGAATGCCGTATTGGAGGATGCCGAAGACGACCGCCGGCAGTGTGGCCAGCAGCGTCGTATAGCTTCTCTCCCGCAGGTTGCTGCCGCAGTGCCAGAAGGGGGCGTGCGAGACGACGAATTTCTTCTGAGAGCTAAACATTGGCTTCCTCCATCTGCTGAATGCGTGCAATTTCGTATTTCGCCAGACGGATATACTGGAAGATGGGAATCTGGGCGACACAGTAGAAGCTGCACAGACCGCATTCCACGCAGGAAAGCAGATCGTAGGCGTCGACGGCATCCTGGTATTGTCCGGCCTCCAGGAACCGGACCAGCATACTGACGGGAATGTGCGCCGGGCACACGCCGATGCAGTCTCCACAGTTGATGCAGGGATAGGATGAAATGACCGGCAGATCCTGTCGATCCTGCACCATCAGGGCGTCGGTGTCGGCCATGATGGACGCTGCCAGGGACCACACCGCGCTGCCGCGCATGGGCCCGCCCAGTATGATGCGATCCTGGTCGTTGACCGTGATGCCGCCGGCCGCCAAGACGTCGCCGATGGGGGTGCCGATGGGGGCCTCTACCATTCGGACCCCGCCGGCTTTGTTGATAAGCGAAAAGGTCTTGCGCGTCGGGATCCGTTTTTCCGCGAATGCCTGCCCGATGGCGGCCACCGCTTCGACGCTGATGATGCAGATCCCCATTTCCTCAGGGCGGCTGCCGGCCGGCAATTCGACGCCAAGGGCACTTTTGATCATCAGCTGCGGCAGCCCGGCGGGGTAGGCGCCGGGGACAGAAACCGCCCTGACCCCCATGCCGCCGATGGACTGGATGGTATCGCGGGCAACGACCAGAACGATGTCGGTGACGCCGGTCGCCGTTTTCAGCACGGCCACGCCTTTTTCGATGTATTCGGGTTTTTCGCCGATAATATACTGCCGGGTGGCGCACAGAAGGTCTTCATCCACGCCGGAGACAACGATGGTCTTGATGGGGTGCTGCGGGTCGCTCAACAGCGATAGCGGCGGTTTGCCCGGGACCTGCTGAAGAAAACCAGTCAGGGTATTTATGGTGAGCGCTTCGACGGCGGCGGCGAACTGGTCATCTGAGGCTGCCGCAACATCCGTTTCGATCTCCACTTGCACAAAGCGCCGCCCAAAATCGCCGGCGACCGCAGTCACTGCGGTGATGGTGCCGCCCGCCGGTGCAATCACATAAGCCGCCGGTGAGCCGCCGGCCAGCAGGCGCTGCCCCGATGTCACGGCATCCCCCTTTTTAAGCGGTGGCGCGGCGTCATCGCCTGCCGACAGCTCACAATACAGGGAAAGGTGCTTGGGGGCGTCGATACGCAGGACCGGTGCAAGGGTCTCGGTGGGGCGCAGCAGGGGAAATTGTGGCTTGGACCATCCAAAAAAAGGTTTCTTCATCATGGCATGACCTTTACGGGGTTACGGCGTTTCACAGGTGTCGCCATCGTTTCAACCAGAGCGGATCAGGATTAAAGTACGTGGCACCCGGCGCAAGCGGCCGGACCTTTGCCGAATTCCTTGTGGCAGCTGATACACTGGTTGTGAAAAGCGTCGGCTCTGACCAGCATTTCCGAGAGATCGTAGTCACTGCTGTCGTGGCATTCGTTGCAGGCTTTGGCAGTGTTTTCCATTTGTTCCGGTTTGGCGTGGCACGTGCCGCAATTGGCGATCTGAAGCGCCGCGTCACTGTCATCGGTCGGGTGGTGATGACAGTCGAGGCAGGCAAGGCCGTATCCCTTATCGGCCAAGTGGGTTTTATGGTCGAAGTAAACTTTTCCGGCCATGGTTTTGTAGACGAGACGGACCGGTGTGTCAGGCCCTTTGGCAGGAAATGCAGCGTAGCTCAAAACACCTATCACCAATAACACTATGGCCAGCCGATACGCGATCTGGAGATGCGTGTTCGATGTCATGGGCGCAGTGATCCTTTCAGTGTGGCAGCTGTAATAGCGGGGTGATTGTAAACCATGGGACGACTATCATAACGGTCAGCGGCTTGCAAGTCATTTTTGCCCGCGGCAAATCGCCTATACTACTATAAATAATAGCTATTTCGGTATTCGCCGAAGACCGCGTCCACTGGCCCGGTGTTCACGGCGCCGGGTGATGCGCCGGCCCTGCAAATTCTTGTGGCAAGGGGGCGGCGCGGCTGCCGGGTGTCAGTTTTCGCTGGCCGGAAAACGGTGGTGCTATGACGGGCAGACGCCGCAGCGGCTACAGTTGACTATGGGGCAGGGGGGGCTGGGTTTGGCCGACAGCGCGCGGGTGTATTCGTGCTGCAAAAAACCGGAACTGAGCCCGTGATCGATGAAGTGCCATGGCAGTAATTCATCGGTGGGACGCTGCCGAGTGGCATAGAAGTCTGAATCGAGCCCTTCGGCGCTCAACGCGGACGCCCAGGGTGTGCCGGCGCTGATGCGGCGTAAAACGTGAGACAAACGACGATCACCCCGGGAGAGTATGGCCTGGATCACTGATTCGTTCAGGCTTTCCACCTTCAAACGGACATTGGGCACGGGCTGCAGCGCTTCTCGCAGCATTTTGATTTTCTGCTTCAGATTTTTTTTGTCATCCATTCCGACCCACTGAAATGGTGTCACCGGTTTGGGAACGAAGCTATTGACGCTGACCTGGATGGTGCCGATGTGGCCTACACGCCGGCTGGCCGCCAGCCAGCACTCCCGGATCTTTGCGCACAGATCGATGATGGCCGTCACATCTTCGGCGGTTTCCGTGGGAAGCCCGATCATGAAGTAGAGCTTGAGATTGGGGATACCGCCGGCGACCAGATCGCCGGCCGCGGTGAGAATCTCAGACTCGGTGATTCCCTTGTTGATGACGCGGCGCATTCGCTCGCTGCCGGCGTCCGGGGCGATGGTGGCGGTCTTGACACGGTTTTTCCGGAGGATGTCAATCAACGTCGGCGTCAGGGCGTCCGCCCGCAGCGAACTGAAGGACAGCCGCAGCCCCGAGAGCGACGGCAATTGACACAGGGCGCCCAGCCCCGGCAGGTCAGAGACCGCCGCGCCCACCAACCCGATGCGGCGGGTCCATTGCGTACCGGCGGATATGGTTTCAGCCAGCACGCCGGTATCCCTGAAACGTGGCGGGCGGTAGAGAAAGCCTGCGCTGCAGAATCGGCATCCATGGGGGCAGCCCCGTCCGATTTCAACAAGATAGGTGTCATCGAAGGCGCTTTGGTCGGAGACAATGGCAGACCGGGTCGGGTGATTGTTCAGGTCGGCAACCCACGGCGGTCGAATCCGATCAGGAACGTCGGCTGTGGGTGTGAAACGACCGATCGGGCCGTGGGGAAGGTAGGCCGTCTCGTAGAATCCAGGCACGTAGGCGCCGGGGACGGTTTGTGCGATGCGCAGCAGCAGGTCGCTGCGGGTCGCGGTGGTGTCCACGGCGGCGACGAAATCGGTGATGAAGACTTCGGCTTCTCCCAGCAGGAAAACGTCGATAAACGCGGCGATGGGCTCCGGGTTCAGCCAGCAGGCGACTCCCCCGGCGACGACAAGGGGGTGGGGGGACCCTCGTTGCGCCGACGCCAGGGGGAGGCCTGCACGCTCCAGGATGTGAAGCATCCCGGGGAAATCATTTTCAAAGGAAATGCTGAACGCGACAACGTGAAACCGGTCCAGCGGTTGTGACGATTCGACACTGAGGGGCATTCCCGCCGAGGGCTCCGGCAGAAAAACCCGCTCGCACAGCACCCCCTCCATGGCGTTAAGCAGTCGGTAAACCGTCTGGAAACCAAGGTTGGACATGCCGAGGCGATAGACATTGGGATAGACCAATGCAATGCGCAGACATCGCGCCCACGGTTTCCGGACGGCGCCATGCTCAACGGGCGATGGTGGCCTTGTTTCACGATGAGAACGCCTGGCCATGGACACCCTTCACGGATGGAGCGGTCCGGGGCCGCCGCCGTGCACCGCCGACCAACGGTGATGGGCAGCGGCCGTTTAAAACGATCAATCAGCCTGGCGGCGAAGAAATGTCGGCACGTCCAGATCATCGCCGTCGATGACAAGCCCCTTGAACCCGTGGTAAGTGGCTCTTGACGATTCCCCCACCGCCTCTTTGTGGCGAATGAAGGCCGGCTCTTCCAGGTTGGTTGCCACCTGGAGGTCCTCAGGGGTAATGTCGCGCACGACGCCGCGGGTGCGGGGCTCGGCTTTGGACGCCTTTTTATTGCCGATGCCGGTGGCGATGACGGTGACGCGGATCTCATCGCCCAGGGATTCGTCGATGGTCTGTCCCCAGATGATTTCAGCATCCTCGCCGACTTCCTGGTAGATGCGGTCAGAGGCCTCGGTCATTTCCTCCAGGGTGATGTCACTGGTGGAGGTGATGTTCATGAGCACGCCCTGAGCGCCGGCTACGGAGATATCTTCCAGCAGCGGGTGAGAGATGGCCCGCTCGGCAGCCTCGACAGCCCGGTTCTCACCGCTGGCGATGCCGATGCCCATGATGGCAAGACCCGCCTTGCTCATGGTGGTTTTCACATCGGCAAAATCCAGGTTGACCAGACCCGGGATCATGATGAGATCCGAGATCCCCTTCACCGAGTGCAGCAGGATTTCATCGGCTTTTTTGAACATGTCCACCATGCGGGCGTTTTTGGAGGCCAGCCCCCGCAGGCGGTCGTTGGGAATGGTGATGACGGTGTCGGCGACTTCTTTGAGCTGGTTGATGCCGTCCTCGGCCTGGCGCAGTCGCTTTCGCCCCTCAAAGCTGAACGGCTTGGAAACGACCGCTACGGTGAGAATCCCAAGATCTTTGCACAATTGGGCGATGACCGGTGCGGCGCCTGTGCCGGTACCCCCGCCGAAACCGGCTGTGATAAAGACCATGTGGCTGTCCTGGATGATGGATTTGAGCTGGTCCAGGTTTTCCAGGGCCGCCTCCCGGCCGACCTGCGGGTTGGCGCCGGCGCCCAGCCCTTCGGTGAGATGCTCGCCGATCTGGATTTTCACCTCGGCCTTGGAGCGCTCCAGTGCCTGGGAATCGGTGTTGGCCGCAATGAACCGAACCCCCTGCAGGTTCGAGTCGATCATGTTGTTCACTGCGTTACCGCCGGCCCCCCCGACGCCAATGACCTTGATTTTTGCCGATCCCTCGTTTTCCACGAACGTAAATGTCATTTCCCCCACCTCCTCGTGTTGTGGTTCTTTAGCCACCAAAGCGTCTGCCGCCTCAAAAAGGCTGAGCTGTCTTTGCATGGCCGCTTTCCTATATTACTTCTTTAAACCATCGTTTCATTTGAGACATCACCCGGTTAAAGATGTTCACGTCCCGGATGCGGAACTTCTTGGTGCTCTGGTTTTTGGCCCCGTACATGACCAGCCCCACGCCGGTGGCGTACATGGGGTTGTTGACCACGTCCACCAGTCCGCCGATACCCTGGGGGGCGCCCATGCGGGTGGGCAGATTGAACACCGATTCGGCGATTTCAACACACCCGTCCAGCAGCGATGACCCCCCGGTGAGCACGACGCCCGAAGATGTCAGGTTCTCCATGCCGGCCCGGTGGATTTCCCGTTTGATCAGGGTAAAGATCTCCTCCATGCGGGGCTCCAGGATTTCACCCAGAATCTGACGCGGCAGTTTCCGGGCGGGGCGCCCTCCCATTCCCGGTACTTCGACGGTTTCCTCGCTGCTGATGCGTTCGGTGAGGCAGGAACCGTATTTTTTCTTGATTTTTTCGGCCTCGGCGATGGGGGCCCTGAGTCCCACGGCGATATCGTTGGTGATGTTGTTGCCGCCCAGCGCCAGTACGAAGGTGTGCCGGATGTTGTTGCCCGAGAAAATCGCCAGATCACTGGTGCCGCCGCCAAGGTCGATGAGCGCGGTCCCCAACTCGCGTTCCTCGCCGGTGAGCACTGCCTCTCCGGAGGCCAGCGATTCGAGCACGATGTCACAGACATCGAGTCCTGAGCGGTTGGCGCATTTGACGATGTTGTGTGCCGAGGTGACCGCGCCCGTGACGATGTGAATCTTGGCTTCCAGGCGTACCCCCGCCATGCCCACGGGATTCTGAATGCCGGTCTGGTCGTCGACAATGAATTCCTGAGGCAGGACATGGATCACTTCCCGGTCCATGGGAATCGCCACGGCCCGGGCAGCGTCAATGACCCGTTCCACATCGCCCTCGGTGATCTCCGGCCCCTTGATGGCAATGATTCCGCGGCTGTTGAATCCGGTGATATGCCCACCGGCGATACCGGCATAGACCGATGAGATTTCACAGCCCGCCATCAGCTCGGCTTCTTCGACGGCCTTTTTGATGCTTTCCACAGTTGATTCGATATTGACCACCACGCCCTTGCGCAGGCCGATGGACGGGTGGGTGCCGATGCCGATAATGTTGATATCACTGCCGGTGTATTCACCGACCACGGCGCAAATTTTGGTTGTCCCCACATCGAGGCCGACGATGATCTCAGATTTAGGCTGCATTTTTGTTCTCCTCATGGGTCTTCTCCCGGCGCTCGGCCATTGGCGATGGCGCCACCACGATACGGTTGGGATTGCGCATGTCGATGGCGGAAAAGCCGGTTGCATAGCCCGATAATGACAGGTAGGCGGCGATGCGTTCGGCCAGCACGAACGCATCGGCGGCCGGAGGGGTGCCGAGATGGATGGTGCCCAGCAGCGGCGTTGCCAGGACGCTCACACCGATATCGCGATCATAGGCGATGTGCGTTTCAAGCGCGCCGCGGGAACCGTTTCCGTTCGGGGCGTCGTAGCGTATTGCCGTCATGAGCGTCTGCCATATGGCCCCGGGCAGCCGGCCATCGGTATCCAGGTCGGCGGTGGTGATGCCCGTCACTACCGGTATACCGGGCTGCAGGTTTTCGCCAGCGATGAAAAACGTACCGGCGGCATTGGCCAGGTACCACTGGTCTTCCATCACCACCTGGGCTACCGGCTGCTGCTCGCGGATGTGTATGACCAGCCGATCGGGAAAGTGTCGAGACACGGACGCCTCCGCAATCCAGGGGTGGGCCATGAGGCGCTGGCGGATGACTCGGAGGTTTACCCCCAGCAGATTGAGTGCCTCCGGAATAGCCGCCTGGCGGATGATGTCCTGGTGCGACAAACGGTGCGTTCCGGAAATCTCCGTGTGGCGAATGCGCGTGTACGCCCCCTGGGTAATGAGATCGTGGGCCAGGATACAGCCCAGCGCCACCGTGGGAAGCGTTGCGGCGATGGCCACCACCGTCAGGATGCGGCCGGCTGCGGTGCGCCAGCGCAACTGTCGTGCCGACGTGGCCGTTTTGCTCGTGTTTTTCCGGATATGTCGCTTCTCGCGCGTCATGGCGTTTTTCCCATTCCGGCCGCCGCCGCCGAAGCCAGCCATTCCACTACCGACTCACCCACTTTGTAGACATCCCCAGCGCCCAAGGTCAGCAGCACGTCTCCGGGCGTCAGCTTCCGGGTGAGACACGCGAGCGACTCCGCAGGGCCGGCCGCAAAGTGGACGTCCTTGTGGCCGTGGGACCGGATGCTTTCACACAGTGCATCGGCGGCCACGCCGGGAATCGGTTTCTCGCTGGCAGCGTAGATAGGCATCACCAGCAACGTGTCGGACTGGTAGAAACTCCGGGTGAAGTCGTCAAACAGCGCCTGGGTGCGGCTGTAACGGTGGGGTTGAAACACGACCACCAGTCGGCGATCCGGCCAGGATTCCCGGGCCGCCTGGAGGGTTGCCTTGATTTCCGTAGGATGGTGGCCGTAATCGTCCACCACGGTGATGCCTGCGGCCTCGCCTTTGATTTCCAGCCGGCGCTGGACGCCTTGGGCGGTTTCCAGGGATTTTTTAATGACGCTGAACGCGATGTCCAGCTCCATGCCGACAGCGATACTGGCCAGTGCGTTGGTCACATTGTGTATGCCGGGCAGATTGAGACGGATGCGGCCCAGGACCGCTGTGCCGAAGGACACCTCGAAGTCGCTTTGCAGCCCGCTGAAGGTTATGTTCCGTGCGCGGTAGTCTGCCTGGGAGGAGAGTCCGTAGGTCACGAAGCGTTTTTTCACCCGCGGCAGCAGGTCCTGCACCGATGCGTTGTCCAGGCACAAAATGGCCAGTCCGTAGAAGGGAATGCGATCGATAAAGGTCAGGAACGTATCTTTGATGTGCTCGAGGTCCCGATAGAAATCGAGATGCTCACAGTCGATGTTGGTGACCACGGCGATGGCCGGGGAATATTTCAGAAAGCTGCCGTCGCTTTCATCGGCCTCGGCTACGATGAAGTCGCCCTGACCCAGAACGGCGTTACGGCCCAGGCTTTTAAGCTTACCTCCGATGACCACTGTCGGGTCGAGACCGCCTTCAGCCAGGATCCCCGCCACCAGTGAGGTGGTGGAGGTCTTCCCGTGCGCCCCGGCGATGGCGACGGAGTACTTCAGTCGCATGAGTTCGGCCAGCATTTCGGCGCGCGGGATGACCGGGATGGCAGCGGCCAGTGCGGCGGCGATCTCGGGGTTGTCGGCGTCGATGGCCGAAGAGACGACCACAACGTCGGCCTTTTGAACATTTTCGGCCGCATGCCCCTGATGAATGCGACCGCCCAGCCCAGCCAGGCGCCGGGTGATGTCGGAGGACTGCAGGTCCGATCCCGACACGTGATAGCCCAGGTTCAGCAGGAGCTCGGCGATCCCGCTCATGCCGATCCCCCCGATGCCGACAAAATGGATGTGGTAGGCCTTACGATACATGCTGCGTTTCCCGTTCATGTGATGATGCGTTGCCGGAGTGCCCGATCACCGCGAGGATGTCATCCACGATGGCGCTTGCCGCGGCCGGTCTGCCCAGGCGCGCCGCATTGGCCCCAAGGCGCGCCAGTGCTTCCGGTTGCGACCGGTACAGGGTAAGACGTCCAGCCAGACGCGCGGCGTCCAGGTCGGCCTCTTCGATCATCTCGGCAGCCCCCGCCGCGACCAGGGCGCCGGCATTGACCACCTGGTGGTTGTCGGCGGCATGGGGAAAGGGCACCAGTATCGCCGCCCGGCCCATGGCGGTAAGCTCGGCAATGGTGGTGGCCCCGGCGCGGCAGATTACCAGATCCGCTTCCCTGAACAGCGTCGGCATGTCATGGAAAAACGCCGCCACCTCGTGGGACATGCCGGCTTCGGTATAGGCTTTTCGGATCCGGTCCTCGTCCGGGGCGCCGGTCTGGTGGATGAACCGCCAGGCGCGGGCGTCGGGCAGATCGGGGAGCATGTCGGCCACGGCCTGATTGATGCCGCGTGCTCCCTGGCTGCCGCCGATCACCAGCACGGTAAAGGGACGCTTCCGGTCGGGCGCGCGGTGCGCTGAGCCGGTGAACCCCTGACGGACCGGGTTTCCGGTGTGGACAACTTTTTCCGGCGGCGCCGGAAACCGCGTGCCCGGAAAGGACACGTACACCCGCCGCGCCAGGGGCGCGAGCAGGCGATTGGTGATTCCGGCGATGGTGTTTTGCTCGTGAAGGACAACGGGAATCCGAAGCAGCCAGGCCGCCAGAGCCACCGGGCCAGACGCGTAGCCGCCCACCGCAACAACCGCCACAGGCCGAAACTGCCAGATGATCAGCATGCTTTGCATCGTACCGATGACTGCCGCCCCCATGGCCTTAAGCTTCCGCCACCATCCCAGACCCTTGATCCCCGATGCGGTGATGCTGCGGTGCGGGTATCCCGCCCGGTCAAGGACGTCCCTTTCAAACGGGCGTCCCGTTCCCACGAACAGTACGCGGCCGTCACCGAATCGGCGACGCCACTCGTCGGCCACGGCCACGCCCGGAAACAGGTGGCCGCCGGTGCCGCCGCCGGCGATGAGCAGGTGTGTGTTGTGACGATCAGCAGTCATTGCCGCTTACGCTTTCTGCCTGCCGGCGCCGATGTTGAGAAGGATGCCGATGCAGGCCATGCTCACTACCAGAGACGTGCCGCCGTAGCTCAGAAACGGCAAGGTAAGCCCTTTGGTGGGGAGCAACCCCATGGTCACGCCGATGTTGACACAGATCTGCAAGGCCAGCCCGATAGTCAGGCCGGACGCCAGAAACGATCCAAAATGATCCCTTGCCGTGCTGGCGATATGAAGACCGCGCCAGATGATCAGTCCGTAGAGAATCAATATGATCATCACCCCCACCAGGCCCAGCTCTTCGCCGATGACGGAGAATATGAAATCGGTATGCGGCTCCGGCAGGTAGAACAATTTTTGAACGCCCTTGCCGATGCCGGTACCCCAGAGACCGCCGGAGCCAAAAGCCATGAGGCTGTGAACGGTCTGGTAGCCTTCCTTGGTGGCGTAATCCCAGGGATTGAGAAAGCTCACCAATCGGCTGATACGGTAGGCGGCGCTGATCATGTAAAGGTACGCCATCGGTGCCAGCAGCAACAGCGATGCGATCAGGTGCCAGGTGCGAACGCCGCCGATGAACAGCATGATATAGGTCAGGGCGGCGAGGATGACGATGGCTCCGAAATCCGGCTGGGCGCTGATGACGGCGGTGAATATTCCCAGAACGATGACATGGGGCACAAACCCGATGGTGAATTCGTCCAGACGATCGATTTTTTTGCTCATGGAATACGACAGGTAGATCACCATGGCGACCCTGGCGGCTTCGGCCGGTTGCAGGCTGAAAGGTCCGATGCGCAGCCAACGGGCGGCGCCGCCCACGCTCACCCCCAGACCGGTGAGGGGGACGGCCAGCAGCAGGCACAGGGCGACCAGCAGCAGGGGATAGCTCAGGGGACGGTACAAACGGTACGGAATGTGCCGGCAGGCCACCAGCGCCACGACCCCCGCCAGGGAAAACATCGCCTGTTTTTTGAGAAAGTAGTAATCGCTGCCGAACCGCTTGATGGCCATGGCAGAACTGGCGCTGTAGACCATGACGATCCCGATCCCCACCAGGAAAAGCACCGGAAACAGCAGGCCGATGTCGTAGAAGGGGACGGCCGATGCGGATCGTTGCGGTGAGACGGGCGCCGCGCTCATGGGAGTGCCTCCACGTATTGCCGAAATGACGCGCCCCGGTGGGCGTAGCTGGTAAATGCATCAAAACTGGCGCACCCGGGAGAAAGCAGCACAACGTCGCCGGCAGCGGCAAGGCGGCGGGCCGCCTGGACGCCATCGGCCAGGGTGTCGGCCAGCGTGGTGGCTGCATGCCGATCCAGCGCCTCGGCGATCCGGTGGCGGGATTCGCCGACCACCACCAGGTGCTTCACATGGTCTCTGACGGCGGCGGCCAGATCCTCAAAGGATCCCCCCTTGTCACGGCCACCCATGATGAGGATCACCGGCTGGGAGTAGGCCTGCAGGGCGCGAAGAACGGCGTCCACGTTAGTGGCCTTCGAATCGTTGACATAGCTGACCCCGCTGCGCTCGGCGACCGTCTCCAGGCGATGGGGCAGACCTCGAAACGTAGACAGCACCGCCTGAACGGCCTCGGTATCGGCGCCGGCTGACATGGCCGCCAGGACGGCGGCGGACATGTTCTCCCGGTTGTGGTCGCCCGCCAGCGGGGCATCGGTGATGTCGAACGCCGTGGTGCCGGAATCGGGCAGGGTTATCGTGATGGTTGCGCTGGTAAACGTAGCGCCCACATCGGCGGTGAAGCCGTTGGTTTGCCGGGAAAATGCCAGGGGTACGGCCCGCAGACCGGCGGTCAGCAGCGCGATGACCGGATCGTCACCGTTGAAGACGGCGATATCGCCATCTGTCTGGTTTTTGAAAATACCGGCTTTGGAAACGGCGTAGGCCTGAAAATCGGCATACCGGTCCATGTGGTCTTCGGTGATGTTTAACAGGACGCTGACGGCCGGTCGAAATCCCGGCGCCGTATCCAATTGAAAACTGCTGACTTCCACCACGAGCACGTCGGCCCGTTTTCCGGAGGCGACGTGAGCGATCAGGGGGGTTCCGATGTTGCCCCCGACAAAGACGGATTTGCCCGAACGCGAGAGCATCTCGCCGATCATGGTCGTGACGGTTGTCTTGCCGTTGGTACCGGTGACCGCCACCATGGGGGTGTCGGTAAAACGGCAGGCCAGCGCCATCTCGCCCATGACCGGAATGCCAGCGGCGACCGCGGCCTGAACGGGCGCCATGGTGTGTGGCACACCGGGACTGAGTACCACCAGATCGCAGTCGGTAAAGGCCTCGACGGGATGGCCGCCGCTGATGACGTCAATTTCCAGCGCGGCCATCTCCCGGATCGGCGCTTCCAGTGCCTCGCGCGAAGCGGCGTCGTTCACCGTGACCCGCGCGCCCCTGGCCGCAGCAAACCGGGCCGTGGCCACCCCAGAGCGACCCAGTCCCACGATGAGCACCTGTTTTCCGGAAAGATCCATTACCGCATTGCTCCTTTAGCTATCGACATTCCGCTTCAGCGCAGCTTCAATGTGCTCAAGGACAAGAGCGCCAGCGCGATGGCGATGATCCAGAATCGGACGATCACTTTGGGCTCCGGCCAACCTTTGAGTTCGAAATGGTGGTGCAGCGGCGCCATCTTGAAAATACGCCGGCCATGTGTCAGTTTGAAAAATCCCACCTGGAAGATCACCGACAGGGTTTCCATCACGAATAGCCCCCCCACCAGTACCAGAAGGATTTCCTGTTTGGTGATGACGGCCACCGCGCCCAGGGCCCCGCCCAGTGAAAGAGAGCCGACATCGCCCATGAACACCTGGGCCGGGTAGGCGTTGAACCACAGAAAACCGAGACCGGCGCCAGCCAGGGCGCCGCAGAAGATCGTGATCTCGCCGCTGCCGGATACAAAATTGATCTGAAGGTAGTCGGCGATGCGGGCATGGCCGGCCACATAGGCGAATACCATATAGGTCGTGGCGGCGATGATGATGGGGCCGATGGCCAGCCCGTCCAGCCCGTCGGTTAGATTGACGGCGTTGGAGCTGCCCACGATGATCAGCGCGGCAAAGGGGATGTAGCCCCAGCCCAATTCCGGAGTGAACTTTTTGAAGAAGGGCACGGTGATCCGGGTGGAGAAATCCGTGCCAAAGTAGAGCAGGCAGCCCATAGCCAGGGCGACCACTGTCTGGAGCAGGAATTTTTGACGGGCGCTGAGGCCCTTGCTCTGTTTTTTGACCTGCATGAGGTAGTCGTCCGTGAATCCGATGGCGGCAAACGCCACGGTGACCATCAGGGCGATCCACACGTAGGCATTGGTGAGATCGGTCCACAGCAGGGTGGACACGGTCACGGAGAAGATGATGAGCACACCGCCCATGGTGGGGGTGCCGGCCTTTTGCAGATGGGTTTGCGGGCCGTCGTCGCGCACGTACTGTCCGATCTGCAGGCGTGAGAGCATGCGAATGGCCCAGGGGCCGAGAAAAAAGCAGATGAGAAAGGCGGTCAGGCTCGCGTAGATGGCCCGGAAGGTGATGTACCGGAACACATTGAACGCCGAGATGCTCTGGTGGAGTGGATATAAGAGATAGAGCAGCATGGTTATCGCCTTTCCCCGTCATCGGGTATCATCGCAGCCCCGCACCGGTCGCTGATCCCAGCGATCATCTTCTCCATGCCCATGGCGCGGGAGCCTTTGAGCAGTACCCAGCTGCCACGCGTTAACCGACGGCAGAGGGCTTCAAGAAGATCGGACTGGTCACCGGTTGCGATCTGCCCTCTGGGCATGCCGCCGGCCACGGCGCCATCGGCCACGGCGGCGGCGTGCTCGCCGGTGGCGTATACACAGTCGATGCGGCAGTCTGCTGCGGTGCGGCCCATGTCGCGGTGAAGCGCATCTGAGGCCGCGCCGAGCTCGCGCATGTCGCCGATGACCAGGTGGGTCGCGGCGCCGCCGGCCATTTCCGCGAGGCACGCGATGGCGGCCGCCATGGATCCGGGATTGGCGTTGTAGGTGTCGTCAATGAGGGTGACGCCATTGGCCAGGGGCATGCGCCGCATTCTGCCGCCCACCGGTGTAAAGGACTCAAGACCTGCAGCGATGCCTTCGGGGGCAATCCCCAGGTGCCATCCCACCGCCGCTGCCGCCAGGGCGTTGGGTACCATGAATCGTCCGAACACCGGGAGCTGAACGGGCAGGGTGGCCTCGGGTGTCACCAGGGTAAAGGCGATACCGCTGGTGGTGCTGCGGACATCCGCCGCCCTGACAGTGTTACGGGCGCCCAGTCCGAACGTTGTGACCGGGCAGGCGCATTTTTGAATCAGCGCCTCGGTGAATGGATCGTCACCATTGAGAACGGCCATGGCGTCTGCTGCCATGGCCTCCAATAATTCGCCCTTGGCGTGCATGACCCCTTCCAGGGTTCCCAAAAACTCGAGGTGGGCCGGACCGATGTTGGTGATGACCCCGACGCTCGGGGCGCAGATTGCCGCCAGGCGGCCGATCTCACCGGGGTGGTTCATTCCCATTTCCAATACCGCCCAGGCGTGCCGGGGGGCCGCCTCTAACAGGGTCAGGGGCAGACCGATTTCATTGTTCAGATTGCCTCGGGTGGCCAGGGTGTCGAATCGTTGGGAGACCACCGCGGCCATCATGGCTCGTGTGGTGGTCTTGCCGTTGGAGCCGGTTACCGCGATTACCGGAGTGCCGGTGCGCACCCGGTGGTAGGCTGCCAGCCGACCCAGCGCCACCAGAGGGCTTTCAACGGCGATGGCGTCCACAGCGGGATGCCGGCGAAGCAGCGCCGTGATTTCATCGGTGCGCTGTGCGGCGAAGATGATGGACGTGACGCCGGCTGCCAGGGCTGCCGGAATGAAGTCGTGGCCGTCATGGGTCTCCCCGTGCAGCGCCAGAAAGCAGTCAGTGCTGGAAAGGGTGCGCGTGTCGGTGCTGATGCGCGCGGTTTGCGCCTGTTGCGCCGATGTCTGCACCCAGGCGCCGCCCACGGCTTCCAGGAGCCGGTCCCCCGTCCAGGGCAGTGGCCGGTCCGGATCCTGCGGTGCGGGCACGGCCGGTGCCGCCAGTGACTGGATTGCCGCCTGCCGATCGTCGAATGCGATGGTATGGCTGCCGATGATTTGGTAGGTTTCGTGCCCCTTTCCCGCGATGAGCAACACGTCGCCGGCGCGCATGGCCGCCAGGGCCAGCTGAATGGCCGCCAGACGATTGGGTTCGATCAGATAGCCGGGACGGGTGAATCCATCCGGCGGCGTCCACGGCAAATACCGGTGCGCAGTGATCGTTCGCATGCCGGCAGCAATATCGTCGAGAATGGCGGCGGTGGACTCGGTGCGCGGATTGTCGGCGGTGATGACACTCAGGTCGGCCAGCCTGCCGGCGATGGCGCCCATGACGGCGCGTTTGCCCCTGTCGCGGTCCCCGCCGCAGCCGAATACACAGATCAGGCGTTTGTCAGCCACCGCGCGCAGGGTCGTCAAAACGTTTTCCAGTGCGTCGGGCGTGTGGGCGTAATCCACGAAGACGAACCGCTCATCGGTAGCCCGGACAGCCTCAAGGCGGCCGGGCACCTGGGGGGTGTCGGTCAGGGCCGCCGCGATAACCTCGGGCGCAATGCCCAGCGCGCACGCGGCGCCGATCGCGCCCATCACGTTATCCAGATTATGTCCTCCCACCAAAGGGCACGACAGGGTGATGGGACCGGCCGGGGTGTCAATGGCCGCCGTCAGCCCGTCCTGGCGAAAAATCGCCCCGGAGCCCACCACGTCGGCACCCGAAGCACGGTCCACGGTCAGCAGTCGCGGCGCGGGGCGGCGCCCCCGCAGATCGGCCGCCAGTTCTCGGCCCCGCTTGTCCCGGGTGTTGATGACCGCCGTGGCGGATTTACGGTTGGTGGTGGCGGTCAGGATATCGGTGAACCACTGCTTTTTGCATTCCCAGTAGGCCGCCATGTCACCGTGGTAGTCCAGGTGGTCATGGCTCAGGTTGGTAAAGATTCCCACGTCGAACCGGCAACGCCAGATGCGGTGCTGATCGATGGCATGACTGGAGACTTCCATGACCACATGGGTGACGCCGGCGTCCAGCATGCGCCTGAGGATTTTCTGAAGATCCCGGCTTTCGGGTGTTGTCACCGGCAAGGGATAGGACGCACCGCCGAACCGGTAACCCAGCGTGCCGATAACACCGGTCACGTGGCCGGCGCGGGCCAGAAGATGCTCCACGATATGGGCCGTGGTGGTCTTGCCGTTGGTGCCGGTGATCCCCACCAGGGTCAACGCTCCGCTGGGATCCTCGTAGAATGCGGCGGCGGCTTCGGCCAGCGCCTTTCGAGAATCAGTCACCACAACGAGCGGAACCGACGTTTGAACCGGTTTTTCGGCGATGATGGCCGCCGCGCCTTTTTTCTCAGCATCCCGGATGAAATCGTGCCCGTTGGCACGCGTGCCGGCAACGGCCACAAACAGCGCACCTTGCGCGACCTCCTGGGATCTGTAGGTCACCTGACAGATGTCTGGATCCCCGCCGGTCGCTGGGCGTGAGACAACCTCTGAGAGTTGCCGGACCAGTTCGCTCAGCTTCATCCTCTGGCCTCTTTGTTCATGGAAACGATCATGTTGTCTCTCTCGGCGTCCGGAGGCACGTTCATATAGTCCAGAATGGACTGCGCCATCTCGCGGAAGGCCGGAGCGGCCACCGTGCCACCGTAATGACTCTCGGTGGGTTCATCGATGACCACCAGTATGACCACCGCCGGGTGTGATGCCGGGGCGAACCCGACAAAGGACGCTACGAAACGGTCGTTGGCGTAGCTGCCGTCGTCGTTGACTTTCTGTGCAGTACCGGTCTTGCCTCCAGCCGTGTAGCCGATCAGGCTGGCCTTCACGCCGGTTCCTTCAGACTCGACCACCGCACGCATCATGTCGATGACGACGCCGGCGGTCTCGGCCGACACGACCTGACGCACGGGCTGGGGTGAAAACTGCTGAATCAAGCGCCCGCGGGAGTCCTTGATGGCCTTGACCACATAGGGCTTCATCAGGACCCCGCCATTGGCGATGGCGGCGGTGGCGGCCGTGAGCTGGAGCGCCGTCACCGACACACCGTGCCCGAAGGCGATGGCCCCGGCGTCGATCAGTGTCCATTCCTTATACGAGAGCAGCTTGCCGCTGGTTTCTCCCGGAAAATCGATCCCGGTCTTTGCACCGAAGCCGAATTGGCTCAGCACGTGGTGGAGGGGCTGGGACCCGATGTTCTCGCCAAGCTTCACCGCACCGATATTGCTGGAATATTTTATGATCTCTCTGAGTGTGAGCCAGCCGTGGGGCTTGGTGTCGTGGATTACGTTGGGACCGATGCGGTAGGCCCCGTTCTCACAGTAAAAAGCGCTTGAAGGGGTGTAGCCGCCGGTTTCGATGGCGGCCGCGGCGCTGAAGATCTTCATGGTGGAGCCCGGTTCGAAGCGGTCCGTTACAGCCCGGTTTCGCCAGACGCGGCTGGGATAATCGCCATATGAATTGGCATTGAAACTCGGGAAATTGGCCATGGCCAGTACAGCCCCGGTACGGGGGTTCATGATCACCACGGTGCCGGCAGAAGCCTTGCTGTCGACGACCGCCCGCTCCAGTTCTTTTTCTGCGATGTGTTGAATGGTCTGATCGATGGTCAGGTCCAGATGGCTGCCGCCGTCCCGGCTCGGCGCCAGCCCTTTTTCAGCATCGAACCGGCGTCCTAAGGCGTCGCGCAGTACCTGCAACTTGCTCCTGTCGCCTTGCAAAATCTGGTCGTAGTAGAATTCGACCCCTTCCAGTCCGGTACCGTCCAAACCGGTGAACCCGAGGACATGGGCCGCCAGTTCGCGTTTGGGATAATAGCGGCACCGCTCACGGACGTATTGGAGTCCTTTGATATCGGTGGCCTTGACGCGCGCTTCCTCCTCGGGGGAAACGCGGCGTTTCAACCACACGAAAGATCGGTCAGGGTCTTTGATGCGATCGGTCACAAAGGCCCTGTCGAGGTCAAGCGCCCGGGCCAGTACGGCGACCGATGCCGAAGGGTTTTCGACGGCGCCCGGATCGATAGCGATGGAGATGGCATCGCCGCTGATGGCAAGCTCGTTGCCGTTGGTATCGTAGATGCCGCCTCGGTTGCCGCTGATCTGGTAACTGCGCTGGTATTCATGGGTTGCTCGTTGGGTCAACCACCGGCTCTGGACCACCTGGAGATAGACGGCCTTTGTCCCGATCACGGTCAGAAAAAAAGAGAAAACCACACCGATAAAGACGATACGAAAACGGATGCGTCGATCGTGTGCAGCACTCATGGCAGTGTCACAATCTGGTTGGGGTGAGGGGCGATCATGCCCAACTGGCGCGCCCGGGATTCGATGAGCGCCGGCGACGTCAGTCGCGCCAACTCTGTTTTAAGTTCGCTTTGGAGTGTTCGCTGTTTCTGGTGACGGCTTTCTTCATGGGAGATGGCATACGCCATCTGTGTGCACTGGACACGGCACCAGGTGTAAAAAAAAAGCTCACCGATAAATACCGCCAGCAGCAACATGCCCATATGAAACAGTGCGCCGCGGCCGTTTTTGGGGTCATCGGTGGTTTTGACATTTCCGCGCATGGGTCACCCTTCGGTATCTGACAGCCGCTCGATGGCCCTGAGCCGTGTGCTGCGGGCAGCCGGGTTGCTGTGGATTTCCGCGTCCGACGGGCGCTCGGTACGGCGGGTGAGCAGCCGAAACTGCGCGCGGCCGCCGCAGGTGCACCGAGGCAGCTCCGGAGGGCACACACACGCCCTTGCCAGCGTTTTCATCGCGTGTTTGACGATGCGGTCTTCAAGGCTGTGAAAAGACAGCACGCAGAGCCGGCCACCCGCTTGCAGAACATCCGGGACGCTGTCCATGAAACCCTCCAATTGGATCAGCTCCTCGTTGACCGCGATTCGAAGGGCCATGAAGGTTCGGGTGGCCGGGTGCAGCCGTTGTTGTTGTCGCGGCCGGGGGGCCGCCCGCGACACAATGTCGGCCAGGACTGCCGCCGTTGTGATGGGCTCCCTGGAACGGCTTTCGACAATCTGCCGGGCGATACGACGGGAATGGCGTTCTTCGCCGTAGCGCCAGAGGATGTCTGCCAGCGTCTCCTGGCTGCTATCGTTGACGAGGTCGGCCGCCGTCAACGGCTGCCTCACGTCCATGCGCATATCCAGGGGTTCGTCGGCGGTGAAACTGAATCCGCGTGCCCCTGCTTTAAGCTGGTGCAGTGACACCCCGAGATCCAGCAAAATACGATCGACGCGCGTCAGGCCCAGGCGGTGGAGTATGGTCTTGAGATTGGCAAAGGTGTCATGCACGAGGTGAACCGTGACGTCCTGAAAGGCTTCCAATACATTTTTTGCGTGCTTAATGGCGTCGATGTCTCTGTCCACACCGATAAAGATGCCTCCGGGTGATATTCGTCGACAGATGGCTGCAGCGTGCCCCGCGCCGCCCACCGTGCCGTCGACAGCCGTCATCCCGGGAGCGCACGCCAGATGGCGCGCCACCTCCTCGGGCATTGCGGATGTATGTTCAAAGGCCATGGCATTACAGCCCTAATCTGGCAATTTCGTTACGGACCTCCTCGATCTTCATGTCATCTTCCAAACGCTGGGACTCGTCGTCCCAGTTGGCTTTGGACCATATTTCGAAGTGATCCAGGACTCCGACCATGACGATGTGTTTTTCCATGGCCGCGTACTGCCTGAGCGACGGCGGGATGAGGATGCGCTCCTGACGGTCGAAGGTGCACTCGTAGGCGCCGCCGATGAACACCCGCCGAAAGCGTCGCATGCTTTCACTCTTTTCGGCCATGGACATGATACGGTCTTCAATTTTTCGCCATCCATCAAGGGGATACGCCACCAGGCAGTGGTCCATCTGAGACACCATGATCCGATCGGTCCCGCCGGCATGAATGGCCTCGCGGAACCGGGCCGGTACGATGATGCGCCCTTTGGCGTCGATAGTGTGGAAACTGCTGCCCCTAAACATTTTCCCCAATAATCTCCACTTTTATCCACATTATTGGTCAAATTACCTGAACTACAATATTTGTCAAGAGAAAAAGGAAAAACATAGATATGTTATCTGTAATAATTTTCTTTAGTTAATAACGATAAATTCATTTCAACGATCGGTGGATTAATGTGGAGTCTGTGAAAATTTGTTGCACTTATGCAGAAAGCGCCGGTTGGCCTTTTCCCGCAGTGATGCTGAGCCACGGAGTCACGGAGAATGCGGAGGTTTTATAATCAATATCAGCACCTTTTGAGTTCTCCGTGCTCTCCGGGACTTTGTGGTGATCACAATGTCATCGGGGACACCGGTCTTTGACGTTAAACTGGGCTTCGTGGAGAAACGGATTTTTTAATAGGGAAATCGATTGTCTGCTGGCGCGTGGCCGGCAGCAGTTTGATCTCGCAGCGCTGTCGGTATATAGGGGGCTGATGCGGATTTGCAGAACGCGGGGAAACAGCCATGCCGATTCAACAGTTTCGATATCATGCCGACAATCTGGGATATGTCATCCATGACCGGACACACGCCATGGCGGTGGACGGGGGGGCGGTTTCAGCGATCCTCGGTTTTCTCGCCGAAGCCGCACTGAATCTTGTTTCTGTGACCCATACCCATCGACACCCGGATCACCTCACCGGCACCGATGACCTGATCCGGGAAACCGGCGCCCGGCACCTTGATTTTTCCGGACAGAGCGCCGATACCAGCGTGGAAGTCGGCAGGATGCGGGTTCAGGTGATGCCCACCCCGGGTCACACAGACGATGCGGTCTGTTTTGCCGCCGAAGACTGGCTGGTCACCGGAGACACGCTCTTTAACGGCACGGTGGGCAACTGTTTCAGTGGTGACCTTGAAGCGTTTTATCATTCGATTCTGAGGCTGCTGGCATTTCCTGACGATACGCGTATTTATGGCGGACACGACTATGTTCGGCAGTCCATGGCGGCAGCGCGGCGGATGGAGCCCGAAAACCCCGATATCGAATCCTACCTGGCGGCTTACGATCCGTACCATGTGGTGTCCACCCTGGGGGCCGAACGCCGCGTCAATCCATATCTTCGGTTCGATGTCGCCCCCATGATTGCCTTGATGACGCGCCGCGGGCTGTCCACCGACACGCGCTATCGCCGGTGGCTGGGGGTGATGTCACTGGAGTAAGGCTGCTACTTCGCATCGCTGTCTGATCGGCGTTTCCAGATGATGCGCTGATTTTTCAAGTCCACTTGAAATTCGACACGGCGCAGCACGTTCATCCCCAGCAGCCCGGCAAAGGGCAGCTTTGCGCCTTCGTGTTCGATGATGCCGATATCGATGTTCTTGAGGCGCAGGGTGCCCAGCGTGATATATTCCAGCGTGGCCATGCCGGCCCGGATGCGCCGGCCGCCCACCACCTGCATGGTGGCGCGCTTTGGCCATCGCAGCCCCAGGGGCGTGGCCACTTCCTGGTGAATGGTGGTGATGTTTGCACCGGTGTCCAACAGCAGCACCGCCTCGGTTTCCATCCCCCCGTATCCCATTTTCACAGGAACGAGTACCTGGTTGTTGATGACCCGCACCCGTGTGGTGACCGGCGCATCTTTTTCTGCTGCGGCCGATGAATCGGATTTTGCCTCAATTTCCCTGAGGTGCTCTAAATACCGCTGCCGCTGGTCGTGCTGCCGGCGGGCATCCTCGGCGTCAAATACTTCTCGCTGCTTGTCCGTCATGGTGTCCACGGCTTCGGGATACACCTGAACAGTGTTTTTGAAGGCCTCGGGTACTTTGTCGAGATCATCGACAAAGACGGTTCGGCCCGCTGCGTCCTGGTACCGGTAAAAGGCGGCTTCGGCGACGGTGGTCAGAAGGGCACACCCTATAATCAGGGCCGCGAGTTTTCTGCCGGACATGGGTGCAACGCCTTTCTGTTGGTTGGTGAGTGTCGGCGCAGGCAACGCTGGTGCCGATCACCATAAAGGCTTGTCGACGTCGCGTCAATTGGCAGCGGGGGGAGGCGTACGGAATTAGAACCGATCTCAAGAAAGTCTTTGCGGAGATGCAGGAGGATCAAGTGTGACGAGCGCGTAAAAAAGGAATTTTCTCGCAAAGACGCCAAGCGCGCCAAGAAAACTTATTTAATATCAACGGGTTTGCTTTGCGATCGTTGCCTTTCGACTTCGCTCAGGGTCGTGAGTCTGCCGAATGGCGATTTTGCGAGAGATTCCGCCTTTTTACGGGACCATTAAAACGTTGGCAGTCATTCTGCTATAAAAACTGCCGGAGCGCAGCGACGACGCCTATTCGGTTTTTAACTTTTCCAGTGCGGTTATTTCAGAATCTTTGAGCTGTTCGATAAATCGGACATGGACCGAGTAGTCGGTGTGGAGAAGATAGTTCACGCTGAGCACCGTGCCGGTCTGGTTGATTTTTATGGGGGCGTCCCCACCGGGGATGGCAAACGCCATCCGGAAGCGCCGGCCCAGCAGCATGCGGGCTGTTTCCGTCTTGGAAGTTTTTATGAAAAAACTGAGACCGCTGGCTGATAAATCCGATAAATCGCCTTTGAACGGTTTGCCTATCGGCGTGTTTTTGGCGTCGACGATCTGGATGAGCAGTTTACCATCGATTTTTATTCGGTCGGAGCGCCGTCGGTTGAGTCCGGCTTTTTTAAGAAGATCATACTCTTTTACGTATTTGAGGAAATAGTTGACCAGTTTCGGCTCCAGTGCCGGCTGGGTTTCCTTCCACACCGCCAGCGTCGAGCGGGTTAACACCATGGCGGTTACCGGCGTTTCGGCCACCAGCGAAGTCGTGCACACCTTGATATCGAAGAACGAATCGAGACCGATCACTTCTCCCTTTTCGTAGGTTCTGAGCAGCGATTCATTCTCCTCGGCCCGATAGATGGCCTTGACCTTTCCCTTGTTGATGAAAAAAAGCCGATCGTTGATTTGATCCTGTTTGAGGATCACGGCATCGGTGGCAAAATCGACGGTTTCCATGCCATAGAACAGCGCGTTGACTTCTTCTGAGGAGAGGATGTCGTAGAGGTTTTTCCAGAGTTCGGCATGCCCCCCGTCGAGAGCGGCGGATTTTTCTTCCTCGATGATCTCGGCAGCCTTGACGATTTCCATGAGTGCCATGTCGTCGACGGCCATCAACTTGTCGCGAAGCGCTTCAGCCCGTGCGAAATTCTTAAGCTTGGCCTGCGCCACGATCAGCTCGAAAAGCAGCTTGACGGCGGCTTCGGTCTTTCCGGCGGCCACGAGGGCATCCACCTCTTTTTCCCGCGTGTCATTATCGGGCGCGGCTTTCGATGTCGCGGGAGCGGGCGTGGGGGGGGCTGCCGGCGGTCTCGGCGCAGCGGGTTTTGCCGCCGTGTCACCAGCCTGTGCTTTTTTAATGGCGGCCAGCGCCTTTTTCGCCGCCTCCTGAACGCTCGTGGCGTAAGCTTTTAGAAGCACGCCCTTTTGCGTGACGATGGTCGTCAGCGCCGGCTCCGCTTCGACGGCGCCGATGGCCCCTAAGGCTTGGCAGACCTTGACCTGGATCGGATCTTTGAATTTCGATGAAATGGCTGCCTTGCTATCCAGTAAATCCACGAGGGGACGGATTGCCGGCGCGTGTTTGAGAGCGCCGAGCAGGGCGATAACGGAGGCTTTAATCTGATCGTCGGCAGATGGCAGGTACCGGGTGAGCACCGTGCCCCGGAGGTCGTCGCCGATGGCGTAGATCGCGTTGAGTACCTCTCGCTGGAGCCGCGGCTCGGAGTGGTGAAGGAGCGGTTCCAGATGATCGATATGGACGGGCTTGCCCATTTTCCCGATCAGCGTCACGAGGTTTCGCAGATAATACCAGGGGCCGCCGCTGGAGATCCGTTCAGCCAGTTCCGCCACGCCGAAATCACCCAGGTCCGGGTAGAGACGGAGAATGCGGATGCGCTGCGACCGGTCTACTGTTTCTGCCAGGGCATCGAGCAGGTAGGCGGCGGAATACGGGCACAGCAGTTGCAGCGATTTCATCGCTTCGGGATCACAGGCGCCCTCCTCGTTCCAGCACCCGGCCAGCAGAAGGTCGAGGGTCTCTTTGTCGGCGATGTTGCTCAGGGCCATGTCGCAGATGGTCTGGACACTGGGCTCCTTGGGGATCTCGCCCCGCTTGATGCGGCTGAGGGGGGTCAGAAACCGGTTGGCCTGGCGGTAGGCGCCCTGCCTGAGCAGTGTCTGCGCAAGACGTTGCAGTTTTGTGTAGACATCCTCCAGTGCGGGTATGACAGCCGATTCCGTCTTCAGCCATCGCACCAGATCGACAGCGACGCCCTCAGCCGCGTCCCCATAACCCTGAGCCACAAGGCCGGAGCCGGTTTCTGCCATCACTGCCGCGGCGCTGGCGCGGGTGGCGGCATCGTTGCTGCGCAGCCCCTGCTGCAGGCGCTCCATCATGGTGGTTGCGGTATGCTGCTTGCCCTTGCCCATGAGCTGGACCACGGTGCGGGGAATCGCTTGAGCCAGCTCCGGGTCATTCAGGGGGGCGATGTCTCCGCTCATTATCCGGCCGATGCCGGCTTTCAATCGCACCGTCTGGGCCTGTTTTTCCACTATGCCCAGGGCGTCCACCCGGGCTTGCAGGCGCTGGCCTTTGTCGGTGCGCATCAAATTGTCGTAAACAGAGAGACTTCCGGTGCCGGCCGCTGCCTCCGCCTGTCCGGCCGTCGTGCGCCCCGGTGGGGACACTTGCAGCCGGGCGGCCACAGCGCTGAAGGCATCCTCTTCCAGCAGTTCGCCCAGTTCCGTCAGGACGCTGCTGGTTTGGATGCCCGGCACGTCGCTGGCCAGGATGCGTGCCAGGGCGTCCGGCGCCATTTTTGCCAGCGCTGTTGCCACTTCCTTTCCAAGGGATTCCTTCTCCTGGGAATCGCCGTGGTTGTCCAGCATGGAGAGTATCTGCCCCAGTGTCTCCGAGAGACCGCTTCCCGGCGCCCCCTCACCCTGTTCCGATAAACTGGCAATGCCGCCATGGATGGCTTCTGCCAGGTCCCGAGGCGCTGCAGCCAACTGCTGCACGCGGCTGTCGGATCCGGAACCATCGGTGGGCGTCTCACCATCAGACATGGCCTTTCGCGCTTGCTCTTCCGGTTGGCCGGAGCTGGTTATCACCTGGTCCTTGGCCAGCGCAACATAGACCTTGTGGTCCAAAAGGATGTGCCGCAGGGCGGCGCTTTGTACCAGTCGGTGAAGACCGCCCTGGGCGCTGATGTCTTCGGGTTTTTGGCTCAGCAGGGAAAAGAGAGCCTCGAGCTCGGCCGTGGAGACACCCCGCCGGAAGGTGATATCACGAATGCCAAAATCCAGGAGCAGCTCGATAAAGGAGGCCGCCTGGGGTTTTTTGAGTTCTTTTTCGCTCAGGGGTTCGTTGAAAACAAGAAGCGCCTTCTCGGATTCGGCATAGGAGAGAGAGCCCTGCTGTTCGAGCACGGCATTCATGGGAGGAAGAACCCGTTCGATGGATTTTTTGACCATCGCACTGCCGGCCGGGTAAAGGCGGATGTTGCGGATGGCTGCATTGATGGCGACCATGGCGTCCATGGCCATGGCGATGAGATCCGGGTTGCTCATGTCATTCCCCCGCTGGGCATTTATCATCCGGCGGTGCGGTCACATTCCCGCCGGCGCTTCGGAGGCGAACGGCGCAGCATCGCATCAACTGGTAAAATTATGCCACCGTAATTGATAAGTGCTGTAATGTCAATGAGGTGTGTGTTTTTCCGGTACTTCCGAAACCCCGGGCTTCACGGCGCATCCACCGGTGTGGCCAACACAAACGCGCTTGACGCCCATCGATAGTCTATCCTAATAAAGAGAGCGGGGATCCGCACCGTTAATTCATGAATGATCTCACACAACCCAACGACCACTGCACCGTTTGAGTGCGCCGTGCCGCGAGGCGGCGATGCCGGATGGGGTCCGGACATCGTTTGAGTCGGCATTGCGCTTGCAGGGTCGAGAACCGGAAAGAGAAAGGAGGGCATTGCCGGCGTCGGACAGCCGCTGTCGGCAAGACGTCATGACACTCAACATCGTGGAGAAAATTGACAATTGGGTGGAACTCCGGCACGTGCTGATCAGTGTTTCGGATAAACGCGGCCTGGACAGTTTTATCCCCGGCCTGTTGGCCGTCAACCCGGGCATCCGCATTTTTTCCACAGGCGGGACCTATGCCCATATCCGCGATATTCTGGGCGATGGGGCCGCCGGCGTGCTCACCCAGGTTTCCGATTATACCGGGCAGCCCGAAACCCAGGGCGGGTTGGTCAAGACGCTCGATTTCAAGATATACCTCGGTCTGCTGACGGAGACTTACAACCCGGCCCATGGTTCAGATTTGGCGCGCACCGGCGCGGTTCCCATCGACATGGTGGTGGTCAATCTCTACCCTTTTGAAGAAACCATCGCCCGCGACGGGACGACGCCCGAGGCCGCGCGGGGTAATATCGATATCGGGGGGCCCTGCATGATCCGCGCGGCGGCAAAGAATTTTATCCGGGTGGCTTCCGTGGTCAACCCGCAGGACTATCCGGAGATCCTTTCTGCGCTGAAGCAAAATAACGGGCGCATGGATTTGGGGATGCGTTTCGAGCTGGCTAAAAAAGCCTTTGCCCACACGGCGGCCTACGACGGGGCCATTTCAGACTATCTATCGCGGACGGCGGCGGATGCGGTGGCCGCCTGTTATCGATAACTCCCGGCGCCCGGCAGGGTGCAGGGCCTTGCGTGAAGGAGGGAGTATGGCAGAAGATCTGAAGAAAATGTACCGCACCGTGATGGGGGATCATTTTCCGCCCCGGATGGAAGTGAGTTTTGTCGATGACGACGGCCGCCAGACACTGTTCTACGAGAAGGTGACCTGGCACGTGGACGGTGTGGAAAAGGGGCTTCGCTACGGCGAGAACCCCGGCCAGGAAGCGGCCCTTTACCGCTTGACCAATGGCAACCTCGTGTTGGGGGATTCGGAAACGATCCAGCCCGGCAACTATCTTGCCTCCGACATCGAACTGCTCCAGTCGGGAAAGCACCCCGGCAAGACCAATCTTACCGACGCCGACAACGCGCTCAACATCTTACGCTACTTCACCGACCGGCCCACGGCGGTCATCGTCAAGCACAACAACCCCTGCGGGGTGGCGCGCGATGACGCGCTCGTCGCCGCCTATCTCAAGGCCAATATGGCCGATCGGGTGGCGGCGTTCGGCGGCTGCATCGCGCTCAACCGCCCCGTTGATCTTGAAACCGCCGAGGCGGTGGCCGCCCAGTACGCCGAAGTCGTGGTGGCGCCCGATTTTGAAGACGGGGCCATGGCCGTCTTTGCCAAAAAGAAAAACCTGCGGGTGATCCGGATCAACAACATCCACCGGCTTCAGTCATTTGTGGGCCAGCGCTGCGTGGATTTCAAAAGCCTCATCGACGGCGGCATCATCGCCCAGTGGTCCTTTGTGCCCGCCGCGCGCTCGCGCGAAGCGCTCGCCCTGGCCTCCTGCGAGCACGATGGAAAGACCTACCGGATCACGACGCCGCCCACCGACGCGCAGTACGAGGACCTGCTTTTCGGCTGGCTGGTGGAGTCCGGGATCACCTCCAATTCGGTCATCTACGTCAAAGACCAGGTGACCGTGGGTATCGGCACCGGCGAGCAGGACCGGGTCGGGGTGGCCGAGATCGCCAGGGACAAGGCGTATCGCAAACTCGCCGACCGCTACTGCTTTGAAGCCCACGGCGTCCCTTACAACGATCTGGCGGATGCGGGTAAGAAGGCCGCCATCGATGCGCGCGTCGCCGAAGAAAAGGGCGGTCTCATCGGCGCGGCCATGGTGAGCGACGCCTTTTTCCCGTTCAGGGACGGGGTCGATGTGGGCCTCCGTGAAGGCATCACGTCGGTCATCCAGCCCGGCGGCTCCACAAACGACTATCAGGTGATCGGCGCCTGCAACGAGGCCGGCGTGACGATGGTCTACACGGGGCAGCGCTCCTTCAAACACTGATCCGCGCCATCGCTCAGACGTAAAAACAGCGCTTCACCCGGACGGGCGAAGCGCTGTTGTCATTTTCAGCTTGGGGGCGGCGCCCCGGTTTCCTGCCGATTTCGGCTGTTGACGGTCGCCAACCGAAGAATCCCGGCGGGCTATTGCGGGCCTGTTACGACCTCAAACTGGATCTCGCTGCAATCGCTGATGGAGGTGCCTCCCAGGACGCAGATCTTTAGGATATAGATCCCCAGTGGCGCATGATCCGCCATGTTCGAGGGCGTGACGATGAACGGGTATGGGGGCACGCCTACGGTTTCCGGCGTCACCAGCCACTGGACCGTATTCCCGTCCAAAACCGCATCTCTGGCGTCGGGCACATTTAAGACAAACACATCACCGGCCGGCAGCGACGTTCTTGGTGCTACAATTGCCACCGGCACCCCGGTCGAATCCAAAATCAACGCAGTGACGGTAACCGGCGATGCCACCAACTCGAAGCCGAAATTGGCCGATTCTCCTTGAGCTACCGGTAGCTCGGGAAATTCAACGAACGTAACACTCTGCGTTGCCGACGTGCCTCCCTCCTGCGTAACATCGTGGGAGAGCTTGTTGCGGATGTCGTAGGTCTGGGTGCACGCTTCCCAATCATGGTGCCAGCCATGGCCGTCTTTCTCGCAGCAGTCCTTATCATGCTTGTCCTTGCCGTAACGCTTGCCCTTGCCGTCGCAATCACCCTTTTTCCCATGGCCTTTTTTGCCGTCGTTCCCGTGGCAGTCATCGTCGCAAAGGTAGCGGGTGCCCTGGCCATAGGCGTCGAAGTGGATGAGCAGCGCCGAGTCTCCCTTGACATCGATATCTACGGCGACGGTCTCACCCTTGCCGATGTCCCCGACCCCAATCTCGGCGTAATACGCCGGGAAAACCCCGTGCCGTGGAAACGCTTTATCGCTGACATCGAACCGGGGGGTGGCCGGCGCTGTCGTAAAGGACGTCTCTGTCAGATGCTCACTTTTGAGGACAGCGCCATTTTTGGAAACGGTGATGTCGGCCGATGTAAACAGCGCTGAATTGTCGAGGGCCACCACCAGTTTGACGCCGTAGGCGGTTTCGTCCCTGTTGCCGGTGCCCTGGTTGTAGATGTCAAGGACAAACAGGCCCGCGGGGACCACGTACCCGCTGCCGTGAAAAGGATGGTCGCCCTTTTTTTTGTAAAGCGAATCCATGTAATATTTCTTTTTCAAAGCGGTGTCCTGGCTGTCGGCAGGAAACAGCAGCAGTGCGGGCACCACCGCGGAGCTTTCGTACTTGTGCCCCTTGTCCTTGTGGCCCTTGCCCTTGTCACCCTTGACCTTGCCGGTGGCGGCGGCCGGTCCGGCCATGAACAGCGCAACTACGGCCAGAATAAAGATGATCTTTACTGATTTCATGTTTTCCTCCTATGGGTGCTGCCCGGCCACAGGGCCGGACCATCGGTTGCAATATGTCATCGGAGAGGTGGCACGCAGGTGCTCTCTCCGCGTTCGCTGGTGCCGGTTTTTCTATGCCGGCAGGGTGCGGTGCTTGTCTGAGGGTTGCTGGCATCGCTGCATTAGTCGATTATGACAAACAACCCCCTGATTTTTATGCAAATATCGAGCCGAAACACACTGTGGCAAGGTGTCTGGAATTCGCTAAAAAGACTATAACCATTGGTAATAAATGAAAAAATATAACATTCTTCCAGGATTGCGATAGATTGCAAATCTCACAATATGTCGATAAATATATGGGTGGTCCCGCCAGCCTACAATTTTTGAAGATTTGCAGCGACGGGAGTTAACAATTTTTGAGGTCTCGTATATTTCAAATCCAGCGATTAGCTATTGTCTATCCATGGGAAAGCGCTTGCTCCCTCTCCCTTGATGGGAGGGGGTTGGGGTGAGGGTGACAACCCTCCGAGAACAAGAGACAATCTTTTTCCGGCCCCCTCCACTGTCCCCTCCCGCCAGGGGCGGGATATTCATGGATGGGCACTATCGATCGCCGAGTGTCTGGGTTATGATCTCGATGACGCGCTCGATGTCGGCCTCGGTGATGTGCAGATGCGTGACCGCGCGAATGCGATTTGGTCCGGGCGCCAGCATCCGGACGCCGGCTGCGGCCAGGCGGTTCACCAGATCGACGGCGGACAGACCCTCCGCTGTCACATCGAAGAAAACGATGTTGGTGCGCACCGCATCCGCATCGATAGACAGTCCCGGTATGTCGGCGATTTCCTTTGCCAGGCGACGGGCATTGGCGTGATCGATTTCCAGCCGGTTTACATGATGGGTGAGGGCCACGATACCCGCCGCGGCGAGAACCCCGGCCTGTCGCATGCCGCCGCCCACGACCTTGCGAAGGCGGCGGGCCCTTTGGATGAATGCCGCATCGCCGCAGACCAGAGAACCCACTGGCGCCCCAAGGCCCTTGCTCAGGCAAAAACTCAATGAATCGGCCGGGGCCGCCAGTTCCTTGACCGTGACATTGAGCGCCGCAGCGGCATTAAAAATCCTGGCGCCGTCCACATGGAGAAACATCCCGTTGGCATGGGCCAATTCAGCCACCGCACGGGTGTAATCGGCCGTCAGCGGCGTACCCATGCACCGGTTGTGCGTGTTTTCGAGCGCGATGAGGCGCGACGTGGGAAAGTGGACATCGTCGGGGCGCACGGCCGCGGCGATGGCTTCCAGTGCCATGGTGCCGTCAGGGCGGTTGGGCAGGATGCGGGGCTGGACGCCACCGAGGGCGGCCGATCCGCCTTGTTCGTAAAAGAAGATGTGGGCCTGGTCGCCCAGAATCATTTCATCGCCCCGCTGGCAGTGGGTCAAAACGCTCACCAGGTTGGCCATGGTGCCGCTGGCGACGAACATCGCTGCCGATTTGCCGGTGATCTCGGCGGCCATTGCTTCCAGCCGGTTCACCGTCGGGTCTTCACAGAACACGTCATCTCCCACGGCGGCGCAGGCCATGGCCTCACGCATTTCCGATGTGGGCCGGGTCAGGGTGTCCGAGCGCAGGTCTATAATATCCACGGGAGATCTCCATCGGCTCGGTTCAATGCCGGGCTGTCATGCATCATGTCGGTGTGCCAATAAAATATGGGGCATCTCCCATTTAGTTGGAGAAAAGGTTTCGAGGGGTCAAGGGTTCAAGTGACGGCATTGGGCGTTATACAGTACTCTTGCGGCTGGGCGCCGATCCAGGCACCATGTTACTGGTGAGACCATAATCGCACCCAAAGAAACCGGCCCAAAGCTTTACGAGCCGCAGACGTATTTTGCTGTTTTCTTAGTTGTTTTTCACTCGACCCCTTGTCGCTGTTAAGCCGTATAGGCGCAACCCTCGGACCCTTGACCCCTATTCATCGACCGACTCTTTGGAAGATGATCCGAAAATATATGGCCCCAACTCAAGTGAAACTCCATACGTTTACGGGGTGCGCTGACAGCCTTGCTACGGACGCTTGGTCTGCCACGGCAGGTGAAGCGGGTGGAATACGGCTGCCGAATGTCGGGCGGTTTCAGCCGCCTGGGGCATGCCGGCACTGCGGTGCCCGGTGCGCTGCAGTTCGCATACGGCATTTTCGCGGTTGACGTAGGCGGCACTGAATTCGGGATTGATCTGGATAGCGCGGGTATAGTCGCTCACCGCCTTTTCATAATCGCCCAAATTGGCCCTCGCCAGCCCCCTCAGGTTGAAGGTGCGCTCACGGTGCGGATTGAGTGCGATAGCGTTGGTGAAATCAGCAATGGCCTCTGGCATCCGGGCTTCTCTCATAAAAGCGGATCCTCGACTTAGGTAGGCCGGCTCGTATTCAGGATCGAGGATCAAGGCCTCTGTGAACAGGTGGATGCTGTTCTGGTATTTGCCGTTGGTGAACAGTATCATACCGGCTTCAAAGAGTTGCTGGGCGGTCATTGTGACAGGCATCGCTGGCACCCTTTCCGTGCATCCGTCTCCGTGATGAAGATGATCGTATATTAGTGATGCCGGGGGGGGGTGTCAATGCGGTTTCAAGGGAGGAAGACGCTCTGGCGGCCAAGAACGATTTCTGCTGAACGCGGCGGCAAAACGGCGCTGCCCGATTATAACCCCATGGCGTCGAGACAGGCCATGAAGTCGTCCGTGAAATTGTTCAGGATCGTTTCTTCTTGGCCGAATTCGGAAATATCGGTAGCCTTGTTTTCAGCTGCGCCGTAGGCTACGTCCCATCCCTTTTTCTGAAGCGCAGCGATAACCATTTCGGCCTGCGCCTTCGTTGCTTCGCTGCCAAGATTGCCTTCGGAAATGAAAAATTTCATGAGGTCTCAACCGGTTAGGGTGCTTATAAGGGGGAACTGCCATTCAAGCGGTTTCCGGTGGCGGATCCAACTGGGGTGCACAATGATCCCTTACGCCGGTGTTTCTTAAAAATTCATAGAGACTGCCGTGATTGCCGCATTTGATGTAGTCCCGGATATTGCGCACGAGGTACTCTGCGGTTGCCGCCTCGCCATCGATTTTCAAACGAAACGCCAGCAACCGCTGAAGATTCTTGTTGCTTTTTTCCCGGTCAGGAACCATTCGCAGCAGACGCTGGAAAACAATCTGAAAGGGGCCGTCGCGTTCTTCAATGGCAATGACGTTGCCTGACATGGTCTCTCCGTCTTTTATGGCCGACTCGGATGTGATAATATTTCTACAATAACGATGATTTCAACAGATGCAAATGCCGGTTTGTTTTTTGAGGCGTTCCTGAGGATACCGGGGCACTGCGCGCACCTTTCAATCGGTGTATGTCGGCGAGGGTGGCCGTTTGTGCTGGCCTGGATGCTTCTTGCTGCAGCGCCTTGGGGGTGTGCCGTCAGGGCGCGCCCGGTCCTTGATCAGCCCGGGGCGATCCCCGGGCAGCCGGACGCCCTGGCCTCCTACCGGGAGATGGTGGTGGAAAACATCGTCCTTATCAACCGCCTCTACCAGCCTCGTTACGAGGGCACGGCCTATATCGTGGATACCGACACCGGCAGTACGCCGGTGCAGGCGCTGATCAACGCTGAGGCTGCCGCGCGCTATCTAAACCGGTATGGAACGGACCGTAGCGATGGGTCAGCGGCCGATGATGTGCTGACCCTGGTGCATTCCCGCTTTGAGTATGTGGACGAAACGCAACCGTGGCAGGATGTGGCAGAGACCATCGCCAGTGGTCGCGGGGACTGTAAAAACCTGTCTCTGCTGCTGCTGGCGCTGTTGGAGACGGCCGGGGTGCCGGCATATGCGGGCATATCAAACGGTCACATGTGGGTGGTGTCCGGCGCACCTGAAAACGTGCGCATCATGGAGGTGGATACCTCCCCGGTGCGCCGGAGCGTCTATGCCATCGCTGCGTTTTATGACATGCCCCTGTATCGGATATACACCACGCATGCCGAAAAACGCCGCCGCCGTGAGCAGCCCCTGCCCTAGCGGCGGGGCGTGCTTCCGGCGCCGGCGGCAGTGCAATGAGGACTGAATCTCTCGCAAAGCCGCCGTTCGACAGGCTCAAGGCCCTGAGCGAAGTCGAAGGGCAAAGATCGCAAAGCTAACGCATTGATGTTTTTCTTGGCGTACTTGGCGCCTTTGCGAGAAAAATACTTTTTTACAGGGTTGTTAAAATTGACAAATTCGTAAAAAGTCTGAAATCACCACAGAGGGCGCAGAGAGCGCAGAGATAACTTTTTTATTATTCATAATATTCTCTGCGGTCCTCTGCGGTCTCTTTGGTTCAAAATCACTTTTTACGATTTCATCAACCTTGAGTTTCATAAATAAGCGGATACTTATCCAGGAGACACCATGATTATAACGTATGAAGGCCGGGAGCCGGTTATCGGCAGCGGGGTCTTTGTCGCTCCAACGGCGACGGTGATCGGTGCGGTCACCATTGGCGACACTTCAAGCGTCTATTACGGCGCCGTGCTTCGCGGTGACATGGAGCGCATCACCATCGGCGAGGCCTCCAACATCCAGGACAACTGTACCCTTCATACGGATTTCGGCTTTCCGGTCGTTATCGGCAACCGGGTGACGGTGGGTCATAATGCCGTTATTCACGGGTGCACCCTTGAAGACGGGTGCCTGATCGGCATGGGGGCCGTGGTGCAAAACGGTGCGCGCATCGGCCGCGGCGCGGTGGTAGCAGTGGGATCGGTGGTGCGTATCGGCCAGCAGGTGCCGCCGGGGTACCTTGTCGCCGGAATCCCGGCCCAGATCAAAAAACCCCTCGATGATGCCGCTCTGGCCAAATTTTACGAGGCCGCCGACGATTATCTGGAGATTCTTCCCCGGCACCGGCGCCTGTTTAGCGACACCTGACACTGAGAGGAGGCTGCAACATGAGCAAATCCTTTTCCCTGGTGCCCATCGGCTGGGTGCACCGGCAGCAGGCGCGCACCTGGATTGACGTTGAACCGGCGTTTGCAGACGGCCTGCTGGGCCTTGACGGTTTTTCCCACATTCACGTGCTTTACTGGTTTCACGAAAACGACACCCCGTCCCAACGTGCCGTGTTGCAGGTTCACCCGCGCAAAGATTCCAAAAATCCCCTGACCGGCGTATTTGCAACGCATTCCCCCTTGCGTCCCAATCTTTTGGCATTGACCCTTTGCCGCATTCTTGAAATTTCGGGGACCCGGATCGCCGTGGCGGATTTGGATGCCCGAGACGGCAGTCCGGTGATCGACATCAAGTGCTATATTCCGTATTCCGTGGCGCCGGAGGCGATCACGGTGCCGACGTGGGTGTGATGGACGCAGCGACGAGTACCGTGCTGGAGGGGCAGCTCGAGCGCGTCACCTATACCCGTGAGGACACCGGCTACACGGTGGCACAGGTGCGTGCGAGCGGGTATGCCCAGCCGGTCACCGTTGTGGGTATTCTGGCGGCGCCGACGGTGGGAGAGCACATCCGCATGACCGGCATGTGGGTGGCGCATCCGCGTTTCGGCCGCCAGTTCCAGATTCAGGCCTGTGTCTCAGAGCAGCCCACAACCGGCGAAGGCATCGAGAAGTATTTGAGTTCAGGTCTCATACCGGGGTTGGGGCCGGTGACCGCCAGCCGCATCGTCAAACACTTCGGGGAGCGCACCCTGGATATCATCGCTGCCGATCCTGGGCGTCTGGCCGAGATCCCCGGTATCGGTGAAAAACGAATCGCCAGCATCACCAAGGCCTGGAACGATCAGCGGAGCACTCGCGATGTCATGGTGTTTCTGAGCGCCCACGACGTGAGCACCAATTTCGCCCTGCGGATCGTCAAGCGCTATGGCGAGCGGGCCGCAGCGGTGATCCGCAGCAATCCCTACCGCCTGGCCGCCGACATCCACGGTATCGGATTCCAGAAAGCCGATCGCATTGCTGCCAGCCTGGGAATTGCCCCGGATTCACCGGTGCGGGTGCAGGCCGGGCTGGTTTTCGTTCTTGAGAAGGAAGCCGACGACGGGCATGTCTATTGCCCTCGCGAGCGACTGACGGCGCGGGTCGGAGAGTTGCTCGGCGTGTCCCCGGAACGGGTTGACGGGGCCGTATCAGCGGCCGTCCGGGATCGGCAGATCGTCCTTGAACCGGGGGACGGCGGCGACGCCGTCTTTCTGGCCCGTTTTCACCACTGCGAGACGGCCATCGCCAGCCATCTGACGGCATTGATCCGGGCACCGCGCGCAAAAACGGTGGCTACCCCCGAACGGGCCATCCAGTGGGTTGCCGGCCGGCTTCGGTTTACGCTGTCAGAGGGGCAGCGGCTGGCGGTGATGACAGCGCTCGAGCAGACCGTGGCGGTCATCACGGGGGGGCCGGGCACCGGAAAGACCACCATCGTTCGGGCCATCGTGGAGATTTACCGGCGCGCGGGTGCTCGCGTAATGCTGGGCGCGCCCACCGGCCGTGCCGCCAAGCGGCTAAGCGAGGCCACGGGGCTGGCGGCCGGTACCATCCATCGGCTTCTCGAATACAGCCCCCAAAAAGGCGGATTTCAGAGAACCCGGCAGCGGCCGCTTTCGGCGGATGTGATGATCGTGGATGAGGCTTCCATGCTCGACACCGTGATCATGTATTTTCTGCTCTCCGCGGTGCCGTCGGGCTGTGTCTTCGTCATGGTGGGCGATATCCACCAACTGCCGTCGGTGGGGGCCGGCAACGTGCTGGGCGACATCATCGATAGTGGGCGGGTGGCCGTGGCCCGGCTTTCAGACATTTTCCGCCAGTCGGAGCAAAGCCGCATTGTGGTCAACGCCCACCGCATCCATTCAGGGCGAATGCCGGTTACCGACGCCGCAGAAGACCTTTCGGATTTTTACTTTATCGAACAGGAAGATCCGGCCGTGGCGCTGGAGCTGATTCTAAAACTGGTGGCCGATCGCATCCCCGGACGTTTCGGCCTGGATCCGGTCGATGATATCCAGGTCATCACCCCGATGCACAAGGGGTTGGTGGGCGCCGCCCATTTGAACCTTGCCCTGCAGCAGGCGCTCAACCCCCGGAACGATGGTGTCGCCAAAGGGGAGGGGCGGCTGTGTATCGGTGACAAGGTCATGCAGATCCGCAACAACTACGACAAGGATGTGTTCAACGGGGACATGGGGAGAATTTCGGCCATTGATGAGGGCGCGCGGCAGATCAGGGTTCTTTTTGACGGGCAAACGGTGGTTTACGACGGCGGTGATCTTGACGACATCACACTGGCCTATGCCGTTTCCGTTCACAAGGCCCAGGGATCCGAGTACCCGGCGGTGGTGATCCCTCTGTTGACGCAGCATTACGTCATGCTCCAGCGAAACCTCATCTACACGGCCGTGACCCGGGGCCGTCAGCTGGTCGTGCTGGTCGGCAGTCGGCGTGCCGTGAAAATAGGCATCGGCAAGATCGGGGTCGACACGCGATTTACCAGACTGAGGGAGCGGCTGCGTGAGGCAGGGATGTCGTGACGGGGGCAACACCGATGCTTGCCGGCAGCGCCTGCTCCGGTGCCGTTTCGGGTGCGATTGATGTGCCAAGATGCCTTGCTAAAGCCCATTTCTTAGGCTACACATGCGGGGCAGTAGGGCCCTCGGTTTCCTGTTCCTGAAAGCGATTTGGGCAGGGGATCGCTGTTTATTTTAACACGGCGATATACCTATTTTTAGGTAGGTTATAAAGCAATTCATGGAAAGGTGGGTGCATGCCTAAGACGATCTATTGGGCAGACAATTACGTGGCAAAAAAAAAGCAAGGGGCGGAGGCCATCCAATTGATCCGGCCTGGGCAGCGGGTGTTCATCGGATCCTCCTGCGGAGAACCTCAACACCTGGTACGGTTGCTGGCAGAAGCTTCGCTCAAGTTCACCGATCTGGAAATCATCCGGATGCTCAGCCTGGAGAGCACCCCGCTGTCGCTGATCGCCGGTAAAACCGAGGACCAGAATTTCAATATCCGTTCATTCTACTCCGGGTCGGCGCGACCCAAGGGCATCGCGCAGAACATGCGCTTTCTCACCCCCATCAACCTGAGCCGGGTGCCCCATCTGTTCAAAAGCCGCCGGTTGCCCATCGACGTGGCCATGATCCAGGTGGGGCCTCCCGATGATTTCGGCTGGATGAGCCTGGGGGTGTCGGTGGACATCACCCTGGCAGCGGCAGAATCGGCCGATTTGGTGATCGCCCAGGTAAACCAGAACATGCCCCGCGTGCTGGGCAGAAGCTTTGTCCACGTCAATGATGTCGATGTCATTGTCGAGTACGACGAAGCGCTGCTGACGGTGGCCTCGCCTCCAGAGATGGACGCTGCCAACATGGTGGGCAAAAACGTGGCGCGTCTCATCGAAGACGGTGCCACCATACACATCGATCCCGGTGCCACCACTGAGGCGACCCTGCTGGCCCTGAGCGGAAAAAAAGACCTTGGCGTACACACCGAATTCGTCACCGACAGCATCATGCGGCTGGTCTCCGAAGGGGTTATCACCAACCGCCGCAAAGGCTACAAGGAGGGGCGCGTGGTGGCCAGCGGCGCTATCGGGAGCAAAAACCTCTACGAATTTATCAACGACAACCCGTCTATCGATTTCCAGCCTTCCGATTACGTCAACGACCCGTCCATCATTTCGCGTCATAATAAAATGGTGGCCATGTGCGTGGCCGAGGCCATGGACCTCACCGGCCAGGTGGCGGCCGACGCCCTGAGCTACAACCATTTTTCAGGGGTTACGGGGATGCTCGACTTTGTCCGCGGCGCCAGCCGATCCGTCGGTGGCAAGTCGGTGATCATGCTGCTGTCCACCGAAAACCAGGGCAAGACCAGTCGTATCGTCCCCATGCTGAGCGACATGGCGATTGTGGTCCCGCGGGGGGACGTGGACTACGTGGTGACCGAGTACGGCATGGCCCGGCTTTTCGGCAAGAGCCTCAAGGAGCGGGCCATGGCCATGATCAGTCTCGCCCACCCGGATTTTCGCAATGGGCTGTTTGCAAAGGCCAAGGAAATGGGTCTGCTCGGCAAGCAGCAGACGCTCTCTGAAGCCATGCACGGCGTTTACCCCGTTCATCTCGAGGAAGTGCGGGAGATCGATGGTGAGATGGTGACGATCCGTCCAGCCAAACCGGTGGATCAGCGCCGTATTCAGGAGCATTTCTACCAACTGAGCAAAGACGATGTGGTGTCGCGGTTTTTCCACGAAAAGACGGCGTTTCTGGAAAAGGATGTCAAGGGGGTCAGCCAGGTCGATTATCTCAAGGACCTTACCGTCATCGCCACCGTGGGGGACATCGGATTCAGCCGGGTGATCGCCGTGGGGGAATCGCTTCTGGATGAGTCCAAGAACATCGCCGAGGTGGCTTTTTCCGTGAGCAAGGACTGGCAGGGAAAGAAGATGGGGAAAATTCTCATCCAGAAACTGGCCCTGGCGGCCCGCGACAACGGGATCAACGGTCTGGTCGCCTTCACCGCACCCCACAACCAGGGGATGATCCGCCTGTTTAAAACCTTGCCCTATAAGGTCAGTAACACCCTGGACGGGGATATGCTCGAGCTGCGGTGCTATTTTAAGGAAGCGCCGGACAGCCCTTAGTCTCTTTGTCTATGCCTGGGCGCAGCATCGGGTTTCCGGGGCAGCCCTGAAATGTATGAGCAGCCTGGTTTCTGGCCTTTGTCGGGATGACAGCAAAGAGAAGAAATTGTCTTCTTCCAGGGACATCAACCTTGACAGTCCTGTAAATAAGCGATTTTCTCTCAGAGGCGCAGGGGAAAGCACTCGCGCAATTCAATTTACCGCAGTTCTCTGCGTCTCCGCGCCTCTGCGCGAGAAATATTTTTTTGGGGTTAAAAAACCCCCGTGTGCTGCGTGAACTTTGCAGTGATATGATTTTTTCCGATTGCAATGGCATTCGGTTGTGGCTTGAGCTTTCTGGATAAGCGAAAAAGATTTTTTTTAACGCAATGCCGGCGGTGTCAGCACCGGCGTGGAGGTCCCCATATATGAGTGATGCGACCGTAACATTTCTTCCCCACGGAAAATCGATCCGCGTACCGCAGGGCCAGACCCTGATTCGCGCCGCCATGGAGGCCGGGGTTCACATCAACGCCTCCTGCGGTGGTGAGGGGGTTTGCGGCAAGTGCCGGGTCATTATCGAATCGGGCGCAGTGACTGGTGGCGCGTCCCAGCGGTTGAGCCAGGAAGACATGGATCGGGGTTATCGGCTGGCCTGTCTGAGCGTGGTGGCCGGGGATGTGACCGTGCGGGTTCCCGTGGAATCGGACATCGATACCTCTGCGTTGATGGCCCATGTGACACCGCGACGCATGGCGAAGATCCGCGCCTTTGATTTCGAGGCGCTCAAGGAGGAGGGGCTGTTCATGCCCCCGGTGGAAAAGCGGTATCTGGAAATCACTCCCCCCGACCACCAGGACCACCTGCCCGACGTCACCCGCCTGGTGAGTTTTCTCAAGGCCAATTACGGCGAGACCCAGCTCGAAGTGGATCTGGGCGTCATCCGGAAGCTGCCCGACGTCATGCGCGAAGCCGACTTCCGCATCACGGCGACGCTGCTCAGGCCCGTGCGCCAGGGCGGCAAAACCCGCATCATCAATGTCCAGGCCGGCGATACCACCGAGCGGTCCTATGCCGTGGCGATCGATGTGGGCACCACCACCGTCTACGGCCAGCTCATCGACCTGGCCTCCGGGGAGGTGCTCGCCGAGCAGGGCGATTTCAACGGGCAGATCAGTTACGGCGAGGATGTCATCTCCAGAATCGTGTTCGCGGAAAAAGGCGACGGACTGCAGCGGCTCCAGCTGGTGGTGGTCGCCACCATCAATACCATCCTGGGAAAAATCATCAAGGGCGCCGGCATCGACCCTGAAGATCTCTCCACGGTCACCCTGGCCGGCAACACCACCATGACCCAGCTCCTGCTGGCGGTGAACCCCCGCTATATCCGGCGGTCCCCTTACGTTCCGGCCGCCACCCTGTATCCGCCCATTAAGGCTGTGGAGATCGGTATGGCCCTCGGCGAGCACGTCACGGCCCTGGTCTATCCCCAGGTGTCCAGTTATGTCGGCGGCGACATCGTGGCCGGCGTCATGGGCTCCGGCCTCTACCGCACCGACAAGCTCACGCTGTTTATGGATATCGGCACCAATGCGGAAATCGTCATCGGCAACAAGGATTGGATGGCCTGTGCGGCGTGCTCGGCCGGCCCTGCCTTCGAGGGGGGCGGGATCGAATTCGGCATGCGTGCGGCCAAGGGGGCCATCGAGGATTTTTCCATCGACCCCGTCTCCTTGGAGCCCATGCTCATGACCGTCGGCAACGTCCGCCCCCGGGGGATCTGCGGCTCCGGACTCATCATCATGGTGGCGACCCTTTTTGAAACGGGCGTGATCAACAATCAGGGCAAGTTCAACCGGGACCTGGGCACCGATCGCGTCCGGGAGCGCCGCGGCATCTGGGAGTATGTGCTGGCCTGGCAGGAAGAAACCCAGATCGACCGGGACATCGCCCTTTCGGAGGTGGACATCGACAACCTGATCCGGGCCAAGGGCGCCATCTACAGCGGCTGCCTGACCCTGCTTGAAGAAGTGGGCATGCACATCAGCGACATCGAACGCATCATCCTTGCCGGCGGCTTTGGCAGTTACGTGGATCTGGAAAAGGCCATCACCATCGGATTGCTGCCGGAGATCGACGCCGGGTGCGTCACGTTCATTGGCAACGGATCCCTCTTGGGCGCACGCATGAGCTGCCTTACCAACCGGATTCGCCAGGACGTGGTCGGTGTCACCCGGATGATGACCAATTTCGAGCTGTCTGAGACCTCCTCCTTCATGGACAATTACGTGGCGGCGCTATTTCTGCCGCACACGGATCTGAACCAGTTTCCAAAGCTCAAATCCCGATTGGCGCAGCGCCGCAAGCCGGGCGGGTAACGCCGCTGCAAAAACCGTAACCCTCAGCAGATACTGATTGCGGTTCAGGGGGCTGGATCTATTGACAAACATCCAGCCCCTAATATAAAGGAACATACTTGGTGATTCGGGCGTTCCCCTCCATTTTTTCCATTGGAAATAACACCTTCCGGTATAAGGTGTGCTGATATAAAATATCTTTTTAGAAAGGGGGTGTATATCCATATTAGATTCAGGCCCTTATGCTATGCAGCGGCCTGGAGTACACTTCGCCAGAGCTGTAGCTGGATGAACCTTAATTCTCAGCCAAAGGAGACAGAAATTGGGTTTCGAATTCACTAAGGAATCGTATTCCGGCACCATCAAACCGATTACCATCGGCAAAGGCGACAGCGCCATCACCGTGGGGGGGGAATCCTGTTATCCTTTCTACACGTTTGAAGGAGATATGGCCAACAAGCCGAAGATCGCCATGGAAATCTGGGATAGTGCACCGGAAGATTGGCCCGAGGCTGCCCTGAGCCCCTTCAAGGATGTGGTATCCGATCCGGCTGCGTGGGCAAAGAAGTGCGTGGAGGAATATGGCGCCGAGATGGTGGTGCTTCAGTTGAAAAGCACCGATCCCAATGGCGCGGATGCCAGCCCGGAAGCGGCGTCGGCAACGGTTAAGAAAGTCCTCGGCGCGATCAAGGTCCCGCTCATCATCTGGGGCGTGGCCAACTTCAAGAAAGACGAAGCCGTCCTGAAAAAAATCGCCGAAGACCACCAGGGCGCCAACCTGGTGATGGGCCCCGTGGAAGACAAAAACCACAAGGGCATCGGTGCGGCGGCCATGGGTTACGGCCACACGATCATTTCTTCTTCCCCCATCGATGTCAACCTCGCCAAGCAGGTCAACATTCTTCTGGAAAACCTTGGCGTAAAAATGGACAAGGTCATCATCGATCCGACCACCGGTGGTCTGGGCTATGGCCTTGAGTATTCCTACTCCGTCATGGAGCGTCTCAGCGCAGCCGCCCTGTCCCAGGGCGACGACAAGTTGCAGCAGCCGCTCATCAACAACCTCGGCAACGAGATCTGGAAGTGCAAGGAAGCCAAGCTGTCCGTCGCCGAAGCGCCCATCCTGGGAGACCCCGAGCGACGCGGTATTATCATGGAAGCCGTCGGTGCGGTGGCCTATCTGCATGCCGGCAGCAATATCCTCATCATGCGTCACCCCGAGTCGATCCGTCTGGTGAAAGCCTACATCGACCTGATGGCCGATGGCGGCGCCGCCCAGAAAGTCGCCGGCATCACCAAGCGCCTCGACGATGTGGACATCGACCTGGCAGCACTGGCACCGGCACCGGATCTGACCATCGCCGAAGCGCCCAAGAAGGCCGCACCGGCCGCGAAAGCTGCCCCGAAAAAGGCTGCCGCTGCAGCACCTCAGGCCGCTCCGGCCCCGAAGGCCGCCCCCAAGAAGGCCGCTGAACCGGCACCCGCTGCTGCCGCACCGGCTCCAAAGCCGGCCGTAGATGCAGAGGCCAAGGCCAAAGCCGACGCCGAGGCCAAAGCCAAGGCAGAAGCGGCCGCCAAAGCGAAAGCCGACGCCGACGCCACCGCCAAGGCTGCCGCCGAAGCCAAAGCCAAGGCCGATGCCGATGCCAAGGTCAAGGCTGAAGCAGACGCCAAAGCAAAAGCCGACGCCGATGCCAACGCCAAGCGCGAAGCCGAGGCCGAAGCACTTCGCCAGAAGCGGGCGGCGGAACGTGAAAAATTCAAGGCGGGCCGTAAGGTCGCCGCGGATGAAACGGTTCCCATGTCGGCCGCAGCCGACCAGATGAGTCCGCTTGACAAGATGCTCTATCAACTCGATCGCATTCACCGTCGGGTATCCTAAAGACATAAACCGCGGTGGATACCCACCCCGGAAAATAAAATATGAGGAGGAACCTCTAATGTCAGAAGAAACCAAAGTCGTGAAGAAGGCCGCCACCGTAGCGGATCCGGTTGCTGCTTCCATCGACGTCGCTACGCAGCTGATGATCAAACGCGCCCAGGAACTGGGCATCGACACGGTATTTGACCGTGCCGTGACCATGAAGCCCTGTGCCATTGGCATGCAGGGGATTTGCTGCAAGAACTGCGCAATGGGCCCCTGCCGGCTGCCCTTGCCCAAAGGCGGCATTGAAGGCGAGGACACCCGCAAGGGGCTGTGCGGCGCCACGGCCAACACCATTGCCGCCAGAAACTTCATCCGGATGATTGCCGGCGGCGCGGCCGCCCACTCCGACCACGGTCGCAGCGTGGCCGAGGTGTTCATGTCCGCCGCCCGCAAGGAGACCGAGGATTACAAGATCAAGGACACGGTGAAGCTTTTAGCCGTCGCGCCGCACCTTGGGGTGGCCACCACCGTTGAGGTCGATGGTAAGGAAGTGGACCGCGACATCGATGAAATCGCGCTGGAAGTGGCTGAAAAAGCCCTCAACGAGTGGGGCAAGGCCGAAGGTGAATTGCTCTACCTGAAGCGGGCTCCGGCGCCGCTTTACGAAAAATGGAAAAAGGCGGGCGTGCTGCCGCGCAACATCGACAGGGAAATCGTTGAGATCATGCACCGCACCCACATGGGCGTGGATCAGGACTACAAGAACCTGATGAAGCAGGGCGCCCGGGCCTCGCTGGCCGACGGTTGGGGCGGGAGCATGCTCGCCACCGATCTTCAGGACGTGCTCTTCGGCACCCCGTCGCCGCTGCAGTCAGAGGCCAACCTGGGGATCATGAAGGAAGACCACGTGAACATCATCGTACACGGGCACGAGCCGGTGCTTTCCGAGATGATCGTGGCCGCGGCCCAGAGCAAGGATATGCTGGACTACGCCAAGACCAAGGGCGCCAAGGGGATTCAACTGGGCGGCATCTGCTGCACGGCCAACGAGATCCTGCAGCGCCACGGCGTTCCGCCGGCAGGCACTTATCTGCAGCAGGAATTGGCCATCATCACCGGCGCCTGCGATGCCATGGTCGTTGACATCCAGTGCGTATTCCAGAACCTGGCCAACGTGGCCAAGTGCTTTCACACCAAGCTGATCACCACCCATCCCATCGCGCGCATGGAGCAGGCCAATGTGGAGCACATCGAATTCGATGAGCACCATGCCATGGAAGACGCCAAGCGTATCGTGAAAATGGCCATCGACAACTTCCAGAACCGGGGCGCCGAGGTGATGATTCCGCCCCAGAAAGCCACCCAGATCGCCGGTTTCAGCGTGGAGTCGATCCAGTACCACCTGGGGGGCACCTTCAGGGGCAGCTACTACACCCTGAACGACAACATCATCAACGGCCGTATCCGCGGTCTGGCCGGTGTTGTGGGCTGCAACAACGCCCGTACCCGTCACAATGAAGCGCACATCACCATCGTCAAGGAGCTGATCAAAAACGACGTGCTGGTGCTCACCACGGGCTGCAACGGCATCGCCTGCGCCATGGAAGGGCTTTTGACGCCGGATACGGCCCAGGTCTTCTGCGGTCCCGGGCTTGCCGAAGTCTGCGAGACCGTTGGTATCCCGCCGGTGCTGCATTTGGGCTCCTGTGTGGACAACAGCCGGATTTTGCTGGCGGCCACCGAGGTCATCAAGGCCGGCGGTCTGGGTAAGGACCTTTGCGACATTCCTGCAGCGGGCAGTGCCCCCGAATGGATGAGCGAAAAGGCCATCAGCATCGGCCAGTACTTCGTCACCTCCGGTGTGTATACGGTCTTTGGCTACCACTTCCCCACGGTCGGGGCTCCGGTGTTCCAGGACTACCTTTTCAAGGAGATGGAAAATCTTTACGGCGGCAAGTGGGATTTTGAAGCTGACCCCATCAAGCATGCTCACATGATGATCGCCCACATCGATGCCAAGCGAAAAGCGCTCGGGATCGACAAGGCGCGTGATCGCGTGCTTATGGACATGGCTGATCGCCAGAAACTCCAGGCCTAATATCCACCTAAATCCTCAACGAAGGAGGAAGAAGCATGTCTCGTTTAGTCGCATTTGCCGCCATTCAGGGCGGCTACAATATCGTCAGCAAGGTCGAAGGCAAGCTGCAGATGGCCTTGGCGTCCCACAATGCGGACACTAAGGTGGGCTTTCCCAACACCGCGTATTATCTGC